>JAIUOH010000056.1 GCA_020161315.1 Actinomycetota bacterium | reverse complement strand
CAGTGAAGGGGGCGTAGTTCATGGCTACCGCTACCAAGCTCGACGTCGTCGACGCAAAGGGCAAGAAGGCCGGCAAGGTCGATCTGCCCGAGTCGCTCTTCGGCGCTGAAACCAACGTGCCCCTGATTCACCAGGTGGTGACCGCTCAGCTCGCAGCTGCGCGCCAGGGTACTCACAAAGTCAAGACCCGCGGCGAAGTCAGCGGTTCAGGCGTTAAGCCCTTCAAGCAGAAGGGCACCGGCCGCGCTCGTCAGGGTTCGGTCCGTATGCCGCAGCACCGCGGTGGTGGCATTGTGCACGGTCCCGTGCCTCGCGACTACTCGCAGCGCACCCCCAAGAAGATGATCGCCGCTGCGCTGGTGGGTCTGCTGAGCGATCGCGCTCGCGCAAACCGCCTGCACGTCGTCGAGAGCTTCGGCATTGAGGGCAAGCCCAGCACCAAGGCAGCTCGCGAGTACCTCGCAGCAGTCGCACCGGGCAAGCGCGTTCTCGTGGTTGTTGACCGCGAAGACGAGCTGACCGTGCTGAGCGTGCGCAACCTGCCCCAGGTTCACGTGCTGTACCAGGATCAGATCAACGCATACGACGTTGTCGTCAGCGATGACCTCGTCTTCACCAAGGCCGCTTTCGACATCTTCGTCGAGGCTCGTGGCCAGAAGGAGGCCTCGAAGTGAGCCTGAACAAGTCGCAACACGACGTGATCATTCGCCCGATCGTTTCTGAGAAGAGCTACGGGCTGATCGACCGCAACGGTCAGTACACCTTTGAGGTTGCACCGACCGCTAACAAGACCGAGATCAAGTTCGCTATTGAGCAGGTCTTCGGTGTGAAGGTCGACAAGATCAACACTCTCAACCGCAAGGGCAAGACCCGCCGCACGAAGTTCGGCATGGGCAAGCGCAAGGACACCAAGCGTGCCATTGTGACCCTGAAGTCGGGCACCATCGACATCTTCACGGCTGCGCTGTAGCTCGGAAGCGAAGAGGAAACAACATGGGAATTCGTAAGTACAAGCCGACGACCCCGGGTCGTCGCGGTTCGAGCGTCGCCGATTTCGCTGAGATCACGCGCTCGACCCCCGAAAAGTCGCTGCTGCGTCCGCTGCCGAAGACCGGTGGTCGTAACAACCAGGGTCGCATCACCACTCGCCACATCGGCGGTGGCCACAAGCGTCAGTACCGCGTCATCGACTTCCGTCGTCACGACAAGGATGGCGTAAACGCAAAGGTCGCTCATATTGAGTACGACCCGAACCGTACTGCCCGTATCGCTCTGCTGCACTACGTTGACGGCACCAAGCGCTACATCATCGCTCCGAACAAGCTGAAGCAGGGCGACACCATTGAGGCCGGCCCCGCTGCCGACATCAAGCCAGGCAATAACCTGCCGCTGAAGAACATCCCGACCGGTACCGTGATTCACGCCATTGAGCTGAAGCCCGGTGGCGGTGCAAAGATGGCTCGCTCGGCTGGTGCCTCGGTGCGTCTCGTCGCAAAGGACGGCCCCTACGCGCAGCTGCGTCTGCCCTCGGGTGAAATCCGCAACGTCGACCTGCGCTGCCGCGCAACCGTCGGCGAGGTGGGCAACGCCGAGCAGTCGAACATCAACTGGGGCAAGGCCGGCCGCATGCGTTGGAAGGGCGTCCGCCCGACCGTTCGTGGTGTCGTGATGAACCCGGTCGATCACCCGCACGGTGGTGGCGAAGGCCGCACCTCAGGTGGCCGTCACCCGGTCAGCCCGTGGGGCCAGAAAGAAGGCCGCACGCGTAAGGCCAACAAGGAAAGCGACAAGCTCATTGTTCGTCGCCGCCAAACCGGCAAGAAGCGCTAACAGGCAGGTAAGGAGTAGAAGATGCCTCGTAGTCTCAAGAAGGGCCCCTTCGTTGACAACCACCTGCTTCACAAGGTGGTTGCCCAGAACGAAGCTGGCACCAATAACGTGATCAAGACCTGGTCGCGCCGCTCGATGATCATCCCCGCAATGCTGGGTCACACCATCGCTGTGCACGACGGTCGCAAGCACATCCCCGTATTCGTCACCGAAACCATGGTTGGCCACAAGCTGGGCGAGTTCGCGCCCACTCGTACCTTCCGCGGCCACGTGAAGGACGACAAGAAGGGCCGTCGCCGCTAACGCGGTGACGTGAAGGAGGAAGAGAAATGGTGGAGTCGATCGCCCGCGTGCGTCATATCCGCGTTACCCCCCAGAAGGCTCGTCGTGTCGTTGACCTGGTTCGTGGCAAGAACGCACAGGAGGCCCTGGCCATCCTGAAGTTCGCCCCGCAGGCCGCTTCGGAGCCGATTTTCAAGCTGGTGGCTTCGGCCATCGCTAACGCTCGTGTAAAGGCTGACAACGAGAACCTGCGCCTCAATGAGGACGAGCTCGTTATCGCCCGCGCATTCGTGGACGAGGGTGCAACGCTCAAGCGTTTCCGCCCCCGTGCACAGGGTCGCGCGTTCCGCATCAACAAGCGCACGAGCCACATCACCATCGTTCTGCAGAGCGCTGATGAACTGGTAGCTGCAAAGAAGGGAGCCAAGTAATGGGCCAGAAGATTCATCCCTACGGCTTCCGCCTCGGGATCACCACCGACCACGTGTCGCGTTGGTTCTCGGACTCGACGAAGAAGGGCCAGCGTTACGCTGACTACCTCGCCGAGGACATCAAGATCCGCCAGCACCTGACCCAGCAGCTTGATCGCGCCGGCGTCAGCCGCGTTGAGATCGAGCGCACCCGCGACCGCGTGCGTGTCGATATTCACTCGGCACGCCCTGGCATCGTGATCGGCCGCCGTGGCGCCGAGGCTGAGCGCATCCGCGCTGACCTCGAGAAGCTCACCGGCAAGCAGATCCAGCTGAACATCCTCGAGGTGAAGAACCCCGAGGCTGACGCTCAGCTCGTCGCTCAGGGCATCGCCGAGCAGCTCGCTGCGCGCGTGGCTTTCCGCCGCGCAATGCGCAAGGGCCTGCAGGGTGCTCAGCGCGCCGGTGCCAAGGGCGTTCGTATCCAGGTGTCGGGCCGCCTCGGCGGTGCTGAGATGAGCCGCTCGGAGTTCTACCGCGAGGGTCGCGTGCCGCTGCACACCCTTCGCGCGAACATCGACTACGGCTTCTACGAGGCCAAGACCACCTTCGGCCGCATCGGCGTGAAGGTCTGGATCTACAAGGGCGATCTCACCAACAAGGAACTCGCTCGCGAGCAGGCGGCCCAGAAGCCGTCGCGCGATCGCGGCGACCGCCGCCGTGCGCCCCGTGGCGCTCAGGCCGAGGCTGCACCCGCTGCAGCAGGAGCGGAGAAGTAACTCATGCTGATTCCCCGTCGAGTCAAATACCGTAAGCAGCACCACCCCAGCCGCAGCGGTATGTCCAAGGGTGGCAACAAGGTCACCTTTGGTGAGTTCGGTATCCAGGCCCTGACCCCCGCTTACGTGACGAACCGTCAGATCGAGTCCGCTCGTATCGCGATGACCCGTCACATCAAGCGTGGTGGCAAGGTGTGGATCAACATCTACCCAGACCGTCCGCTCACGAAGAAGCCCGCCGAAACCCGCATGGGTTCGGGTAAGGGCTCGCCCGAGTGGTGGGTCGCTAACGTCAAGCCGGGTCGCGTCCTCTTCGAGGTCGCCGGTGTCGATGAGCAGCTGGCTCGCGAGGCAATGACCCGCGCGATTCACAAGCTGCCATTGAAGGCCCGCATCATCAAGCGCGAGGAGGGCGACGCGTAATGGCTATCGGAAGCAAGGATCTTGCCATCACCGAACTCGATACTTTCGAGAACGAGCGACTGGCTGAAGAGCTGAAGAAGGCAAAGGCTGAGCTGTTCAACCTTCGATTCCAGTCGGCTACCGGCCAGCTGGAAAGCCACGGTCGTGTGCGCCAGGTGAAGCGCGATATCGCGCGCATCTACACGGTGCTTCGCGAGCGTGAGCTCGGTATTCGTGCAACGCCTGCTGCCGCTCCGGCAAAGGCAACCGCGAAGAAGAGCACCAAGAAGGCCGAGCAGGCTGACGCCGCTGCAGAATCGGCTACTACCGAGACGAAGGAGGCGTAACAATGACTGCTGAGGTTGAAACCGAACAGCGCGGCTACCGCAAGGCACGTCGTGGCTACGTCGTCAGCGACAAGATGGACAAGACCATCGTCGTTGAGGTCGAGGATCGCGTGAAGCACCCGCTCTACGGCAAGGTGATGCGTCGTTCGTCGAAGGTCAAGGCACACGATGAGCAGAACATCGCCGGCATCGGCGATCTCGTGCTCATCCACGAGACCCGCCCGCAGAGCGCAACCAAGCGGTGGCGCCTGGTCGAGATCCTCGAGAAGGCGAAGTAAGCCTCGGCTTACTGAGTGAAGGAGTAATCAATTGATTCAGCAGGAATCACGACTCAAGGTTGCCGACAACAGCGGCGCCAAGGAGTTGCTCACGATTCGTGTGCTCGGGGGATCGAAGCGCCGCTACGCGGGCCTCGGTGACACCATCGTCGCGACCGTTAAGGACGCGATCCCGGGCGGTAACGTCAAGAAGGGCGACGTCGTTAAGGCTGTCGTCGTTCGCACCCGCAAGTCGACCCGTCGTGCTGACGGCTCGTACATCGCGTTCGACGAGAACGCTGCGGTCATTCTGAAGGCAGACGGGGAGCCCCGCGGCACCCGTATCTTCGGGCCGGTCGGCCGTGAGCTTCGCGACAAGAAGTTCATGAAGATCGTCTCGCTCGCACCGGAGGTGATCTAGTCCTATGGGCGCAAAGATCAAGAAGGGTGATCTCGTAGAGGTCATCTCGGGCGCTACGCAGGAGCGCGGCGGCTACAAGGGCAAGCAGGGCCACGTGCTCGAGGTGCTCAAGGAAACCGATCGCGTGATTGTCGAAGGCGTGAACTACGTCAAGAAGCACGTGCGTCAGGGCCAGAGCTCGCGCGGCACCAACGAGGGCGGAATCGAGACCCATGAGGCTCCGATTCACGTCTCGAACGTCGCTCTTGTTGACCCCAAGACCAAGAAGCCCACGCGTGTTGGCTTCCGCGTCGAAGAGGTCGAGAAGAACGGTGTCAAGAAGACCGTGCGCGTTCGCTACGCCAAGAAGTCAGGGAAGGATCTCTAATGACTGAGACTGCTGTAGCAGCTAACACTGCCCTGCCGCGCCTGAAGCAGAAGTACCGGAGCGAAATCGTTCCTGCTCTGCGCGAGGAGTTCGGCTACGCCAACGTCATGCAGGTTCCCGGTCTCGTGAAGATCGTCGTGAACACTGGTGTCGGCGAGGCAGCTCGTGACAGCAAGGTGATCGAGGGCGCAGTCGCTGACCTCGTCAAGATCACCGGCCAGAAGCCCATGGTCACCAAGGCTCGCAAGAGCATCGCGCAGTTCAAGCTGCGCGAGGGCCAGGCCATTGGCGCACACGTCACCCTCCGTGGTGACCGCGCCTGGGAGTTCATGGACCGCCTCGTTACCCTCGCACTGCCGCGTATCCGCGATTTCCGCGGCCTTTCGCCCAAGCAGTTCGACGGAAACGGCAACTACACCTTCGGTTTGACCGAGCAGAGTGTGTTCCACGAGATTGATCAGGATAAGATTGATCGCGTGCGTGGTTTCGACATCACTGTCGTGACTACCGCAAAGACCGACGACGAGGGTCGTGCGCTGCTTCGCGCACTCGGCTTCCCGTTCAAGTCTGAATAACTGAATAGTCCAAGTGGATCGGCACCCCGGGTATCCGGGGTGCCCCTCCGCATGTCACCCAGGTCGTCTGTCGTGTAACGGCAGTCGATACCAGGCGAGAAAGAAGAGTCACTTATGACGATGACCGATCCGGTCGCAGATATGCTGACCCGGCTGCGCAACGCAAACAGTGCGCACCACGATGACGTTTCGCTCCCCAGCTCGAAGCTGAAGCAGCGAATCGCCGAGATCCTGAAGAGCGAAGGCTACATCGCTGACTGGAAGGTTGAGGACGCACGCGTCGGCTCGACCCTCACCATGTCACTGAAGTACGGCCCGAACCGCGAGCGTTCGATCGAGGGCATCAAGCGGGTTTCAAAGCCCGGCCTTCGCGTGTACGCGGGTTCGACTGAGATTCCGAGCGTGCTCGGCGGTCTTGGTATTGCTATCCTGTCCACCTCCTCGGGGCTCCTCACGGGCCGTGAGGCTGAGCAGAAGGGCGTGGGCGGCGAAGTGCTGGCCTACGTGTGGTAAGCCGTTATGTCACGTATTGGTAAGCTTCCCATCACCGTTCCCGGTGGTGTAGACATCAAGATCGATGGCCAGCAGGTCACGGTCAAGGGTCCGAAGGGCGAGCTGTCGCTCGTCGTCGCTGAGCCCATCCGCGTTGCTCTCGAAGAGGGTCAGGTGCTCGTCACCCGCCCCGACGATGAGCGCGCTTCACGAGCGCTGCACGGTCTGACCCGCACGCTCATCAACAACGACATCATCGGTGTAACCGAGGGCTACGCAAAGCAGCTCGAGGTTGTCGGAACCGGTTACCGCGTTCAGCAGAAGGGTGCAGGCCTCGAGCTCGCACTCGGCTTCTCGCACCCGGTGTTCTTCGATGCTCCTGAGGGCGTCACGCTCGCCGTTGAGGGCAACACCAAGATCTCGGTCAGCGGTATCTCGAAGCAGGCCGTCGGCGAGGTCGCTGCCAACATCCGCAAGCTGAAGAAGCCAGAACCCTACAAGGGCAAGGGCATCCGCTACGCGGGCGAGAACGTTCGCCGCAAGGCTGGAAAGGCTGGTAAGTAACCATGGCCGCTAACATTTCCCGCGCCAAGGGCCGCGCGGCTGCGCGTATTCGCCGCCACGCTCGCCTGCGCAAGAAGATCGTTGGTACCGAGCTGCGTCCGCGCCTGGTCGTTACCCGTTCATCGCGTCACGTGTTCGTGCAGGTCATCGACGATGGCAAGGGTCTGACCCTCGCTTCGGCTTCGACCATGGAAGCCGATCTGCGCAGCTTCGACGGAGACAAGACCGCTAAGGCTCGTCGCGTTGGTGAGCTGGTCGCTGAGCGCGCTAAGGGCGCTGGCATCGATGCCGTGGTCTTCGACCGCGGTGGCAGCAAGTACGCAGGCCGTGTTGCAGCAATTGCCGACGGCGCACGCGAAGCGGGGCTGACCCTGTGAGCGAAGAGACGAAGGAGCAGCAAGTGTCTGCAGAGACCCAGGAGGCCTCGGCGCAGGGCGCTGAGACTCAGGCAACTGACCACCGTAGCGAGCCCCGCGAACAGCGTCGCGGTAGCCGCGACCGTGGCACCCGTGGCGAGCGCGGCGGTCGTGACCGTAGCGAGAGCCAGTTCCTCGAGCGCGTGGTCACCATTAACCGCGTGTCGAAGGTCGTCAAGGGCGGCCGTCGCTTCAGCTTCACCGCGCTTGTCGTGGTGGGTGACGGCAACGGTACCGTCGGTGTCGGTTACGGCAAGGCCAAAGAGGTGCCCCTGGCAATCTCGAAGGGCGTTGAAGAGGCAAAGAAGAACTTCTTCCGCGTGCCTCGCGTTGGCAGCACCGTGCCTCACCCCGTACAGGGTGAGGCAGCAGCTGGCGTAGTTCTGCTGCGTCCCGCTGCCGCAGGTACCGGTGTTATCGCCGGTGGCCCCGTGCGCGCCGTACTCGAGTGCGCTGGCATCCACGACGTGCTGAGCAAGTCGCTCGGCTCGTCGAACACCCTGAACATTGTGCACGCGACCGTTGAGGCGCTGAAGCAGCTCGAGGAGCCTCGCTCCGTCGCAGCTCGCCGTGGCCTCGACTTCGACCGCGTCGCTCCGGCTCGCCTCGTGCGCGCCGAGGCGAAGGCGCTGGCCGACGCTGCAGCCAAGGCAAAGGCAGGTGCGTAATGGCTGCCCAGAAGAAGAGCCTGCAGATTACGCAGACGAAGTCCGTTATCAGTGAGAAGCAGAACCAGCGTGATACGCTGCGCAGCCTGGGTCTCCGCAAGATCGGCCAGACGGTCGTTCGCGAGGACACCCCGATCAACCGCGGCTACGTGCGCGCTGTTGCTCACCTGGTGAAGGTTGAGGAGATCGACGCATGAGCGAGAACAACGAAGAGCGCGGCGACGTGCTGAAGGCGCACCACCTGCGCCCAGCACCCGGTGCGAAGAAGGCCAAGACCCGCGTGGGTCGCGGTGAGGGCTCGAAGGGTAAGACCGCAGGCCGCGGCACCAAGGGTTCGAAGGCGCGCTACCAGGTCAAGGCTGGCTTCGAGGGTGGGCAGATGCCGCTGCACATGCGCACCCCCAAGCTGCGCGGGTTCAAGAACCCGTTCCGCACCGAGTACCAGGTCGTGAACGTTGCCAAGCTGGCAGAGCTCTACCCGAAGGGTGGAGAGGTCACGATCGAAGATCTCGTAGCAAAGGGCGCAGTGCGCAAGAACCAGCCCGTCAAGGTGCTGGGCGACGGCGACTTGAGCGTCAAGCTCGTTGTCTCGGTTGACAAGGTTTCGACCTCGGCCGAGCAGAAGATCGTTGCCGCAGGCGGCGAGATTAAGTAACGCTACGCAGTTACGAGTTGGGGGCCGGGCTCGATCCTTTTCTTTGAAAAGAGATCGACTCGGCCCCCAGCTTTTTCATACCAGCTGCGCAGTGTAAGCTGGATTCTTGGTGTTCGCTTCTGACGAGCACACCTACAGATTTTTGCAGGAGGCAGGCCCTTGTTTAGTGCCATCGGACGGATCTTTAAGACGCCCGACCTGCGACGGAAGATTGTCTTCACGCTCGCGATCGTGTCATTGTTCCGGCTGGGCTCGTTTGTGCCCGCGCCGTTCGTTAACTTCGACAACGTGCAGGCCTGTCTCGTCGCCAACCAATCGGCGACCTCCGGCATCTACGAGATGATCAACATGTTCAGCGGTGGTGCACTACTGCAGCTGTCGATCTTCTCGCTGGGCATCATGCCGTATATTACGGCGTCGATCATTACGCAGCTGCTGCGCGTGGTGATTCCTCACTTTGAGACGCTGCACAAGGAAGGCCAGGCCGGCCAGGCCAAGCTGACCCAGTACACGCGTTACCTCACGATCGCACTCGCAGTGCTGCAGTCGACCGTGCTGATCACCGTTGCTCGCTCGGGCATGCTGTTTGGTACCTCAGCAAACCAGGCTTGCCAAAACCTCGTGTCGCAGGAGTGGTGGGCGATCATCATCATGATCCTCACGCTGACCGCCGGCACCGGCCTCATCATGTGGTTCGGTGAGTTGATCACCGAGCGCGGCATCGGCAACGGTATGTCGCTCCTGATCTTCACCTCGATCGCCGCTCAGTTCCCGAACGCGCTCTGGACGATCAAGCAGTCGAAGGGCTGGGAGGTCTTCTTCTTTGTGATCGCCGTCGGCCTCGTGGTGATCGCCGCGGTCGTGTTCGTCGAGCAATCGCAGCGTCGCATTCCGGTGCAGTACGCAAAGCGTGTCGTTGGTCGCCGCACCTACGGCGGTAGCAGCACCTACATTCCGATCAAGGTCAACATGGCCGGCGTGATCCCTGTGATCTTCGCCTCGGCAATTCTGTACCTGCCGATGCTTATTGCGCAGTTCAACCAGCCAAAGGTTGGCGAAGAGCCAAAGGCTTGGGTCGTTTGGATTTCGAACAACCTGGTGCAGGGCGACCAGCCGTTCTACATGGCAGTGTTCTTCTTGCTGTGCATCGGCTTCACCTTCTTCTACGTGCAGATCACCTTCAACCCTGAAGAGGTCGCCGACAACATGAAGAAGTACGGTGGTTTCGTGCCCGGCATTCGCGCCGGTCGCCCGACCGCTGAGTACCTCAATTACGTGCTGAACCGCATCACGAGTGCCGGTTCGCTCTATCTCGGTCTGATCGCGCTGCTGCCGCTTATCGCGCTCGCGTTCTTCGGTGCCAACCAGAACTTCCCGTTCGGTGGTGCGTCGATCCTCATCATCGTGGGTGTCGGCCTCGAGACCGTTAAGCAGATTGACGCACAGCTGCAGCAGCGTCACTACGAAGGGCTTCTTAAGTGAGCGAAACCACACAGACCAGACTTCTGATCATCGGCCCGCCCGGGGCCGGTAAGGGTACTCAGGCGGCAAGGATCGCCGAGCGCTACGGCGTTCCCGCGATCTCGACCGGTGATATCTTCCGTGCGAATATCAAGGGTCAGACTGAGCTCGGCCTGCAGGTGCAGGCGATCATCAAGGCGGGTGAGCTGGTCCCTGACTCGCTCACCAACGAGATCGTGCGCGATCGCCTGCATCAGGATGACGCCGCCGGCGGCTTCTTGCTCGATGGCTACCCGCGCAACGTCGAACAGGTGCACGCACTTGACGGCATGCTCGAGGGCGATTCGCTCGACGCGGTTGTGCTGCTCAAGGCCGACACCGACGAGGTCGTTGCTCGCCTGATGAAGCGTGCCGAGATCGAGGGTCGCGAAGATGACACCGAAGAGGTCATCCGCCACCGTCAAGACATTTACGCAGAACAGACCGCTCCGCTGATCGAGCTGTTTACCGAGCGCGGCATTCTCGTGTCGGTCGACGGGCTTGGCGCCATTGACGAGGTTGCAGATCGCATCGCCTCGGCGCTTGACGCGCAGCTCGCGAAGTAATTTAGGTAACCGGGGGAGTCGAGTGAGTCGCGGTCTACTGCGTCGTTCAATCTATAAGTCGCCAGCTCAGCTGCGGCTCATGGAGGCGCCGGGCAGAGCGACCGCTGCGGCGCTTGCTGCAATGGCTGCCGCGGTAAGGCCTGGCATCACCACGCTTGAGCTCGACGCCATTGCCGAGCAGGCGGTTCGCGATGCGGGCGGTGAGCCGAACTTCATGATGGAGCCCGGCTATCACCACACCATTTGCGCAAACGTGAACCAGCACGTGGTGCACGCTATTCCCACAGACCGGCCGCTTGAGCCGGGAGACATTGTCTCGCTCGATGCCGGTGCTGCGGTGCAGGGCTGGCACGGCGATGCCGCAATCACGGTGGTATTGCCCGATCCAGCGCGACCAGAGCTCACGGCCGCGAACGAGCGTCTCAGCTATGTCACCGAGCAAGCAATGTGGCGCGGGATCGCCCGACTCGCGAAGGCGAAGCACCTCAATGAGGTTGGCGCTGCTGTCGAGGCTTATGTGCAGGCAGAAAGCGACTACGGGGTGCTCGAGGATTACATCGGGCACGGCATCGGGCGAAGCATGCACGAGGATCCGCACGTGTTTAACGTGGCGATGCCGCGCAAGGGTCCCGAGGTGAAGCCCGGTCTGGTGGTTGCGATCGAGCCGATCATTTCGGCGGGCACTATCGAGACCGTGATCGAAGACGACGATTGGACCGTCACGATCGCCGATGGTTCGATGAGTGCGCAGTGGGAGCACTCGGTTGCGGTGCACTCGCGCGGCATCTGGGTGCTGACTGCACCTGACGGTGGTGCAGCAGGGCTTGCGCCGCTTGGCGTAACTCCCGTGCCCATTCCCTAACATCAGGGCTTGACCGCTTGCTAGTCGGCTGTGCTGTGACCGCAGCCGAGACGGCTGCGGCGCTGCCTCGCAGTGAAGGCGAGAAATCGCCTTCACGTATATAGCGCGCGTTCCTATTCCGCAGACGAGTAGGGAAGGGCCTGCTGGGGCTCGCTTGCGGTGAGTTCGGCTTTGGCTTTTCTTTTCTTGCTGGTGACCGCGCGCTTTGTGCCGCGAGCAACCGCGCCGACCCCGGCGCCGACCGTGGCGCCCGCAGTGCGTACACCGGCGAGCACGCGGTGCTCGATCCTCTTCGCGCCCTCTTTTGGTGCCAACTCTGCCGAGAACGCCATCGGTGCGATGCCAAAGGCTCTTCGTGAAGAAGCGACTACGCGACGGCCAAGAATATGGTTTCCGGTACCGCCGATCGCAGCTCCAATGCCGAAGGGCATTGCCTTGCCGAGAAACGAGGCGCCGGCTGCACCGCCGAAGTGACGAATGAAGACGGTTTGCAGGCGGTCGAGCACGGGGCCGACGGCGTTGCGAGGCAGTGTCTTGGTGACAATCTCACCCCAGAATGCCGAGCGGGCGGGGCCCTTTCCTGTTGCCTGCTGGGTGAACTGGCCGAGCAGTTGTGCACCCTCTTGGCCGAGCATGAGGGTCATGACGAGCAACCTTGCCCGGTCTGGGTTTTCGACGTGGATGCCGTGCACCTCGGCGACGGACTGCGCGAAGAGTGCTGTGGTCTCGAGAAACCCCACAGTTTCGACGCCAGAGAGTGCGAGCGCAACGGGAGTGCTGACTGCTGGAATCACCGCGGCTGCGCCAACAGCAGCGCCGCCGCCGGTTACCGCGAGTAGGTAGCGGCGTTCGAGGATGCGCACGAGTTGTGCGGGCGTTGCCTCGGGATGGCGAAGCCGCACGCTGCGAATGTGCGCGAGCACGACAGGGCGCTGCACGGCGAGCGCTTTGTCGAGGGCTCGCACAAATGCCGAGTGGTTCGCGACGGGCGGCATCGCCTCGTGAGTCTGAGGGGTGGCCTCGGGCGTTACGATCACGAGCTCGGGTGATTGCGTCATACTCGCGATTCTAGGTGTGTCAGCTGGGTTTGTTTAGATTGCTCTGGGCGCGAGCGACTACACAGCATCGATCGGTGGCAGGTTCAAGATGTGCGGCGACACCGGTGCAGCCTGCCCCATCAAGAACACCCTGCACAAAGCGCTGGTTGGCGCCACTCGCGAGATCGCGGTGTCGGGCCGCGAGGGCGTCGAATGGGCAGTTGCGCAGGCAGATCGTCGTATTCTCAAGGCTAGCTTCGTACCCGAGCGTAGAGAGTGCGCTATGCGCTCCCTCAAGAGGCTGTGGCGCTGCCTCCTGGGGCGAAGCTGCCGCATTCGCGGCACTGCTTGCAGCCGCCGTGACTCCCTCAGCGTGTGCGGAAGATTTGATTGCAGTATCGAGGTTCTTTCCCTCCTGGGTTTGCTCGATGGCTGAGGCGAGTATGTGTCCCATGATGTCGTACCGGCGTTCGGGCAGCGAAACATGAATCTCGGTTGCCGCCCGGCGATAGAGCTTTGCTGGGTGCCCGGCGCCGGGTCCCTGTTTTCCTGAGACGCGACGGTACTCGACGTCGAGCGCGCCTGCCTCGGCGAGACGGTCTATGTGAAACTTTGCTTTCGAGGGTGGAAGATCGAGGGCTTCCGCAGTCTGCTCTCGGCTCACCGGTGCCCGCTGTGCGATTACGAAGTCGTATACGCGTGCACGCAGTGGGTCGAGTTTCGCGCCACGTACACCGTGCAGCAGAGTGGGCTGCAGAAGATTGCCTTCGACATGGCTGGTCGGGTGACGTTCCGCGTGAACGGAGAGACCGTGTTGGGCGGTGAGGTGCAGCCGGGCGATGAGGAGAGCATTCGGGTGTTCCTTACGCCGCGGCTAAGGGGTGTCGACCTCGATCTCGCGGTGGGGCAGCAGGTACAGATCGAGGTCGACTTTGCGCCTGTGCTGCCCGGCGGTGTGCCGCTTGTCATGACACTGATCGGGGTTGATGCGGCCGAGATTGCTCGTAGATGTGACGAAGTGTCGGCGGTGCTCGTCACCTGGTTCCCGGGTCAAGAATTTGGTGGGCCGCCCCCGTTGTTAGGTCCGCTCAGTATGCGAGTCGATTTCTTCTAACTGGTGGGTGCAAGATCGAGCGTACTCGACCGGGGACCGGTATCCGAGCGAGGAATGCCG
>JAIUOH010000001.1 GCA_020161315.1 Actinomycetota bacterium | reverse complement strand
TCGTGAGCGAGATCAATAACCGCCCCCGGAAGGTCCTGGGGTGGGCGACCCCGGCAGAGGTCTTCAACGAGCTAGCCTGGGAACTCACCCCCACGACCGGGTGTTGCACTTCCAACTAGAATCCGGGCCGCCTGCGCGAGTATCTCGTGCAGGGGTACACTCTCAATGAGCAGCGGCTCGAGCAACTCGGGTCGATCGTCCAGGTGCTAAGCCGCTCCAGTGACGAACTCGTCGCGGGGGTTGCCGACGTGCTCGCCGGGTACCTCCCCAGCTTGACGTTGCTGCGTGACTACGACGAAGGGGCGCTCGAGGCGCAACCGTCAGCGGTGCCAGGATGGACACTCACCCTCGATGAAGCACGCGATGTCATTAGGCAGCTTGCCGCTGAGTTTCCAGCTGATGGGTTGCTCGGGAGGGAGCGCGGCGATGCGCTCGAAGGTATCGTCGCGACGATATACCAGAGCTTCGGCGGGCAGGCTCTCTACCCAACCGTTGAAGAGCAGGCAGCGAATCTGCTGTACCTGGTGGTGAAAGATCACCCGCTGTCAGATGGCAACAAGCGCAGTGCGGCTGCCCTGTTCGTAACTTTCCTTGCCCGCAATGGCATCTTGAACAGTGACAATGGCAATCCGCGCATCAGCAACAACGCGCTGGCGGCGATCACGCTAATGGTAGCGATGAGCGATCCGAAGGAGAAAGACCTGATGGTGGCTCTGCTCGTGCGAATGCTCACGATGAACACGATTTCTGGCGGCTTCAAGTTTCTCGACTAGTTCTACGTCGCCGAGTGTGCGGGTTTTCGTTGAACGTGTCGGTTTTCTACGGAGGTTAACCAGCACGCTCGCCTAAAACCGACACGTTCGATGAATTTTCAAGACGAGGATCACCCCAAACTTAATGCACGGGAATAGATTTGGGGGTCTGCGGGCCAAGCCACTGAAAGTAACGCATCGCGTTACGCACCGTATGCCCAGAACCCGCCTCGGGTTCTGCCGTTCCACATCAAATACTTCGGGAATAATTCGTAGTTCTGCACGTTAGAGTAGTAAGCGTGTTCCGGGGTCAGTGAGAATCTGAACCGGCGGTATAGCCCGCGAACCCCGCGCCAGCGGGGCCGAACCGGTGAGACTCCGGTGCCGACGGTGATGTACGAGGTAGTTGCGAGAGCGGTCGCCCGCGTGCGAGTCCGGATGAGAGGAACGCAAGGTAACCGGCGTACAGTCGGCGACCTCGCAGACCCGGCGCGCAGAAAGTAGCACGATGCTCGGTCGCGATACCCTCGAGACGGCGATGCGCCGTGCGCTCGAGCTCGCCGCGCGCGGGCCCGCAGACAACCCGAACCCGCAGGTCGGCTGCGTGATCCTCGACCCCGCCGGCAACATCGTCGCCGAGGGTTGGCATCGCGGCGCAGGCACCCCGCACGCCGAGGTCGCAGCTCTCGCGGCACTGCCCGACGAATGGCGCACCCGCGCAAACGAGCTCACCGCCGTCGCCACCCTCGAGCCCTGCAATCACACCGGTCGCACCGGGCCGTGCGCGGTCGCGCTTTCAGAGGCGAGGATCGGCACAGTCGTGTATTCGGTCAGCGATCCGGGCGATGCATCCTCTGGCGGGGCGGCCACGCTGCGCAAGGCAGGCGCCGAGGTGTTCGGCGGAGTGCTCGAACCCGAAGGCCTCGAGCTGCTCGCCTCATGGTTGGAGCGGCAGGGTGCGGTTTCGCAGAAGGCAAGGCGACCACGGGTCACCGTGAAGTGGGCGCAGACCCTCGACGGCCGCGCCGCCGCTGCAGACGGCAGCAGTCAGTGGATCACGGGCCCGGCAGCGCGCCGCGATGTGCATCGCCGCCGCGCAGGGGCAGACGCGATCCTCGTCGGTACCGCAACCCTCATCGCCGATAACCCGGCCCTGACCGCGCGAGATGACCTTGCCCCAGACGGGCTGCTCGTGCCCGCGGCCGATCAGCCGATTCCGGTGGTGCTCGGGCGGCGCGAGATCGCGGCAAGCGCCCGCATCAATCAGCACCCCGCGCTCGAAGCGCACGGCCTCGACGCTCCCCTGCACTTCGATGGCAGCGACCTCGCAGCGCACCTCAAGGCACTGCACGAGCGCGGCGTGCGCAGCGTCTTCGTCGAGGGCGGCCCGACGGTCGCGAGCGCGTTCATCGCCGCTGGCCTCGCCGACGAGGTGCTCATCTACGTTTCCCCCGCGCTGCTCGGCGGCCCGCGCCTCGCCATCGGTGACCTCGGCATCGAGAGCATGGCCGGCATCAGACGGCTCAGCATCGAGGGTGTCGAGCGACTCGGCGACGACCTGCTGATTCGCGCGACGGTAGCGATGGCGCGACCGAACACGACCACCACAGATTCACCCACACAACAGAACGAGGAGGGGCGCTGATGTTCACAGGCCTCATCGAAGAGATCGGCGAGATCACCGCGATCACGCCCGTCGGCGACTCGCTGCGCCTCACCGTGCGCGGCCCCAAGGTCTCGAGCGATGCCGCGCACGGCGACTCAATTCAGGTCTCGGGCGTCTGCCTCACCGTTATTGGAAATTCCAATAACGAGTTCACGGCCGACGTCATGCAGCAGTCGATCAAGATGTCGACCCTCGGCACACTACGGGTCGGCGACCGCGTCAACCTCGAGCGCGCGGCCCGCGTCGACAGCCGCCTCGGCGGCCACATCGTGCAGGGCCACGTCGACGGCACCGCCGAACTGCTCTCGGCGACGCAGCACGACAATTGGCGCACCCTGCGCTTCTCGCTCGCGCCCGCACTCGCGCCCTATCTCGTCGACAAGGGTTCGGTTACGCTCGCGGGCGTCTCGCTGACGGTCTCGAATATTGCGAGCGAAGAGGATCCTCAGGCCTGGTTCGAAGTCTCCCTCATTCCCGAGACGCTGACCGCGACCGTGCTCGGCGCGCTCGAGCCCGGCGACCGAGTCAACCTCGAAACCGACATTCTCGCCCGGCATGTGGCCCGAATGCTGCGATTCGGAATCGGCGCGGGCGCCGCAAACGACGGCACGGCTTCGGCATAGCCGCGATCCCACGCCCCTACACTTCAGATACCAGCTCACCAGCAAAGGAACCGCACATGAGCACCCCAGGCATTTCGACCATTGAAGAGGCCATCGCCGCCATCGCGGCGGGCCGGCCCGTGCTCGTCGCCGACGACGAGAACCGCGAGAACGAGGGCGACGTCATTCTCTCGGCCGAGCTCGCGACCCCCGAGTGGGTCGCGTGGACGGTGCGCTGGTCGTCGGGCCTGCTCTGTGCGCCCATGACCAACGAGATCGCCGACCAGCTCGATCTGCCGATGATGGTCGAGCGCAACGAAGACGTGCGCGGCACCGCCTACACCGTGACCGTCGACGCGTCCGAGGGCGTGACGACCGGCATCAGCGCGAGCGACCGCGCCACCACGCTGCGCGTGCTCGCGAACCCCGACGCCGAGCCCACCGACGTGAAGCGCCCCGGCCACGTGCTGCCGCTGCGCGCGGTCGACGGGGGCGTGCGCGCCCGCGCCGGCCACACCGAGGCCGCCGTCGAGTTGATGCGCCTCGCTGGCCTGCGCGAGGTCGCCGTGATCGGTGAGGTCGTGGCCGAAGACGGCGAGATGATGCGCCTGCCAGGCCTGATCGAGCTCGGCGAGGCAGAGAACGTGCCCGTCATCACGATCGAGCAGCTCGCCGCCTACCTCAACGAGCGCGACCCCGAGGGCTGCCCCGTGAAGCCGACCGAGCACCGCCAGGTCAGCCTGCGCGCCGACACCCTCGTGCCGACCGAACACGGCGAGTTTCGCATGCGCGCCTACCGCGACCGCCGCAACGGCGTCGACCACGTCGCGCTCATCGCGCCGAACCCCGACGGATCGCTGCTCGGCGACGACTCGCTCATTCGCGTGCACTCAGAGTGCATCACGGGTGAGGCCTTCGGCTCGCTGAAGTGCGAGTGCGGCCCGCAGCTGCAGGCCGCCATGGATCTCGTGCACCAGCGCGGCGGCGCCGTGATCTACCTGCGCGGCCAGGAGGGGCGCGGCATCGGCCTCGCCAACAAGCTGCGCGCCTACCAGCTGCAAGAGAGCGGCGTCGACACCCTCGACGCGAACCTCCAGCTCGGGCTGCCGGTAGACGCGCGCGACTATCGCGCGGCGGCCGAGATCCTCGCAGACCTCGGGCTTCGCAGCATTCGCCTGCTCACCAACAACCCCGACAAGGTCGCCCAGCTCGAGGCGAGCGGCGTGACCATCAGCGAGCGCGTTCCGCTCTACGTGGGCCTCACCGAGCAGAACGCGGGCTACCTTGCGGCGAAGCGCGACCGCATGGGGCACATGATTCCGACCGATTCGAACGAGTAACGATTTCGCGAATAGCGAGTTAGGGAGGCGCATTATGAGCGGCGAAGGATCACCCACACTCTCAGTCGATGCCACCGGCCTGCGGGTTGCTGTCATTGCCGGCAAATGGCACAAAGAGGTCATGAAGGGCCTCATCAAGGGCGCGCACGAGACGATCGTCGCCTCGGGCGCCGATCATTCGCTCTTTCAGGTCGCCGGCGCGTTCGAGCTGCCGCTCGCGGCGCAGGCGGCGCTGACCCCTGCCTCGCAGGGCGGCGGCGGCTTCGACGCGGCGATCTGCCTCGGTGTGATCATTCGCGGCGGCACCCCGCACTTCGACTTCGTCGCGAATTCGGTGACCGACGGGCTCACCCGCGTGCAGCTCGACACCTCGAAGCCGATCGGTTTCGGTGTGCTCACGACAGACAACGACGAGCAGGCGCTCGACCGCTCGGGGCTTCCGGGATCGCGCGAGTCGAAGGGCGTCGAGGCCGCCGAGGCCGCGCTGCACGCTGCGGTGACGCTGCGTGCGATTCGCGAGGCGCGCGGGTAGCCCACGCCGGCGACAGCGCGGGCTCTCACTGGAGAGCCGACCAGCACGTAAAGCACAAAACAGCAGTAAGGGCACACGGTTTCCTGAATTTCGTGTGCCCTTACTGCTGTCTGGTGATTCGCGCGGACGCCCGGCCGACGCAGCTACTCTAGGGCCGCGCAGGATCAGCCAGTGAAGCCGAACCGGCCTCGGTCGAGCACAACCTCGCCGCCGCCCCGCCGCACCACGAACCTGAGCTCGCCGTCGCCGAGCGCCCAGACCTCTACGGTGAGCTCATCTCCCGGATACACCGGGGCACTGAAGCGCGCGTCGAGCGAGCGAAACCGGCCGGGATCGCCGTCGCAGTAGGCGTTCAGCAGCAAACGTGCGGTGATCCCATAGCTGCACATTCCGTGCAGAATAGGCCGCGGAAAGCCCGCCAATGCCGCATACGCGGGGTCGGAATGCAGGGGGTTGCGGTCGCCGGAGAGCCTGTAGATCAGTGCCTGATCTTCGCGCACCCCGACTGTGATGCGGCAGTCTGGGTCGCGTTCGGGCCGCTCCCAGCTGGCTTTCGGCCCCGTGACGCCGAAGCCGCCTTCTCCCCTGATGAACTGCGAAGCAGTCGAGCGCACCATTTCGGCACCCGTATGCGGGTCGCGAGCGATCGCGGTGGTCACCACCAGCGCACCGGAGCCCTTGTCGTAGATGCCGTCGACCGTAGTGACAACCTCGGCCTGCCCCGCGACGGGCAGCTCGCCGAATACCTCGAGGCGCTGCTCGGCGTGCACCAGCATCTCTTCGTTGAACTCGCCAACATCGACCCACTCCGTGGCCAGGAAGTCGGTGATGATCGCACCGTAACTCGGCAGCACGCGCTGGGTGTGGCCCTCACTGTTCTCGGTAGTGAAGGAAAGCTCCCGCGCAGGATCGGCTTGCCCTGCACCCACTCCGAGCGCGTAGAGCATGACGTCTCTCGAATCCCAACTCACCAGCTGGGGAGCCGTCGACGAACCGACGGATTCAAGGTTCAGCGCCATGATTACCTCCAGGTGATGAGCGCGTCCAGCGCTTCTACGGAACCGCCGCGCACGAGCAGCGGGTTGATCTCGAGAGACTCGAGACGATTCCCCAGCCGCTCCGCGACAGCTGCGGCCGACATTGCGGCGTCGGTGATCGCATCGAGATCCGCGGGTTCTGCTCCGCGCACCCCGTCCAGCAGCGCGGCCGCCCGCAGCTCGGTGAGCCCTTCACGCACACGCTCTCGGCTCACGGGCAGTGGATGCAGCACGGAGTCTTTGAAGACCTCGACCCAGATACCGCCGAGACCGACGGCCATTACCGGACCCCAATCCGGGTCCTGCACCACGCCGACGATCAGCTCAACGCCGCCGGAGCGCATCGGCTGTACGAGCGCCTTCGGGTCGACCACACCTGCGCGAGCACCGGCAGCGGTGACGGCTGAGAATGCCGCCCGCACTTCGTCACCGCTGTTCAGGTGCAACGCGACACCGCCGATATCGCTTTTGTGCTCCACCTCATCGGCGGCTAGCTTTACCACGACCGGAAATCCGAAGCTCTCGGCAGCCGCAGCTGCCTCCTCGGGGGAAGCGGCCAGCGTCGCGGGCACCATCGGCACACCCTCTGAGCGCAACAGCTCGGCTGCGCGGTGCTCGCCGAAGGTGCTGCCCGGTGCCGCATCGATATCGAGTGGCTGCACCGCGCGGTCATCCTGCAGTGCCTTCAGGCGGTCCTCACGCTGCAGCTGCCACTGCACGGCCTTACCGAGAGCCGCGATGCCGTGATGAATGCCCCCGAGGCCGCTCGGATACCCGCTTGCGACTGACACCTCGGCACCGTAGGGGGTGATGTCGGTGAAGGCGGTGCCTACGGGCACCACGGGGGTCTCGGCCTTGGCGAAGGCCTGCACCTGCCTGCGGTAATAGTCGACGTTGGCCTCGTGAGTGGCCGGGTCGGCGGGCCGCTCACGAGGAAGATCGGTCCAGTAGATCACCCCGTCGATGTTCGGATCTTGCGCGACCACCTCGGCAGCGCGCTCGGGCAGATCTTCCTGCACTACCACGAAGCCCGTGAGGTCGACCGGATTGCGCGGGTTCGCGAAGGCTGGCAAGAACTCGCGCAGCGCCTGCTCCGTCTCGGGGTTGAAATCAGGAAAGACCAGACCCACCGGCTCTGCACAGTCGGCGATGATCTCGTTCGCACCGCCCGACGATGAAACAACACCGAAGCGATTGCCCTTGAATTGGGCACCGCTGGCAAAGATCTCAGCAGCCGAGACCAAGTCCTCGAGCGAGTCGACTCGAACCACGCCGAGCTGCGAGAACACCGCATCGATCACGCTGTCGTCGCCCACGAGCGCACCGGTGTGGGCGTTCGCGACGCGCGCACCGGCGGCGCTGCGACCCACTTTCATGGCGACGAGCGGTTTACCCGCCTCGAGCGCCTCTCGAGCGACGACGCGGAACGCTTCGGGGTCTCGAATACTCTCTACGAACATCGCGATCACCTTGGTCGCGTCGTCGTGCACCATGTATCGCACCACGTCGGTGAGGGTGGTGGTGAGCTCGTTGCCCATCGCGGTCAGCATGCTGACGCCGACATTGCGGGCGAGGGCCAGATCCATCACCGTCGAGGCGAGCCCGCCACTCTGCAGCACCACGCCGATACCCCCGATCAGCGGAACCCTCGGGATGCTGAGGCCGTACGGAGTCACATGCCCGGCGAAGTTCGCGAATCCGTTGCCATTCGGCCCGAGAATCGTGATGTCGTGTTGAAGAGCGATGTCAAGCACTTCGAGTTCAAGCGCGGCTCCCTCTGGCCCTGCCTCGCTAAAGCCCGAAGTCAGCAGCACCGCAGACTTGATCCCTTTGGCCGCGACCTGCTTCATCACGTCGACCACTGCCGCGGGACCGACCATCACATACGCGAGATCGACGTTCTCGGGCAGCTCCTCAACGCTCGAAAGCGACTGCTGCCCGTGCACGATGCCGCCTTTGGGGTTGACCAGGTGCACCTCGCCTGAAAAGCGATCCGGGGTGAGATTCGCAAAGGTTGCCCACGACCAACCCGACCGTTCGGTAGCTCCGATCAGAGCAATGGATCGCGGATTGAAGAGCGCGTGCATGCGCTCCGGACTGATCGGCATGCGAACGCGGCGCTCAGCTGTTTCTACTGCATGATTCGACATGTTCAGCCTCCGATCTCGCCGAGCTTTGCGTGACCCTTGAGCAGGTTACGCGCGATAGTGCGGCGCTGAATCTCGTCTGTGCCCTCGTAGATGCGCGCCAGGCGCAGCTCACGGTACCAGCGCTCGATCGGCAGCTCCTTGGTATAGCCCATGCCACCGTGAATCTGCAGCACGCGGTCTACCACTTTGTTCGCCGTGACAGCGCCGCTGAGCTTTGCTATCGCCGCCGAGTGCCGGGCATCCTGTCCGTTCTCGACCTGCCAAGCGGCAAACAGGGTAAGCCATTTCAGCTGCTCGATCTCGACGTGCGAGTCGGCGATCTGCCACTGGATAGCCTGATATTCCGAAATGGGATTACCCATCGAGATGCGGTTCTTCGAGTGCTCGATGGCCATCTCGAGCAGGCGTTCCGACGCACCGATGGCGCCCGAAGGAATCACATAGCGGCCATCACCAATCCACGACATCGCCAGCTCGAAGCCCTTGCCCTCCTCGCCGAGAATGTTGGCATGCGGCACCCGCACGTCCTCGAACACTAATGATGCGGGCCAAGCAGGACCGGGCGCACCCATGGTCTGAATGAGGTGTGAGGTGTACCCCATCGCGCGATCCACGAGAAAACAGGTCACCCCTCCATTGACGCCCTTCTCAGGGTCGGTCACAGCGAACAGCATCACGAAATCTGCCTCGTGGCCCGAAGTGATGAAGGTCTTCTCGCCGTTGATGATCCAGTCATCGCCGTCGCGTACCGCGCGGGTGCGGATCTGCGTCGCATCCGAACCCGCACCGGGCTCGGTGATCGCGAACGAAGAGATGCGTTCGCCGTTGATCACAGGGATGAGATACTCGTCGCGCTGCTGAGCATTGGCCGCGAAGAGAATGTTGTCGGCCCAGCCGCCGAAACTGAATGGCACGAAGCTCCGGTTTACCTCCATGGTGATGAGCGAGTTGGTGACCGCACCGAGATCTGCGCCACCGAACTCCTCGGGGGTGGTGACGCCCCAGAATCCCTGTTCCTTCGCCTTGTTCTGCAGCTCTCGCAGCTGACCCGGCTCAAGTGCGGGTCGACCCTCGCGCTCGTTGCGCAGCACCTGCATTTCAAGCGGGTAGATCTCTTTTTGAATGAATGCGCGAACCGCATCGCGGATCATTCGCTGTTCGTCGCTGAGAGAAAAGTCGAGCATGGTTCTGTTCCTTCGGGTCTTTCCGATTCGTTCGGTTGTTCAGGAGGCGAGTGGGTGGGCGTACGTACGCGCGGGGCAGCGCCGCACGGCTTCATCAGTGGGCTGGGCCGCCTGCGACGTCGATGATCTGGCCGCTGACGTACGAGGAATCCTCGCCGACCAGAAACGAGACGACATTCGCGATGTCGGCCGGCTCACCGACTCGACGCACCGGAATCTCGGGGAGGTATTGCGTCACATAGTCATCCCACTCCATGCCCATGCGTTCGGCTGAAGCGCGGGTCATGTCAGTGGCAATGAAGCCGGGCGCAATCGCGTTCACGTTAATACCGAAAGGGCCGAGCTCGATGGCGAGCGTCTTCGTAAAGCCCTGGATGCCTGCTTTCGCGGCGGAGTAGTTCGCCTGGCCGCGAGATCCGTATGCAGAGGTGCTCGACAGGTTGACGATGCGCCCCCACTTCTTCGCAACCATGCTCGCCTGCGCGGCACGCGCCCAGAGAAAGCTGCCGCGCAGGTGTACGCCCATTACGGCGTCCCAGTCTGCGACTGTCATCTTGAACAGCAGATTGTCTTTGATGATGCCTGCGTTGTTGACCAGGATGTCGATGCCGCCCCACTCCGCGACGATGCGCTCCACAGTGGCGGTAACGGATGCCTCGTCCGAGACGTCACTGCCGAACCCTTTTGCCTCGCCGCCAGCGGCGACGATCTCGGCTGCGGTCTCTGCGGCTGCATCCTCGCTCAGGTCGACCACTACGACTCGTGCTCCGTCAGAGGCAAGTCGCCTCGCGATCCCGGCACCGATTCCGCGCGCCGCGCCGGTAACGACCGCGACCTTTCCGTTCAGCGTTGTCATGAAGGTTCCCTCTCAGGTGATGTGGTGTTTGCGTTGAGTGAAGCGTGTGTTCACTCGGGAACGACGACCTGGTTGACCTCGGTCTTGAGCCCGATCTCCTCAGCGGCAACGCTCTCGAGCGATCGGCCCGTGGTCCTCGGCCCGAGGAAGAGCAGTACGACGGTGAAGAGCACATACGCGATCGCTGAGACGATCATCAGCGTTGCTCGACCGCCGCCCGAGTAAAGCGCCGCGCCGAGCACACCGGCGACAACGCCACCCGAGCGGCCGACGCTGATCATGATGCCGCTACCCAGGCCGCGAGCCTCGGTGGGCATCGACTCGGGAATGTATGCGTAGAACGCTGAAACAACAACTGAAGCGAAGACACCCCAGAAGGCTCCGGCGACGAAGATCACCCAGTCGCTGGTCGAGATGCCGAAGAAGATCAGCGGCACGGCCGAGAGCACAGAGGTGATGAAGATCAGCGTTCTGCGCTCGAAGCGATCCATCACCAGCAGCGCGAGGAAGGGTGCTGCGATCGCGATGACACCCCACAGAGTAGCCCAAGAGTAGGACTTGGTCTCGTCAAAGCCCAGTGCGTCGATAAGCACGTAGATCTGATAGTTCGAGACCATGTAGAGCCCGAGCGTGGTTCCGAAGTAGGCGAGCGAGATCACGACGATCGTGCGGATGATTCTCGGGGAGCGGAAAATCTCGCGCAGGCTCAACTCGCGCACCTTGGACTCCGCCATCGGCTTCGCCTCGACCAGCTGCTTGCCCGACGCTACCGCGCGAGCCTCGAGCTTCTCGAGCAGGGCGAATGCCTGATCGATCTTGCCTCGCGAAGCCTGCCACCGAACCGATTCGGGCATGAGCATCAGCACGAACGGAATCAGCACGAGACCGAAGCCACCCCAAGAGAAGAGCATCCTCCACGTTCCAGGCCCACCGTTCGGGATCGTCACCATGGCCAGGTAGCCGACGAGAGGGGCGACCACAGCGAAGGCAGCGGTCACGATTGCAACCACGCGACCGCGGATCTTGCCGGGGAACATCTCGGCGATGTAGACCAGCAGCACCGAGGTCGCCGCCTGCACGCCGATACCGGTGAACAGCCGCGCGAGAAACATCGTGGTGAAGTCGCTGCCCATGGCGGTGACAATTGCACCGATCGAGTAGACGGCAGTGGCGAACACCATCACTGTGCGGCGGCCGTAGCGGTCTGCCAGCCGTCCGCCGATAATCGCGCCGAAGATCATACCCACGAAGAATGCGCTGCTGATCACACCGACCTGCGCGAGATCCATGCCGGTGTCTGCCATGATCTGCGGCAGCACGTAGGCGAAGAGCGCGTTGTCGTAGTAGTCGATAGTCAGGTTGGCGGTGAGGAGGACTACCCAAACGATGTGGGTGCCCAGAACCGGGAGGCGGTCCATGCGCGCAACGAGCCACGCAGTCGATCGCTCGGATTCGGCGGCAGCTTGAACACTCATTTGTTCACTATCCCCTTTCAGTTTTCGGCGGCCACTCTGCCGCGATGACTTCATTGTCCCGTTTTTAGAATTAAATTCTAGAGCGGTGTTCTAGATGGTATGGCGCACTAAATCGACTGTCAAGACCTCGTGGGAGTCACGGCACCTTCACAAGGCAACGCTTGGATCTCAGCTCGCCCGTTTGGGGGATGCGCGAGTGGTGCCGGCCAGCGCCATACTTTTACCTGGTGAGCAACCGCCGCAACATGTCGTCAATCGATGCGGTGAGCTCCTCGAGCAACCCCTCGCGAGGGTCTCGCGCATAAGTCATCTCGGCCTCACCCAGCATCGCCACCACTACCGAGGCGCGCAGCTGGGCGTCAACTCCGCGGCCGAACCCCAGAGCATGCACGTTGCCCTGCACCCATTTGCGCTGCTCTTTCTGCATGCGCTCCGAGAGTTCCGGAGGTGCATCACCGGTAGCCATGATGCGAGCCAACTTCGCGTGTTCGGGGTCAGTAAGAGAAGACAGGTACGCCCGGGCGCCGACGAGAGCGTTTTCCATAGGGTCGGTTTCTCCGGCCTCACGAGCCGACGAAACGGCATCGCGCACCGCCTGCCACATCGCATCGTTATAGCGCTCCCAGAGCACCTCAAAGATCTCGGCTTTCCCCCCGAAGTGATGGTAGATACTGCCGACGCTCGCCGAGGATCGCTCGACGATCTCGCCGATCCTCGCCTCGGAATACCCGTCCCTATCGAACACCTCGATGGCAGCGTTGAGGACCGCCTGCCGGGTCGCCTCAGTCGAACGCCAGCGGCGCGTCGGCTTCTCTGCTGGGTCGGACATGTTTTCACCCCTCGCTTGAAACACCATCTAAGCAGATCCGACGCTCGCATCGCGCTCGAGCTGCCGACCCGCTTGACCGAATCGATATCGTCATGATAGTTATTTTAGAATTACATTCTAGAAAGGGATTGGTGATGGAGCATTCCCCCACGCTCGCCACAAGCCCGGCAACTACTGCAATGGTCGCCCCGCGCATCGTTCAGATGCGCGCCCCGAACGCGGATGAATGGACTTACGGTGGCACGAACACCTGGTTGCTCGCCGCCGAATCTAATGATCGATGCGTCGTCGTAGATCCCGGGGTTGCCGACAAGAAGTACCTCGAGTTCTTGCAGCAGGAAGCCGAGTCCCGGGGGTGGTCAGTTACTGGCGTGCTTCTCACGCACGGCCACGAAGATCACAGTGATGGTGCCCGAGAGCTTGCTGTCGCGACCGCCTCACCCGTACTCGGGGCGTCGCGCCAGTTCGCCGACGTTCTCATCGGCGAGGGCACCAACCTCGCCGAATACGGTGGGTCAGGGGTGGTGCTGCACACCCCCGGGCACAGCGACGACTCGATCTGCATCGATCTCGACGGCAAGTACCTCGTGACGGGCGACACCCTGCTGGGTGGTCATTCCAGCGGAGTGTTCGGTGATTTTCGCGAGTACCTGCGGTCGATCGAACGACTGTTGAGCTTCACCGAGGGTCGCGGGATCGCCGGGCAGCCAGGGCACGGTACGTTCATCGCCGATGCCCACAGTGCACTGGAACGCCTACTCGCCGCACGGCTCCGAAAAATCGAGCAGGTGCGCTCTGCGATCGCCGCCAGCCCTGCGCTGAGCGCCATGCAACTAGTCGCGCAGATCTACCCATCGGTGACACAGTTTCATCAGCCATCGGCGGCGCTGATGATCGTCGGGATAGCTCGTCACCTGCTCGATGCCGACCGTGAGGCGACTCCACAGGCGCGCAGCGCCTATCACCGCCTCACCGCCGAAGTTGTACAGGAACACGAGTAGCGCCCTTTGCGCCTCCCAAACCTTCCGCATTCCAATCACTTCCCGAAGGGAGACCCATGTCCTACGACTACACAACGAAGTGGGTTCCGAAACCCACCCCCGAGACCCAGGAGTTCTGGGATGGCGCAGCGCGCGGAGAACTGCGCATTCAGCGATGCGACGACTGCGACAGAGCGTACTTCTACCCCCGTCCGCTCTGCCCCCACTGCGGAAGCGAGAACACCGACTGGTTCACCGCCTCGGGCCGCGCCACGCTGTATTCGTACAGCATCTCGATGCGCTCGGTTTACGGCTACGAGGCACCCTATTCAATCGCCATCGTCACTCTAGAAGAGGGGCCAAGAATGCTCACGAACATCGTCGACATCGAACAGACACCTGAACACCTGATCCTCGACATGCCGCTCGAGGTACGTTTCGAGAATCGTGGCGACCACACCGTGCCGGTGTTCGCCCCGGCCGCAGCGCAGTTCGAGGAGGCTGCAGCATGAGCGCGGTCATTATCGGCGCGGCTGAGACCGATCGTCTGGGCAAGCTGCCTGAATACTCGAACATGATGCTGCACCTCGAGGCGGCGCGCAACGCGCTAGCCGACGCAGGGCTGACCAAAGACGATATCGATGGCATCGCCGCCGTGGCGGTGCCGGGCGGGCCGCTCGAAGTCGCCGACGCCCTCGGTATCAATCCGTCATGGGTTGACTCGACCTCGATCGGCGGCACGAGCTTCCTCTACATGGTGCGCCATGCTGCGGCCGCGATCGCCGCGGGCCACTGCACCACAGTGCTGATCACGCACGGCGAGTCTGGTCGGTCGTTCACCGGCCAACCCGAGTGGAGTTACGACCCGTACTCGGCACTCGCCCAGTTCGAGCTGCCCTACGGCGTGATCGATAACGTGCAGTCGTTCCCCATCCCCCTGCTGCGTTACATGAAAGAGACCGGCCTCACGCCAGAACAGTTGGCGACTGTGCCCGTTGTGCAGCGACAGTGGGCATCGATGAACCCGCGCGCCTATATGAAGGACCCGATCACGGTCGACGACGTGCTCTCGTCTCGCATGATCAACTACCCACTGCACCTATTCGAATGCTGCCTCGTCACCGACGGCGGGGGCGCGCTCATTCTCACTTCGGCGGAGCGGGCGAAAGATCTCGACCTGAAGCACACTCCGGTGCACGTGCTCGGTACCGGCGCTGGTGTCGACTCCCCGCTCATCTCGCAGATGCCAGATGCCACGAGTTCGCGCGGCTTCAGGCAGTCGAGCGCTCAGGCGTTTCGCGCTGCCGGCATCACCCATTCCGACGTCGATCACGTGATGATCTACGATGCGTTCGCCCACTTGCCGATCTACGGGCTGGAGGACATGGGCTTCGTGGGTCGCGGTGAGGCAGGTTCGTTCATCGCCGACGGCAACACCGCACCAGGCGGCTCACTACCAGTCAATACCAACGGAGGCGGGCTCTCTTACACGCACACCGGCATGTACGGCATGTTTGCGATTCAGGAGTCGGTGCGTCAGCTGCGCGGCGAAGCCGCTGCGCAGGTGGACGGTGTCGATGTCTCCGTCGTGCTGGGCAACGGCGGCAGCTTCATGTCGGCGGCCACGCTCGTGCTCGGCACCCCCGACGCTGCGGAGGCCTAGTCAACGCTCTGTGCGGCACACAGGCTTGAGGCCCGGATCGTCTCCGGGCCTCAAGCCTGTGTGCCGTTAGCGAAAGTTGAGCTACCTGATCAACTCAGCCGCTCGATGATCAGCGCCATTCCCTGGCCTCCCGCGACGCACATGGTTTCGAGACCAAATTGGCCGTCGGTGCGCTGCAGGGCATTGATCAGCGTGCCCGTGATTCGCGCGCCCGTCATGCCGAAGGGGTGGCCGACAGCGATCGCACCGCCAAAGATGTTCATACGGTCCTCGTCGATATCGAGCTGTCGGGCAGAGGGAATCGCCTGCGCGGCGAACGCCTCGTTGATTTCGAAGAGGTCGATGTCGGCAGTGGTCAGGCCGGCATTCGCAAGCGCACGTTTTGACGCTTCGACCGGGCCGAGCCCCATGAACTCCGGCGAGAGCGCAGAGACACCGGTCGAAACGATTCGCGCGAGCGGGGTGAGCCCGAGTTCTTTCGCCTTGCGATCCGACATGATGACAAGGCTTGCTGCGCCATCGCTCAGCGGGCACGCGTTACCAGCCGTCACCGTGCCATTCGCGCGGAACACCGGCTGCAGCGCCGCAGCACTCTCGACCGTGGCACCGGCCCTGGGGCTCTCATCGCGGTCGAGCACAGTACCGTCGGGAAGCGTGAGCGGGGTGATATCGCTCGCCCAAAAGCCATCGGCGATCGCGGCCTCAGCCCGATTCTGGCTGCGCACTGCGAAGGCGTCTTGCTCTTCGCGACTGATGCCGAGCGTCTGAGCGACGTTCTCAGCAGTCTGCCCCATATCGATGTAGACATCGGGCAGCAGACCCTGCTCTTCGGGGTCGCTCCAGGCTTCCCCGTTTTCAGCACGACGAGCAGAACGTGCCACCGCCTCCGCGAATTTCGGGTTGAACGTTGCGGGGGTGTCTGCGAAATCGGGACCGTAGGATGAGCAGCTCTCGACACCGACGGAGAGGTACGCATTGCCCTCGCCTACCTTGATCGCATGGAACGCCATGCGCGTCGTCTGCAGGCTCGACGAACAGAAGCGGCTCACCGTCACACCGGGCACCGTGGGCAAACCGCTCAGCACCGCAGTCACACGAGCCACGTTGTTGCCTCCTGTACCGGCCGGATAACCAATGCCGAGCATCAGGTCGTCGATGTCGGAGGAATTCAGCTCTGGCACCCTGTCGAGCGAGGCTCTCACCATCGCTGCCGCGAGGTCGTCGGGGCGCATCTCACGCAAAGCCCCCTTGTATGCTCGGCCGATCGGCGAGCGGGCGGTAGAAACGATCACTGCTTCGGGCATGGCATCTCTTTCTGAAAACGAAGTTGAACCGAACGATTCGTCGAGGCAGCCGAGCAACCAGCCGCTTCGCTGTTCGCGTTTGACCCAAGCACATGGGCTCACTTCAGCTTGCTCTATCGCGCGAGGGCTCTCGTGCCTCGGGCCGTCCAATACCCCCGTTCGGGTGAGGCTGAAAACCGGGTACGGGGCCGCAGTGGGGGCGGACCTATACTTTGCCTATGCCCTCACGCGAGAAGACTCAGGATCCGAGCACGAGAGCACGAGAGGTCGAGATCCTGCGAGTCGCCATGATGCTGTTTCAGCGCGATGGTTACGACGGCACCCCCGTTACTCGCATCGCGGACGAAGCAGGCATGACTCCGGGCAACCTGTACTGGTATTTTCCATCGAAGAAGGATCTGCTCGCCTCCGCCTTAGAAGAGATCTATCGCACAAGCTACGAACGCCTCGCCGCAGCCGATGCTTCGGGCAAGACGGGCGTTCAGAGACTCAAGGCTTTTGTTCGCACATTCGTCAGCTCCCAGGTCGAGGAGAGCGAGGAGCAGATCAACTTCGGCTACATGTCACTGCAGAACAGCCTCGGCCCCGACGCGCTGACAGCTGTCAGCAAGTGGCAGCAACTGCACCGCTCGCTCCTCAAGGAAATTCTTCAGCAAGGCACCGACGAGGGATCCTTCGTCATGTCGAATTCGTCAGTCGTTGCGTCGATCATCCTGACGAGCATCGAGTACGTCGTGCTCTGGTACAAACCAGAGGGACAACTCGACCCGACAGAACTCGCTGAGCTTTTCGTCGAGTCAACGCTACGGCTCGTCGGCGCGGCAGAAGCGCACTCGACACTGCCCGGCTCGACAGAGATGCCGAGCGCTCCCGGGAGACCATAACGGGCACCACCGGCCGACCGGTTGGCGGTGCGAGTGCCGCCTCAGAGACGAAGCAGCATCTCTTGCACGTTGCTCGCGACCATTCTGCCCGCACGATCGTAGATACATCCCATCGAAATACCCCGGCCGCCGCGCGAATTCGGCGACCGGTGAGTCACCAGCAGCCAGTCATCGGCGCGACAGGCGCCGTGCCACCAGAGCCCGTGATCGAGACTCGCAAGCACCGCATCAGGCGTCGACCAACTGACTCCGTTCGAATAGAGCACCGGAAACTGCAGCACCGCGTCGCTCAAGTACGCGACTGCAGCCTGGTGCAGCCTCGGGTCGTCGCGAAGGGGTTCTCGGATGCGCAGCCAGGCTGCTGCGTGGAATGAATCATCGCCTGGCCACAGCTCCGGGGGTACTTCGCGAGCCTCCATCATGTTTTCAAAGTTCGGCGGCCCATCGCCGGGCTCCGCAAACGGGCTATGGTCAGCGAGCTCCTCAGGACCAGGAATCCCAGCGGGCAAATCAATCTGATGTTCGACGCCATGCTCCGGCACATGAAACGAAACGGTGGCCGTGAACACGAGACGATCGCCTTGCCAGGCATCGACTCTGCGCGATGAGAACGACCTGCCATCGCGCAACCGCTCTACTCTGTACTCGAGCGGTCGTTCGAGGTTTCCAGGGCTCAGAAAGTAGCCGTGTAGGGAGTGCACAGCGCGATCGGAGTCGCTCGTCTGCTGCGCAGCGACGACCGATTGGGCGAGCAGTTGCCCACCATAACTTCGGCCCTCGGTGTTCGGCAACGATCCCTGTCGAAACCGATCCTCGCCCCCGAGCCGCTCGAGGGAGAGCAACTCGGTGAGCGATCTCGGGTTACTCATGCGAGTGGATCCACACTCGCGTAATCTTCAAGACGCAGCAGCAGCCTTTCCCTGAACACATTCGAATCTCCAATCGCGCGCTTGATCGCAGTCAGGCGGCTGAGGCGCTGCCCGATACTGTACTCGGCGGTCATTCCGATCCCGCCGTGCATCTGCAGCGTATCCTGCCCAATGAGGCGCGCCGCACGATTGGCCTGGAGGCACGCGTGAGTGATCGCCGAAGCACCGTCGGCTGAAGCATCCCCCGCGAGTTCGGCTTCGAGCACCATGCCTGCCCAGAGAATCGTGCTCCGAGTCACCTCCAGCGCCACGTAGAGTTCGGCGGCACGGTGCTGCAATGCCTGAAAACTGCTGAGCGGCACACCGAACTGCTTGCGCGTCTTCAGGTAGTCGACGGTGTCTTCAAGGCCCACCTCGAGAATACCGAGCATCTCGAACGCATAGGCGAGACGAGCACGATCGAACACCCGCGCGATCGTGGGCGCGGCGTCAACGCCGGGCTCGCCCAGCAGCACAGCGCTCGTGTTCGCGAACGTTACTCCGGCGGCTCGGCCTCCGTCATGGGTGCGATAGTCCCGCGCCTCCATACCGGCAGCACCGGCAGCAACCAGGAAGACGCCGGATCCCCACGGAGTAGTCGCTGAGACCAGCAGAGTCTGCGCCTGCCCGCCCCCGCGCACCGGTTCCTTCAGCCCATTGAGCGACCAGCCGCCTCCGATCTGCTGCGCGGCAACGCCGCTCGCCGCGGCCTGCCAACGGCTACCGCGGGCGTGCATCGCGAACGCCACTTGGAACTCCCCGGCAATGATGCCGCCGAGCAGCCCTTCCTTCTGCTCGGCGGTGCCAAGTTCTGCGATGAGGCCGCCCGCAAGCACGACGGTCTCAACAAACGGTTCCGGCGCAAGCGCACGACCGAGTTGCTCCGCCACGATGCCGACCTCGATAGGGCCCGCACCTGCCCCGCCAATCTCTTCGGCGAACGGCAGCCCGAACGCGCCGAGTTCGGCAAGCTGCTGCCACAGCTCTTCGTTGAAACCTGGGGTCTGCGTAGTGACCCTGCGGCGATCCTCGGTGGTACGATACTGCTTCGAAACCAGCTGCTCGACCGTCTCCCTGAGAGCTTCTTGCTCTTCGTTCAGCGTGAAATCCATGTGTGTTCTGCTCCTACATTCCGAGGATCGTGCGTGAGATGATGGTGCGCTGGATCTCGTCGGATCCACCGTAGATAGTTACCTTGCGCTCATTGAGGTAGTGCGGCACAGCGCTTCGCACCCACTCCGGAAGTGAGCTGTCGTCGCCGGCGCCCGAAGCGATGCCGCCGGGCCCCGAAAGATCGACGATGAGCTCGGTCACCTCTTGGCTGAGACGCGAGCCTCGCAGCTTGAGCACCGATGACACTGGGTCTGGCTCTCCCTCGCGGGCACCACCGGCAACGCGAAGCGCGGTGAGTTCAACTCCCAGCAGTTCGTTCTCCAGCTCGACGAATCGACGTGAGATCTCGGGGTCTTGCAGCAAACCGAGGTTCGAGGCTTCTGCCTTCGCACGCGCAAGGGTGCGCTTGCTGTATCCCACCGCGCCGATGCCGTCGCGCTCATTGCTGAGCAAGAACTTTGCGTACGTCCAGCCCTTATTCACCTCACCGATGACGTTTTCGACGGGCACACGCACGTTATCGAAGAACACCTCGTTCACCTCGTGGCTGCCATCGATCAACTCAATGGGGCGCACGGTGATGCCGGGAGTCGTCATATCCATAATCATGAAGCTGATGCCTGCCTGAGGCTTTGGCGCATTCGGGTCGGTGCGAATAAGCGCGAACATCCAATCGCCGTACTGGCCGAGGGTCGTCCAGATCTTCGAACCGTTCACCACCCAGTGGTCACCGTCGAGAACCGCGGTGGTCTTCAACGATGCGAGGTCCGAGCCAGCCTCGGGCTCAGAGAACCCCTGCGACCACCAGATGTCGAGGTTTGCAGTCGCCGGGAGATAACGCTCCTTCTGCTCCTGCGAGCCGAAGGCGGCAAGCACGGGACCGAACATCGAGGTGTTGAAGTCGAGCGGAGAGAGCACGTCGTTGGCCGCGAGTTCCTCTCGCCAGATGTGGTGCTGCAGCGATGTCCAGTTACGCCCACCCCATTCAGCCGGCCAGCCGGGCACCGCCAAACCGTTTGCGTTCAGGATGCGCTGTGTGGTGACAAAGTCTTCCCTGCCCAGCTCTTTGTGCGACGCCACTCTATCGCGAAGTTCCTGCGGAATATTGTTCTGCAGGAACTCCCGACATTCGTCGCGGAACTTCTGATCTTCAGCGGAAAGCCGATATCTCATCGTTGTGTTCTCCTCATTGAGTTCGGGCAGCGATGCCCGCCGTTATGGACTTACGTATGCTCCCACCGCATAGTCGGTGCTGCATGTGGATGTCACGCTGTTCACGCGACCAGACCGTGCTCTCGCGCGAGGCTAGCCGCCTGCGTGCGGTTGCGCACCCCAAGCTTTCGATACACCGCACTCGTGTGCTGCTTCACAGTGTCGTGCGCAAGGTGCAGCATGCCTGCGATCTCAGGATTGGTGAACCCTTGAGAGAGTTTTTCGAGCACCTCTGTCTCACGCGGTGAAAGCGCATAACCGATGTCGCTGCACCCCAGTCCGTGGTTGCTCGGAAGCTTGCCGTCGAGCAGACTCGTGCAGAGTTCGACAACCGAGGCTGCTGGCGCCGTGGTGAGCAGTGCGGCGTCGATGCCGTACTCCTCCGCTGCTCGCCGGTCGAGCCGTCCCGAAGCACTCAGCAGCACGATTCTCGCGAACGGCACAATGCGCCGAAGACTCGCGGCCAACCGCATGCCGGCCCCCGAACCGCACGCCTGGTTGACCAGGATGAGGGCCGGCTGATGCCGCCGCGCGATCGCGAGTGCGACCTGGGGATCTGAGGCGGCAAAGCAACGCGAAACCCACTGCCTCGAGCCCAGCAGAGCTCGTAAGCCGAGCAGGGTGAGCTCGTGCTGTTCAAGAACGAGCACCGGAATTCGGCGACGAAATTCGCCCAGATCTGCGACCGGGCTTGACGTTGTCGGCTGTGACATGCGTGGTCCCTCTCGTGGATGAAAGCAGTATGTTCATTCTTAAATGAATGTTTAATGAATGCTAGCAGAAAGGGATCGAGGTGTCGCAAGTTTTCTTCGGTCGGCACATGCTCTTCCGCGCTGCACGCTGCGGTGACGCTGCGTGCGATTCGCGAGGCGCGCGCCTAGCCTCGCGCGGACGCTTGGGCGCTTCGCCGGAGAACCGGCCAGCACGCGGAGGATCGGCCAGCAGGTAGGCCGCCCGCCAGCAGGACCAGTACGACCAGCACGCGGGCAATCGACCAGCAGACCCAGCAGGTAGGCCGCCGACCAGCACGTAAAGCACCAAACAGCAGTAAAGGCACACGATTTCCGGGACTTCGTATGCCTTTACTGCTGTTTGGTGCGGTTGGCGTCGTGCCTGCGCAGCCAGGCGTGCGCAGAGTGGCCGGCCGCTGCGCATTCTGGTGCAGTGAGAACGAGACTCGGCGATCCTCGTGTCGATAATCTGACTTCAATGGGGCGAATTCTGCTGCCCTGAACCCAGCCGCCAAAGGAGCCGACGATGCGCGCCACTCACACCGACTTGCCCGCCCCGACCGGCGGCATGCTGCTCGCGAAGCGGCCGACGGGCATCATCATGGCGTTCGTGGTGCTGCTGCTCGCTAACATCGCGATGAGTGTGCCCAAGCTGACCGAGGTGATCATCGCCGCGGTGAACGCCGTGCGATCCGGGGAACCGTTCAGCGCCATGGACTACGTGGGCTTCGACCGCGAGAGCGGCGTGCTCGCGGTCTTCTCGTTCGCGCTCGCCACGGGCTTCGTCTGGTTCTGGATGGCGGTCAAGGAGCGCCGCCGCTTTGCCACCATCGGCTTCACCTCGCCGCGCGAAGGCCTGAGGCTTGCCGGCCGCGGCTGGCTCATCGGCGCCGCAATGATGGCGATCTGCGTGCTCGTGCCGGTTATCACCGGGCAGGCGCAGATGGCCTGGGCGTCGCCGGATGCGAGCGGCTGGGGCTTCATCGCGATCATGCTGATCGGCTTCATCGTGCAGGGCTCAACCGAAGAGATTCTGACGCGCGGCTACCTCACCCAGGCCGTCGCCCGCCGCTGGGGCCTCGTCGCGGCCGTGATCGCGCAAGCCGTCTTTTTCGCGCTCATGCACGGCATGAACCCCGGCATGGGGCCGCTGCCGGTCATCAATCTCGTGCTGTTCGCGATCTTCGGCAGCTTCATGTCGCTCTCCGAGGGCGGCCTCTGGGGCATCTGCGCAATGCACGGTGCCTGGAACTGGGCCCAGGGCAACCTCTTCGGGGTTGCTGTCTCGGGCCAGCAAGTCTCCGACTCGTTCTTCACCTTCAGCGCGAACCCGGGCTCGGCCGACCTGCTCACGGGCGGCGCGTTTGGCATCGAGGGCAGCCTGGTCTGCACGCTGGTCTACGCGGTCGGCATCGCGATCTTCTGGAGCGCGTGGAAGAAGCGCCGGGCTACGGAAACGGCGCAACCCGCGAACGCAACCGCGAGCTCGCACGCCGCAGACGCCAACGCAACCGCAGCCCCCGCCGCTGAGGGAGCTGTCAGCCCCACCGCATAAGCTGGCCGGGTGGCAGAAGACACTCGCGCACCCCGAGATTTGGGTCGCCCTCGCGGCTCCCGCGGCCCTCGCGCCTCGCTGAAACAGCTCGTTCCCTACCTGCTTTCGCAGCGCGGCCCACTGGCGCTCGCGCTGACGCTCGGCATCATCGGCGCGGGCACCTCGCTCGTGCAGCCGGTGCTGCTCGGGCAGGTGATCGAGCGCGTGCAGGCAAGCCAGCCGCTCGGCCTGCTGCTCGTCGTGCTCAGCGCGCTCGTGCTCGTCGACGCGCTGCTTAGCGGGTTTCAGCACTACGTGCTGCAGCGCATGGGCGAGGGCGTCGTGCTGCACAGCCGCCGCACACTGATCTCGCGCATTTTGCGCCTGCCTATCGGCGAGTTTGATCGCCGCCGCACGGGTGACCTCGTCTCGCGCGTGGGCAGCGACACGACCCTGCTGCGCGCGGTGCTCACGCAGGGCATGGTCGAGGCAATCAGCGGCCTGCTCGTCTTTGTCGGCGCGCTCATCGGAATGCTCATCATTGACCCTGTGCTGTTCGGCATCACCTTCTCTGTGGTCGTGGTCGCACTCGTGGTGGTCGTGCTGGTGTCGGCGAGAATTCGCCCGGCCGTCACCCGGGCTCAGCAGAAAGTGGGCGATCTCGCTGCGCAGGTCGAGCGCTCGATCTCGTCGATTCGCACAATTCGCGCAGCCGGGGCCACCGAACGTGAACAGCAAGCGACCGAGGCCGAGGCCGAGGAGGCCTATGTGCTCGGCCTCAAGGTCGCGAAGATCTCAGCACTCATCGTGCCGATCTCGTTCTTGGCTCTGCAGCTGTCGTTTCTCGTGGTGCTCGGCCTGGGCGGTTACCGTGTCGCAACTGGCGCAATCGGCATCTCGCAGCTCGTCATGTTCATCGTCTTCCTGTTCTTGATGGTGGCCCCGCTCGGCCAGGCCTTCGGCGCGATCGCAGCCGTCAACCAGGCACTCGGCGCGCTTGGCCGCATCCAAGAAATCGCATCGAGCCCCACCGAGACCGAGCACGATGCTGCCCTCTCGCCCACCGGCCGCATCACCCCGCTCGCCGAGGCCTCACGCACCGGCGCCCCCGCGATCAGTTTCAATCAAGTCAGCTTCACCTACCGCTCGGCTGCACCCACCCGCATCGACCCTCGTGATCTCGTGAGCGGTCGCGGCGGCAGGGGCGCCTATCGCGACGCCGAGGCCGCGCCGGCAGAGATCGTTGAGACTCCCGTGCTGCACGAGGTTTCGTTCGATGTAGCCCGAGGATCACGCGTGGCCCTCGTCGGCCCGTCTGGTGCGGGCAAGTCGACCGTGCTCTCGCTGATCGAGCGCTTCTACGACCCCGAGAGCGGCGCGATCTCGCTGCACGGCGCCGACCTGCGCACCCTCGACCGCGCCGAATTACGTGCCCAGCTCGGCTACGTCGAGCAAGATGCCCCGGTGCTCGCCGGATCGCTGCGCGACAACCTCTTGCTCGGCAAGCCCGACGCCTCTGACTCGGCATGCGAACGAGTGCTGCGCGCGGTAAACCTCGGCGGGCTTCTCGATCGCACCGCTGCAAGTATGGCTAGCACTTCGACTCCCGTCTCTTCATCGAGTGGCGATGCCGACAGTGTCGCAGCAACCCCCGACGTTGCGACCAGTGCGAGCGCTGGGCTGAGCGCCGCGCACCTCGCGAGGGCGCTCGACGCCCAGGTTGGCGAGCGCGGCATCATGCTCTCTGGCGGCGAGAAGCAGCGCCTCGCCATCGCGAGAACCCTGCTGAGCGCCCCGTCGATCCTCTTGCTTGATGAATCAACCGCCAGCCTTGACGGGGTCAACGAGCGCCTCATGCGCGAGGCCCTCGACTCTGTCGCGACCGGGCGCACCCTGATCGTCATTGCGCACCGACTCTCGACGGTGGTCGACAGCGACCGCATCATCGTGATCGACGGCGGCCGCGTGGTCGGCGAGGGCACGCACGAAGAACTGATCGACTCGACGCCGCTCTACCGCGAGCTCGCGAAGCATCAGCTGCTCGTGCCCGACGAGGGGTAGGCCGGGCGCTCACCCCGCGGCGCGCACCTCGAGAAACAGCGCTGCGAGCTCGGCACGATAGGTATCGAGCAGCGCGGGATCATCAGCCCGTGCGGTGGCGAGCACCTGCTCATTCGCGCCCTCAGGGCGCAGCAAAGCCACCAGCTCGGCGTCGGCGTTCAGGCCGTGACTCAGCTCGGCCCCGTTCTCGAGTGCCTCGCTCAGCACCGGCCCGACAACAGCGTACTCGGGCACCTCACCCTCGCGACTTTCTCGCATGTCTACCAGCCGGGCATTTTCCGACACCGCCCGCAGCGAAACCTCAAGCATCCGATCCGGTGAGCGCAGCAGCAACCCACCACGAGGCGCGGGTTGTGCAGACCAGCCGCGATCCAGCTCGACATCGAAGCCGCGATGCCCCTCAGCAGGGGCTTCCAAAGAAAAGGTTCGGGCACGCTCTACGACTTCGGCCCTCGCCACGCTCGCCAGCGAGGGCAACAGCAGCAACGCGAGCAAGCCGACGGTCACCGAAGAACTCACCGCCACCACCAAGGCCATGATCCACGCGCGCCCACGACGCCCCAGCTCACTCATCGCGACCTCACCCGCCCACCGGGCACGTGCCCGCCAAACAGCTGGGTCACGGTCACCAGTTCGAGCCCGCGATCGCGCAGGCCGCGCACCACGGTGCCCGCGACCTCGACGGTGTCTGAGTGGGTGTCGTGAAAGAGAATGATGTCGCCCGGTTTTGCCACCGGAACCGAGCGATCGATCAGCGCCTGCTGGCCCGGCTTCCGCCAGTCGTTCGTGTCGATGCTCCAGTGAATGCTCGGCAGCCCGACCGCGGCGATGATCTTGTCGTTGACCTCGCCATACGGCGGGCGAAACATCGTGACCGGCACCCCCGTGATGGCACTGATCGCCGCCGCCGCGTTCAACACCTGCGCCTTCGCATCGGGCACCGAAAGCGTGGTGAGATCTGGGTGGGTCATGGTGTGACTCGCGAGTTCGTGCCCGGCGACCTGCGCCTGCTTCACCAGATCGGGGTGTGCATTCGCCCGCGACCCCATCAAGAAGAACGTCACCCGCGCACCCTCGTCACTGAGCGTCTGCAACAGCTTCGGCGTGAACTCGCCCGGCCCATCATCGTAAGTCACTGCCACGCACGGAATCAGCGTGCAGTCGATCGGCACCGAGTTCACCTGAGCGGTCACACCGACAAACGGCTTGCCGAGTTCGGCGTGCAGCTGCCGGTATTGCTCGCTCGCCCAGGTGGCGACGGTCACGGCGTCGACCCGCAGCTCAATCGGCCCAGCGGTGGCCTCGATGCCGAGCCCCTCAAGCTCGGGCGACGCGATGCCCGACGGCAGCGTCACCTCGAGCACCCCCTCAGCATCTGTGGTTGCGGCATGCAGCGCCGCGCTGGCAAGCGCCACTTGGGTTTCATTTGGGTCGAGGATCGGCGCAGTGCTCATGGAGCCGGCCTCTCGGCGCAGCAGCTCGATCGTCGAGCGCCAGAGCTCGACAGGCGCCGAGTCACTCCACTGATCTGCGATCTGCGATCTGCAGCAGCTGACCGCCCGTCACGTCGACGAACATTACGCTGACCTGATCGGAAGTGACTGCGGTCGCATCACCCGTGACCGTGCGCAGACGCACCTCGATCAGCTTGCCGTAGGCGCCGAACACGTCGCACACGACCGCGGCCCCGGCGCCACCCGCCGGCCCCGTCTCGACCCTGCTGAGCACATCGGCCGCTGGCCAGGTCGAAGACCCGGGCACACAGCCTCGCTCGGTGCGCCCGGTTTCTGGCGCATAGACGCGCGGCGCGTAAGCTTTACCTGTCGTCGCAATCGCAGCGCGAATATCCTGGTTCACACGCTCGTTGAACGCGGGGACACCCGGAACGTAGACAAAGCGCGCAGCAACCCCTGCCTCGTCATTGCGCAGTCGGCCCGTGTGCAGACCGAGCTCTCGCTGTTGCGATTCGGTCAGTGAGTCGGTCGCCTGCGGGGCGGCGAGATCCTGCGCAGCATCCGAATCGGCCCCGACGCCAGCGTTCGACCCGGCGCCCTGCACACCGACCAGTTCTACACCGGGAACGGTCGAAAACGCTGCGGGTGACCACCCCGCAACGGGCTCGGGTGAGCAGCCTAACAGCGCGAGCACGACGGCAAGCGCACCCGCAATGCTGGCGACGAGTGCTCGGCTCCCCCGCCTTTGCTGCGCACGTTTCAAGTGGCCTCCGGCGTCATCTGTCGCGGGCCCCCGCCCGCGTCGTGACTATTTCGAGGCTATCGCAGCGGGATCCTTTTCGAACAGCAAATCAAATTTCGGTTCGATCACGGGCCGAAACACCTTCGTGACCCACGTCATAGAGAGCACCAGTGTGATCGCGATGCCGAGGCCGATGAGCATCAGCACACCGCCCTCGCCAAACTCACCGAACCATGCGACCGCGCCGGTGCCGCGCAGCAGCTGCACGATAAGGCCGTGCAGCAGGTACACGTAGAGCGTGCGGGTGCCCCAGACGGTGATGATGCTGTGCCCGCGCGGCACGAGCAGCAGCAGTGCGATGGTCATGGCAAATGCCACCACGATGAGCGCAAGGCGCACGCCGGTGCCGCCGAGCGCAATGGCCCACCACTCGGTCGGCGCCCAGCCCATGATGGGGGCGTCGCCAAACAGCCAGGCATAGTCATCGCGCCAGACGATCCAGGTGTCGATGCGCCAGAGATCGCGCAGCGGGGCAAGCACTGCGACGGCGAGCGCCACTACGCCGAGCAGGCCCGCCGCGATGAGCTTCGTCGAGCGATCGGGCCGCTCAAACCACTGGCCTCGCAGCCAGCCGCGGTTCGTGACCAGCCAACCAGCCACGAAGAATGGCATGAAGCAGAGTGTGCGCGACGCCGAGAATTGGGTGCCGATTGAGGGGCTCAGGCCCGCAACGAGCGCCAGCAGGATCGAGAACAACAGCGGGTGCCGCAGCCGCACGATGAACGGCAGCAGAATGCGCATGGTGGCGAGAGTCACCAAGAACCACAGCGACCAGGCCGGGGCTACCAGCCAGCTTTCGGGTAGGCCCTGACCGTTCACGAAGAAGTGAATCAGCGCCCAGATGACCTCCCACACCAGCCAGGTGATGAGCAACTGCGCCGTCGAGCGCACGGTCTTGGGGGTTGCGTCGGCCTTCGAGAAGAGACCGGCAAGCCCAATCATCGCGGGCATGTGAAAGAGATAGATGAAGACGTAGAAGCCCCACCCGAACGATGTCTGCATGCGCACGGTCGACACCATGTGCGCCACGACCACGAGCAGAATCAGTATGAAGCGGGCGTTGTCCCACACCGCGACGCGGGCGCGGGGGGCGACCGGTGCGGGCGATGCTGCTGTTGCTTCTTTGCCTTGACTACTCACGCGCTCAAGCTTAGTAAGCCGCGGGTCAGCTTTGTTTCAGGCGAGGATCACCCGCCCACTCAGCCGGTTGCCCTACGTTGGGGTGCCGCGATTGCTCCCGGGCAGCAGCATGAGGCGGCGATCCTGCTGATGCCTTCGGCATTGCTCTAGCAGCGGCAGCGCCGAAGACGGATCTGCCATGAATCGCCGATACTCGTCATCCGAAAGCGAGAAATACTCCTCGTAGTCGACAGCACCGTTCGAGACGGGAAACGACAAGAAGTAGCTACCAGAGGTGGTCTCTTTACCCAGCGAGAAAAAGTGCTCGCGAGAGAAGTAGTGATCCTCGAAATTCGGCTCTTCAGAGGCCCCGGGCGTGCCCATCTCGCTCTCGTATTCGAGTCGCACGATTTCTTTCAGGCCTTCCGACCAATAATCGAGGTTAATCGCATCCTCGCCCAGAATGAGCTGCAGTTGCTGCCCGCCCCACAGATCCCAGACCACACCTTCGTCATCAAGCGGAGCCCCGTCCGGGCCACTCTGCATGCACCGCGTCACAACTTGGGCGGCCTCGACAAAGGCGGCCTGCAAGGCAGGGCGATTCTCATCGCGCGTGCCACGCAGGGTGTCTGAGACAGAAAACTCTACGCGCGAGAGCTCCCCGTCAAGCTCGCCGATCCAAACAGTTGGCACCGAAACAGGCAGGGCGGTCAAGCCGCCCTCGTCGCTCTGCAGTTGCCAGCCGAGCCGCTCGAAGATTGCCGGTGCCGCGTCAAACGCAACAGGCCATTGGAGCCCGTTCAATACTTCGAGAACGGGCCCGAGCTCCTCTACCGTGACAACGCGAATGTTAATGTTAGCCGCGCTTCATGTCGACGAAGACCTCTGAGTTGAAGCGGTACGCCGCGCGCACCTCGTCAACCATGCGCTCACGCTCGGCCTCGTCAAGAGTCTCGCCAAGCTCGTCAAGCACGCCGCGGTAGTTCTGCTTGAATTCGGCAAGGTCGCCGAGTTCGGTGAAGTCGTAGAACGCGACGCCAGCGCGTTCGAAGCCAAACTGCTTCTTCACGCGCTTTGCGATCATCTGGCCACCTGACAGGTCGCCGAGGTAGCGGGTGTAGTGGTGCGCGATGAGGCCGGGCAGCCAGCCCTCTGCAGCGATCTCGCGAATGCGGTCTGCGTATGCGACGGTTGCTGGCACGGGCTTGATCTCTTCGCGCCAGTTCTCGCCAACGAGAAACTCGAGGTCTTCCACGAGCGTCTCGTCGCGCACGAGCGCGGCCGGGTGCAGCTTCGCGAAGCGCTCGTCTGCGGCGAGTGCCTCCGCTGCCTCTTCGAGTGCTTCGTACATGAAGAAGTGCTGCACGACCAGGTCGACGTACTGCTCGCGAGTGGCGCGCATGCGCATGATGTCTTCCATCACGCTCGAGCCCTCGCTGTCAGAGTGGTCACCCCAGGTTGCGGTGCGAATCTGGTACGAGAACGAGCCGTCGTCTTCTGGCTTGGCGTGCGGGTTGCCGTGGGGGCTTGCACCGCCGTGCGCACCGTGGCCGTGCGGGCTCGCGCCGTGGCCACCGTGTGCTGCGTGCGGGCTTGCGCCGTCTTGGGCGCCGTGCGCGTGAGCCTCGCCGCCACTGGGGGCGTGCTCTTCGCGGGCGGGTACGCCAAGCTTCTCGCAAGCGGCCTTATAGAGGGCAACTACCTCGCGGCGAATCTCGGGGCGCTCGCTGATTGCGCCGCTCGGCCACTCAACGCGCACTTCGTGCTTGCCGCTCGAGTCTTCGACGCTCCAAAGACCTGCCGTGTTGTCGAGGCCGATCATGGTGCTGCCGGTCGCGCCTGGGTGCCCGAAAGCGCGCACGATCAGCAGGTTGTCTTCAGGGTGGTCGCCATTCATGTGTCCGGTTACGGCAGCGATCACGCTCGCGTCAAAGTTACTCACCGCTCCATCGTAGTAAGAATCGCCCCAATATACCTCATTCATCTGATGAAGTGCGCTGATCCTCGCCATGCGAATTGCTTAGGGAACCGCGAAACCGGACACGACTCGCTCTCAGCACACCGCGGTAGACTCGCAATGTTTTATGCCCACACAAGAGATTGAGGCCCCGTGGCTGCTTCACGCACACGACGCGCAGGCGTCGCCGCCATCTCGCTGCTCGCCGCAGCCGCACTCACACTGACCGGATGCACGGGCGGCGGTAGTGCCACCGGGCCGGGCGAGGTCAACTCAATCGACGCGGGCGTCGCTGGCAGCATTGACGGCGCCATCGAGAACGCGATGCAGCTGAGCGGCTCGAACTCGGCGATCGTCGGCGTTTGGAGTGCCTCGGGCGACTACGTGCACGCATACGGCGAAGGCGTGAGCGCGAACTCACCCATTCGCGCGGCACAGGCTTCGCAGCCCGTCATGTGCGCACTGCTGCTAAGCCTCGTCGACGAGGGCAAGCTGAAGCTTGATCGCGAGGTCTCGAAAGATCTGCCTCGCCAGGTCGGCATTGAGGGCATCACCTACGGGCAGCTCTGCGACGCGACCTCGGGCCTGGCTGACTTCAAGTCGGCCACTCTGGTCGACCTGTTTGCGAACAACCCGATCCGGCCGTGGTCTGATCGCGAGTTGCTCGCGCAGTCGCTCGCGCACTCGCCGGTGAACGAGCCGGGAGCGGCACAGCAGATCACCGACACCGGCAGCCTGCTGCTCGCGCGCGCGCTGCGCCAAGTCACCGAAACCTCGTTGCCGCAGCTGCTCACTGACCGCGTATTCGCGCCCGCAGATATGGGCAACAGCAGTTATCCAAGCGATCCCGCGTCCCAGACCGAGCTTCCGGGCGGTGGGTTCACCGGCCTCACTTACCCCTCGTCGGGTGGCGCACCTGTGTGCTCCGTTCCTGGCGCAGCCGAGGGCGAGACCGTGGCCGTCGAACCGGTCGCGACGCCAAAGGTATCGCCCTCGATGCTCGGCGGTGCCGGCGCAACAGTCACCACCGTGACCGACCTCAAGAACTTCTACGAGCACTACCTCTCGGGCGGCTTCGGCAAGGGCTCGGCCGAGCGAGTGACCTCGCTGTCGGCTCCGCCGCCCGCTCCTCCAGCCGAGGGCGAAGAGGTGCCCGCGCCGCCCGTTGACGGCTGGACCTTCGGTCTCGAAAAGCAGGGCCCCCTCTACGGCATGAGCGGATCTATGACCGGCACGATCACCGCCGCCTACCACGACCCCGCGGGCAAGTTCTCGGTGGTGGTCACGCTCAACAACTCAAGTGCCGGCGCAGGGTTTGCGAAGGCGCTGGCGATGCAGCTTGCGGCGATCTCGGGTGCGGGCGTTGAGTGGACCGCCGAGGATCAGGGCACAGCGCTTGCAGAGCGGGCCGTGTGCCAGCCCGCGGCACCGGCAGAGTAGACTGCTCCACGAGAGGATCGGGGCTGCCGCCTCTGCTAGGGTTAAACAGTTGAGGCTCAGCCCCACTCGGGGCCGTCGTCTAATGGTAAGACATTAGCTTCCCAAGCTAAGAACGCGGGTTCGATTCCCGTCGGCCCCTCCATGAACGAAGAAGCGACCTGCCTGTAAGGTAGGTCGCTTCTTCGTTCGCGGGCCGACAGGAATCGAACCCCGTAAAGGGCGCGGGTAGCGAGAGAACGCATCGCGTTCGAACTGCCCGCGGCACGAGCCGAACCAAAGGTGAGGCGAGTGCTGCAGATGCCGAGCGCAGCTCAGCATCTGCGTCGATTCCCGTCGGCCCCTCTGCTCGCGGTTTCACCGCTCACTTCGAGGCCTCCGCGCCTGCGACCGAGCCGGCCCGGGCGCAGTAGCACCCGCGAACAAAACGGAAACATTCCACGTTTCCACAGAATTTCGTTCGCATACGCCGCGCAAAGCAATGCTTTGCCCCAAGCGGCTTGGTGCGTGGCCCCTCCAAATGAGTGTGACCCTCGCCGCAAGGCGGGGGTCACACTCATTTGTGGCCGACAGGAATCGAACCCTGCAAAAGCGTCAGCGGCTGAGGATGAACGCATCGCGTTCATCGCAGCTGGCAATTCGGTCACTACCGAAGCGAGCCCGAGAGTGCACCCATCACCCGCGAATGTATATGGTGCTAGCGAATGTGTCCCTTAAATACGGTTAGTAAGGGGCACATTCGCTAGCGCCATATACATTCGATGGCGAGGGACACGTGCGCGGCCACGAATCAGATCTGCCGGCGCTCGCAACACGACACAACACGCCCCATCCCGCCGGCAGGTCAGCTGGCCAGTCAGTCGCCGAGCGGCATGCCGTCGGCGCCGAAGGCCACACCCTCCCGCTCGAGTCTGCGCCTTGCCGCGTGGTGCACCACCCCTCGCTTTCGCGGGTCGGCAACGAGCAGGCTGAGCACGGTTGCCCGAGACGAGTTGGCGTGGTCGGCAACGCTGATCTTTGTGCTCCAGAAACTATCACTCGCGAACCGCGCGAGCACCGCATCGCTGGCGTTAGGGTTTGCCGCCGCGACGTTACGAATCGCCTGGTTCGGGTCGGAGAAAAACGGTTCGAAGTCTCCATCTGTTACCGCTGCCCTGGCGAGCACGTAACGCTTCTCTTCTTCTGCTTTTTGCTCTTCTGTCTTTCGCTTGCCCATGCACTCAGCGTAACCGTCATCGGCAAAAGACCGAAGGCACCCCGGCAGAAGAACCAAGCACCTCCGCACCAGGGGAGCCGAGCACCGGCCGACGGACAGACAGACAGAGCCGAAACTAGCCCTCAGAGACCGAGCCCTCAACACCCGCACGATCAGCGCTCGATCGCCTGCGCGCGTTCACAAAGCCGACAACGCCAATCACGAACCAGGCTGTGTTGAGAATGGCGGCCGGAACAGACCCGTAATAGCCCACGTTGACCGCCACGAATGCAGCCCCCACGAGGTTCATGAGCGGGTAGCGCCAGTCATCAGCGCGCAATTTCTTTAGCGTCAGCAGCGCAAACGAAAGCAGCAGCAGCGCCATGCCGATGTATCCGAGTACATCGATCAGTAGTACCAACATTTTCTCCTTTGAATCTGGCAACTCAGCGATTTGCGACCGCACACCACACCTCGGTGGTTGCACTGAAGGCGGTCGCAATCAATAAGGTTGCGACCGCCTTCAAGCGATGATTGGTTTGCTGCGGTTAGGTCATGCCTTGTATATGGTGTCGCGCTGCGGTGCGCCCGAAGTCAGCGCTCGCTTCGTTGTCGTCGTCGCCAGCGCCACCATTTACAAGACACGCCCTAGCGCAGCTCTCCGTTAAATGTCCACTGCGTGCGCGGCACACCCTCTACGGTGACCCAGGTGTCTGGGCGCACACCGTTTGCACCAGTGCAGTGCTCTGCCACGACCTCATCGATCGCGACAGCAAGGCGCTGCGCCAGCTCGGGGTCGTCTTGCAAGCGATGTTCGAACATCTTTACGGTGACTAGTGGCATCTCAGCCTCCCTTTCAGTGAGAGAGCGGTTAGAGGTCGGTCGGTAGGCTTGCCCTACAGGCTACGACCAGACTCGGGCAAGAAGCGCCTGGCGCTCGGCACGAGCCGCGAGCGCCTCTTCCATGGTGACAGGCACAAAGCGAACCTTGGTGCCAGGAGCCATGCGGCCGAAGAGATCCATGTCTGCACTGATAACGGTGCCCGCCTGCGCGTAGCCACCACCCGAGACCGCATCGCAGTGCAGCACGATCGGCTGCTTGCCACCTGGAATCTGGATCGAGCCAACCGCGTAACCAGCGTCGGTGATGTTCGAGGGATCCTGGCCAGCACCGAAGGGCTGCTCCTCATCCTTCCACGGAGCACCGGGCCCGTCGAAGCGCAGGCCCATGCGGTCTGCCACGGGAGTCAGCGTCCACTCCTCCTCGGTGAAGTTCTTGATGCCCTCTTCGGTCAGCTTGTGATCGTAGAGACCCATCATCACGCGCACCCGCATCTCGCGACTGAACTCGGGGCGCAGCTCCTCTGGAACCGTATCGAGCTGCGGCAGATTACTGCCGGCGCCGGCGCCCACGGGCAGCACGTCGCCCGCCTGCACGCCGCGGCCCTCGAAGCCACCGATCTTGCCGATCGGGTAGGTCGAGCGCGAACCGAGCGCCTCGGGCACGTCGATGCCGCCAGCGACAGCAATGAAGAACTTGCTGCCGCCCTTCAGCACACCGAACGAGAGCTCATCGCCTGCCGAGAGGGTGATCCTCGAATACTGCTCAACCACTTCGCCGTTGACCTTGACGTCAATCGGGGCACCGGTCACCGCAACCACGGTGTCGGCGTCGGTCTTGATGCTCGGCCCCATGTAGGTGCACTCGAGCACGGCATCGTCAGCGGTATTGCCGACGAGACGATTCGCGAGTGCTGCCGAGTACTGATCCATGGCGCCGCCCTGCGGAATACCGAAGCGGTAGTAGCCGAAGCGACCGCGGTCTTGCACCGTGGTGGCGAGGCCTGGGGTAAGAATCTCAAGCGACATTGAGGGCCTCCAAAAGTGTGCTGTTGTAGCCATCGGGATCTTCGAGCGCCTCCGCCAGGGTGAAGGTGACCGGGGCCTGCTTGTACTTGTAGGTACCGGCAGCGACCTCGGCCTCGATCTCGCGGTATTCTGCCTCGTCGACCGGGCGGTACTTCACGATGTCGCCGGTGCGGAAGAGCACCATAAAATCTTCGAAGTCAGGCAAAGATTGCGTGGGATCATAGATCGGCGTCGGGGTGATGCCGAGCATCTGATATCCGCCTGCGCCACGTACCGAATAGTGTGCGGTGAAGCAGCCGCCAATGCCGATGGTCAGCGGTGGCGTATCGGTGCGCGGGCTCAGGTACTTGGGCACCTCGAGCTGACGCTCGCGCGGGGTGAGCTGGAAGAGGAACGGCAGGCCGGCAACGAAACCAACCATCGACACGAGCCACGGGGTCTCATGGTGACGCTGAATGAACTCTTCTGCGTTCGCGAGGCCGTTGACCGCCGCAGCGTAGTCTAGGTCAGTGCCCTCGGGCTGCTGGTGGTAGCCCTTGCGGAAGCGCTCACCCGTCTCGGTCGTGTAGGGATCGTTGTACCAGACGGGCACCTCGATCACGCGGGTCTGCAGCTCTTGCACCGTCGCCTGGCGAACGTCGGCTTCGAGCTGCTCGACCGTGCTCTTTAGCACGCCGTGATCGAGCACGTCTGGGTTGAAGCGGACGAGCAGTGAGGCGTTCGCCGGGCAGATGTCGACGATGCCGTCGAGCGCCTGCGCTTCGAGCCCCGTCGCGATCGAGTTCGCGACAAAGTTTGCCTCGAGTGACATGTCTGGCGCGATCTCTACGAGCAAGAACTCGTCACCGCCCCAGCTGTACCGGGCCTTCTCTGGTAGCGTCATGCCTTCTCTCCCAACAGTCCAGGAACAGATTCGATGTAGGTGGTGTAGTGCGTTGCCGAGGCGAAGTCGTCGAGCGCGATGAGGCGACGCATGAGCGACACCGTCGTCTTAATACCCACGATCTCGGTCTCGCCGAGCACACGCTCTGCGCGAGCGAGCGCCTGCTCACGGTCTGCCGCCCACACCACGAGCTTGCCGATAAGCGAGTCATAGAACGGCATCACGGTCTGGCCCGCAGAGAAACCAAAGTCGCTGCGCACGCCGGGGCCGCCCGCGAGCTCGAGCTTCTCGATGAGGCCAGGGCTCGGCATGAAGTTGTTGTCGGGGTCTTCGGCGTTGATGCGGAACTCGAAGGCGTGACCCGAGAAATTGATGTCATCTTGGGTGTAGCCGAGCTTTTCACCGGCGGCGACGCGCAGCTGCTCACGCACCAGGTCGATGCCGGTGATCGCTTCGCTGATCGGGTGCTCCACTTGCAGGCGGGTGTTCATCTCAATAAACGCGACTTCTTGGCGCACCGGGTCGTAGAGAAACTCGACGGTGCCGGCACCGAGGTAGCCCGACTGGCGTGCCAGCTCGACCGAGGTGTCGCGCATACGCTGGCGCAGCTCGTCTGGAATGCCGGGGGCCGGAGCCTCTTCGATGACCTTCTGCTGGCGGCGCTGCATCGAGCAGTCGCGATCGCCCAGGTGCACCCAGGTCTCACCGTCGCCAAAGATCTGCACCTCAACGTGACGCGCGTGGGTCACGAAGCGCTCGAAGTAGACCTCGTTCGAGTTGAAGGCTGCCTGTGCCTCGGCCTGCGCGACCTCGACGGTGCTGCGCAGATCTTCGGGGGCATCGATGCGGCGAATGCCGCGGCCGCCGCCGCCAGCCGATGCCTTCACCACGAGCGGATAACCGATCTGCTCAGCGATCGATTCGATGTCGCCCGAGGTGTCGAGCGCACCCTCGGTGCCTGCGAGCACGGGAACGCCCGCCTCCATAGCGGCCTTACGGGCGCGAGACTTATCGCCCATCAGATCGATAGCGTCGGGGCTTGGGCCGACCCAGGTCAGCCCGGCAGCGATCACCTTGCGAGCAAAGGCTGCGTTCTCTGACAGGAAGCCGTAGCCCGGGTGAATCGCGTCTGCACCGGTTTCGGCAGCAGCGGCGAGGATCGCATCGTGGTTCAGGTAGCTGAGGCCTGCCGGCGCCGGGCCAACGACCACTGATTCATCGGCAAAGCGCTCGGCATTCGAGCCTTTGTCAGCCTCGCTGACGACGGCAACCGTTGCGATTCCCATTTCTTTTGCAGTGCGAATGATGCGCACCGCGATTTCGCCACGGTTGGCGATAAGTACTTTTTTCACGTGAAGGCCCCTCTCTGCGCCGCCCGGAAACTGCTATTCGATGGTGGCGATGACGTCGCCGGGGCCGACCATTCCGTTGTCTTCAACGTGAAACTCAACGATCTTGCCCGCAACCTCGGCGCGCACCTCGTTGAACTGCTTCATGATCTCGATCAGGCCGATTGCCTGGCCTGCCTCGACGGTGTCGCCCACCTCTACGAGCACGGGCTTGTCGGGTGCCGGGCGGCGGTAAAAGATGCCTGGAAGCGGAGCAATAATCTGCTGACTCATGTGTAACTCTTTCTAGTTGAGATGTGGGGGTGAGTAGTTCTGTAACGAAGGATAGGGTGAATGTGCCCGATTCGAAGCTGCTGGCAGTGACGCTGGCCGCCACAGTCGTTGGCCGTGCGTCCGTAAAGCCGAACACTACGATTGTTATGCGCTGAGCGCCTCACGAACGGCCTCGGCGACCTCAACCGCATTGGGCGTATCTGAATGCACGCACACGCTCGAGAACGAGATGTTGAGCTCGGTGCCGTCGTTTGCGAACACGACGCCATCTTGCAGTGCGCGGCGCACGCGCTCGGCGGCCGCGACCGGGTCGGTCTTCGGCGGCTTGCGCAGAATGATGAGGCCACCCTCACCGTTGTAGTCGAGGTCGACGTAGAGCTCGCCGATGAACTGCACGCCCTCGCGCTCGGCGACAGTCTGGTGTGCCGTGCCGGGAATGCCAAAGAGAGGCACGCCGTAGTCTTTTGCGACCTTGACCGCGCCGAGCATGAGCTCTTCGTCGCGGGCGAGCATGCCGTAGAGCGAGCCATGGGGCTTGATGTGGCTGAGCGGCATGTCGTACTTCTTTAGGTAGCCGCTGAGCGCGCCAACCTGGTAGCGAATCAGGTTTTCAACCTCGTCGGGCATGAGCTTCATTTCGCGGCGGCCAAAGCCAACGAGGTCGGGCAGCCCGGGGTGTGCGCCGACGCCGACGCCGTTTTCGTGTGCAAGGCGCACGGTCTCTTCGAGCACGTTCGGGTCGCCGGCGTGGAAGCCGCAGGCAACGTTTGCCACGTCGATGATGCGCATCAGCGCGGGATCGTTGCCGAACGAGTGGAGAGCGAACGATTCGCCCATGTCTGAGTTGAGTGTGATTTCACTAGCAGCATTGGTAGTCATGCCTTACAAGCTACGCGATGGACCGCGCAGAACAGACTGTGCATATGCCACAATGTGTACAGACAAGTTGTGCAACTGCGAGAAACGAGTTTTGATGCGCGTAGCAGATCTGCTGGCCGACCCCTCTCTGCAGCTCGGCCTCGAAACCCCATCGAGCACAAAACGCCTCGCGCACGAGATCAGCCGCTGTGCCCCGGCCGAGTATCTCGACCCCACGCCGTTTCTCGACGAGAACGTGCTGCTGCTCACCTCGGGCATCGGCATGAACTTCACCGAGGCGAGCATCTGGGATGCGTACGTCGAGCGCCTCACCCGCGTGCCTGTCGCCGCCGTCGCGTTCGCCGTCGGCCCCGCTTACAAAGAGCTGCCCCGCGGGCTCATCACTGCCTGCACCAAGCACGATGTGCCACTGCTCGAGGTGCCAGCCACCGTCGCCATGCTCAAGGTCTTCCAGTACATCGAAACCATGCTGCAGGCCGAGCAGTTCAACCTGCAAGACCGCGGCTGGGCCCTCGCAGACGAGTGCGCCCGACTCGCAAGCCAGGGAGCCGAAGTGTCAACTCTGCTCGCGGCAATCAACAGCACCGTAAAGAGCCCCGTCGCGATCTACGACGCGTTCGACACGCTCATCGCCCAGTACCCCGAGGCCGTGACCTGGCACGAAAAGCTCAGCATCACCGCGCAGCAGCCAGACACGCTCACCATACCTCTGCCGATGGGGCTCAGCCGCCCCTGCCAGCTCGTAGTTCGCATTCACAGCTCAGCGGCAGAGCTCGAAACCCTGCTCGCCCCTGCCTCATCGATCATCGCGATTCATCTGAACCGCAGCGTCGCGATCGACGCGAGCAGCCACCAAGACATGATGCGCTTCGTGAGCCGCTGCGTCGCCTGGTCAGAGGTCACACGAGGCGATGTTGCCAAGGCATTTCAAGATCTCGGCCTCGGGCAGCGCGCAGAGACCGCCCTGGTCGTTGCAAACATGTCTGGCGATTACGCCGCAACCGCGTGGAAGCTGCGTCGCGCCCTGCACGACGGCTTTCACGAGGTGCGCATCGCCGAGTTTGATGACCGGCTTTTCGCGCTCATTCAGCACCCCAGAACCGAGTTCGAAGAGACTGCGCAGAGTCTGCTGCAGATCGACCCCGATCTGCCCCTCGTGCTGCGCGCGCCGGCAAAGACCATCGATGAGCTGCGCATCGCGCTCGTGCACGCGATCGACATGGTCAAGCACATATCGAAGCCAACGATGGCACCCAGGCTCGGGCTGAGCGCGGTTGTCGCGGCAGCCGCAGGTCGTGGCGCGCGCGAGGCCGCGCTACAGTTTCTCTCGCCGCTCATCGCCCACGACGAGCAGCGCTCGACAGAGCTGCTGCCCACGCTGCGCACCTGGTTGCGGCACGATGCACAGCCCTCGAAGACCTGTGAAGAGCTCTTCATTCACCGCAACTCGCTGAGCTATCGCCTCAAGAACATCGAAGACCTGCTGAGCATCTCGCTCAGCAGCCTCGACGGGCGCGCCACCTGCCTCATGGCGCTGCGCCTCGTTGATCTCGAGGCCTACTAGCGATTAGTTCGGGGGTGGCTCGGCTGATCCTCGTGGCGTGGGATCGCGACGCAGCACGGGCTCATCGCGAGGCTGCATCAATACGCAAGCGGGCGCTGCTCTCCCCGCAATGAGGGTGAGCAGCGCCCGCAGCGCTTTACAGGAAGTTACTGGTTGATCACCTTGATCAGACCGGTGCGGCTGGTCGGGCGAGCCTTCCAGAGCAGCGTGTAGACCGCTGCCGCAACCACTACGGTCAGAATCGGGCCCCAGGTCGAGCCGACGCCAGCCAGCTCGGGGTTGAAGGTGCCGAACTGCAGGAACACCAGACCGGTCACGGTACCCGCGATCCAGGCGATGAGGCCGTTCGAGTTGAACGGACGGTAGTGCTGATCATCAATTGCACCGTGCTCCTGACCCTTGCCCTTCGAGAGTGCAATGTGCGCGAGAGCGATCGCCACCCAAGCGGTCACGAGCACACCCTGCCAAGCGAGCGCGAGCAGCAGGTACTGCACGATCGGCAGCAGCATCATCAGGTAGATGATTACGGCGGTGATGATCACCCACACGATGTTCGGCAGCTTGATGCGCAGACGCTCACCGAAGGCGCGCAGGTTTGCGGCGCCGAGGTAGTAGTTCGCGGTGTTAATGCGAGTCTGTGACACCCAGACCACGATCAGGCCAAGCACGCCCATCAGCGACACGAGGCCGCCCGCGAGGCCGGTCTCAGTGACCTCAACGCCAGGAATAGTGAAGGTCAGGAAGATGCCGACGAATGCAGCGAAGCCGTATGCGAGCACGTAGAAGATCCAGCCGAAGGTGACCTGCTGGTGGAACTTGACGTCCTTGCGCTTGCCGAGAGCCGCGTAGTCCATGGTGAACATCATCATGATCCAGATGCCCATGTAGCCGGCGAAGGTCGCGAGCCAGCCCGGACCGCCGAGGGCGAACGGCAATTCCATCTCGGGAGCGTGAGTCAGCCAGTCATCCTTGAAGCCGTAAACGGTGCCAGCCCAGATAACCGCGGCAACGAGGCCGAAGAAGTAGATCGGCATGAGCCAACCGTTGAGCTTGTCGAGGAAGCGGCGAACGCCACCGATGATGAGCGGGGTCGAGTAGAGCACCACCACGAGGCTCCATACCCACATCTCGCCGCCGAAGAACGCCATGAAGGCATAGGCGATAATCGAGCCCTCGAACACCGCGTAGTAGATCGCGACGAGGGCGAAGATGATCGTTGCGATAGTCGAGCCGGCGGTGCCGAGAATGGTGCGCGAGAACTGCGCAACAGTGGTGCGGTTGTTGATCGCGTACTTCGAGAGCACGGCGTTGATTACGCCGTAGCAGGCGATCGTCAGCACGAGGCCGATGATTGCGTTTGCTGTGCCGTACGCCGAGGCCATTGCGGCACCGATGTACACGAAGAAGAACGCACTCGCGACGCCGTAGAAGGCCATCGCAAGTGAGCCGCGGCTCATCTGGTCTTCGTCGTTGCCCTGACGAGCCATTGCATCGGTAGCTTCGACGTCGTCGTTGCTACCCGTCAGATTAAAACTCAATTTGCGTACCTCCATTGGTATCCAGAGTTGTGGAAAATTCGTGTCCCGCGTGCGATTCGCTCACCTTGGCGAGTGCTCGCTCCGATTGCTCAGATCGAGTTCAAGCCGGCCTGGCTCGGTTACCCGCCCCGGTGGCACGCTGACTATTTTGTAAAGCTTAAGGTTCAATGTGAATGGTGCAGATGCCAGAACAACAGCGTTCTTATATGGCAAATGCACTGGGTGGTTCGAGGGCGGGTGAACGAATTCTCTGTTCGCCCGCCCTCGAATACCTCGATACTCGGTGAATTACTACCGGGTACCGACCAGCGCCTCAGGCGCCTTCCAGTGGTCTGCAGATCTGCGCTGCATCTGCTCGCGGTATTGCCGTGTGGTTTCTTCAAGAAGCTCACCGGTGCCCCAGTCGAGGATCACGCCGTGCTGACGAATCACATCGAGTAGGTCGAGCTCACCCGAGCGGTACTTCGCCGAGATCTCAGCCGGGTCGGCCTGCAGCCACGCGTCGCGATGCTCGCGGATCCAGGCGCGCTTCTCTTTGGTTGCCTCGTGATCGATCTCGAACTGGTCAAGCCCGCGGTCGATCTCGATAATCACCACGCCGTAGTCGATCGCGGCGCGCTCGATCGAGACGTAGTCGTCGATGATGTCTTCGAGCACCTCTTCTGGAGTGCGCTCAAGCGGATCACCGAAGCCACCGCCGCCCGCTGACGGGCGGAAGAACGTGTCACCCGGCTCAACCGGCACCGACGAGAAGATTGAACCCAGGAAGCGTTCGCGCTCTGTGTCCTTATTCATCCAGACGCCGTGCGGAATCGAAGGCAGGCCACCCTCGATGCCCCAGGTGATCGAACGTGCGCGGTCACAGCAGTAGCTCATCACCGAGGCATCAGCATCGGTGAGTGTGCCACCCTTCTCAACGCCGCAGCCGCCGCGGAAGCGACCTGGGCCGCCCGAGTCGCGACCAATCTGGTGCATCGTGGTCACCACGGGGGTCAAGCGCTCCTGGCCCTCGCAGGCCTGCACCGCGAGGCCGACACCGAACACCGGAGCCGTTGCACTCGAGCCGTCCTTGCTGACTCGGCCTCCCCAACCGCCGGCCATCCAGTCGTACCACATGAAGTACGGCTTCGACTCGGAGCGCGCATCGCGGCCGCCGACCAGCAGGTACTCGAGGTTGAAGGCACAGGCCATCGCGCGCTCGGGCATGACCTTCGACCAGAGCTCGAAGATGCCGTTCATGATCTTCTCGTACGGCCCCGACACGGTGCCAGTCACCGCGAGCGGCCAGCCTGCGTTGATCACGGTGCCCTCTGGGCCGATCTCGGCGGTGACCGCGGCGTAGAAGCCCGAGTTCAGCGGCACGTCTGGGAAGAAGGTCTTCGTGCCTGCGTAGATCGCCGAGAACGTCGTGCCGTAGCCCGAGTTCAAGAAGGCCTTGATCGCGGCGCCGCCGCGCAGGGAGTAGTGAATGCCCTTGCCGTCGAGCGTCATCGTGATCTCGACGGGCACGAGACCCTCGGGTGCTCCCGGGTCGAGATCAAGGTAGTCGACGGTGCTCCAGGTGCCCTTCGGTAGATCCTCGAGCCTGCGCAGCACCGTGCGCTCCACGTAATCCTGGGTTTCTTGCATCGCGAGCTCGACAGTTTCGGTGCCGTAGCGCTCTACGAGGCGTAGGATCTCGCGCTCACACACGGCGGTCGCCTCTGACTGGGCGTGCAAATCGCCCATGGCCTGCTCGGGTGCACGGGTGTTCGACACGAGCAACTGTGCGACGTCGTGCAGGTACGTACCCTTCGACCAGATGCGCACCGGCGTGATGCGCAGGCCCTCACCGAAGTGCTCGGTTGCCGAGACGTTGAACGAGCCGGGCACGGGGCCGCCGATGTCTGCCCAGTGGCCCTTGTTCTGTGCGAAGGCGATGATGCGCCCCTCAGAGAACACCGGGCGAATGAATGAGACGTCGTTCAGGTGCGTACCGCCGCGGTAGGGGTCGTTCACCGCGAAGACGTCGCCTTCGTGAATGTCGTCGCCGAACTCGTCGATTACCGACTTGCACTGAAAGTGCAGCGTGCCGACGTGCACCGCGATGTCTGCAGAGCCCTGCATCACGGTGTTGCCGTTCTTGTCGCAGAGCGCCGACGAGAAGTCGCGCGAGTAAATCACGAACGAGTAGCAGGTGCGCAGAATCTGCTCGCTCATCAGGTCAACGCTCGTGGCGAAGGCGTTCTTCAGCACCTCGAACGTAACCGGATCAAGCTCACGGCCAGCAATTGGCGTATTCATCAGTTGCCTCCCTCGAGGTAGATGCGAATGTTGAGCCACTCATCGATCTCGGCGCGGGTGGCCGGGGGCACGACGGTGGTGGAGTCGAGCTGGTTAATGATGGCGGGGCCTTCGAACGAGGTACCCGCGGCGAGTTCGTCGCGCTCGTACACCGGGGTGTCGACCCAGCCGTGCGTTCCGAAGTAGACGTTGCGACGCTCGTGAGCGGCCGGCGCGCCCTGCGCGACGAGCTCTGCGGGGCGGAACGCCGGCTTCGGGGTCTTGCCGACTGCCGTCAGGTGCAGCTGGTAAACCTCAACCGGGGCATCGTCTTGACGGAACGAGAACTCACGCTCGTACTGCTCGTGGAACGTCTGCACCGCGCGCGCTAGCGCGCCGGGGCCGGTGCCCATCGGCACCTGCAGCGAACGCCACTGACCCGAGTAGCGCATCGAGATCTTGCGCTGCAGCATAGCGTTCTCTTGCGAAACACCCTCGTGACGAAGTCGCGCCGCGGCCTCAGTCTCGAGGCCAACGAACGCCTCTTCGATGCCCTCTTCGTCTGCCGACGACGCCAGGCCCGTGTACATCTGCGCGAGGTCGTGCTGAATATCAACGAGCAGGCAGCCCATCGCCGAGGTCACGCCTGGGTTCGGCGGCACCACGACAGTCGGAATGCCAAGCTCACGAGCAACGTCTGCGCCGTGCAGCGCACCCGCGCCACCGAAGGCGAGCAGGGCAAAGTCGCGTGGGTCGTAACCGCGGCGAATCGAGACGAGTCGCACCGCGTCTGCCATGTTGGCGTTTGCAACCGAGACGATCGCCTGCGCGGCCTCTTCAAGGCCCATTCCGAGCGGCTCAGCGATAACCCGGCGAATCGCCTCTTCAGAGAGCGACTTGTTGAGCTGCTTCACGCCACCCGCGAGCGAGGTGCCGAGGCGCCCGAGCACCACGTTTGCGTCGGTGTTCGTGGGCTGGTCGCCACCCGTGTCGTAGCACGCGGGGCCGGGATCGGCGCCGGCCGATTGCGGGCCGTTTCGCAGCGAGCCCGCGATGTCGATGTGCGCGAGCGAGCCGCCACCGGCACCGATCGTCAGCACCTCGATCGAGGGGAAGATGATCGGGTGGCCGTACTCGACCTGCCACTCCTGCGAGACGCGAAGCTCGCCGCCCGCCACGAGTGCGATATCGGTCGAGGTGCCGCCCATGTCGAGGCTGACCGCGTTCTCGTAGCCGCACTGCTGGGCAATGTGCTTCGCCGAGATTGCGCCGGCGGCGATGCCCGAGGCCGCAAGCCTGACCGGAAACTTCTCAACCATGCGCGGAGTCATCGATCCGCCGCCCGAGTGCAGCAGCAGCAGGTCGCCCTGGTAGCCGCCGTCTTTCAGCTCGCTCGCGAGGCGGTTGACGTAGCCCGAAACGAGCGGCGCGAGCACCGCGTTCGAGACTGCGGTGTTGAAGCGCGGGTACTCAAAGATCTCGGGCAAGATCTCGGCCGAGGTCGATACCGTTGCGTCTGGAATGACCTCTTCGAGAATCTCGCGCATGCGGCTCTCGTGACGCGGGTCTGCGTATGAGTTCACGAAGCAGACCGCGATGGTCTTGACCCCGCGGCGCTTCAACAGCTCTGCGAGTTCGCGTGCCTCGGTCTCATCGAGCGGCACGATAGTGCGGCCTGTGTAGTCAATGCGCTCGTTGACCTCGAAGCGGTCGCGGCGCCGAATGTACGGCTCCGAGACGTCATTGTATGCGTCCCAAAGATCATCTTTCGTGCCGTCGCGAATCTCAAGCACGTCGCGAAAGCCCTTCGTGGTGACGAGGGCCGCCGCCGGAAAGTTGCGCGTGATGAGGGCGTTCGTCGCGACGGTGGTGCCGTGCGAGAACAGCTTCACCTCGTTCAGATCGATCTCGCCACGCTCTACGCCGTTCATGACCGCGATCATCGGGTCGTGTGGTGTTGATGGCACCTTCGTGACCCGCATCTGCTGGGTCTCGTCGTCGAAGATGCAGACGTCGGTAAAAGTACCACCCACGTCTACTGCGACACGGACACTGCTCATTGCCCCTCCTGGAGTTCGTCGTTGATTCCGTAGCTCAACGATGACGCCCGCGCTGAGCACGGTCACTAGAGAAATCTCAGCATTCACGGGTGTCGATTGTAGAATTTACAAAAAATCCGACAACAGCGGCCCCTGAACCTCTGTTTCGCACAAATGAACGACAGGTTCTCATGGTGACGGCACAAAAATACCCAGAAAACGCCTCTCGCGCCGAAACTCCCGAGACCGTCGAGAAGCAGCTCGCTCGAGCGCAGACTCAGCTCGACATCACCAATAGCTTGCTCGGGGCAGTCTCTTCGCTCGATCCCGTGCGCACCCTCGTGAACCGCCTGGGTGTGCTGTGCCGCGGTACGGCAATCATCTACGACTTCGAGGGCAGCGTGATCGCCAGCACCGGCGAAGCACCGTCGCAGTTGATCTGGAACGAAATTCAGGCCACCAACCAGCAAGACCTCTCGCTCGAGATCGGGCGCTGGTTCGTGCGTACCAGGCGAGTCGCCCTGCGCGACGGCATTCACGTCATCGCCATCGCAAGTCGCGGCCATCACACCCTCGACGAGGTAGGCGAGGTGCTACTCGACACCGCCGAGCGCCTGCTCGGTGCGGTCTACGGCATTCAGCACGGTGCGACCCAGCGCGACAGGCGCGATAACGAACAGCTGCTCGCGTCACTGCACGACGGCATTCTGCCCGCCCGCGAGCACCGATTCTGGGCAAGGCTCAGCCAGTTTCGGTTTCCGGCTTACACCGGGCTGCGCGCGCTCGAATGCAGCCCCACAGACGAAGACTCAGCACACGAGTCTCACACCATGTCCCTACTCACCACGGCCCGAGCTGAAGGCCTACCCTTGCTCATCATGCTTCGCCGGGTCGAGGTAGACGCGCCCGCAACCGTCGCCGCCCTCGTGCAAGACACCGCGGCGAGCGAGCAGTGGATCGACTCGCTCGCTGGCAAGATGCTCGTAGGGGCGTCGGCCCCCTTCTCTGCGCTCGCCCAGGTGCCAGCCTCGGTGCGCGAGGCCGAAACCGCGCTCGGCATCGCAAGGAGCCGCGCGGGCGCACACCCGAGCAGCACGCTCAGCCACCCCGTACGCATCGACCGCATCGATCTCACCACCTGGATGCTCTCGCACGTTGACCAGCGCGCACTTCAAGAGCACATTAAGCAACTGCTCGCTCCCCTCGAGCAGACCGCCCTGCTCGACACGCTCATCACCTACCTCGCTGCAGAACAAAACATCGCCGTTGCCGCCGACGCGCTCTTCGTGCACCCGAACACCGTGCGATACAGGCTCTCTCGCGCCGAAGAGGTACTCGGCACGTCGATCTCGTCGGCCCCAACCATCTCAAATCTCGTGCTCGCGCTTCACCCCCAAATTCTCGGGCGAAGCGAAGAACTGCGCGAGCTGCGAACAAAGTAGACGGCGAGCGCGGTCCGCGATCCTCGTCACTACAACGCTGCGGGTTGCCCCCGTCGGGCGACCCATATGATGGCACCATCACCCGCAATACGCGAAGGAGCGAAAATGAGCAACGAGGTCGTCGTACGAGCCGTCACCGAAGCAGACCGTGAGGCCTGGCGCGTGCTCTATCGCGGCTACCGCGACTTCTACAAGGTGGTGCACAGCGATGACGCCATCGACACCGTATGGTCGTGGCTGCACAACGCTTCACATGAGACCCGCGGACTCGTTGCGCTCGTTGACGGCGTGCCTGCAGGGATCGCGCACTACCGCACCTTCGCGCGGCCCCTCTCGGCATCGCACGGCATCTTTCTCGACGACCTCTTCACCTCGGCGGACGCGCGAGGTCACGGTGTCGGCAGCGCGCTGCTGACCCGCCTCGCCGAGATCGCACGCGACGAGGGCGCGACCGTGGTGCGGTGGATCACGGCGGCAGACAACGAGGTCGCGCGCAGCCTCTACAACCGCGTTTCGACCCAGACGCCGTGGGTTACCTACGACCTCGCCCCCGCAGCGAGCTGACGGCGCAGGCGTGGGGGCGATCCTCGCGCAGAAATCAAACGTAAGAACCGGCGGGCGCTACGCTTGAGGGCATGCGCATCGCCACCTGGAACGTCAACTCCATTCGCACTCGAGCCCCCCGCGTGGTCGACTGGCTCGTGCGCGAAGACATCGACGTGCTAGCGATGCAAGAGATCAAGTGTAAGCCCGAGCAATTTCCCGTCGAGCTGTTTGAGCAGGCCGGCTACCACCTCGAGATTCACGGCCTCAACCAGTGGAACGGCGTCGCCTTCGCGAGCCGCCACGAGATGACCGACGTCTCGCGCGGTTTCGAGGGCATGCCCGGCTTCGGCAAGCCGATCAAGGGGCAAGAGGCCGTGCAGGGCGAGGGCCCGAACGGCCTGCCGCTCGAGGCGCGTGCACTCGGCGTGACCGTCGGCGACCTGCGCCTCTGGAGCCTCTACGTGCCCAACGGCCGCTCACTCGATGACCCGCATTTTGCATACAAGCTCGAGTGGCTTCAGGCGCTGCGAAATAACGCAGAGCGTTGGATCAGCGAAAACCCCGAGCTGCCGCTTGCCCTGATGGGCGACTGGAACATTGCCCCGTTTGCCGCCGACATGGGCGACCCGACGTTTACTGAGGGGCTCAGCACGCACGTCTCACCCGACGAGCGTTCGATGTTTGCGAGCTTCTCGCCGACCGTGCAAGATGTGGTGCGCCCGCTCGTGCCCGAGGAGTTCACGTTCTGGGATTACAAGGCGGGCCGCTTTCAGAAGAACGAGGGCATGCGCATCGACTTCATCATGGGGTCGCAGGCGTTCGCCGACACGGTGACCGCTGCGTCGATTCACCGCGAGGAGCGCAAGGGAGACGGCCCGAGCGACCACGTGCCCGTGGTCTGCGACATCGACCCGACGCTGCTTGGCGACACCTTCGAAGACGACTACGACCGGCCGATGATCTTCGGTTGATTGCGCCTGCCGCTGCATTTCGTGGCGGTGGCGCACGGAGGCTGCCCGATGTTGCCCGGCGCCCTATCGCGGAGTTGGATCGAGGTCGCCGCAGCTGATCGCCGCCTGAATTGCGAGCCAGCACTCCGCAGTATCCTCCATTGACGAAAGGTCACGATTGATGATCTTCTCAATGCGCGAGACTCTCGCGATCAGAGTCTGCCGGTGCACGAAGAGGCGCTCCGCCGCCCTGATCCAGCTTCGGTTCTCTTCAAGAAACACCGTGAGAGTGTGCGTGAGCGAAGTGCCGCGCTGTTCATCATAGGTGCGCAGTGGACCTAGCACCTGGCGAGCGATCCCACGCAACTGCTCAGGATCATTCGGCAGGAAGAGCGACCCCGGCTCGTGCTCGTCGAAACGAAGCACGCTTCCTGGTTGGTGGTTGCGGATGAGAGCGCTCCGGGCCTGGCGCATTGCGCTGGGAAGCTCGTCGACCCGGTAGAGGGGCGCGCTCACTCCGAAGCTGCCGCAGCGCCCAGAAAGGGTTCCCAACACACGCTCGGCGCCAGCGCTCTCAATGAGAATCAGGAGCTGGTCATCTTTGATCGCAGCAAGCACCGGAAGCCCAGCACGGTTGAAGGCGGCGTAGGTTTCGTCGAACGCGAGGTGCGGCTCGTCTGGCGATGCCGCAGCGAGCAGGTATGGGGGAGTCAGGTCATAGGTAGACACTAGCCTGGTGGCCGGAGCCGACGGCACCGATCCATCGCAAAGCTCCGAAAGCAGCAGCGAGCCGTACAGTTGCTCGGCCTCACGCAAGCGGGTGTTGTGCTGCCGCTGCAGCGCCTCGGCAACAACCATCGCGATAGAGACGAATCGAACTTCGTGTGCGGTACGCAAGATCGGAAATCCAATCTGCTTGGCGTGCTCGATTGCCTCGTCGGTAAGCGGATGTGCCGGCATCTGCTCATCGAACGTCACTGCAGAGATACCAGCACGATGTAAACCGTCGAAGTAGGAGCACTGCTCGTCTGGGCCTGCCGGAAACGCAAGGCCCGTAGTCATCACGAGCGCTCCCTGGCCCAGCCAACTCCACGGATCGGGCAGCTCACAGACATGAGCCCACGTGATCTGGCGATCCAATCCGACCCCCGGAGTCAGCGAGACTGTTTGCAGCTCAGGCAAGGCGAGCAGCGAGGCGACGGTGAACGTCATCGATTCAGACCCGTCGCATGACTCCAGCTCATAGACGCGGCTCCCGCTCAAGGGCGGTCACGGCTCGGTACCCAGAGGCAACTGCGCCCGACAGAGATTGCGCAAGACCCGTGTGTTCACCCGCGAACGCCACTCGCCCCACAGACCGTTCAAACGCATCGGCATCAGCCCTACTCCAGTCAAGGCCCGGCGCGGAGTACGACCCCTGTGACCAGGGATCCTTCCTCCAGTCTGTCAGCAAGACATCCCCGTCAATCTGCAACTGCGGTCGCATCTGTTGCAAGGCGCCGACCCAGCGCGCAGCGCCGTGCTCGGTGTCGAGATCGGCAAGCGCAAATGGCCCGCCCGCAAAGCATGAGAGCGCATTGATGCGATGCTGTCCATCGGTCGAAAGCGAGCGCCATGACCACCACGTGTGCTCGGCGTTCTGCAGCGCCACGTCGTTGTCGACGTTTGACAATGGCACTCCGAGCTTCGCAGCCACCCCCATAAAGCGGTGGTCCAACGCGCGCTGCTGCTGCTCAGGCAGGTCGAAATTGATATCAAGCTCTCGCAGCAGCGGCAGCGGCACCGCGATCACCACCGCGTCAGCGTCGATCCTCGTCCCATCAACAAGCGTGACCTGCGCTCCAGAACCCGACTGCTCAACCGCGGCGACCGGATGCTCGAGTCGAACGCTGCTTCCAAGCGTCTTCGCGATCTCGAGCGTGAGGGCCTGGTTGCCCCCGACGAGGCGACCACCGTCTTCGATGTAACCGTCAACAGTCGAAGACTCGAACAACAGCACCGCCTCAGCGCTGATCAAATCAGGGTCGGCGGCGGCCGATGTCGTCACCCGTCGATACACCGGGTTCAGACGATACCCCTCGCCAAGCGCTTCGGCGAAGGCGCGTTCGAGCGACACGCGCGAGTCGCCGTCGGCAATCATCTGCTCCAGCGTACTTCGCACATGCTCGCTGGTTGCTGCGAGTTCATCGGCAGAGATGACTAGGTCGTTCACAGTGCGGCGCCCGTACCGCACGTTGTGCGTCATAATCGGCACCCGCACTTCGGCGGCCAAGCGCCGGATCGCGAACTCGGTCGGGAAAATGTACTCTCCCCCGCGCTCGGTAACTTCGCCATTGCCAAGCCGCTGCGACCATGTGCGGCCACCCACCCGATCCCGCGCCTCGAGCACGGTGCAGCGATGCCCCGACTTTCGCAATTCCCACGCAGCGGTGAGGCCCGCGAGCCCGGCCCCGATGATTATGACGTGCATGGGCGTTCCTCCTTGAACTGTCAATGACGTAGCAACCATCGTAAGTTCCGGCTGCGACTATGTCGTGCGCAAAAGAGGCAGAACACCCGATTCCTTATGTTTGTACTATGCCGTCGGAAGACCCCATACGAAGCTATGAAAGTCGACGAGACCGATAACAAAAACGTAACCGAACCCCTCTCTGGACCCCGGGCCCCTGCTACCTTCAGTGCTACCTAGCACAAAGGAGTGAGGTAATTCATGTTCAATATTCAACACTCAGCCCGCCGCCGCGGCATCGCGCTGGCTACCGGAGGGGCGGTGCTCGCGCTGCTGCTCACCGCTTGCAGCGGAAGCGCTCCCGAGCAGGCGCAGCCCGAGCGCGATCTCGGTACGCCCGTCGCCGGCGAGGTGAAGGCAGGAGCGCTCGATGGCGTTACTCTGACCTTCGCAGGGTCTGGCGGCATCTTCCAAGACGGCCAGACCGAAGCACTCTGGGATCCGTTTGCCAAGGCTTCAGGTGCGACCTTCTTGCAAGATGCATTCGACGCGGGCAAGCTCAAAGCGATGGTCGATAGCGGAAATGTCAGCTGGGACATCGTCAACGCAACACAGTTCGACACCGCACGTGGTTGCGGCACGCTCTACGAAGAGTACGACTACTCGCAGATCGACACTTCGAAGATTCCCGAGGGAACCATCACCGACAAGTGCATGGTGCCGCAGATCTTGTACGGCCTCGTGGTCGTCTACAACACCGACAAGTTTGGCGACAACCCGCCCACCAGCGCGGCCGACTTCTTCGACACCAAAAAGTTCCCCGGCAAGCGCACCGTCAGCCAGTCGACGTACGTTGACCCGCAGACCGTCGAGTTCGCGCTCACGGCCCAGGGGAAGGACGTGAAGAACATCACCACGGACGACATTGATACGGCGTTCGACATGTACCGAGAGCTCGGCGATGACGTGATCGGTTGGACGACCGGCGCTCAGGCACAGCAGCAGCTCGAGTCGGGCGAGGCCGTCATGGGCCTAGTGTGGTCTGGTCGCGGGTACGGTGCCGCAGCAGCGGGTGCCCCGGTTGCTCCGATGTGGGATCAGTGGATGATCATGGTCGACTCGAACGGCATTCCGAAGGGCGTGAAAGACAAGCAAGCCGCGTTCGCCGCAGTGAACTACTCGATCGGGGCCGAGCAGCAGGCCAAGATGACTGAGCTGACGTCGTATGGTCCGGTGAACGTCGATGCGAAGCCGAAGCTCGATGAGACTCTCTCCACCTGGATGACCACCGACCACCTCGACACAGGAATTGCACCCAATGTCGACTTCTGGGTAGAGAACTACGACGCACTGGCAACCGCCTGGGCTAGCTGGGCCACCGGTAGCTGAACGCCATGATGAACAACATCGTCACCGAGGGAGATCAGTCGACACAGGCTATCGCCCTCGGTGCGGATGCTGGAGGGGTGGGGCGTCGTCGGTCCTTGGGCAATTGGCGACCGCTTCTGCTTCTCATACCAGCGTTCGTGATCGTCTCGCTGTTCTTCCTGGCTCCCCTGATCGATGTGTTCATCCGCTCGATCACCGATCCGAAGCCCGGCGTTCAAAACTATGTCTGGCTGTTCACAACGGAAGCGAACATCAATGTCGTGGTGCGAACATTCGTCACCGCAATCGTCGTCACCCTGGTGTGCCTGCTCCTCGCATACCCGTACGCCTACCTGATGACGATTGTGTCGGATCGTACGCGAAACCTGATGCAGTTGTTCATCATGATGCCACTATGGACTTCGATCCTCGTTCGCACCCTGGCCTGGATGGTATTGCTGCAAGACACCGGCCCCATCAATGGCCTCCTGATGGCGTGGTTTGGGATCGGCCCGATTCCGCTGATTCGAACCACTTTCGGTGTGGCGCTGGGTATGTCGCAGGTGCTCCTACCATTCATGGTGTTGCCGCTGTACTCATCGATGGCAAAAATCGATAAGCGCCTGCTCCCTGCTGCCTCGAACCTCGGCGCAAACCCCGTGACGGCGTTCTTCACGGTCTACCTGCCTCTGTCTCGACCTGGCATCTTCTCGGGTGGGGTGACCGTGTTCATTCTCGGCCTCGGCTTCTACATCATCCCCGCACTGCTGGGATCCTCGAAGGAATCTATGATCTCTGCGCTCATTCAACAGCAGATCAGCGTGTTCTTGATGTGGGGACAGGGCACCGCACTCGGCATCTTCCTTCTCGTGTGCACGATTCTCATTCTCATAGTTGTGTCACGATTCAATAGAGGCGGCAGCCTGTTTCCGGGGGTGGATCGCTGATGACGACAAAACGTTTGCTCGGCGTGTTCGCCGTGTTGATCGTGATCTGGTTGATCGTGCCAACGCTCGTAATCATCCCGATGTCGTTCAACGAAGCACCCTCTTTCAACTTCCCGCCAAAAGGCTTTTCGACCCGCTGGTACGAGAATTTCTTTACCGACCCGAACTGGCTGAAGGCGCTCGGGGCCTCGCTGCAGGTCGCGGTGCTCACTATGGTGGTCGCAACCGCCATCGGTGTGATGGCCGCGACGGGGCTCTCGAAGGTAAAGTTTCGTGGCAAGGGGCTGGCCGAGGGCTACTTCCTACTTCCGCTCATCGTGCCTGGCATCGTGCTTGCGGTGGGACTCTACTCACTGTTTCTCAGATTCAACCTGCTCGGCACCCTGCCAGGTTTCGTGCTCGCGCACACCATCGTGGCGATGCCGCTAGTCATCACGAACGTAATGGCATCAATGCAGGGCCTCGACCCGCGGCTTGAGCAGGCTTCGGCGAGCCTAGGCGCAGGAAGGCTTCGCACATTCTTCAGCATCACCCTTCCGCTCATCGCGCCGGGGGTGACCGCCGGCGCACTGTTCGCGTTCGTCACTTCGTTCGACGAAGTGATCCTTTCCCTGTTCATACAATCACCGGCTCTACAGACACTGCCGGTGAAAATTTTCAACAGTGTGACACAGACCAATGACCCGACGGTGGCAGCGGTCGCGGTGATCACGATGCTCACGTCAGTGGTCGTCATGCTCATCGCGCAGTTCGCCACACGCAAGAGAAAGCGACCTGTCGCGTGAACACCATGACGAATGACCCGACCCCTCTGCCGGGCGAACACGAGCAAGAGCTGCGTGCCGAGGGCCTGAACACTTCAACGATCCACGTGATCGGCGAAGCTGGCATCAGCCTCAACCAGGTCACCAAACGCTACGGCGAGAACACCGTGGTCGATGCGATCGATCTGGTAATCGAGCCCGGTGAGTTCATGACCTTTCTTGGCCCCTCTGGTTCAGGTAAGACCACCACCCTCAACATGATCGCCGGTTTCACCTCGGTCGATGACGGGCTCCTGCATATCTATGGCAAGCCAGTGGCAAAGCTACCCCCGCACAAGCGCGACATCGGCATGGTGTTTCAGAACTACGCACTGTTTCCCCATAAGACGGTCATGGAGAATATCGCCTACCCGCTACAGCGCAGAAAGCTGTCGAAAGACGAGCAGAAGCGCAGAGTGAAAGACGCACTCGCGATGGTCCGCATGGGTGACTACGGTGATCGCTACCCCTCGGAGCTCTCTGGAGGACAGCAGCAGCGAGTGGCGCTCGCCCGTGCTCTCGTCTATGAACCCCGCGTGCTACTCATGGACGAGCCGCTCGGGGCGCTCGACAAGAAGCTGCGGGAATGGCTGCAGACTGAGATCAAGCGTATTCACCGAGAAGTGGGATCCACCTTTGTGTACGTGACGCACGATCAAGAAGAAGCCCTGTCGATGTCAGATCGAATCGCAGTGTTCAACAACGGCAAGATCGAGCAGGTCGGCACCTCGGAAGACCTCTACGAGGCGCCACAGACCCTGTTCGTGGGCCGCTTTCTCGGCGAATCTACTGTGCTACTCGGCGCGGGCACCCCGCTCGGAGACCGGCAGACGGCTATCTCTGTAGCCGGCCATCAGGTGATCGCAAACGGGCAGTTCGCCCAGCAACATCTCGCGATCCTGATTCGACCAGAGAATCTCAGGCTCGAGCCGGCGGGCGTCGAGGCCACTACTGAACGCAACTCGGTTCCGGTCACCATCACAGACGTCACCTACCTCGGCGCATCGCGCCGCTACACGGTGCGGCTACCTGACGGCACCGAGGGTGCCGTGCGGCTCGGCCAGGAGGCAAGGATTCACAACCGCGGCGACCACGTCTCGATGGTTTGGGATATCGATGCGGGAGTGTTGCTTGTCGATACGGGCGAAGCTGGTGAATCCAGTACCTGAGCCACCGCTGGTCTCGGCACTCGTTCGCGGGGGCCGAGACCAGCGGCATCGCTCGGTGCAGCATCGGCTACGCTGAGCCTGTGAACAACACCTCATGGGCGAGGCCCGCCCTCGCGTCTGCTCGCACGCTCTGGGCGGCAGTCACGCTTATCGCAATCGTCGTAACCTACGTCGAGACGGCATCGCGGGGGCCGGTGAACCCGTTCAATTTCTTTGGCTACTTCACGATTCAGTCAAACACCATCCTCACGATTGTGGCGGCGATTGCTGGCATCGCAGGGTTCATGCGCGGCGGGCCGCAGGCGCGCTGGGTCGTGGCCCTGCGCAGCCTCGCAACCGTCTGCATGGTGATCGTCGGCGTCGTCTACGCCACCCTGCTCGCGCCGCTCGGTCTGGAGGGCGGAGCGCCAGTGCCCTGGGCGAACTGGGTGATGCACTACGGTGGGCCGATCCTCGTCGCCATCGACTGGGCCTTCGCGCGGGATCGCGAGCCGCTGCCCTGGCGCCTTGCACTGCTGCAGTTGGTCTACCCGATCGCCTGGGTGGTCGTCGTGCTCGTTCGCGGCGCAACCGATGGCTGGGTGCCCTACCCGTTTCTCAACCCGAATCAGGGCTACGGTGCGGTCGCTTTCTACGTCGCCCTGATCGCCGTGACTTTCTTGCTGGTCTCACTGCTCGTCGTGTGGTGGTCGCGGCGCCGATTCACGCCAGATCGACGTACGCCACATCTCCAAGCGTGACCTGCGCTGCACCAGCGCTCAGCTCGGCGGCGACCGCGCGCAGCGCCTCGACATCGCACTCGGCGACCGCGAAGTCGCGCTCGACCGCCTCACCGTAGCGTGCGTCGCCGACGCGCCAGCCGCGACGGCGAGCCTCGGCTTCGAGCTGCGCCGCAACATCGTACGGGGCGAGGATCGCCACCGTCTGCCGTTCAGCCCTCGTGACGCGCTCAGCACCTACCACCGCCTCTGCCACGGCCGCGCGGTAGGCTCTGGTGAGGCCGCCGGCCCCGAGCAGCACCCCACCAAAATACCTGGTCACGACCGCGACCACGTCGCTGAGGCCCGCACTCGTGAGGGCGTCGAGCATCGGCGCGCCAGCCGTGCCGCTCGGCTCACCATCGTCGTTTGAGCGTTGCGTGCGCCCGTCAGGGCCGAGCACAAACGCACTGCAATGGTGGCGCGCTCGCGGGTGCTCGTCTTTGACGCTCGCGATCACCGCCCGGGCATCGGCCTCTGACTCGACCCGCTCGAGGCGCGTCAGAAACCGTGAGCGCGAGATTTCGAGCTCTGCGGTCGCGGGCTTCGCGATGGTCTGGTACTCCACCACACCATTCTGCCCGGCTTGGGCGCGCATCGCCCCGGCCGGCCCGCGCAGTATGCTCGGTGCATGCCTGTTCGAGTTGATGCGTGGGTCTGGGCGGTGCGCCTTGCAAAGACACGTAGCCAGGCGACCGCAGCGGTCAAGGCCGGTCATGTGCGCGTCAACGACGCACCCGCGAAGCCCTCTCAGCAAGTGAGCGAGGGCGATGTGGTGCGCGTGCGCCTGCACGGCTTCGAGAAGATCTACCGCGTGGCTGCGCTCGCAACCAGGCGCGGCAGCGCGGCCGAGGCTGCGACCCTCTTCGAAGACCTCACACCACCGCCACCACCAAAAGTCGAGCGCCCCATGGAGGTGACGCGTGACCGCGGGACCGGCAGGCCGACAAAACGCGACCGCCGCGACATCGACCGCCTGCGCGGTCGCGAGTAGCCCGGCTGCACACAGCGGTACGGCGAGGATCGTAGCGCTACTCCTTTGCCGTGAGCGCGTCTTTCAGCTTGACCTTTGCGCCAGTGCGCAGAATCGAGCGCTCGTAGATGCGCGCGCCGAGCCACCACACAACCGCGATCGACGCGAACAGAATGCCGAGCGACACAATCGGCTCCCACCACTCGGCGATACCTAGGTAGAGTCGCATCGGCATGCCGACGGGTGCCGAGAACGGAATGTAGCTCATGATCGCGAGCACCTTCACGTTGGTGTTGAACACGATGATCGCGATGTACGGAATCATCACGAGCCACATCACGGGGCTCACCGCAGACGCCACGTCTTCTTGGCGCGACACGAGCGAGGCGAGCGCCGCGTAGAGCGAGGCCAGCAGCACGAAGCCGAAGGCGAAGAGAATCGCGAACCAGATGAGCGCGGTGCCGAGCTCGCCGAGCAGCAGGTCTTGCCCTGTCGCGAGCATGCCCACCGAGGTGAGCGCCGCGATCGCGACCACCTGCCCCAGCGCGAGAATGCTATTGCCGAGAATTTTGCCGGCGAGAATGCTGCGGGCAGATACTGTGGCCAACAGAATCTCGACGATGCGCGTCTGTTTCTCTTCGACCACGCTCTGCGCAATCGTCGTGCCGAAGGTCATCGCGCTCATCATGAACACGATGCCGAAGGCGATCGCGATGAAGTAGGCGAGCATGGGGTTCTCAGTTGTGGGGTTGAGCAGCTCAACCTGCGGTGTCGCCGAGAGCGCCTGCACCAGACCGATCGGTGTGCTGTCGGAGCCGAGCACGGTAAGCCCGATCGGCCCCTCGCCGCCCGTCACAATTGCAGCATCGACTTTCTCACCGAGCACTGCCTGCTCTGCCGCGGCACGGTTGGCCACCTCGGTTACCTCAAACGCGTCCGGGCTTAGCTGCTCGCCCACCTCGGCCGCCTCGGCAACGACCGCCACCTTGGTCGGCCCATCAAAACCGCCCACGTTCGAGGCAATGCCGCTGAAAAGCACCGCGCCGAGCACGAGCAGCAGCAACACGCCGGTCGAGATAAGAAAGGCCTTGCTGCGCAGTTTGGTGCTGATCTCACGCTCGGCGACGAGCCAGGCCGCCTGCGGGGCACCAAGCTGCCTGGTGTGCGAAGCAATCACGGGTGCCGCGTGCCGCGAAGTCTGCTGCGTGGTCACTGCACGACCTCCTTAAAAATCTGAGCGAGCGAGGGGGTCAGTTTGCCAAAACGCAGCACCTGGGTTACTGCCGCGGATCCGACGGCCCCGGGTGCTTCGAGTGTCTGTGTCGAACCCGCCACCGCTCGGGCGAGCACTGCTTGCGCCGCCGCATCGCTCTCTGCTTCAAAGCGTGCGTAACCGCCGTCGAGATGGGTGAGCGTGATACCCACCTGATCGCGCACCCAGCCGGCATCGGCCGCATCGCCCGTAAGCTCGATCTCGAACTCGCGCCCAGAGTGTTCGGCGCGCAGTGCCTCACGCGACCCGGTTGCGAGAATGCGCCCACCCCCGATCACGGTGACGTCGTCGCAAAGCCGCTCAACAATGTCGAGCTGATGCGACGAGAACAGCACGGGCACTCCCTGCGCGGCGTAGTCGCGCAGCACGCCGAGCACCACGTCAACCGCCATCGGGTCGAGCCCCGAGAACGGCTCATCGAGCACGAGCGCGATGGGGCGGTGCACGAGGGCTGCGGCAATCTGCGCGCGCTGCTGGTTGCCGAGCGAGAGGCTCTCGAGGGTGTCGTTCGCCCGCTCAGTGAGGCCAAGTCGCTCAAGCAGGTCGTCAACCTCACCCTTCGCTGCGACCGCGCTCAGCCCGTGCAGTTTGCCAAGGTAGACCAGCTGCTCGGCGACCTTCATCTTGGGGTAGAGCCCGCGCTCTTCTGGCATGTAACCAAAGCGCGATCGGTCGCCCACCGTGATCGCTTGCCCGTCGAGCGTGACAGTGCCCGAGCCCTGCGCGAGCACTCCAAGAATGATGCGCATGGTTGTAGTCTTGCCCGCACCGTTGCCGCCGACGAAGCCGGTCATGCGCCCGCCCGCGACACTAAACGTCACGTCTTCGAGCACTCGCCGATCGCCGAAGCTGCGAGTAATGCTGTGTAGCTCGATCATGCTGCCTGCCTTTCCTGTACCACCACGCTACTGACGAGCACCGACACTGCAAATCCCCCTCAAGACTGAAGCCCGGTGCCCGCAGCGGGATCCTCGCTCCCCCTTGCGAATGAGGCAAGTGTCGGTGGCAATAGCTAGCCTTAAACACATGACGCGATCAACTGAACTCGGGTGGGTGCGCCCCCGCGCAACCAGCGCGATGCTGCGCGCCGATGCGATGCTCGCGGGGTTGCTGGCGCTCGGCGCCGTCACCACATCGCTGCTTTTTCAGCGCACCGGCATGTACAACGAGGTCGCCCCGATCTGGGTATGGGTCGTGGGCCTCGGACTCTGCACGCTGCCGCTTGCGCTGCGCCGTCGCCACCCCGTGCCGGTTGCTATTGCCGTCGCAATCGGGTTCTTTGTGTGCGGGCAGTTCGCGGTGCCTGAAGGTCTGATTATCAACATCGGCTTCTTCATTGCGCTGTACACGGTCGGTGCCTGGGAGTCGCGCCGCACTCTCGCAATCTCGAGCCTGATTGTCATCGCCGTCGCAATGGTCGCGTGGCTCGTCATCTCGCTCATCATCTCTTCGTCTGACCCCGACTGGATGCCCGGGGTCTCTCGCGCCGGGCTCTTCTCGGCGTTCGCCACGTTCGCAACCATCCAGATCATCACGAACCTGTTCTATTTCTCGGGCGCGCTGTTCTTTGGGCTGAACTCGTGGCGCGCTGCACACATGCGGGCTGTGCTCGAGGCGCAGGGGCGCGAACTCGAAGACGAGCGCCGCACGAGCGCCGCGCAAGCCGTTGCGCTCGATCGGCTCGGCATCGCGCGCGAACTGCACGACGTGGTCGCACACCACGTTTCAGTCATGGGGTTGCAAGCCGCCGCCGCGCGCATGTCGCTCGACCGCGACCCCGCCGCCGCAAAGCAGGCTCTTGAGGTGGTCGAAGAAAGCGCACACACCGCCGTCAGTGAGCTGCGAGAGCTCGTGCACACGCTACGCACGCCAGAGGCCGACGAGCCCGGGTCGACCGTCGGCGTTGCCCGCCTGCCCGCGCTTGTCACCGAGGCACAGTCATCGGGCACCCCCACTACGCTGATCGTCGCGGGTGAGCCGCGGGCGCTGCCGTTGCTCGTCGACGTCGCGCTCTACCGCGTTGCACAAGAGGCACTGACAAACGTGCGCAAGCACGCGGGCAGGGGTGCGATCGCAGAGGTCAGATTGAGGTTTGGTGAGGATCGCGTAGAGCTCGAGGTTACCGACAACGGGGTGCGTCAGACCCTTGGCGGCGGCACGGGCGGCAGGGTCAATGCGAGCCGCGCTGGCGGCGCTAGCGGCACCGACGAGGCCCAAAAGACCGACGGTGCCTCGACCTCGCATCTGCCGGCTTCGACCCGCGCGTCTTCAGGCCTCGGGCTGCGCGGCATGCGCGAGCGCCTCGGCGCGGTCGGGGGCCGACTCGAGTCGGGCCGTCGCGACGCCGCGCGCGGCCCCGGCACCAATGGCTTCATGGTGCGGGCGACCGTGCCGTTGAGACCGGCAGACCCACCGGCCGCAGGCGCGGCACACGGCTCACAGAAAGACGTCGAACAATGATCCGGGTGCTACTCGTCGACGACCAGGCCCTCGTGCGGTCGGGGTTTCGCGTGATTCTCGAAACTCAGCCCGATTTTGAGGTCGTGGGCGAGGCGGCAAACGGCGAGGAAGCCGTGCAGCTTGCTGCTACCCTCACGCCCGATGTTATCTGCATGGACGTTGAAATGCCCGTGATGAACGGCTTAGAGGCGAGCCGTCTGATCCTCGCCCCGCCGGCAGCCAGCACAAACGAAACTCAGGCCCTGCCTTCGATACTCGTGCTCACAACGTTCGGGCACCAGCAATACCTGTTTGACGCTCTTGCTGCCGGGGTAAGCGGCTTTCTGCTGAAGACGTCACGAGCCGAGCAGCTGATCGACGCGATACGCACGCTCGCGAATGGCGGTGCGCTGCTTGGGCCAGATGTCACACGCGCTGTCATGCTGCGGGCCGCCGAACTGTCAAACGACGCGGCGAGCGCACCCGGTGCCGATGCTACCGTGCACACTGAACCGAGGCGCGTGCTCTCGAATTCCGGGGCGCTCGACGCAGCCGGCCTCACCGAACGCGAGCGCGAAGTGCTTTCGCTCATCGCGCTCGGGCATTCGAACGGCGAGATCGCCGGCGAGCTATTTCTGGGTGAGGCAACCGTGAAGACGCACGTGTCGAATCTGCTGCAGAAGATCGGCGCGAGAGATCGCGTGCAGCTCGTCGTGTGGGCGCACACAGTAGGCTCAACCTGAAGCGGGCTCGCGAACAGGTAAGGCCGGCTCAGGTCAAGTCGGGCAAAGCCCAGCCAAGCAAGCCGGGCATGCAGAACCGGGTCACACCATGCAGGGCTGGCAAGGTCTAGGCAGACCCGGCCCGGCCCACCGCACCTCAGTCGTTAAACGGCGTGCAGGGCGCAGTGAACGGCCACTCGGCCGCGACCCACGCACGCACAAACGCACCGAGCCCTTCGGCGAGCGCCGCGGGTGCGTCGGCAACGCACCACCACGACACTTCGGCCTCGCAGGGCGAACCGTCTTCGTGGGGCACCTCAGGCGGGTCGACGTAGACGCAGCCAAGCAGACGCTGCTCAGCCGACCCGTCTTCGCCTGTCAAGATCGCGTAGTTGAACGACTCGTGCCGCTCGGCCTCTTCGGCATGCCGCGCGAGGTCTTCGACGTCTGACTCGCGGCTCAGCTGCTCCGGCGGCCAATCCCAAGCCTCGCCATATTGCGCCCAGAGCATGTCGCGGTTCGCGCCGACTGCGACCAGATCGATGTCGACGTCTTCGGCGCGAATCGGCCGCAGATAGATGGCGTCGTTAAATGCCACCCGCAGCGGGTGCACAAAGTCAGCCGGCAGCCAGGCGGCCGCGTCAGGGCGCTCACCCTCGTTGCTTTGCATAGTCTCGACCCCTCTCGTTGGGCTCGTATCGGTCACTCTCAGCTGCAACCAAGAAGCGAAAATCAAGCACCAGAGTAACTACTTTTGAAGACCTCGCAAGAGGATCACCCACAACTCGGGACAGATGTCCCGTGACAACGGGACATCCACTCTGCCAGCATGATGCATATGAGCAGGCAGGCAAGGTTTGGGGCGATCGCCACCCTAGCTGTGCTGTGCGTCTCAAGCATCGCTGCCGCGGGTGCGGTGCTGCTCGATATCGCCGTGCTCGCACAGCACCCACAACCGCCGCTTTCGGCGGGCTGGTCTGGGGTCTTGCCCGGGGCCGCAATGCTCATACCCGGGTTGCTGCTGCTTTGGCGGCGACCGCAGCAGCCCATCGCCTGGGTGCTCAGCGTATTCGGCACGCTGTGGGTGCTCGATGGCCTTGCCTCGGCGGCCGTCAATTATGCCTGGTACTTCGACCGCGAGGCGTGGTGGGCGGTGCCGGCGTTCTGGTTTTTCAGCCGTTTCGGGTCGGTGCTGTTGCTGCCGCTCGTGCTGCTGCTCGTGCTGTTTCCCGATGGGCGATTGCGCAGCGGCTGGCGCGCGGTCGCATCATGGCTGGCGATTGGGCTTGGGCTTGTCATGCCGTTCGCCTTTCTCTTCGCGCCCGCCCGGGTGCTCAGCGCCGATGACCCCACGCGCGCCGGGCCTCTCGCTGCGTTTGAGCCCGAGCTCGCCACACTGCCGCTGCCAGACACGGCCTGGGCGTTTCTGCTTGTGGCTAGCGCGCCCTGCCTTATGGCAGCCCTGCTCTTTTCGCTCGCGGTGTGCGTGAGTCGGCGGTTTGGCGCGACCCCGCTCGAGAAAGCACAGTTGCGCTGGCTCGTCTGGTCAGGGTTGCTCTTTATTGCCACGTCGACCTTTCTCTTCCCCCTTCTGACGACGAGCATCGTCGATGTGCTGCTCGCGGCGACGATCGGGCTTGTGTGCGCTTCGATCGTGATCGCTGTGTCGCGTTACCGCCTCTACGACATCGACCGTCTGCTCTCGTGGACGCTCGTATACGGGGCACTCATCGCGGCGATCGTTGCAGTCGACGTGCTGCTCGTGTGGGTCGTGGGCAGCGCGATCGACGACCGCGTACCCATGCTGCTCGCCGCGGTGACCGTCACCGCCGCATTCGCGCCACTGCGGGGTCGACTTTTCGGCCTCGCGAACCGCCTCATCAACGGGCGCCGCGGTGACCCGTACACGGTCGTGTCGACGCTGGGCGACAAGCTCGATCAGTCAATAGACGCGCAGGCGCAGCTCGAGAACCTTGCCTCTGCGATCGCCGAAGCGTTTGCCTCGCCCTACGTGCGCGTCACGCTCGACCGCTCTGGCGACACCCAACTTTTTGCTGAGCACGGCATGCCCGACAGCGGCACGGTCGAGCTACCGATTGCACACTCGGGCGCAGAGATCGGCCGCATTCACATGGTGCCCGGCCGCCGCCCGCTCTCTTCGAGCAGAGACCAGCAACTGCTCGGCGATCTTATTCGCTTCTCACTCGCGTCGCTGCGCAACGCCGAGCTGGGCCGTGAGCTGCAAACCATTCGCGAACAGCTGGTGCTGGCGCGTGAGGCCGAGCGCTCGCGGTTGCGACGCGAGTTGCACGACGGGCTCGGGCCCCTGCTTGGCGGGGTAAAGTTGCGCCTCGAGACAGCCCGCAACTGGGTCGATCGCGATCCCGCGCGCGCTCTAGAACCGCTCGACACGGCAATTCGTGAGCAGAGCGATGTCATCGATGAAATTCGTCGCATCGTGCACGACCTGCGCCCGCCAGCACTCGATGACCTGGGTTTGCTGCGCGCCCTCGGCCAGATCGCAGATCGACTCACCGGTGGTGGCCTCACCGCCACGGTAGGCGGTGCGCTGCCGCCCGATGGGCTTTCGCCTGCGGTTGAAGTGGCTGCCTTCCGCATCGTCTCCGAAGCGCTCACCAACGTCAGCAAGCACGCCGGTGCTTCGAGTGTGCACGCGAGTTTCGACTTCGATGAGCACGACCTGCACATTGAGGTGCGCGATAACGGCGTTGGTGTGGCCGCCGATGCCGTATCTGGGGTCGGCCGCAGGTCGATGCAAGAGCGAGCGGCCGAGCTCGGTGGCATACTTTCGGTCACTGCCGCCGAGGGCGGTGGCAGTGTGGTGCGCGCGAGGCTTCCGCTCGCGCACGAGGTGTTCGGCAGCCGCGATGCCCCAATCTGGCCAGAGCCGGGTGCCCGGAACACCGATCCCCGCAGCCAACAATCGAGCTACGAGAGCAGAAACGATGTCTGACGAAACGATTCGAGTCGTGCTGGTCGACGACCACCCCGTGTACCGCGACGGACTGTCGATGCTGCTTGCGAGCATGGACGGCATTGAAGTGGTTGCGACCGCGGCAGACGGTCACGAGGCCATTGCCGTTGCAGATTCGGTCGACGCCGATGTCTTCGTGATGGATGTGCAGATGCCGGGCAAAGACGGCATTGATGCGACGAGGATCATCACCGGGCGCCACCCACACCTAGCCGTGCTGGTGCTCACCATGTCTGAAGACGACAGCACCGTGTTTGCCGCGATGCGAGCGGGCGCCAGGGGCTATCTGGTGAAGGGTGCCGACCAGCAGCAGATTCTCGCGGCGATTCGGTCGGTCGCTGGCGGCGAACTCGTCTTTGGCGCGGCGATTGCGCGCAGGGTCTCTGAGTTCTTCTCTGCTGTGCCGGTGGCACAGGCTGCACTCGCGTTTCCGCAGCTCACGGCCCGCGAACGCGAGGTGCTTGACCTACTCGCGGCGGGCCGCACCAACCCCCAGATCGCGCAGGCACTGTTTCTCTCACCAAAGACTGTGCGCAACAACGTCTCAAACATCTTCGCGAAGCTGCAGGTAGCCGACCGCACCGAGGCCATGCTGCGGGCACGCGATGCTGGCTTCGGGCACGTGTAGCACCGCGCTCCAAGCTGTCGTCCCGGGTCATTTGCGGGACATCTTGAGGACCACCCGCCCCTGGTAGCCCGGGTCGCGGCACCGGAATTCTGAAGTTACCCATTCAGAACAACCCGGAAGGTCCATCGTGAACATCTTCTCTCCCACCGCTTCAACTTCAGAAGCAACCCCACCCGCTGCACAAAGCTCACTCGAGACTGGCGCCGACTCGCTGAGCCCTGCGGCCGCAGAAGCGAAAGCAAAGCGCATCTCGCTCGGGGCGATTCGCCCGAGCGTGCTGCAGCGAATTGGCGGCCTGCCCCTGCTCGCGGCTCCCGTGCTGCTCACCGCGGGCATGCTCACTTCACCCGAGCAAGCCGGCCCCGGCACAGACGCCTACATCAAGTCGCTCGCGGCCGACCCGGCACTGAGCCTCTGGTCGGCAAACCTGCTGCACTACGGCTGGGTGGCGCTCGCGCTCGCGGCGTTCGCAACGCTCGGGCTGCTGCGCGGCCCGCGTGGTCGCGTCTTTCTCTCGATCGCGGCGACGATGCTCTGCTTCGGTGCGATTCAGATGTCGGGGCTGCTGCTCTCAGACTGGTTTCTCGTCTCTGCCGGCAACACGCTGTCAATCGAAGACGCCGTGCTCATGAATGAGGCAGCGCTCGAGGGCAGCGTTGAGATCTGGCGCATGTCGGGCATGATCGGCGGCATTCTCGGAATCGGTTTGCTCTCGCTCGCCCTCGCCAAGGCAAAGGCCATCTCGTGGTGGATCGCGCCGCTCGGTTTTCTGCCCTGGGTAGTTCCCGCACTCGGCCTTGGTGCAGTCGGCGCGCTGATCGCCTTCGCCTGCTACCTGCCACTGCTCATCGCAGGTGGCCGCCTCATCTCCGCTCGCTAGTCGCGACAACTCTCTGTTAGGAGACCTGACACATGCACACCCGCACCAACACGGCACGCTCTTCGCGGCTACCTCGCCGCCTACTGACAGCGGTCGGAGCTGCGGCGGTGATCCCACTCACCATCGCACCGCTCGCCCCCGCCCTTGCGGTCGATGGGCTCACCACAGAAACCTCGGCATCAGAAGTGACGACACCTGAAGTCGCGACTCCCGAAGCTCCGACGACCGACGCACCGGCCGACAGCGCAAAAGCAGGCTTCTCACCAAACCTCGCGGCGACCTCACCCGAGACCGAGCTGCCAGCCCCCGAGGCGGCTCCAGAGAGCGCGCCCGCAACGTCTCTCGAGCCGGCCGCGATACCGACTACGAACGGCGCGGCGCCGGATCCCGCGCCAGAAATCGTGGAGCCTCTCGCCCTCGCGGCGACCGGCCCCGCTGTCACCGCGAACCGCGGCACCCCGCCCGCCAGCGGCTGGTACCAAACCCGCCAACCCGTGCGCTTCGTTGCCGAAGACGCCGGGGCGGGGGTGCGCTCGATCACCGTGGTTGTCGACGACACCACGACCGAGCGCGCCGGTCGCGATACGACTGTCTACATCGAGGGCAACGGCAACCACACCGTCGAATACTGGGCCACCGACGACAACGGTCGCAACGGCGAGCAGCACACGCTCTTTATGGCGATCGATGGTGCCGCCCCCAGGCTCGCGACGAGCGCGCCGAAGGTCATCTCGCAGGGCGCGCGGGTTGAACTCGGCCTCAGCTGCTGGGACGAACACTCGGGCGTACAAACTTGCTACGCGACAGGCACCGATGACGGTGTGCTGCCGAGCGACGAACTCGGTGAGCACTCGGTTACGCTGCACTCCCGCGACAACGCGGGCAACGAGACACACGAGGCCCTCACCTATCGCGTCGAACCGCGCGCCGCGCAGGTGCCAGAGCTGCAGTTCAACATCGCGCCAGAGCCCACCTCGGGTTGGTACCGGGGGCCGGTGGGCGTGATCGTGTCGGCCACCACCACGGATGCCGACGATCGCATTACGGGTGTGCACTGGGCAACCCGTGGGCCCATCACGGGTAGCGGCAGCGTAATCGATGAGAACGGCATCGCGTTCACCATTGAGGGCGACGGGGTCACGCAGGTCAGCTACACGGCGACGACCGCGCGCGGCGGCGTGGGGCGAGGCGAGGCCACCGTGCGCATCGATGGCGTGCAGCCAGAGGTGCGATTCGAGCTGCCGGGCGCACCCGGTGCTCGCGCCGCTGGCGTCACCCGCGCTAACGGCCTCATCGACACCGCTGGCACCGCTAGAAGCTCCAGTACCGCACCAAAGGTGACGATTGGCAGCACGGAGCGAGTCGCGTTTCATTGCAGCGATGCCCACTCTGGGGTCGATTTCTGCGGCGAAGAGCTGCCGCTGGTCGCGTCAGACGGCACGCTCGCGCTCGACACTGGCACGCTCGGTACGAAACGGCTCGTCGTAGAGGCGGCCGACGTGGCGGGCAACCGCACCAAGGCCACGTTCGAATACGAGGTGGTCGCGGCAGGCACCGGCGGCAGCGGGTCTGGTGGTTCCGGCGGCTCTGGCAGTTCTGGCGGTGACTCAACCGGTGGATCTAGCGGCGACTCTTCTGGCAAGCCACCGGTGGGGCCCGGCTCGACCCCAGCGCCCGCAGCCTCGCACGCGCCCTCGAACCGCACCGAGCGCCTCGCCCAGACGGGCTTCTCTTGGGCACCGCTCGGCGCAATCGGTGTCGCCGCTGCGGCGGCGGGCGCGGCGATCGCGCTGATGAGGTTTAGGGAAAAGGATCAGTAGCCCGCTTCTTGCCCCCAACAGTCGGGTGTAGCCAGTTCGCCTGGCTACACCCGACTGTTCGTTCTCGCTGCACCCCGCAGAGACAGCCATCTCGCGGCCCGCTCGAACGCAAGATGAACAATACGAATAGGGGCTATTCACAGACGACTTTCAGCCCTACCCTCAAGGTATGGCCGAACGAGCTGCCGTAATTGTTGCCCTCCATGCTGATGGGTTCACCTGCGAGCAGATTGGCGCGCGCCTCGGCATCTCAAAACGTCGGGTCTGGCGCATTCTGAAGCGCGCAATCACGTTCTCGATCATCGAAGAAATGATCGACGACAGTGTGGAGGTGTAGGCCAATGCGAAACACGCACACGAATCGACACGAAGAAAAATGGAGCCGCCTTCGGGATTTGAACCCGAGACCTGTTCTTTACAAGGTCGAGAGTTGCCCTGATTTCGTGCCCGCCTGGATGGTTCAGGCGGTGGCTCGTTGAGCGCCGCTCAACGCCTGACAATCACCTGCGACGGAAAGTCACGTAGCTGCCACGGTGCACTCAGCACGGAAGTGAGAATCTCACTGCGCAGCTACCGGATTGTCGCGAATTCGCGTATAGGTGGCTCTACCGTGACGGGCTTGACCTGTGCACCGCGTGTCAATCTCAGCTTGACACTCAATCGGGCGTGAGAAGCTAGGCACCTCGTGAGCAATAAAGATACACACGAGTACATGAAAATGGTGGGGCGCATGCTGCGCGGTGCCGGGCGGCGGGTCGCTGCGGGCGACCACGGCGACCTGGCCGAACTGGTCGAGCTACGCACCAACCTCGACGCCGCTATCGCTGCGGGGGTCACCGGGCTTCGAGCTTCGGGCGACTCATGGGCAGACATCGCGCAAGGTCTTGGCACCACGCGTCAAGCTGCACAGCAGCGCTACGGGGGCGAGGTACTCCCGTGAACGATCAGCCAACGCTCTGGGACGATACCGAGCAATTACTCAGCGCCTGGCGGCTCTGGCAGGTAGCACAAGGCCTGTCACATCGCACCTACGAAGAGCGCGAAAACACGATGCGGCACCTGTTCACCTACACGGGCGCAACACCTCGCACGCTCTCAGCGTTCCACATCATCGTCTACTGCGGGCGCGAAGACCTCTCGACTGTGAGCCGATGGAGCTATCACACGACGATCAGGGCGTTCTGCGCATGGATGCTTAAGACTAAAGTGCGTGGCGATGATCCCACAGATGAGACGCCACGCCCAAAGCGCCCACGCGCGAAGCCGCGAGCGATCCCCTTCGGCGTCGTGCGTGATATCTACGCGAAGGCAAACCGGGCGCGCACGCGCGCCTACATTCTGTTGGCCGTGCTGCAAGGCATGCGCATTCACGAGATCGCGAAGATACGTGGCGAAGATATCGACCTCGAGCGGGGAACGATCACAATCACCGGCAAAGGCGGCGCAACCGAGCTAGTGCCGCTACACAGGGAAGTACGGGCGCTGGCCGACGAAATGCCAAAACACGGGTACTGGTTCCCTGCCTACACGGTCGAGGGGTGCGTGGGTCGCAAAGCAGTCTATGCGGCAGTCAAGGGCACGATGCAACGCGCGGGGCACCCGACACTCAAGCCGCATCAGCTACGCCACGCCTACGGCACCGAGCTACTAGCATGCGGCGCAAACACTCGCGTCGTGCAAGGGCTGATGCGTCACGTCGATATCAGCACCACCGAGCTTTACACAGATGTGCTTTGGGAGTCAAAGGTAACTGCCCTCGGTGCGCTCCGGCTCGCCGCGTAGCTTAAGATCATGGACATGAGTGAAGAAACACCCGCAGCAACCACAGCACCAGCCACCTACAGCCCGCTCGCACCGAACGCCCGCAGTGCGTATAACTGGCTTCTTTATGGCGCACTCAGCATGGCAGCGCTCGCGTTGCTTTTGCTATTCGTGTCGTTCTCGGGCGGTGCGTTCGAACCCGCGATGCTCGGGGGTGTCGCGCTTGTTGCCGCTGCACCGCTGTTCGCGGGCGCTGGCGTGGTCGCGGGTCTCGGCAAACGCGAGACCAAGTAAGCGCGCGGGAACCCCCGCACTGACGTGTAAGCCGGTGCGGGGGTTCTTTCACGTCAACCCGGGGTTGACACTCAATCAGGCGTACGGTCAGCGCCCGTGTTTGCCGGTCTGTCGTGCGAGCACGCCGCCAGCGGTGCCGCCCACGGTCACGAGCGCGATCCCGCTCGTGGTGAGCGCGGCGTCTCCGCGATGGATACCGGCCACGGTCATGTAGATGCCAAGGCCAATGCTTGCGGTGTAGCCGATCAGGCGTGCGATTTCTGCGGGGTTCATTCTGAGTCTCCAAACTCGTATAGGTGGCGGATAGATTCGGGCGGCTCTGGTGGTGCGCCCGTGTGAGGTCGATAGCCCCAGTCGATGAGCACTCTGGTGTAGTACCAGAGCGCCCGGTTCTCGCGCACGAGGCGCGCGAACCGTTTGCGCGACGCGAGTTGCGCGGCGGTGAGCCACCCGAACGCGGCCACGCCGAGCACCGCGAGCGCCGCTATCAGTGCGTCGGTCGTGAGCGACGTCACTTTGTCACCCGTGACAGCATTCCTTGGCCGAGTAGTGCCGCGTTGTAGGCCTGTTCCCACGCCAGGTCTGAGACTTGGCGCGAGTCACCCCAAACCTCAGCCCACGCGTTGGCTTGGGCAGGGTCTCTGGTTTCTTGGAAGAAGCCGAGACCGACAAGTGCCCAGGTGGTGCCTGTGGGTTGCACAACTTTGATGAGTTTCATATCTATCTCCTGTGTGATGGTGGGCGTGTGGGAGTTGAGACGGCCGACAAGTGACGGGTAGCGACCGTTGGTGAGTGACCACCCGATATATGTGTTTCTGCGGGCGGCAGTGTACGCGGCCACTGTGGTGGTGCCGTAGTTCGTGCCGAGCATGGTCGCGCCAGCACCAAGTGCCTCGGGTGTGCCGGTCATCAGTACGAGACCAGCACCAAGCGATACACCGACATGACCGTCTGCGGGGTGCTTCCAGTAGTGGATTGCTCCCGCAGGTGCGCGTAGCGGGTCTGTGGACTCGATTCGTGAGGCGAGCCGGGCGGCGGTCGCTGACGGGTAGGGCGGGTATAGCGCGTTTTCGGGTACGCCGAGCACATGCCACACCACATTCCACACGAGAGCCTGGCACCACTGATTCCAGTCTCTGCGAGGGTAAGTGTCGTTGAGCCATTGGGCAAGGGCGGTGAGCGTCATGATTAGCCCACGCATGTGATCGTCGCGCCGCACCCCGCAGGGGTCAACGTCATGCCGTTCGCGATGCCTGCCGCCATGACTTCGACGTACTCACCCGCGTTCAACTCGAACACATCCTCGACATGTGGGCGGGCACTCGCCACCACGGGCGCGCCAACCACATCGGCAAAGACCGCTGTGCGCTCGTCTACCACACCTTTCGGTGCGAGCGCTACACCGCCGCCGTAGACAGTCGATGCGTACCGGAGCGTCGCAGATACTCGGTATAGACCGGCAGTGGGCGCTACAAGACGGGTTGGTTTCGCCGACGCGAAACACCCGCCATGGTCATACAGTGCGGCCTTCCACACCACGGCTTGCCAGGTAGTCGCGACGGGGAGCATGTTGACGTTGTCGGTGCTGAGGGTCGCCCCTTCAGTGGCGCGCACCCATACCCCGGCTTTGCCCTTCCAGACGCGCCCGGCAGCGTCGGTATCCTTCCACGTCGCACCCTCGGGTGCGGGGGTCAGCAGCGCACGCTGTGCGGGGGTGCCGCTGAAATACTTGGTCGCGTCAGAAACTGACTGGCCGAGCTTGTTCAGCAAGGCAGAGTGATTTAGCTCGTTATCGTCTTCGCCATACAGGTAGATGCCGCGAGCGTTTTTGCTTCCAAATGCCATGATGTGCCTTTCTATAGGGTGGTGAGGTCGCGCAGACTCGCGCGCATAGTGGTTTCTGGCCACGACCACGAGACCGATTCGACGGTGCCCATGCGGGCGGTCGTATCGTCCACGTGCACAGTGGTGCGGTGCAGGGGGCGTAGCGCGTAGAGGCTGAGCGCGTCAGCGGTCGCGGTGCGAGCACGTTGCCCGGCGCGTAGCGCGATCTCTTCCGCCGCGCCTACCCCTGCTTGCGCGGTGTCTCGGGTTTCGTGCAAGGGGCGTTTGCTGCCGGGCGGGGCGTACACGTCATAGGTGTGCGGGTCGCTGCCGGTGTACTCGATCACCACCGAATCAAACGCGGGATCGGTCGCTTGCTCCCAGTCGATGAGGTTCAGGTCAGCGTCAAGCGTGACCGGGGCGACTGTCACCGTGCGCGGTTCGAGTGTGTACCTGCCGTGTTCGTCGGCGTACAGCTGCCACCCGGTTTGCTCTAGCAGGGGTTGGATGAACTCCCATGCGGTGCGTCCTGGCTCCCACGTCGCCCCCGCTTCGATAGGTGTGTCTGTGCCGGGGTTCAGCACGCCGTCTACCTGGTCGAGCACGTACCCGATCAGGGCGCGTAGCGTCGTGTGCTCGCTCGTGTAGACCACGGGTACAGTGCGCCGGTAGTCGTGCAATTCGATGTCCGCTGAGGCGAGTTGCACGGTCGTGAGGTCATCGCTGTGCGTGTCGTCATGGCGTCGCCGGTGCAGCACGTACTCAAGCACCTGTGGAGCGGGTGGCTGGTAGGTGCCGCCCGGCTGACGCATCGCATCAGTGACTTTCGCCACGTCGCCCCGGTAGGCGGCGGTGAGGGCGCTCATACTGCCGGACAGGTACGAGAGTGGGCGGCTCGTCTCAAACGGATTCCACGGGCGCGTGTGCATGTCCGTGAGGGCTTTCACGCTGCCGCCCGCGCGCGCGGTGATCGCGGCGATGGAGCCGCCCGCCCACGCGGTGATCGCGGCAATACTCATGTCGCTGCCGAACGTGGCACGCATGCGCACGAGTAGCCGGTCTGGGAGCGCGTCAGCGTGATCGCGGTGCAGCACCACTTGCCCCTGCACGCGCGGTGACCACGACTCATCCATCGACACGCTCACCGAGACGGGATCGACTACCGGCACACCGGCGGTGGTGAGGACGTGCGCGGTGTGCTTGGCGAGGGGGATCATTCCGGCTCACCCAGGATCATGTCAGCGTCCGCCTGTGTAATCCAGCCGCGTGCTATTGCGGTGATCAGTCCGGCCTCATCGAGCCGCCCGGTACGGTACAGGGTGCGCAGTCGCTCAAACATCAGATACCGTCCATCAGCGCGTCAAGGATTAGGGTGTCTACCGCGTTTTCAAGCTCAGCGACTTTCGAAAGCGCCGATTCTGCGGACGCATGCGTTTCGTCCAGGGCGGTGCCCTGCTTCGCAAGCTCGTGCTGCGTCTCCGCAAGATCGGCGCGCACGGGCGCGAGCGCCGTCTGCACGCTCTGCCGGGCGGTAGTCGCGGCGGTCTGCGCGTCTTGGGCTGACTCGCGAACCGTGTTCACGAGGTTTCGTAGCGTGGTCATTCGGTGACCTCCTGAAAATCGATTGAGACCATCCACAGGTCGTCATAGTCTCGAAGTTGTTCGACGGCGATCTTGCCGCCCTCAGCGAGCACATACGTCATGTCGGTTGAGGGCTGATCGGGTTCTGTGAGTTGGAAGAGTGAGCCGGTCGCGTGCAGGGTCACGCACGCTTCTTTCAGCGCCTCACCTTTCAGCAGAAACCCGAGCGTGCCGGAGCGGGGCACGGGATCGCCGAGCGTGACCGCGATCTTGCCACCGAGTAGCCGGTGCACCTTGTTCGTGCTCTCGCGGGTGCTGTCGGCCACCATCAGCAGGGTGGGGGTGAACGTGGTGGTGCCGTCGGTGATGGTGCTCACGGGAGTGCCCGCCCTTCTCGGTCTACAGCGTTGACGGTGACCGTCGCGGTGCGGCGACGATTCACAAAGTTCGCGAGCGCAGTTTCAGCAGCGGTGAGGTCAACGCTCGCGGTAATCTTCGCGGTGCGCGTCTTCGCGGCAGCAGCATCAAGAGTCGCGTCAGCAGTCTTCGTGTCGGCCTCAGCTTTCACCGGTGCGGTGCGCTCCTCAGCGGTCGCCGCAAGCTGCCGCTCAGCGTCTTGCGAATCAGCGGTCGCGGTGACGGTCACGGATGGAGTGGTGCCGTCAAGAATCGCCTGACCGCCGGTCACCATCGCTTCCATCTGTGCGGCGTACTGCGCTTGCATCTCGCTACCGCCAGCCATGATCGATGCGAGCATCGGCGCGAACTCCACACCCTGGTCAAGAATCGCCTGTTGCGCTTCGAAACTCAGGCCGGTGTTGGCGGCGAGCTGTTCCAAGTTCGTGTTGAAATTGCCCGTCGCTTCCATACGGGTTTGCATCGCGGCGATGTATTTTGCGGGGTCAACCGCACCGGTTTCGGCATCGATAAATTTTGCGTACGAGGCTACAGATTCGTCTAGCTCGCCCTGCAAAGAACTGACGGCATCGGTGCGCCGCTGCGTTGCAGCGGCGGCGGCTTCGTCCGCTGCTGCGGTTTCTGCCGAGATCTCTGCCATAGTTTCTGCGATCGCTGCTGCTTCTGCGGTGACGTTGCCCTGCTCTTCGAGCTTCTTGATTAGTTGCTCTCGTGCGTGTATCTCACCCTTGATGTCGTTGCGATCCTGCGACTGCATGGCGCGGCCACGTTCAACTTCTAGTTCTTTAATCTGGTCGCGCAGCTTCGCGATTGAGCGGGTCGCTGCATCGGCATCGATACCCGACAGGCCAAGTGAGAGGTCTTTTGCTGACACACCAAATTTCTCGGCAGCTTGAGAGGCGGACTCAAACGCCGTGAGAGCGTCTTTTTGCCAGAACTCGAACCACTGGCGGGAGTCTTCAATCGCGAGACCCCACTCTTTGAATTTGTCCGCCCACTGAATGCTGGCAAGATCGCCGTCCGCTTCCAAGATTTCGCCCGCAAGCTCTGCGGCTCGCTCTTTTGCGGTATTGATCGCATCAGCAAGTTCTTGCCCCTGAGCAACTGCGAAGCCAATTCCGAGCGCAAGCGCACCACCAGCGACCGCGCCAGCAGCACCCATACTCGACACAATGCCGCCCATGGTGCCCTGGATACCGTCGATGAAGGATTCGAACGAACCGTCGAAGGACGAAAAGGTCTCGGCGGCATTCTGCTTAGCCTCATCACCGAGTTCTTGCAGGTCGCTTGCCGCTTGTGTGGTGGCTTCTTTCGTGTTCCGCTTCATCGAGTCACTGGCACGGCCAGTCTCGCGTTTCGACGCGTCGGCCATGTCCTTGAAACTGCGCTCAAGCCGGTCTACTGACTGGGATGCATCGCGTGCCCCGTCCTGTATCTCGTCGCCCATTTTGCGACCGGCTTTGTCGGCCTCTTTCGCTACATCGTCGAGCGAATCGGCTACCTCTTCGAGCGCGCCCTCAACGTCTTTCACGCCCTTCTGAAACTTCGACGCGTTGAGCGCCGCGTGTATCTCGAAACCTTTACCGGCCATTGTTGTTCCTACTTCTTCTCGATTGCTTCTGCGAAGGTGCGTACAGCTGTCTGCACCCAGAGCGCCGCCAGGCGGGGCAAGATTTGCGCGACTGCGGGATACACCACCCAGCCGCGTTTGTTCACCTGCCGGAACTGCATGTTGCCGCGCCGGGTCACTGGGAACCGCTTTGTGCCGCGCCTGCCGCTGTATTTGATGACTTTCATCGGTGTACCGAACTCCACCTGTGGCGCGATTTCGAACGCCTTCGCACCGCCCGAAAGTTTCTTTGCGAGACCGCCGGCGCGCAGCGTCACGTTCTGGTTTGAGACCGTCACGCGGGCAGTGTCCACCAGCACGATCTGTTCAACCTTTGTGAGCGACTGCTCAGCCAACGCTTTGCGCCACTCAGGGGTGATCATCGTCTTGGTGTGTTTACGAATCTCTCCCTGAATTTCGCGGTTGGCGCGGCGCACACTCAGTATCAACGCTTGAAGCTCGCGTGAACTGTTGACGTCGATACCGAGCATGCGCCTCACCCGCCGTCTACGGGGTCTTGCGGCGTGGCTGGCCGAGCACGCCCAGACTGATCGAGGTCGTGGCGTGCGCACCACCTGCACCACCGATACCGCCCGGCACCAACTGCACGTCAACCTGCCAGACTTTCCCGCCGTCGATGGGCGCGAAATCGATAGTTACCACGTCGCCCTGGTTGTCGAACAGCATGTTCGAGAACGACTCGGCAGTTTCGAAGTCCTGAGCGAAGTCGATAGACAGCGTCCACGACTCGACTGAGGTGCTAGTGAAGCTCGCGGTGCGCTTCATGCCCCGGAAGGTGGCCGATTTAATCGAGGGCTGACACTCGATCTTGGACGCGGCGGCAGCGTAATCAAACGTGTCGATCACCAGTGCTGCGTTGTCGAGATAGATCGGGTCTACGTCAACAATCGTGGGTGGCGGGTTCATGGGGATACCTTCTTTCGTGCGGTGTTGGTGGTTTCGATTTCGTACGACAGATTGGTTTCGGCGTACATCTTTTTGGTGGCGGCACCGAGCGTCAGATACCTGATCTGCTCCAGCGCCGCCATGACTTCGAGTACCAGCGCGTCTACCTCGTCTTCGGCTTTGTCGGTCATGCCCTGGTAATGCGTGACCACATGCACGCTCAGGCCGATATCGAGCCACCCGCGCGCGCTGGTTGATGGTTCGAGACTCTTCTGCTCCAGGATCACCAGGGGCTTCGTAACCTGGTCAGGGGTTTTGATGCCACGCGTGACCTTGAAGTTCGGAAGCAGCGCTTCGAGGTCACTTTTCAGCGTGGCGCGTAGGGCGCTCATAGTGCCACCGGCACAGACGTTTTCGGGCGCAGTACCTGCTTCACGATCCAGTCGAGCGGCATCGGCCTGTAGGCGTACCCCATGTCTTCACCGATGCCACCACTGGAATCAACGGTGACCGCGTTCCACAGGTTCCTGGTCTGCATCAGGTGTGCCAGGCGGTAGTTCACGGGGCACTGGTTGGCCTGGATCATCTCGGCAGATAGTGGTGGGGCGAACGCTTCGATTGAGAGCCTGGCGACAAGCAGCAGGTCAGTGAGCAACGTGTCTGGAATGTCCTCGCCGCTCTCCCAATCCTCACGGATCGATTCGAGGTCGTGCCAGGCTACGGGGTCACCGTAGACTGGCAGTTCCGGGGTAGGCATGGGTTAGCCGCCTGCTACTGCGGTGCCGATGAGCGCGAGCGAGCGGGGGCGCACGGTGTGCTCCTGCAAGTACCCGTGCAGCGCACGGTCGATGCCGCCCTTCGCGATCTCTAGCGCGTCCACCGTGAACGGGGTGCTGCCGAGTTCGTCAATGTCGATCGCACGCTTCGCACCGACAAGCACAGCGGGCTTGGTATCGTCAACGACCGGCGCACCGGCGAAGTCCACGAACAGGTCAACGTCTTCGCTGTCGGCTTCAACGACCACGACCTTGCCGCTGTCGGCGCTGCCGCCGCGCTCGGTCGTGATATCAAACGTGATGTACTCAGGGATCAGGTCGTTCGGGGTGTAGACCAGCTGGTCGTAGGCGAGCTTGTTCACTACCGCATAGGTGGCGTTGTCGCCGCGACGGTTCACGGTGCGAATGCCCTGAATGAGCATCACCATTGCCTGTGAGTACTGGTGCTGCGCCGGGTATCCAGACAGGTGATTCTCTGGGGCGATGGGCGTGCCTGCCGCCTTCAGCATGATCTTCAGTGCGGTCTCGTCTGACCACATTGCGTAATCCTCGACCAGCAGCTTGAAATAGGCTTCGATGAACTCGGCACCGCCGGGCAGGTCGAAGAACTCGCGGGCGATGGTGTTCGCGAGCGCCCACTTGTGCAGGGTCGAGCCTGACTCTTCGATGTAGCCGTTCGCGGTCTTAATCGCCGAGAGCTCGCCCGCCCAGGTACCGTCATAGCGCTGCTTGGGTGCGGCCTTCGTGCCGCGCATCGCACGGTAGCCGCGCTTGCCGGTCGCGGTGATATCGGTGCCGTGCTGGTTCAGATTGATGAACTTGCGGTCGTACTCGCGACCATCCCACAACTGCCCTACCCAGTTATCGGGCAACCCCTGGTTCGGGGTGCCGCCCCCGGCGTGGCCAAGCGCACCGTCAGTCTTCAGTTCGGTGAGCGCCGCCATCAGTGTGTTGTTCGCGTCGGTGGTGTTGAGTACGCGAGCGTCAGACAGTGCCGCGAACAGGCGGTCAAGCTTCGGCGGCTCAGCAGGGCGATCCTGTGTGCGGGCACGCGGGGCGACACGGGTAGCGCCCTTGCGAGCAGATGCGGTGAGTGTGGCCACGATTGGCTCCTCTTCTTTCTCGGTGGGTTCTTCGGGTACGGTGACCACTGACTCAGTGGTCACCGTGGTGGTGTTGCCGTCCTCAACGGTCGTGATCGTGGTTTCGCGCAAGGTTGTGTTGCCGTCTTCGTCCACAATCTCGTCGGTGTAGGTTTCGGTCGTGGTGGTCGCGTCGCCGCTCGGCTCAGTGTCGTTCTCGGTGTCCTCGGTGACTACCTCGGCGTTACCGTCTTCGTCTTCGACCGCTGATGCGAGCAGCACCGCACTGGGGAACGCGGGCTTCTCCACGAGCGCGGCAGCGAACACTTTGCCCGCGACTGCCTTGCCCTTCTCGATCACGAGTCCTACGGCCTCGACAGACCAGTGGGTGCGCTTGCCGCTCGCCACGTCTGCCAGCGCCTGGTCACCCTCGGGGGTGTCTGCGGCGCGGGCAGCGAACACGAGACCTTCGGGGCTGTCGGTGATGCGCACACCGTGGCCGAACGCTTCAGCACGGTCGTGCTCCACGTTCGCGACCATCTGCGACGGATCAGACGGGAAGGTGAGCGCACCGCGCGGCACTTCGAACTTGCCGAGGTTGGTCTGGCCTTGTTCGCCGTAGGGCACGAGCACGCCTGAAATGATTCGGTCGTTCTGTGAGGCTTCCAGGTGTGCGGCCTCAAAGGTGATTCTCATGGGGTTAGTCCTCTGTTGGGGTTCCGGTGATGGGGTGGTGTTCGCTGGCGAAGTTGAACCTGACGCGGTGACCGCTGGGCACCACATCGTCTAGCGACAGGCGTGCTTCGATGGGTTCAGACCAGAACGCCATACGGTCTGTGGTCTGCGCGTCGGCGGTCTCGGCGGTCTCATAGGTGAGCGTGGATTGCGCTTTGGACGCTTCGACGGACTGCGCTGTGAGGTTGAAGTAGTTGGCAACGTCGATACGGATCGCGTTACGGGCGTTCTCTAGAAACGATTCGCCGGTGTGCTCTTCGAATTTCGCGGCGATCTTCGCGGGCACGAACATGACTCCACCGTCAGGGTTGCGGCGAGCGGCAGCGATAGCGCCTACCCAAGCTTCGGCCTCTTCTTGCCCCATGCTGTCGGCTTCTCGCTCTTCGAGGATGATCGACGGCACCGGGTTACGGGCGCGTGCACGCCAGGCACGCTCAATCGCGAGACCGCCCTCGATGGTTTCCTGGGCAACGTGCAGCAGACCGGGCATTGCGGCAGGGATCACGAGCACCTGTTCAGCGGGCACCTCTTCGCCGTCGAAGTAGAACACGCCGTACTCATCCATTGACCACCTATCGATGGGGATATGAATCGCGTCGCCGGTGATCTGGTTGTTCGCGCCACGGTTGACCGCCCACGCCGTCACACCGTCAAAAATGTGATCGTCCAGGCTGGCGAGCATGCGCTGGTAGGGCGAGATCGCGAGGGCGCTACGGGTCGAGGTCAACCAGGCTGGTTGCGTCTTGGCGGGTGCCCCGGCCAGGTGGTCAACCAGGGGGCGACCGGCGAGGTGTTCGATCACGCGGTTGCGTGCTGCGGCGATAGCGGGCACCTTCATTGCGTCGGCGCGGGTGAACGCTTTGCCACCGAATGCGCCGTCTGGGAACACGTCAGCGTAGACCAGTTCGTGCGGGGTGGTCTGGGCAAAAGGTGACCGCAAACGCATGCCACCCCCGGCGCTGAACGGTTTCAGGCCGGGGGTGGGCTTGGTGCGGAAGTAGTCACGAAGTGCCATGTGTTTTATCTGACACGGCAGTTCGTAACATTCAGCGCTCGCGTAGTGCTCGCATGGCGTGTCGCGCCCTGATTCGTTCGCGAACGTTGCTGGTGCCGGGGTGTGTTCGTGCCTCATGCGCTATCGCGCGTTGCTCGGCGTCGGCCATATCCCACGCGAACGCGCGCCAGGTTCCGGCACAGTCGTGACACACCAGCAGCACTTCGCTCACACCTTCATCGAACTGGATTCCGGTCTTGTCGCTCATGCGGTGATCACTCCTAGCTGTGAGGTTTCGTTGCTTCTCGCGTAGTACTGATCCCAGTTCCTGAGGGCGCGCACCCCGGCGAGCAGCGGGGTCACATCGTCACCAACAGCGGCGGTGAATATCCACACGCCACGGTCGTTGCCCTTGATTTCGCGTTTCTTCGCGACCTGCACCGCTTCGTTGAGTCCTACCTGCCCGGCGAAGTGGAACAGGGTTCCGGCTTCGATTTCGCGCAGCACGGTCACGCACCCGGCGGCGGTCTCTGACCAGGTTTGAATCTGAAGCTTCGGGCGCGGGTGGATGCGGCGTGTCTCGATGTAGGTCGCTTCGCCCTCGGCGATCTTGTCGAACGCGACCGAGCTACCTCGGTAGCGCTCTCGCGTCCAGTACTGGAACCGTGGCGGCAACCAGGCGTTGCCGATTTGGTGGTCAACGATTTCAATGTAGGCGTTGCCGTCGCCGTCGCGCCACGCTGCGGCGATTGCCGCGACCGCACCGCCGGGCTGAATGTCGGTGCCAAACGCTACCCGCTCCGGTCGTGGCGGGAACTCGGGCAGTGCGCCCTGATCCCACATCGCGGGGTCGATCACGACTTCTTCGCCAACGTCTGGCCACATCGAGAGGTACTCGCGCGCCCACTTGGGTTTGGCCATGCCTTCCCAGTTTTCGAGCATTGACGGGATCGTGGTCAGCGTGTCTACGCCGGGGTGCATCGTTCTGAGTAGTTGCATCGCGGTCTCGGCGTCCTCGATCACCGTCCACGGGGTGTCTTCGGGGGCGTAGAAGTCCACGCCGCCGATGTTGGAGTGGCCGGTGCGGAGCATCTTGAGCCACTTCCAGAACGCGCCCACTTTCGCCTGACCGGCGGTGCCGCTGATGCAGGTTTGTGCTCCCGGCCTGGTGTCTTGCAGTGGCAGTAGACCGGCAAGCAGAAGCTCTGACTCTTCGGGGTCGTGCTCTTGCGCTTCATCGAGCCACGAGAAGTCAGCGGCCTTCGAGCGGTACGCTGCGGCCTCTGGCTTCAGCACGAGGAACACTGAGCGGTTTCTGAAGCGTAGCTGCGTGCCACTGTTGCCGAGCCGTGCTGAGAACTGCACGACTGGCTTCCCTGACCGGTAGTGGGTGCGCTCGCCGGTCTCGCTCGCCTGAGTCTCGGCCACTGGCTCTAGTTCGAAGCCTGGTAGCGGCTGATGCGTGAACCTGCCGATAGGCACCTTGGGTGTCGCCTCACGGTTCCTGCTGCCGCTCGTTGGCCTGATCGTGTCTAGCGAGAGTTCAGGCCAGAACACCTCAATGCCCTGTTCGCCGATCACCCATTCTTCGAGCATCGCGCGCCCGTCAGTGCCGGTCTGCACGGAGAACGTGACCTTGTAGCGTGGCCTGGACACGCACCGGCCAAGCAGCAGCGCGAAGATGCTTGTTGACTTCGATGAGCGGCGCGGCATCTCGACCACGTTCTTGCGGGTGCCCGCGTTGATCGCGTCGGCCACGAGCAACTGCTGCGGTTGCAGCGGCACCAGCGGCGGGTCAAGTTCGGCAAGCGCCGCGACCGCCGCCTTGTCGGTCAGGTCAACGAGCGCCATGCCCAGCATCTCGGCACCGGTCAGGAACTCAAGTCGCAGTGACCAGGTGCTATCGAGATCGCCATGTGCGCCCGGCGTGATGCCGAGCGCGCACACCTTCTCCCAGATTTTTTCATACGTGGCTTGGTCGTACGGGGGGAGAGAAGTCGTGCTGCCCCCAGGCGAAGGTTCTGACGGGTTCTCAAAAGACGTTGATGAGGTCACAGGTCGCGTATCCCTTTCGAGGTGTTCGACTGGTTGCGGCGTCGAGCGTTGACGATCTGCGCGGCACGCTTGCCGCCTGACCGGTTCGAGCAGCGGGCGTGCTCGGGTCTGACGTTCGAGTAGACCGGTGCGCCGCCGTGCTCAGCGTCTTGGATGTGGCCAACGTGCCACTTGTCGGTGGGCATGACTGGCTTGCCGCATCGGGCGCACGGTAGTGGTAGCTGTGGTTGGATCAGGGCGCGTAGCTTCGGGCTGTGCGTGCTCCACTTCTGCGCCCGGTGGTGGCGGCTCACGGTAGTTCCCCGCGGCGTTCGGCTGAGGCGCGGCGGCGGCGCTGCCGACGCTCGTACGCGCTGCCGTGCTTCACGACCGCGAGCATGTCACCACTGACCGGGTACGCGGTGTCTGGGAATATCTCGCACACGTCACGCAGCACGTCTGCACGCTCACGAATGAAGACCGCTGCGCACATCTCGGCGTGCGCTGACTGCACGCTCATGCGGTGGCCTCCGTGGTGTATTTGTTGCGTTCGTGTTCATGGCAGTTGATCGAGTGCATGCCGATAGGGCACTCACAACGCCGTGCGCGTCGGCTTGCGTGGCTCGCGTGCACCTCGTCCATTAGCTGCCGCTCAAGGCGGTTGCGCATCAGCAGTACGGCTTGGATCGCTTCGGGCAGTGACCCGCACCAGGTGGTTTCGTAGCTGTCGTGGTAATGCTCTTCGGTGGGTTCTGGGTCATTGGTGTAGACCACTGCAAGCCACGGCTCGCCTAGCGGTGTGCCGCCGGTCTTGGGTAGGCGCTGCACCTTGGCGCGAATCTCGATGCTCATGAGAACAGCCCGTTCTCTGCCACGAAGTCGGCGTAGCGGTGCAGCAGCTCGGCGTAGGCTTCGAGGCTCATGCCGGGGCGTATGGTGCTGTGCATTGTGCCGTCGAGGTCGATAGCGATGCACGCGATGATGGGTGCGCCAGGCGTGAAGGTGATGCCGAGTGATTTGAACTCGGCGCGAGCCTGATCGTCTGAGGCGAGGGCGGCGGGGTCGAGCGGGCTGTTGATGTTCATGCTGTTTGCCTTTCGGTGATGGTGATCGTGGTGCCGCATCCGCGTGCGCACTCGGTCATGCCAAGGGGCACCCAGTGGTGAAAACGTGGAGCGGCTGGGCAGGGGAGTGATTCGAGGTCTGACACGGCTTCAGCCTCAGCGGTCGTGCGAGCGGCTGGCCGGTCTGGGGTCGGCTCTGGCACGTAGCGGGGGTAGGTGGGTGCTGGTTGCACGCCCCACGCTGGGCGGTGCTGCTCGCCGGGTGCGCTGGGTGCGCCGGTCGCGGCGGTGTAGGCGGCACGCTCTTCGGCGGTGAAGGTGCCGCCGGGTAGCTCGGCTTCGCGCGGGGTCGCGTCTAGTAACTCTCGATTAGAGATATCTATAGATAGTTCTTCTTGTAGATAGTTTTCTATAGTCGTTGGATTCACCGGCGACGGCTGAACCGGCGACGGCTGAGCCAGCGCCGGTAAACCCGTCGCTGGTTCTGATCTGGGGTTTTGTTCCTGAGCCTGTGGATAACTCCGGGCGACGGTTTTCGTGGGTGGTGCCTCTTCAAGCCCGGCAAGCTGGTTATTCGACTCCGTGAAAGGGTCGCGTAGATGCCAGTCAGTGTGGGCGATTCTGCCGCGCTGATCGCGGCGCTTGATGCGTTCCAGGTAGCCGAACTGTTCAAGCTGCTGCACCACGCCACGCACGCCGTCGCGCCCGAGATCGCCGCTCTTCGATAGCAGTTCCATCGAGACTTCGAAACCGGCGTCGTGCGAGAGTAGCCACGAGAGTAGGCCGCGTGCTGCCCACTTGATGCGGCGGTCACGTATCCAGGTGTTGGGCATCATCGTGAACCCGTCTTCGAACGTGAGACGGGGGCGCACGAGCACGCCCTGGTTGCCGTTGGTGCTCACTCTTCGCCCACCTCAGCGATGGAGATAGCGACATGGGCGGGGTCAAACAGGTATATCCCGCCGTGCCCCTCACGCGAGTAGGCGGGCGTGAGTTCGCCAGCCTGTACACGGCGGGTTATCGTAGAGCGATCAACGCCGAGTAACAGCGCAAGCTGCGCCGTAGTCATCAAGTTGTCCATATGCACATCTTGATGCAGACGAACTACAAGCTTGTAATTCAGCGCGGCGTGTCGTTCAAACGCACAACTTTATGCGATACTTGTGAACATGACGAACACACAACTTATTTCAGCAGCAGATTTAGAGTTTGATTTCGCAGACAGGCTTCGCAAGGCTCTTCGACTCGCGAACCTGAACGCAACCCAACTCGCAGACGCGCTAGAGGTTCACCGCAACGCAACCAATAGCTGGATCAACGGCAAGCACATGCCTCGCCCCCGCGACATCAAGAAGGCCGCTGAGGTTACGGGCGTACCCGTCGAATGGCTGGTAACAGGAAACGCCCCCGTCAATGACGGGGGCGCTGAGAGCCGCCTTCGGGATTTGAACCCGAGACCTGTTCTTTACGAGGGAACTGCTCTACCCCTGAGCTAAGGCGGCGTTGCCGGGCACACCCGGCACAAGGCATTACTTTACCATGATCGCGGTGCCAAATATTACGGACAACCTGCGCCCACGCATCGCGCTTCGAACACCCGAGCGCTACGCCTCACAGCGCGCACCCTCGGCGGGCACAGCGCCCGTCAAGAAGTACTGGTCAACGGTGTCGTTCACGCAGGCATTGTTGCCGTAGGCGATGTGCCCCTCGCCCTGATAGGTGAGCAGCACCCCGCTCTCAAGCTGAGATGCGAGCGACTCGGCCCAGCGCAGCGGGGTCGCGGGGTCACCGGTTGTGCCAACGACAAGGATCGGCCCCGCGCCAGCGGCCTTCACCGGGGGGCGGCTGTCGACTCCCTCGACCGGCCAAGCTGCACAGCCGACGTCTCCGTAGCCCTGGAACGCGCCGATGGTCGGGGCGATGCGCTCAAGCTCGGCGGCGTCTGCGCGCATCTGCTCGAGGTTCAACGGCAGCGACCTCGGAGCATCGAGGCAGTTAATCGCGCCGAACGCGGTGATGAGATTGGTTTGGTACACCCCGTCGACGCGATCGTAATAGAAGTCTGCAAGGCTCAGCGCCACATCTGCGTTGCCCTCGGTGACGGTGGCATAGAGCTGGTCGAGGTAAGGCCAGTTCACCTGCGAATAGAGCGGGGTGATGATCGCGGTGAGCAGGGTGCCCGAGCCGACCATGCGCCCGTCACTGCCCGTGAGCGGGTTCGCCTCAACGGCGTCGAGCATCGCCCGCCACTGCGCCATCGCTTCGTCGACGCTACCCGATACCGGGCACTCGCTGCGACTCAGGCAATCGGTCATGTACGCGCGCAGTGCAAGCTCGAAGCCGCGGGTCTGCTCACGCACCACCTCAACCTCGGTGCTGGTGGGGTCGATCGCGCCGTCGAGCACGAGCCTGCCGACTCGCTCGGGGTAGGCATCGGCATACCTCGCACCGATGTAGGTGCCGTATGAGTAGCCCAGGTAGTTCAGTTTGTCGTCGCCGACGATCGCCCGCAGCATGTCGAGGTCTTTGACCGTCGAACCGGTGTCAATATGCCCGAGCAGCGGCCCCGTCGCTTCGAGGCAGGCCTCGCCGTAGGCTTTGTTCTCTTTCAGAGCGGCATCGAGCCACTCCTGTGTGCCGGCCTCGAGGTCGTCGGTTGTGCTCTTGCCGAAGAGCACCTTGTCCATGCCCGCGTCGTCGAGGCAGGTAACGGCGCTCGACTGGCCCACCCCTCGCGGATCCCAGCTGATCACGTCAAACTCTTGCTGTAGGGTTCGGCTGGCGGCCCCATCGACCCCCGAGGCGAGGTACGTCACACCGGATGAGCCTGGGCCGCCGGGGTTCACGAACAGCGAGCCCTTCGGCGCGCCGCCGAGCGCCGGTTGTTTCACGAGCGCGAGTTCGATTTGTTCGCCACGAGGATCAGCCCAGTCGAGCGGTGCCCTCACCTTTGCGCACTGCATCGTGTCGTAGCAACCCACCCATTCGGGCTGCTGCGATGCGAAGTCTGCCTGTTGCACCGTTGCCGGTGTGGGCACGGCCGGAGCACTCTGCGCATTTCTGTTGAGCAGGTCGAAGAGCAGCCACACCGAACTCAGCACGAGGGCACCGACGAGCACCGCGGCAATCACGATGTTGCGGGTGCGCCTGCGCTTGCGGCGCTGCTCGTAGAGAGCCTCTGCTGCGGGATCTTCGCCGAAGATAATCTCGCCCTCGAGGGGCGACGCTTGGGGCGGCGGTGCAGGCTGCGACGCTTCGGCCCACGACCCCCCGCCATTCGGCTCATTCCCGTGCATCTCAGGCGGCAACCCGGTCATTTTGCTCCGTTCGGTGCGAGTTCGGCAACGATCGCGGCAAACATCGCCTCGAGCACGAGGCCCGGGGTGACGCCGCGTGCGAGGCGCATTCGGGCAGTCTCAATCGCGTCGATCACGCCGAGCGCGCGCTGTTCGCTCCACTGCCCGGCCAGGCGTTCAACCTGCGCCTGCTGCTCAAAGTTCACCAACTCGGTGCCCGAGTGCATCGCAGTGAGCAGCACGTCTCGATAGAGTGAGAGCAGGTCGGTGAGAATACGGTCGAGCCCATCGCGCAGGCTGCGGGTGGCGCGGCGCTTCTGGTCTTCTTCAAGGGCCTTCATTTGCGACCTCAGTGCGGGTGGAATCGCTGCCCCCGGCGCAAGCCCCATGCCTCGCATTGCCGCAGCGCGCTCATTCGTATCGAGCATCTCGGTGAGCGCGTCGGCATCGGCCTGAGCAACCTTCAAGAGCTCTGCCGCGGCGCGCATGCCATCGCCGAGGGTTTCGACCCGCAGCGCAAGCTCAACCGTGCGTTCGCGTCGCTCGAGTGCGGCCGAGTCAGAGGCCAGACGGCGCGCCATGCCAATGTGGCTCTGCGCAAGCCTTGCGGCGCGCTCGGCCAGTTGCACATCAACCCCGTCGCGCTCGTGCAGTAGCCGCGCGATCTCGGCGGGGGCCGGAGTCACCAGTCGCAGCGAGCGGGCCCGCGAGCGAATCGTTGGCAAGAGATCTGCTTCGCTGGGCGCGCAGAGCACCCACACGGTGCGCTCGGGCGGCTCTTCGAGCGCCTTCAGCAGCACGTTCGAGGTGCGCTCGGGCATGCGATCTGCGTCTTCAATCACGATGACGCGGTGGCGGCCCTCTGCTGGCGCAAAGTGCGCTGACGCCACGATGTCGCGCACATCATCAATGCCGATGACGACCTTCTGCGTCGTGAGCACGGCAGCGTCGGGGTGCGTGCGCGCATTCACCTGCGCAAACACCGAGTCTCGATCGGCCGGGTCGCGGGCAATGAGTGCCGCGGCGAAGCGGAGCGCCAGGTTTGACCGCCCCGAGCCGGGTGGGCCAGTGATCAGCCACGCGTGCGAGAGCTCGCGTTCGGCACCTGGCGCGGCCGCCTGTTCAAGCACGCGCACCGCCTCGGGCTGCCCCACGATTTCGCTCCAAAAGTTCACGCTCTCAGGGTATCGGTCACCCCTGACGTTGATACTGATAACTACCTCGTTCGGGCCTGACTCAACTTGCGGCCTGAGGCAAGGCACCCTGCGCGACTGCCGCGATCCCGCGCGCTGATTCACTGAATCGATACGACTTCGCCGAGTCCATACAAGAATCTCGTGTCGATTCGGGCAACTTGTGTAGTTTCGGCGAGAGACCGAGCGAAGCACATTCCACAAGTACTGCCTCAACTACTTGTTGCCACAAGTGCCGCCACAACGACTTGTTATCCACAGGCACTCAATAGACGAGATGTCCACAGATTTACAAAACTCGGCCCGCGAATCGGCGAGATCGGCGATGCTCGAAACTATGCACATAAGCGAACGAATTAGCCAGGTCTGGAACGAGCTCACTCGCCAGAATTCACGCCCCCAACTGACGGTCGCCCGCCACCCGGCACCCGGTTCAATTCGCGTGCACTACGGCTGGTACGTAAGCCGGGAGTTCTGGCAGTCGTTGCGGCCCGAGGATCAGCACCTCACCAGGATGATCGCGATCCACCGTGCCGCCAAATCACAACTGGTCTTCTCGCACCTCAGCGCTGCGGTGTTACTCGGAATCCCCGTGCACGCCGACCTTCGCAAAGCCGCGCACATAACCACGGGGTCAAAGGGCAGTTGTCGCCCAAGCAAGGGGCTCATTCGGCATGCCCGTCCCCTCACCGCGCTTGAGACGGTGAACGTACATGGACTGCGATGCACATCGCCAGAGCGCACACTGCTTGACCTTTGCGCGGCCGAAACACCAGAGACAGCGCTTTCGTTTGCCGACAGCTATATGAGAGCAAACTTTCGGGTGGGCCGGGCCGTTGACGAGGAACAGCTACACATTTGGCGTGACCATATTGCTCACTCATTAACCCTGGCACGAGGCATGCGTGGCACAAGAATTGCCACTCAACTGCTTACCCTTGCCGACCCCCGCAAGGACTCTGTGCTCGAAAGCATCAGCCATCTGCAGCTACACAGATTGGGCTTTGAGGTCGAGTTGCAGGTTCCAGTTGCTGGCCCGCACGGCCGCACCTACTACGCAGACTTCAAGTTTCGCGGGTTGCCGCTCTTCGGCGAGTGCGACGGCAAGGTGAAATACACCAACCCCGCACTGCTTCAGGGGCGGTCAGCCGGCGAGCAGGTCTATCGCGATAAACGTCGCGACGACTGGCTGCAGGGCTCAACCGATAACAAGGTGATCCATTGGGGGTACCCGGAGGGGGCTAACCCACTGGCAATGACACAACGCTTACAGGCGTTCAACGTACCAATCCCGCAGCCGCCGTGGTGATGCTGCGCGCTCGCATAGCATCACCATCGAATCGACACGACTCCGCCGAATCCATACAAGAATCTCGTGTCGATTCGGGCAACTTGTGTAGTTTCGATGGGAGGCAGACGGAGGGTTGGCGAGCAACGCGACCAGGCGCGGGGCAACGCGACCAGGCGCGGGGCACCCTGCGCGGTTGCCGCGATCCCACGCTTGCAAGACAACGCGACTAGGCGCGCTGCCGCACCACCAAGCTACTCAGCGAGCGAGACGCGCGTCATTTCTTCGCGCGAAACCACCTTGATGCGCTCGCGACCCTGATCTTCGCCGAGCGACAACTCGTATGCATCGAGCCTGTGCCAACCCTCGATCGTGGTATACGGCACGTTTCGCGACTTCAGCAGCTCAACGACGGCCGCCGCCTCGGGGGCCTCGGGCTGCCACCAGCTCGCGCGATCTTCGAGCAGGCACTCGATCGTCTCCATCGCGTCGCTCTTCGTGTGCCCGATGAGGCCGATAGGGCCGCGCTTGATCCAGCCGGTTGCGTACACGCCCGGCACAGGCGACCCGTCGGCGCCGATCACTCGACCCTGTTCGTTCGGGATCACGCCGCGCTTCTCGTCGAACGGAATCTCTTCGAGCGGCGAGCCGAAGTAGCCGATCGCGCGGTACAGCGACTGCACCGGGACGACCTCAAACTCGCCGGTTTCGACCACGCCACCGGCCCCGTCGGGTGCGGTGCGCTCGATCTTGATGCCCGAAACCCGACCATCGGCATCTTGCATCACGGCAACCGGCTTCGACCAGAAGTGCAGGTGCAGGCGGCGACTCGCAGGCGCGACCTCACCAGCATCGCGCAGCTTCTGCGCCTCGCGCCACTGGTTCATGATGCGGGTGAGCACGATAACCTGCTTGTTCTTCATCAGCGTCTCGGCGACGTATGGGTCATCGATGTCGAAGTCGCGCTCGTCAATCACCATGTCGACATCGCGCACCTCGCCGAGCTCGCGCAGCTCAAGCGGCGTGAACTTCACGTACTGCGGCCCGCGGCGCCCAAAGAGGTGCAGCTCTTCGATCGGGTTCTGCTCGAGCAGCCGATGCACGTTGTCGGGAATCTCGGTGGGCAGCAGATCTTCGGCGTGCTTTATCAGCATGCGCGACACGTCGAGTGCGACGTTTCCGTTGCCGATCACTGCGACCTGCTTCGCGTCGAGTGGCCACTCGCGAGGCACATCGGGGTGTCCGTCGAACCAGCTCACGAAGTCGGCGGCACCGTAGCTCGCCTCGGCATCGATGCCCGCAATATCGAGCGACGCGTCGAGGATCGCCCCCGTCGCAAAGATCACCGCGTGATAGTGGCGCTTCAGGTCGTCGAGGCCAATGTGCTCGCCGTAGCGAACGTTGCCGTGGTAGTGCACCGAGCCCCGGGGCGCGCGCGCCGCCTCGGTGTCGACGCCTTCAGCAGCGTCGCCCGCGTTACCCGCGTCGCCCGCTTGGGCGTCGTCGCCGCGATCGGTGCGATCGAGCACCTCGCGCAGCGCCGTGATGATGCCCTTGATGCGCGGGTGGTCGGGCGAAACGCCGTAGCGCACGAGCCCGTACGGCGCAGGCAGCTGGTCGAAGAGGTCAATCTCGACATCGAAGTCTCGGTCGGCCTTGATCAGCAGATCGGCAGCATAGATGCCGGCGGGGCCGGCTCCGACAATCGCGAGACGCATCTTCTGCAAGCTCTTGTTCCTTTCGCTGTGCGCTCTCTGCTGCGCACTGGTGGTCGGCGCGATCGCGGGGTCGACGTAACGGCTCACCCCAGGGGATGCACCATTGTTCTCAACCCTCGCGGGTGACGATTGATTCGGCGAGACGTTCGAGGCCGCGCTTCACCGCTGACTTCGGCAGTGGCGCGAGCGCCGCAACCGCGTCGGCAGCCCACTGGCGGGCCGCCTGTTCGGTCTCGCGAGTCACCTCGTGTTCGCGAAGCTCGGTTACCTCAGGGTCGAGGATCGCGGCGTCTTCACCGGCTGCGATGCGAGCGACGCCGGCATCGATTCGTGCCAAGAACTCGGTGGCCGCGGCATCGCCCCGTGCCGCGCGATCGCGCAGCAACAGCAGCGGCATGGTCACCACGCCCGCGCGCAGATCGGTGCCCGCGCGCTTGCCCGTCTGCTCGGCCTTCGGCGACAGATCGATGACGTCGTCGATGAGCTGAAACGCGACGCCGATCTTCTCGCCGTAGGCGGTGACGCAGTCTGCATACTCACGCGGTGCGCCCGAGAACAGCACGCCCATGCGCGCAGCGGTCGAGATCAGCGCGCCGGTCTTGTCTGCGAGCACCTGCAGGTAGTGGCGCATCGGGTCATCTTCTGGGCCGGGGCCGACCGTCTCGTGCAGCTGGCCAAGGCACAGCCGCTCGAAGGTCTTGGCCTGCAGCAGAATCGCCTCTTCACCCATGCCCGACACGAGCGAAGATGCGCGCGCAAACAGCAGATCACCGGCGAGGATCGCGACAGAGTTCGACCACACAGTCTGCGCGGCGGGCACTCCCCTGCGCAGGCGGGCGTCGTCCATGACATCGTCGTGGTAGAGCGACGCGAGGTGCGTCAGCTCAATCGCGATGGCGGCCCTGCGCACCTGGTCGTTGGGGCCCGAGCCGAGCTCGCTCGTCAGCAGGGTGAGCATCGGGCGAATACGCTTGCCACCCGCCTCGGCGAGGTAACGGGCGGGCGCGTCGGCCACGGCTGAGGCGAAGCCGAGCTGGTCGAGCAGGTCTTGCTCTACGACCGCGAGCTCTTTCTTCATGCGATCAGCGTGACGCTTCTCTGCCGCACCGCGGAACAGGTGCATCGGCATTGCTTGAGTCGCGGTGTCTTCGGTGATGGGGCGGTTCATTTGGGCTCCGCCTTCGTCGCTTTGGCAGGCGTGGCGCCCGCGGGTTTTGTGGCAGCGGGCTTTGCGCCAGCCGGTTTTGCGGCAGCCGCGCTCGATGCCTTCTTCGTAGCTGCGGGCTTCGCGGTGGCTGGCTTTACCGTCGCGGGCTTCTTGGCAGCAGGTTTCTTGGCCGACTGCGCGGGCTTTGCGGTCGCGGCGGGCTTCGTTGCTGCGGAGGCAGCGGGCTTCTTCGCAGGAGCCTTCTTCGCAGGCTTCGGATTCTCGATCGGGGCCTCAGCCGCCGCCTCAACGGCTTTCTTGCGCGGCACAAAACCGCGGTGCAGAGCGACGATGCCAAACGTCAGGTTGCGGTATGCAACCCGTTCAAACCCTGCCTCGCGCAGCCACGAAGCCAGCTTCTCTTGCGTTGGCCAGTCTTCGATCGACTCGTTGAGGTAGCGGTAGGCCTCGGCGGCCTCACCGTTGATGAACCCAGCAACCCTGGGCAACACGTGCCGCCCGTAAAGACCGTAGGGCACGCGCACCAGCTGCGACGGCGGGGTCGAGAATTCGGCGATCACGACGCGACCGCCCGGCTTGACCACTCGCAGCATCTCTGCGAGAGCCTTGCGCGGCTCGTGCACGTTGCGCAACCCGTACGAGATGGTGGCGGCGTCAAAGCTGTCGTCTTCGAACGGCAGCGCGGTTGCGTCAGCAAACACGAACTCGATCAGTTCGTTGCCCACGTGGCGCTTGCGACCCTCTGCGAGCATGCCCTCTGAGAAGTCGGCGGCGACAACGTGTGCGCCGTGCTTCGCGATAGCGGCGCTCGAAGTTCCGGTGCCGGCGGCAAGGTCGAGCACGCGCATTCCCTTGCGGGGCGCGATGGCTTTCGTGGTGGCAATGCGCCACAGGCGATCATTGCCGACAGTAAGCACGTCGTTGATCAGGTCATAGCGAGGCGATACCTCATCGAACATGGTCGAGACGTCTGTGGCCAGCTTGGTGGCCGTGTCTGGGCGGGTCACCACACCATGCTATCCGTTCATCCTGATAGCGATCACGCTGCGCCCGCGTTCCCGGGGGTCAAGCGCACAGCGCCCGGCCAGCGAAGTCAGAGTAGATTGGCATGGTGCCATCTCGATCGCTGCCCCGCCTTTTTGCGGTGACGCGACCGCATTCGGCAGCCGAGCTCACGGCGCTTTTGAGCTACACCGACCCGCAGCAGCCCCTCGCCTGGATTCGCGGCGAACGCGGCTGCGTCGGCATAGGCGAGGTGTTGCGTCTTGAATTTCAGGGCGAGGATCGCTTCGCAGAGGCAGCAGAAGCGTGGCGAAACCTCTCCCTATCTGCCACAGTCGACGACCCCGTGCAGCTGCCGGGCTCCGGCCTGATTGCGTTCGGCACCTTTGCGTTTGACGACCGCAGCAGCGCGCTCAGCCTGCTCATTGTTCCGCGCACCGTGGTTTCTGTGCACGACGGTCAGGCGTGGGTCACCGAGATTTCGACTGAACCCCCTGCGGCAGAGCCCGCATTGCCCGTCGCCCTGAGCACTGGCGAGTGGCTGGGCACGACGCTAGAGACCAACGTTCCCGATGAGGCATATCTCTCGGGCGTTCACGGCGCGACCGAGCTCATCGAGCGAGGCAAACTCGAAAAGATCGTCATGGCGCGCAGGGTTATCGGCGCGATGCGGTCGAGCGACGACCTGCGCGTTCCGCTCGCCAGGCTGGCCGAACGCTACACCGACTGCTGGACATATGCCGTCGATGGCATGATCGGTGCGAGCCCCGAGACTCTCGTGCGCCAGACGGGTGGTTTGATTACCGCACGCGTATTGGCCGGCACCCGAGGCAGGCGTGCAGATCACGATGCCGACCTTCGCGAGCGCGACGAGCTGCTCGGCAATGCAAAAGAGCAGCACGAGCACGCCTTCGCGGTGCAGAGCGTGGTGACCGCTCTCGCTCCCCACGTCGCTGAATTGCAGACCAGCGAGCAGCCGTTCGCGCTGCGGCTGCCAAACGTGTGGCACCTCGCCACTGATCTTGAGGCCGTGCCTAGCGATGGCGGATCCTCGCTCGAACTCACGGCCGCGCTGCACCCAACCGCAGCCGTCGCGGGCACTCCCACCCGCGAGGCCATTGCCGCGATCTCTGAGCTGGAGCCGTTTGACCGCGAACGCTATGCGGGAGCCATCGGCTGGATCGACGCGGCTGGCGACGGCGAGTGGGTGATCGCCCTGCGCGGCGCACAGCTCGGTGACCCCGCAGGCGAAGAGCGCTCGATCACCGCATATGCCGGTGGCGGCATAGTCGCGGGCAGCGATCCCCAGCACGAGCTGCGCGAGACGGTCTCGAAGTTTCGCCCCATCGCCGAGGCGCTCGCCCCCTAGCCGTCTCGCGGCGAGGTGACGCTGCGTCCGCAAGCAGGTGAAACAGCCACTTACGACCGCGAGCATCTCTCTGCTGCTTCACAACTCGGTATACGCGCAGCACCCCCGGGCGCATAATCAGCGCTGAAGCGGCACCTCGATGAGTTGCGGCCCTGCGACCTTTTCGGTAAGTAATCGCTCGAGCTCACCACGCGTCGATACCAGCCGATACTGCCAGCCGTAGGCCTGTGCCAGCGACTCGAGGTCTGCGCGCTGCGGGGTGTACATCACCCGATCAAAGGCATCGACTTCGGCAGTTTGGGCGGCCTCGAGCGTATCGAAAATTGTGCCGCCGCCGTCGTTGCCAACAAACAGTTGGATGCGTGGGTGCGGCTCTCCTTCAGGCAGCAGCAGCGACCCCGCGTCGTGCAGCAGCGCGAGGTCGCCGATAAGCACGCGTGTGGTGCCTGCCCCGAGCGAGGGTTGGTCTGAAGCCTGGCTTGCCGCAGCAACTCCGAGTGCGGTCGCGATTGTGCCGTCAATGCCGGCGAGGCCGCGGTTTGCCCGCACCTCGACCCTGCGGGGCGCGGCGAGACCGTCGAGCACTCGCACCAAGCGCGATGCGGCGAGCACCAGGCGATCGTGCGGCCAACTCGCACGCCACACACTCTCGGCCAGCATCTCGCGCGACACTGCTTCCTTGCTTACGGCAAGCTCGGCGCGCGCGTAGCTGTTTCGTTCCTTGTATCCCGTAGCTTTCGCCGCGTCGAGATCGGGTTCGTGCACGGTGGATCGCGCTTCGCGCAGCGCACGGTCAGCGACCACCCATCTGCCGAGCCAGCGGCGCATGCCAATCGGGTCATATGACTCGCTGACGTGCGCCGAAGCAACCACCGTCACGTTGCCGTGCGGGTCAAAGTGATCGACGCGTTCACCCCTGTGCGGGTCAACCACGATCACCTCGACGTCGTCGCGCTTCAGCAGCGCCGGCACCTGCCGAGTGAGCGTGGGGTGCCCAAAGACGATGGCGCGTTCGGTGAGCCCGCCAATGTCAGGGTCGTCGATCAGGCTCGCATACGCAGTGATTGCTTCACGGCCGAAGCGCGCGCCACTGGCCACCTCGGCAAGCAGCGGCAACCCGGCGGCATGAGCGAAGGCCTCTGCTTCGAGACCCGCGCCCTCCCCCGCAATCACTACCGCGAGGGCATCACCTTCGTGCAGATATGTCGGCACGTCTGCGATCGGATCGCGGCGAGCAACACCGTCGCCTGCACGAGACGCTCGGCTCGGCAGAGCACCATCGCGATCCCGCGCGGCAAGCTCAAACACCTCACTCGGTGTCTGCGGCAGGCCCACGGCGGGGCCTGAAAGCGGCTCACGAAACTGCAGGTTGAGTTGCACCGGGCCAGCGGGCAGCTCCAAGAAGCCACCGAGCGCCGCGTCAACGGCTCGCGCGGCAACCGCTACAGGGTAGTGCAGGCCCAGTGCGCCGGCAGCCACCTCAAACGCCTTATTGACGTCGATGTCAAGCGCAAGCCTCGAGCACTCGGCGAACAGTCCCGACTGTCTAGTTGTCTGGTTACTTCTTGTGCCTCGCAGTGACGCGGGTCGGTCTGCTGTCAACAGCAGCATCGGCACCCGGGACTCGTGCGCTTCGAGCGCCGCGGGCAGCAAATTCGCTACCGCAGAGCCACTTGTCACGATGACTGGGGCTGGCATCCCGGTTTCACGTGCAACGCCGAGCGCAAAGAACGCGGCCGCGCGCTCGTCGAGCCTCACATGCAGTCGAATTGCCCCGGCAGCCTCGGCCTGAGCCGCAGCGAGCGCGAGCGCCTGTGAGCGCGACCCCGGGCACACGACCACGTCGCGCACTCCGTGTCGAATGAGCGCGGCGAGCAACTCCGTGGCGTAACGCGATGCTGGCGAGGCTGAGGTCACCGCTGCTCGCCAGATGCGTCGCTCTCGGGCTTGGTTGAACTGCCCGGCTCTGCGTTGCCGTTGGTCTCGCGCCCCGATTCCTTGCCCCGAGACGATGCCCCACCAGCCTCGGCAGCGCCACCGCGCCCACCAAGATCAACCTCTGGAAATACCTCGTCATCGAGCTCGCGCAAGCGGGCCTCAAGCTCTTCGACGTGGGCGTCGAGCTCTGAGGCAGAAAGCCTGGTCGCGGTAAACCGGGGGTCGTCATCTGGTGCGCTGGTTGGCGTGGGCACGGGGCCGCGCGCCTTGCCGATTGCGAGCCAAAGCACCGCGCCAATCACTGGCAGCACCACGATCATCACAACCCAGACGGGCTTCGACACTCCCCTGGCACGCGCCGGGTCGCTCATCGCAGCGTCGACAAGCGCGTAGAGCACAAGCGCTACGGCGACAACCACACCAATGATCGCAAACCGAACCATGCTCCCATGCTACTCGGGCTGCCTGACAGCCCCCTCTACCCGATGGCAGGGGGCGCCACCGGGGTCCGGCGACCCTCGCCCCCGCACCAAAGCTTCGACTCAGCTTGCCTCGGTACACTCTTTACTCGTGAATACTGGCAAGTCGTGGGCTCTGTACATCGTGTTGCGAATCGTCTTCTTTGCGGTGCCCTTTGGCGTGTTGCTGTTGATCAACTGGCCCTGGTGGCTGGCGCTGCTCGTCGCGACGCTCATCGCACTCGCACTCTCGGTGATCTTTCTGTCGAAGCAGCGCGGCGAGGCCTCTACGAGCATCTACGAGTGGCGCAATCGCGACCGCACCGCCGACGACATTGTCGAAGACGAGCTCGTTGAGGACGCGATTGCTGACGAAGTCACGACAGCCGACTCTGCGCACGAAGGCAGCGCGGCAAAAGACACCGACCGCTAGTCTCGATAAGCTCGACCAGCGTCCCGTCGGTCATCGAGCCTTCGACAGGCTCAGGAACCGCTGTCGAGATGCCCGAACAGCGGTTACTCAGTCGCTGACAATCGTGTAGTGCTTGCGCAGCGTCTCGTGTACGCGCCAGATGCCCTTCCACCCAGAGGGCGTCACAAACACGTCACCCGGGCCAAATCGCTGCGGGTCTCGCCCTTCGACCTCGAGCGTCACGCTGCCCGACAGAATCGTGCAGATCTCGGTGTAACCATTGCGCTCGGCGGTAAAGTCGCCAGCAGTGCACTCCCAGATGCCCGTATCGATCTTCGAATCAGCCCAGATCTCAAGCAATGCTTCGGTGAGCCCCGGCGTCAACGCGGTGGGCTTGGCTGCGTGTTCGCCAATTGTGGCTTCGTTTGCGTCGCGCAAGAAGACGGTTGGTGGGTGTTCCATGGTGACCTCCGTTGGTCGGCTCGAAACTTTATTGTTTGGGCGAGGATCAGTGCCGGCCCGTGACCACATCGGCGATATGGGCAATCGGCGACGTCGTCGGTCGCCCCTTGAGCTCAGCCGAATCCGCGATGCCGTAGGCGGTATAGAGACCCTTGGTGGCGATCCATCGCAGCGGTTCTGGCTCCCACTTGCGCACGCGGTGGTTGACCCACGGCAGCGAGGCGATCTCGCTGTCATTGCCGAGGATCAGATCGGTGATGGTGCGGCCAGCGAGGTTGGTCGAGGTGACGCCCGTGCCGACGTAGCCGCCGCCCCAGGCGATGCCCGTTTCACGGTCGAGACCCACCGTTGCCGCCCAGTCGCGTGGCACACCCAGCACACCCGACCAAACGTGGTCGATCGCGGCGCTGCGCGTTGCGGGGAAGAAGCGGTGCATGATTTCGCTGAGCGTGTCAACGGTGACCCCGGGAGTCTGCCCATCGGTGTCGGTCTTCGAACCGTACTTATAGGGCACCCCGCGACCGCCGATCGCGATGCGATCGTCTGCGGTGCGCTGTGCGTACATGTAGACGTGGGCGAAGTCGCCGAGCACTTCGCCCTTGCTCCAGTTGAGCTCGTCCCACACGTGCTGGGACAGTGGTTCAGTGGCGATGAGCGAGGAGTTCATTGGCAACCAGAGGCGGCGCAGGCCCTTGAGGCCCGCGGTGAAGCCCTCGGTTGCGCGCACCACGAAGTCGGCTGAGACAGTGCCTCGATCGGTGACGACGCGGTGCGGCGCAATCTCAATCGCCGTAGTGCCCTCGTAGATCGTCACGCCGAGCCGCTCGACTGCCTTCGCGAGGCCCGAGGCGAGCTTCGCTGGCTGAATGCGGGCACTGTGCGGGTGCCACACCGCGGCGCGGGTGCCCGTAACGTTGATCTTGGCGGTCGCCTCGGGCGCTTCGAGCAGTTCGAGGTCAACGTACTTCCACGTCTGCTCGGCGGCAGCAAACTCGCGAATGCGTTTCTCTTGCGCCGGGGCGTAGGCAACGTTGAACTCGCCGCCCTTCTTGATATCAGCGTCGATGCCCTCGGCCTCGGTGACGCGAATCACCTCGTCGACGGTCTCGTTCATCGCGCGTTGCATGCGCTCGGCCGCGTCTCGACCGTGGGTCTTGACGTACTGCGCACGACCGCCCGTGATGGCATTGGTGAGCCAGCCGCCGTTGCGGCCAGACGCCCCGTAGCCCGCGTGGCGCTTCTCGATGACCGCAACCCGTAGGTCCGGTTGAGCCCGCTTCAGGTAGTAGGCCGTCCACAGACCGGTGTAGCCCGCGCCAACGATCGCGACGTCGACCTGCAGATCGCCCTGCAGCGCTGGCCTCGGCTCGGGTGCGCCGACCTGCTGCCACCAGTGTGAAACATTGCCGTTGATCATAAATCTTCCTTGATTGTGTTCTTGAGCTAAGCTGCTTGCCTGCAAACCTGGGCCGTGGAATGACCTGCCCGTCGAGCCCTGCTCACAAGAGCAAGACTGGGTATCGCCTAGAAGGCGAAAGCCACTCCCATGAGCACGCCGTAGGCAAGCGCGGTCAAGCTGGTGATCGCGAGCGCGAGCACCATCTCACGGGCGCTGCGGGCCCAAAGCATGATGATAGCGGCAGGGATCGCCCCCACCAATGCGAGCAGCGTGAACACCATCAGCGGGTAAGGCGCCAGGTAAATCGCGGGCGCTGCGAACGGCACCAACACACATACCGCAAAAAGAATACGAGACGCACGGTCGCCAATTCGCACCGACAGTGTGCGCTTGCCCACCAACTTGTCGGTCGCGATATCGCGGGTGTTGTTTGCGATCAGCACGGCGACCGCAAGCAGACCCACACCTGCGCCAGCGATCCATGCCTCTTGCGGAATAATCTCGCTCTGCAGCCACACAGTGCCGACCGTGGCAACAAGCCCAAAGAAGACGAACACGGCGATCTCACCGAGCCCCGCGTAGCCGTAAGGGCGCTTGCCCCCGGTGTAGAACCACGCGGCAAGAATGGCCACCACGCCTATCGCCAAGAACCACCAGCGACCGCTCATGACGACGGCCACGAGGCCCGCCGCGGCCGCAAGCCCGAAGAAGGTGAGCGCGGTAGCGAGAACGGCCTTCGGGTTCACAAGACCAGAGCCCGTCAGGCGGGCTGGTCCGACGCGGTGCTCATCGGTGCCACGAATGCCGTCACTGTAATCGTTTGCGTAGTTCACGCCGATCTGCAGCAGCACCGCAACCGCGAGCGCGAGCAGGCTGAGAGTCAGAGAGTACGACTTCTGCAGCGCTGCGACACCCGCGCCCGCAGCTACAGGTGCGATCGCGAGCGGCAGGGTGCGAAGCCTCGCACCACCGATCCAGTCAACCCAGGTAATGCGGGTACGCCCGTCTTCGTGCTGATGACGCTCGGCAGCGGCGCGCATTGCAGGGTTCCCCGAACGCGCGGGGTTCTTCGAAGCACTCATGCGTCGATCCTACTGAGTGTGAGAGCCGTCGGCTGTTGCTGCCGGGTGCGGCGCCGCTCCCACAGACCCGAAGCATCGCGCCCGTAGTGCGGCCTTCATCGACTTCGGGTCAATAGTGGCTAGTCAACGCCGGGTCGCACTGGTGTTTTGTGACCCGGATTTAGGGAAAGGGAGGCGCAGGCGCGGCGACGAGGGCGAGGATGAGGGCGAGGGCGACAGGCGGAGAGCGTGAGGTGGCGGTCTAACGCGCCTGGCGAAAGCTCTCTCGCAGTTCGGCGATCCAGCGCTCGATTGCGGGCATGTCAGGCTTACCGCCGGCCAACCTCGGAAGCTGCGCTGTCTCTGTGGCCCACTCGGGCACCGCAGCCGCGCCAAGCTGCTGCTTCACCGTCGCTTTTACTTCATCGAACGGGATCGCGCCGACCTCGGTCTCGACGACTAGCGAGGCGCGTTCACCCCACTCGGGGTGCGGCGCACCGAGCGCCACGGCGCTCGACCAGCCAGGCAGCTCCCTCACCACGCGCTCAACCTCGTCGAGCGAGACATTCACTCCGCCAGAGATGATGACGCGGTCAAGGCGACCCGTCACCGTGAGCATGCCGCCGAGCAACTCGCCCGCGTCGCCGGTGCGGTACCAGCGCGTGCCCGCATCGTCGATGAATCGGTCGTCAGTAAGCGCCTTTGCTGCCACCTCGTCGCCGCTGCCACCCGCATAGGCAGTCGCAAGGGTCGAGCCACTCAACTGCACCTCGCCACCGCGAATGCGCATCCGGGTATCGCCGATCTCGACGCCGTCGTAGACGCAGCCCCCCGAGGTTTCGGTCATGCCGTAGCTGCGGCGCAGGTTCACATCGAGCTCGTGCGCGCGCTGACGCAGCGCAAGTGAGATCGCCTGACCGCCGACAAGCACCCCGGCGAAGCCTCGCAGGGTGTCGGCCGCGGCGGGGTCTGCTTCTGCGAGATCGAGTAGGCGGGCAAACTGCACGGGTACGAGCGAGACGTAGCGGCGCTCATGTTCCATGCGTTCGGCGGCCTCGAGCAGGGCTGCCGGGTCGAACGGACCATCAAAGAACACGGGTTCGATGCCCGAGACCTGGCTGCGCACAAGCATCTGCAGGCCCGAGATCAGGTGTGCGGGCAGAGTCACGAGCCACTGCCCGGGGCCGCCGAGAGCCTCGTGCGTCGCTTCTGCGCTCGCAACAAGGGCCGTCGCCGAGAGCGCGACTGCCTTGGGCACGCCGCTCGAGCCCGAGGTGCGCACGAGCACCGCGGTGTCGCGTGGCAGCTCGGCCGCCTGCAGCCTCTGCACCTCGTCGTCGCTAAGCCCCGGTGCCACCGGCAGAATCGGCGCACCTCCCTTGAGTGCATCGGCGAGTGCCGGCAGCAGCCAGGCGCGATCGTCAACGGGAATGGGGCGAAGCTGGGCTTGAGTGCTCACCCGACAAGGCTACCTCGTGGGTATGCGGGCCGCGCAGCTGTTCGATCCTCGCCCGATCGCCCCACCCCTCGCTTCTTTTACCAAACTCGGTGCCGTTTACCGAACTCGGCCCTGATTTGGGAATAAAGGCGCCGAGTTCGGTAAACGGCACCGAGTTTGAGGAAAACTGCCAGAGGTCAGCCTGCCTACGTCAGACGCATGGCCGCCGCCTGCAGCGCCTCGACGTAGCGCGCACTCTCGGCCTCAGTGACGCGAGCGGCGGGGCCTGAGATCGACACCGCTGCGGCAAGCCCGGGTAGCGCGACCGCGATGCAGCGCACACCCACCTCTTGCTCCCCATCGTCGATCGCAAAGCCGCGGCGCCGGCTCTCGCGCAGTTCGGCAAAGAACGCCGCCTCATCGGTGAGGGTCGAGGGCGTGTAACCGGGCAACCCGGTGCGCTGAATGATTGCACGCACCCGCGCCTCAGGCAGCGTCGAAAGAATCGCCTTGCCGACGCCCGACGCGTGCGGCAGCACCTGCCTGCCAACCTCAGTGAACATGCGCATGCGGTGGCGCGACGGCACCTGCGCGATGTAGGCAATCAGGTCTTGGTCGAGCACTGCGAGGTTCGCCGTCTCTTGCGAGATTTCTTCAAGCTCGACAAGCAGTGGCTGAGCGAGCGCGGCGAGCGGCGGTGTCGCCTTGCGTCCGAGCGCAATGAGCGCGGGGCCGGGGCTGTATTCTCGAGCCGCATTCTGCCCGACGTAACCGCGCGCCTGCATCGTGCGCAGCAATCGATGCGCGGTGGGCGAGGTTAGCCCTGTACGCCCGGCCACTTCGGCAAGCGAGAGGGATCGCTCGGCTTCGCCGAGGGCCTCGAGCAGATCGAGCGCCCGGTCAACTGACTGCACTGGGGTCGTCGCCATGATCCTCGTATTTCATAATGCGGAATCGATATTTCGAATCATGATACGCGTCACTACACTCGGAGCCAAGTAAGTCACCCGGTGGCGTCACTGCCCGCACCGCGGGTACGACACCGGACACCGTGAAGAAATCGGAGCCCTTCAATGTCGAACCCAGCCGCGAACCAATCGCAATACGAGGCACGAGCAGAGCTTAAAGTCGCGCTGCCCATCATCGAGTTCGCTGAGCAGACCGCGGCAGACCGCGGCCTCGACATCGGTGAGTTCTGGGCTGGCGCCTCGGCGATTGTGCACGATCTCGCGCCGAAGAACGCAGCCCTGCTCGCCGAGCGCGATCGCCTGCAGCAAGAGATCGACGACTGGCACCGCGCCAACCCGGGCAAGCCAGACGCGGCGCAGTACCGCGCGTTTCTCGTGCAGATCGGCTACCTGCGCCCGGAGCCAGCCGCCTTCACTGCAGGCACCACCCGCGTCGACCCCGAGATCGCGACCCTCGCCGGCCCCCAACTCGTCGTGCCGCTGCTCAACGCTCGCTTTGCCCTCAACGCAGTCAACGCGCGCTGGGGTTCGCTCTACGACGCGCTCTACGGCACCGACGCAATCGACCAGTCGGGCGATCTCGCACCGGGCACGGGCTACAACGCGGCCCGCGGCGCGAAGGTGATCGAGCGCGGGCGCGAGCTGCTCGATCTCGTCGCCCCGCTGAGCGAAGGCTCGCACACCGAGGCAACGCTCTACTCGATCGAGGGCGGCGAGCTCGTCGTATCGCTGCACGGCGGCGCTCACGCACGACTCGCTGACCCCGCTGGTTTCGCTGGCTACCGAGGATCAGCCGAGGCGCCGCACGCCGTGCTGCTCGTCCACAACGGCCTGCACATCGAGATCGTCATCGACGCGAACGCCCCGATCGGCGCGACCGATGACGCCGGCGTGCAAGACCTGCTGATCGAGTCGGCACTCACCACCATCATGGATCTCGAAGACTCCGTCGCTGCCGTCGATGCTGACGACAAGTCGCTCGGCTACCGCAACTGGCGCGGCCTCATGGATGGCACCCTTGCTGAGACCGTCACCAAGAACGGCAAGACGTTTACTCGCCAGGCCAACCCCGACCGCGAATACACCGCCCCAAACGGCGAGGCCCTCGTGCTGCCGGGCCGATCCTCGCTCTTTATTCGCAACGTCGGCCACCTGATGCGCACCGATGCCGTGCTCGATCGCGACGGTGAGTGGGTGCCCGAGGGCGTGCTCGACGCGATCATGACTGTGCTCGGCTCGCTCGCAGACCTGCCACAGTTCGGCAGTGAAAGCGCGAGCCGCAACTCTCGCACCGGCTCAATCTACATCGTGAAGCCGAAGATGCACGGCCCCGACGAGGTCGCGTTTGCTGCGGAGCTGTTTGCCCGCGTCGAGGCACTCTACGACCTGCCCGAGAACACCGTAAAAATCGGCATCATGGACGAGGAGCGCCGCACCTCGGCAAACCTCGCCGCGTGCATCGAGGCCGCGCGCGACCGCGTCGTGTTTATTAACACTGGCTTTCTTGATCGCACCGGTGACGAAATTCACACCTCGATGCAGGCGGGGCCGATGCTGCCGAAGGCTGGCATTCGTACGCAGCCGTGGCTCGGCATCTACGAGCAGCGCAACGTCGCGATCGGCGTCGACAGCGGTCTCGACGGCCGCGCCCAGATCGGCAAGGGCATGTGGGCGATGCCCGACCTGATGCACGAGATGCTCGAGCAGAAGATCGGCCACGTGCGTGCCGGCGCTTCGACCGCGTGGGTGCCATCGCCGACTGCTGCAACGCTGCACGCGCTGCACTACCACCAGCTCGACGCGTTCGAAGCCCGTCGCGCGCTGCCAGCGCTGCCCGAGAACAGCCTCGATACGCTGCTCGAGATTCCGCTTGCGGGCGAGGGCGATCTCACGCCCGAGGTAGTGCAGACCGAGGTCGACAACGCAGCGCAGTCGATCTTGGGTTACGTCGTGCGCTGGATCGACCAGGGCGTCGGCTGCTCGAAGGTGCCCGACATTCACAATGTGGCGCTCATGGAAGACCGCGCGACCCTGCGCATCTCGGCCCAGCTGCTCGCCAACTGGCTCACCCACGGTGTGATCAGTGCCGCACAGGTTGACGAGGCACTGCGCCGCCTCTCGTCCGTCGTCGACGAGCAGAACGCGGGCGACCCGCTCTACGAGAAGCTGCTCGGGACAGACGGCGAGACTCCAGGCATCGCGTTCGAGGCTGCCAGCCGCATGGTGCTCGAGGGCGCCGCGCAGCCGAACGGCTACACCGAGCCGCTGCTGCACGAGCTGCGCAAGCTGAAGAAGGCGCCGCAGTAGCTCGCCTGCCACCAGATTCATTCGCGAAAGGGATCGCGCCTCTTCACCGTGAGGCGCGATCCCTTTCGGCGATCTATGAGCGTGCGGTGGTGACCCTCGGCATAGACTTATCGGGTGAGCAATAACTCCCGTCTTTCAAAGAAGATCGGCGCGATCGCCGAGTCAGCAACCCTCAAAGTCGACGCCAAGGCCAAGGCCCTGCAGGCAGAGGGCCGTCCCGTCATCAGCTATGCCGCTGGCGAGCCCGATTTCGCCACCCCGGCGCACATCGTCGACGCCGCGCGCGCGGCGCTCGATGACCCGAAGAACTTCCGCTACACGCCGGCCGTTGGCCTGCCCGTGCTGCGCGAGGCCATCGTGCGCAAGACCAAGCGCGACTCGGGCCTCGACATCACGCCCGCGCAGGTCGTCGTCACCAACGGCGGCAAGCACGCGGTGTACTCAGCGTTCCAGACCATTCTCGACCCGGGCGACGAGGTCATTCTGCCCGCACCGTACTGGACGAGCTACTCGGAAGAGATTCAGCTGGCAGACGGCGTAGCAGTCGAGGTGTTTGCCGGCGCAGACCAGGGCTACAAGGTCACGGTCGAGCAGCTTGAGGCCTCACGCACCGATCGCACGAAGGCGCTGCTCTTCTGCTCGCCCTCGAACCCGACCGGCGCGGTCTACTCACCCGAAGAGACCAGGGCGATCGGCGAATGGGCACTCGCGCACAACCTCATCGTTGTGAGCGATGAGATCTACCAGAACCTCACCTACGACGGCGTGCGCGCAGTCTCAATCGTCGAGGCGGTGCCCGAACTGGCAAACAACACCATCCTGGTGAACGGTGTTGCCAAGACCTTCGCCATGACCGGCTGGCGCATCGGCTGGCTCATCGGCCCTGCAGACCTGGTCAAGGGCGCGGCAAACCTGCAGTCGCACATGACCTCGAACATCAACAACATCGCGCAGATCGCCGCTGCCGTTGCCCTCGACGGCCCGCAGGAGCCCGTCGAGGAGATGCGCCTGGCGTTCGACCGCCGCCGCAAGCTCATCGTTGAAGAGCTCAACAAGGTGCCGGGCTTCCACTGCCCGATGCCCGAGGGCGCTTTCTACGCCTACGTCGACGTGACTGGAGCGCTCGGTCGCGAAATTCGTGGCGTTACCCCGACCACCTCGCTCGAACTCGCAGACCTGATTCTCGATCAGGCCGAGGTCGCCGCGGTGCCGGGTGAGGCGTTTGGCCCGAGCGGCTACCTGCGCTTCAGCTACGCACTGGGTGACGAGGCACTCGTCGAGGGCATCCGTCGCATCCAGGCGCTGCTCTCGGAGTAGCACTCGCGTCTCGCATCGCAGAGCATCAGCGGTCGGGTGGATCCTCGTGATCCCCCGGCCGCTTTGCTTTGCGCGACCCCAACGCGACACCCTCTCTCGCGGCACCCGACCCACGCCTACACCCCACCCCATGCGCAAGTCGTCGCGAACTGGGGTGTCGAACGCAAGCAGACCCCACTTTGCGACGACTTGCGTGAGGTTTGAACAGGGCTCAGCCGCGACCGGAGTCCCGCAGCCTGGCCCGCGCCCCTCAACTCCCACCCACACCCACACCCACACCCACACCCACACCCACACCCACACCCACACCCACCCTTCCAATTCATCTGATGTTTTGGCTAGAGTGGAGGGGTTGCCCGTCGCAGGCACGCAAAGCCACGCGAGACCGCGCAAGACGCACAAACACCCAGAGAGAAACGGTGCCCCAGTGAGCGAACGATTCGAGTGGACACGAGTCATGCACGAAACAAAGCGCCGACACCTGACCGTGCTGCGCACCGAGCTCATCGCACCGCGCATGCAGCGCATCACCCTCGGCGGCGCAGACCTCGAGGGTTTCACTTCGCTCGCCCCCGGCGACCACGTGAAGGCGTTCTTTCCTGACCCGACCGTCGGTGAAATCGTCACGCCCGTTGTGGTCGACGGCCGCCCACAACTACCGACGGGCCCGGGCGAGGTCATCGCCCGCGACTACACCCCGGCTGCGTTCAGACCAATCGGCGAGCACGGCCCCGAACTCGACCTCGACTTCGTGCTGCACGCCGACGGTTCTCACGCTGGCCCGGCTGCTTCGTGGGCAGCGCAAGCGAAGCCCGGCGATCCCTTGATTATCGGAGGGCCCCGCGGCTCGCGCGTGCCCCCGAGTGATATCAGGCGCGCGATCCTCATCGCCGACGAATCGGCACTGCCCGCGGTTACCCGCTGGCTTGACTTGCTCGGCGAGGCCGAGGTGATCGGTCTGTTTTCAGCGCTCGAGCCGGGCACCTCGCAGTATCTAAGCGGTTACGAGGCGAGCGCACGCGAGTTTCGCTGGTTTAGCGGCGAGGATCGCAACACCCGCATCGCCGAAACCCTTGCGGGCCTTGCGATCACCGAGAGCACCCTCGTGTTTCTGGCGGGCGAGGCAGGCTCGCTGATTCCGCTGCGCCGCCACCTGCGCCGCGAGCTCGGCCTGCCGAAGGAACAGGTCGACGCGCACGGGTACTGGAAGCAGGGCGAGGCGAACCTCGACCACCACGCGCCGCTCGACCCCTCAGACCCCGACTAGGACCCAGGCACTGAGAGCAAAGCAGCGCTTTGCGCGCCGCAGGTTGCGCTTGAGAGAAAACGCGCCAGCGTTTTCTGCGCATCGTGGCGAGACTTCTGTCTCTGCCCGGGCCCGCCCATCGCGTCCCCTTCATGGGGCAGTAGATGTTGCTTGCAATCACGTTTGGCAACATCCGCTTCCCTTTCGATGAAGTAAGCCGGGAGCGAAGCAATGCTGCGGGACTCAGCTCACCAGGTCGTGAGCACCTCGTCGAGCACGTGCTCGAGGCTCAGCTCGGGGCGAAATAGCAGCCAGTCGAGGCACGCACCCGCGAGCGCCCCGAAGAACGCCGCGCCAGCGGTCTCGGTGATCCTTTCGGTGCGCTCTGCGGGCTGCCCCGAAGCCGCGTGCGCGTCGCGGAGCGCATCGCGCAGCCGGGTGGCGACCGCACTGCGAGCCTCGTTCATGGTCTCGGCCCAGGCGCGGTCGGTGCGAAATACCTCGGCCGCCATGAGCTTCGCGAGGTCGATGTTGTTGCGCAGTGCCTCAAGGGTTGCGGCGGCGACGGCGCGCGGCGCGTCTGCGGCGGACACTCCCTCGCGGGCCGCGTCGATAGCAGAGCTGAGGCGCTCGAAGCCGCGGCGCATTACCTCGGCGAAGAGCGCGTCTTTCGAGGCGAAGTTGTAATATAGGCTGCCCTTGGCGACGCCGGCGGTCTCGGCAATCTGATCCATCGAGGCGCCGCTAATGCCGTGCTGCGCCGCAACAGTGATCGCCGCATCGACGATGAGTTGCTTCGTATTCACCCGTGCCATGGCTCTATCCTTGCGTATCTTGTGTAACTTGTGTTCGGCGTGGTCGCTCGCGCGCCTGCTGCCCCCTCGCGTCTAACACCCCGCGTGCATCGAACGTACATAGCGCTCGCGAATGTGCCCCTTAAATACCGTTAGTAAGCAGCACATTCGCAAGGCTTATATACATTCGGCAGCGTGGGATCGGCCAGTCGCCCGACCCGCCAAGCACCAGCGGGCGGGAGCGCGCGGGAGCGGGCGGGAGCGCGCGGGAGCGGGCGGGAGCGCGCAGGAGCGCGCAGAGGGTGGCAATGCCGATCGGCAGGCACCGGTCCTACAGTGCCAACTCACGGCGACGCCGAGTGCAGTCGCCTGTACTTCGCGCGAGACGCGCGAAGGCGCGTGGCGATCGCAAGCAATCGCCGCGCGATTGCGCTCGCGCGCGCCGAGGCCACCGCCTCGGGCGAAAGGACCAGAAATGGGCCTTTCAGATTGCGAGGCTCGGATGCAGCCGCGCGACCGTCCACACCTTCTGGCGGCGAGCCGCCACCGCGCTAATCGCGAGCGAACCGACAAGCACCCCGAGCATCACGATGAGCGAGCCCCAGAACCTGGCGTCTACGCCGCCACCGATCAGCTGACGCAGCCCGGTCACCACGTACGACGCGGGCATGAACGGGTGCAGCGCCTGGAAGAAACCGGGCGTCGTCTCGACGGGGTAGGTACCACCCGAAGACGAGAGCTGCAGCATGAGCAGCACGAGGCTCACCACGCGGCCCGCCGCGGTGCCGAGCAGCGCAATGAACATCTGCTGCAGCGCCAAGAACGCAAGCGTCACGAGCAGCATGAACCCTGCCATGCTGGCCCAGTGCACCGGCTGCATGCCAACCGCATAGACGAGCACGAGCATCATGATGACAACCTGCCCCACGCCGATCAGCGCGGCAGGGCCAAAACCTGCCAACACCGACCGCAGGCCCGACACATTCGAGGCGAGGGGGCGACGCGGCAGCGGGCGCAGGATCAGCCAGGTGATCAGCGCGCCAACGAACGAGGCAAGCGCTATAAAGAACGGCGCGAAGCCCTCGCCAAATCCCTGCACCGCATTTTCGGTGTGCTCGTTCAGCTGCACGGGCGCGGCGATGGTCGAGGCGATCTTCTCACCCTGCCCAGTCGCGAACTCGGGCGCCTCGGCTGCACCGTCGGTGAGCTTCTTCGCGAACGTCGAGGCTCCCTCGTCGAGCGATTTTGCCCCGTCTGCGAGTTGAGTGCCGCCCGCGGCGGCCTTCGAAGCACCCGCGTTCAGCTGAGCCGCACCCGTCGAGAGCTGCCCGGCGCCGTCGTTCAGTTGCGAAGCGCCCGCAGCAAGCTGGCTGGCTGCAGCATTCATCTGAGCTGCCCCGCTGGCTGCGAGCGCGCTGCCAGATGCCAGGTCGTTCGCACCCTGCGATGCGAGTGGCAGCCCGGCAGCCAGCGCCTGCACCGAGGGCAGCGAAGCAGCAACGCTGTCGTGCATGGTGGTGGCCCCCGCGGCGACGGTCTGCAGCGACAGGCCCTTCGACTGCAGCGCAGCGTCAAGTTGAGCGAGGGTCATGTCTGGGTTGGCTGCGGCAATCTGCGCGATGGCACCGGTACCGGCGGCGAGTTGCGCCGATCCCGCGTTCAATTTTTCGAAACCGCTGAGCAATTCGGGTGCGCTTTCGGCTGCGGGGGCAAGCTTCGAGGCGAGCTCTGACGCACCGGCGGCGACTCGAGCGGTGCCGGCGGCGAGTTCGGGGGCTTTCGCGGCAAGCTGCGAAGTACCGTCGGCGAGGCGCCCCGCACCCTGCGCGAGCGCGGGGGCCTTCGACGCAAGCTGCGAGGTGCCTTCACTCAGCTCGGTGAGCCCGGCGCCCAGCTGAGCACTCGCCTCGGCGAGCGTCGTGGTGCCGCCGTGCAGCGTGGTTGCGGCGTCGGCCGCCTGGCGCGTGCCGTCACTGAGCTTTTCGACACCGGCAAGCACCTGCTCGGCCGCGGTCTCGGTCGCGGTTTCGGCGACCGCGTCGCGCAGCTGCACCATCGCGGTCTTGCCGAGCGTCGACGCCAAGAACGAGTTGCTGTCGTTGTACTGCACCTCGATCTGGCCGGCTTTCGGGTCGTCTTGCAGGCCCGCGAGCGTGCTCGAGAAGTCACGAGGAATCGTCACCGCGAAATACACCTCGCCGTCAGCAACCGCGCGCTCCGCTTCGGCGGCGTCGAGCAGCTTCCAGTCGAGATCGCCGCCGGCGAGCAGCTCGTCGACTACGTCACTGCCGGCGGCGAGCGTTTTGCCGCCCGGCGCTTTCGTAGGCTGGTCGAGGTTCACCACCGCAACCGGCAGCTTGTTCATGTTGTCGGTTGGCGCCCAGAACGCCCAGAGATAGAGGGCGCCATAAATGAGTGGGATCACCAGAAGCACTGCAATGGCGATCTTGGGCAGTGCGCCGCGCTTGAAGCGCTTCAGTTCTGTGGTGCGGGTAAAAAGTGACATGGCTTGTTCTTGGCTTTGCGTGTCTAGAGTTCGATGATTGCGGGGGTGGCGAGCAGGTCTGCGTCGCCCGGATCGCTCGTGGCAACCAGCACGCGAGTGCCGCGTGCTGCGAGGGCGCACAATCGCTCTGCGACGAGTGCGCGTTCTGCGGGGCCGAGCAGCAACGCGTCGAAGTCGTCGATGCAGAGCAGCTCGGGGCCCTCGATGAGTGCAAGCGAGATGCGCAGCAGCATTTCAGATGCTGCGTCGAGGTCGCGCACGAGCGTGTTTGGCGTTGGTTGCTCATATTCGCCAAAGGCCTCTGCGAGCAGTTCGCTCGAAAGGTCTGCGGTAACGTGCGGCGTGCGGCGCCACCAGGGCATCGCCCAGGCGAGGCGCTCGCGCAGCGTTGCACCCACGGTGACGCTCGGTTCGAGCGCGTCGAGTTCGGCGAAGCCGACCACCCCGGTGCGGCGACGAGCCGCAGCGAGGCCCGCGCGGGTGCTTGTGTCGACGCCCAACACACTCGCTGACCCCTCGCTGAGGCGCATGCGCCCCGCAACGCTCAGCAGCAGCGAGGTGCGGCCGGTGCCGCGCGCACCGACCACCACGGTGATCGGGCTGTCTGAGGCTGCGTCGAGCGGACCGAACACCGGGCCGCGGGCCGCACGCACAGTTGCCCCTCGCAGGGCGATGACGTTGCTGGGCATACTGATCCTTTTCGTAGCTTTTTGTACTGACTAGTCAGTTTAGAGCGTGACTTATGAATCGTCAACCCGGCCGGGGCGCGGGCCAGGCCAACAAGTGGCGAAAGAAGTTCAAAATCAGCAGAAGTAGTCGGGAATAAGATCGCCGGATCGTAGTTGATATATGCATACGCATAGAACGCGAGGCGGAATCGCTCGCTGAGCTAGCAGACAAGCAAGCAACACAGACAAGAGGAGCAATCATGGAATTCGGCATCATGAGCGTCAGCGACATCACTCGCGACCCGACAACCGGCTACACGCCGAGCGAGGCCGAGCGCATCGACGCCACCGTGCAGATCGCAAAAAAGGCAGAAGAGGTTGGCTTCGATGTCTTCGCGATCGGCGAGCACCACAACCCGCCGTTCTTCTCGTCGAGCCCCACCACGTTGCTGGCCTACGTCGCCGCGCAGACGACGACGCTCAAGATGAGCACCTCGACCACGCTGATCACCACGAACGACCCGGTGCGCGTCGCCGAAGAGTACGCGATGCTGCAGCACCTCACCAAGGGGCGCCTCGACATCATGCTCGGCCGCGGCAACACCGCCCCTGTCTATCCCTGGTTCGGCAAAGATATTCGTTCGAGCCTGCCAATGGCACTCGAGAACTACAACCTGCTGCACCGCCTCTGGACAGAAGACGTGGTCGACTACGAGGGCAACTTCCGCACCCCACTGCAGGGCTTCACCTCGACGCCGCGCCCACTCGACGACGTTGCCCCCTTTGTGTGGCACGGCTCGATTCGCACCCCCGAGATCGCCGAGCAAGCCGCGTTCTACGGCGACGGCTTCTTCGCGAACCACATCTTCTGGCCGAAGGGGCACTACAAGCGCCTCGTCGAGTTCTACCGCCAGCGCTTCGAGCACTACCACGGCAACAAGAAGCAGGCCATCGTGGGGCTCGGTGGGCAGGCCTACGTCGCGAAGAAATCGCAAGATGCCTGGAACGAGTTTCGCCCCTACTTCAACGAGGCGCCCGTCTACGGCGGCGGCCCCTCGCTCGAGAGCTTCGCAGAGACGACCCCGCTCTCGGTTGGTAGCCCGCAAGAGATCATCGACAAGACCCTGGGCTTCCACGATGAGTTCGGCGACTACCAGCGCCAGGCATTCCTCGTCGACCACGCGGGCCTACCGCTGAAGACCGTGCTGAACCAGCTCGACCTGCTCGGCGAAGAGGTGTTGCCGGCGCTTCGCAAGGAACTTGCCGCACGCCGCGACCCCGAGACGCCAGACACCCCGTCGCACGCCTCGCGCGTCAAGGAGAAGTACGGCGACGAAGAGCCTCGCCAGCCACGCCCCAACGCAAACCGCGGCGACAACGTGACCGGCGGGTCGCCGTACCAAGACTCGCCCGCCAAGAAGGGCAGCGCGTTCGGGCTGTAATCAGCTCAAACGCCAGTAATTTCAAGATCAAGGACGAGGATCATGCCAAGCAATCTGCGCCAGGCCAACGAGGCCTGGGAGGCGCTGCTCACCACGCACTCGGCGACTATGCGCCGCTTTGCCGCGGAGCCGGTCTGGCGAGAGCACGGCGTGAGCATGCGCGAGTACGACGTGCTCTACACGCTGGCAAAGTGCGGGGCTCCGGCCCGCGTGGGCGAGCTGCAGCAGCACGTCGTGCTCAGCCAGCCCGCACTCTCGCGCCTCGTCGATCGGCTCGAGGCCCGCGGCTTGGTCGCTCGCGTCAGCGACCAAGCCGACGGCCGTGCCGTGCTTGTAGAGCTCACGCCCACAGGCACTGAGTTGCAGCGGGCAGTGGGCCGATCCCACGCACGAAGCGTCGAACGCGAGATGCGAGCGCTCACGATCGATGAGCTACGCGAACTGCAGCGGCTCGTCACAAAACTGAACCAGGCCCCCGAACAGTCTTCACAGAACGCACACAAGGAATAACCGATCATGCTTCAAACACAGACACCCAGCGACACCACTTCCGAGCCCCGCACCCTGCAGCTCGTCTCGGTCAACGCGGGCACGAGTGACCCGTCGTCGACCCAGATGCTCGCCGATCGCATCGCCGATCGCGCTGTGACCGTCGGCGCGGAGCACGGCCTCGATATCGAGCTGCGCCAGATCGATCTGCGCGGGCTTGCGGGTGACATCACGAACGCGATGATCAGCCAGCACGTGTCACCAGAGCTGCAGCGCGCGCTCGACCTGATGCGCGACGCCGACGGCCTCGTCGCGAGCACCCCCGTCTACCAGGCGGGCGCGAGCGGGCTGTTCACGCAGTTCTTTCAGCTGCTCGACACCGACCTGCTGATCGGCACGCCCGTGGTGCTCGCCGGCACCGGCGGCACCTCACGACACTCGCTCGTGATCGACGACCAGCTGCGCGCGATGTTTGCGTACCTGCGCACGCTCACCGCACCAACGGCCGTGTACGCGGCTCCCGAAGACTGGCAAGAGAAGAGCCTTGGTTCGAGGATCGGCCGGGCCGCGAACGAGCTGGTGCTCTTGATGCAGGCGGGCCTGCGCGAGCAATTGCGCGGGGGCTCGTGGGGTTCGTACCAGCACAGCTTCGGCAGTGCGGGCGGTGCCGAGACCGCGATCGACTTCGACAGCGACCTGATGAAGCTGGCGGCTGGGGGTCAGTAGGAGGCGCATCGCGCCGACTCCGCTAATCTCACCTCTTGGTTATTGGAATTTCCAATAACCACAACCCCCGCGATCCTCGTCGAAAATTCAGATCACCGCACGTCTCGACATACTCAATATGCTGAACCCAAAGCTACTAGGCGAAAACCCCAAGCTTGCCGTACTGCTCAGCAAGCAGGTAGTACACGGTGAGGCGCTGCTTGTGCCCGGGCACGCGCTCGCCGACCGCCCTGATCACAGCATCGATGTCATCGTCTGAGTCGGTCACCCCGAGCTTCTTCTTCACGAAGTTCTCGCGCACCGTCTTCAACTCATCGGCGTCGCTGAACGACACCTGGCGAGCGTCTGCGTTCGAGAGCGCGAGTGCATAGGTCTTCTCCATCGCCTCGATCACCGCCTCATCGGGGCTAGAAACGTACTTCGAAATGTCTTCCAGTGCGCTCATCTTTGAGATTCCTTTCGAGGGGTGGCCCAGATTCGGGTGTGCTCATTCTTACGCACGGCCGCAAAACTTGCGAGTGAATTTACCGAGAATTCACCGCGCGAGCCGAATCAGTGCGCAAAACCCGCGCCCGCAGACGAAGCACGCGGCAGCGGAGCCTCGAGTGACTCGAGCAGCGCAACCTCTTCCTTGATCGCGTCGAGCAGAAAACTCGCCAGGTTGCGACTGAGCCCAACCCGCACGACGATACGCTGCACCACAAGGTCAGTCATATTGTCGGGCATCGGGTAGGCGGGAACGAGCCAACCGCGCATGCGTAGGCGATCTGCGAGGTCGTAGAGGTTCCAGTTTCTCGGCTCGCTGCCTCTTCGAAGCCGCCAGGCAAACACCGGAATCGTGTCGCCGCGGCTCACGAGTTCGAACGGGCCGAGCTTCTCGATCTCTGACGAGAGATACTGCGCAACGTCGAGCGAGTCTTGCTGCACCAGACGATACCCCTCGCGGCCAAGGCGCAAGAATTGGTAGTACTGCAGCAGCACCTGGGCGCCGGGCCGCGAGAAGTTGAGCGCGAGCGTTGGCATGTCGCCGCCAAGGTAGCTGACGTGGAAGATAAGACTCTCAGGGCAGGCAGCCTTGTTGCGCCAGACCACCCAGCCGACGCCGGGATACACCAGGCCGTACTTGTGGCCCGAGGTGCTGATCGAGTTGACCCGGTCGATCTGAAAATCCCAGGCGAGCTCGGGTTGGCAGAACGGCGCGACCATCGCACCAGAGGCACCGTCAACGTGAATCTTGACGTCTACCCCGGTCGATGCCTGAATTTGGTTGAGTTTTTCGGCAATCTGCTGCACCGGTTCGTAGAGCCCGGTATAGGTTTGGCCGAGGATCGCCACAACTCCGATGGTGTTCTCGTCAATGTAGTTCTCAAGCTCGAAGCCGTCGAGCACCAAGTGGTCTTCGGTCACGGGCACATACCGCGCCTCGACATCCCAGTAGTTGCAGAACTTCTCCCAGACCACCTGCACCCCTGCCGAGAGCACCAGGTTCGGTCGTTCAGTCGACTTGCCTTCTTCCCTGCGTCGCTCTTGCCAGAGGCGCTTGAGGGCGAGACCGCCGAGCATGCAGGCCTCGCTCGATCCGATCGTCGAAGTGCCGATGGTGTCATCGGCGTCTGGCACATTCCAGAGGTCGGCCAGCATGCGCCAACAGCGATCTTCGATGGTCGCGGTTGCCGGGTACTCGTCTTTGTCGATCATGTTCTTATCTGCGCTCTCGGCGTAGATCTTCTTCGCGTTGTCATCCATCCAGGTCGACACGAAGGTCGCGAGATTGAGCCTGGAGTTGCCGTCAAGCATCGCCGCGTCGTGCACGATCTGATAGGCCGTATCGGGGTCCATCAGGCCATCTGGAAGCTCGAATGCGGGCAGCTCGGTGGCCTCCCCGGGTCGCGCGAACACGGGGCTGAACGAAAGCATCGCTTCTGGGTCCATCTCGGACGCACTACGAAACAGGTGAGACATATGGGCTCCTCGTCGTCATTGGCGGGGTCGCGCGGCGCCGTGAAGGCCAGCCGCATACGCTTCTGCGTTGCTGACTACTCTAGTGATCAGGGAATTTTCCTCTACCCCTCGTTCGAAGGAGCAGCAATGTCTCAGGTCGCCGCATACCTCGCCCCAAACGCCACCGACCCGCTCGCGCCGGGCATCGTCGAGCGCCGCGAGGTCGGCCCGAACGACGTGCGCATCGAGATTCAGTGGTCGGGCATCTGCCACTCCGACATTCATACCGTGCGCGGCGATTGGGGCCCGCAGCACTACCCGCTCGCCGTCGGCCACGAGATCGTGGGTGTCGTTGCAGAGGTTGGCGCCGAGGTCACGAAACATCAGGTCGGCGACCGGGTGGGCGTCGGCTGCATGGTGAACTCGTGCGGCGAGTGCGAGAACTGCGTCGCCGGCGACGAGCAGTTCTGCGCGAAGGGCAGCGTCGGCACCTATGGGTCGATCGATCGCGATGGCACCGTGACCCAGGGTGGCTACTCACGCGAGATCGTGGTTGTCGAAGACTTCGTGCTGCGCGTGCCCGAATCGATTCCCATCGAGCGCGCAGCACCGCTTTTGTGCGCCGGCATCACCACCTACTCGCCGCTCAAGAGATGGGGCGCGGGATCAGGCAAACGGGTCGGCGTGCTCGGTCTCGGTGGGCTCGGCCACATGGCGGTGAAGCTCGCGAAGGCGATGGGCGCCGAGGTGACCGTGCTCTCGCAGTCGCTGAAGAAACAGGACGATGGGCTTCGACTCGGGGCCGACCACTTCTACGCGACAAGCGACCCGGCGACGTTCAAGACGCTCTCGAAGCAGTTCGACCTCATCATCAACACCGTCAGCGCGCCGATCGACGTCGACGCCTACCTGCGGCTGCTCGCCGTCGATGGTGCGCTCGTCAACGTAGGTGCGCCACCCGAGCCGATGAGTCTTCGCGCCGGATCACTCATCGGTGGGCGCCGCAGCTTCGCCGGTTCGCAGATCGGCGGCATCGCCGAGACGCAAGAGATGCTCGACTTCTGCGCCGAGCACGGGGTTGCGGCCGACGTCGAGGTGATCGATGCCGCGCAGATTAACGAGGCCTGGGTGCGGGTACTCGCCTCAGACGTGCGCTACCGCTTCGTGATCGACGCGTCGACGCTCGGGTGATCCCGCGCACTACTTGATTGGTTATTGGAAATTCCAATAACCAAGGGGCCGTACGGTGGCGCGGCCCCTCGCTCGTGTGCGCAACAGCGGATCGCGCACGTAACAGCGGACGAAATCTCGAGCTTGATCCGCTGTTACGTGCATGGTCCGGCTGAACAAACACGGGCATGAAGACCGAACACGCAAAGGGGTGGCCACGCAAGATACCGCGTGGCCACCCCAGAAGGCGTAAAGCGGGTGCACCCGACTCCTGGTTATTGGAATCTCCAATAACCAGGAGTCGGGTTGGCAAAGCGAGGCGAAAACTACTTCGCGACGAAGTAGAGGCGCTTGTTCGAGAACTCGCCGATGCCGATCGGGCCCATCTCGCGGCCGAAGCCCGAGCGCTTTACGCCCCCGAAGGGCAGCTCGGCCGCCTCGGCCGCAATAGTGTTGACGTGCGCCATGCCGACCTCGAGGCGCGAGGCGACGCGCGCCGCGCGGGCCTCGTCGGTCGAGAACACCGAACCGCCGAGGCCGAGCGCGCAGTCATTGGCGAGCTCAAGCGCCTCTTCGTCGCTCGAAACGCGGTAGACGGTCGCAACCGGCCCGAAGATCTCTTCGCCATAAGACGAAGAGTCGCGGGGCACGTCGACCAGCACGGTCGGCGCGTAGTACGCGCTCGGCCCCTCAGACAGCACGCCGCCGGCGAGCACGCGAGCGCCCTCGGCCACGGCCTTCTGCACCTGCGCGTCGATGGTCTCGGCCGCAGTACGCGACGACATCGGTGCGTACTCACCGTCGCCCAACGCAAGCTGGTCGCCGGGCACGAGGCCGGTGGCGAGCCCAACGAGGGCCTCGACGAACTCGTCGTAGATGTCATCCATGACGATGAGGCGCTTGTTCGAGTTGCAGACCTGGCCGCCGTTGTAGACGCGGAAGTTCCAGGCCTCGGCAGCGACCGCAGCAACATCGTCAGAGTCGAGCACCACCATCGGGTCGATGCCACCGAGCTCGAGCACGCACTTCTTCAGGTGTTGGCCGGCCTGCGCGCCGATGATGGCGCCCGCGCGCTCAGACCCGGTGAGCGAGATGCCCTGCACGCGGTCGTCAGCGATCATCGACGCGATCTGGTCGTGCGACGCGAAGACGTTCTGGTAGCCACCGACGGGCACGCCGGCCTCTTCGAAGATCTGCTGCATCGCAAGCGACGAGCTTGCACAAATATCGGCGTGCTTCAGCAGAATGGTGTTGCCGAGCACGAGGTTTGGCGCCGCGAAGCGTGCGACCTGGTAGTACGGAAAGTTCCACGGCATGACGCCAACCAGCACGCCGACCGGCAGCTGCTCGATCATTGCTTTGCCCGGCACGGTCGACGGAATCTCGTAGCTCGTGATGAGCGACGGCCCGTGCACCGCGTAGTACTCGATGATGTCGGTCGCGAAGTCGACCTCGTCGAGGCTCTCGGCGATCGACTTGCCCATCTCGACGGCGATGAGTCGCGCGAGCTCCTCGCGGCGCTCGGCGAAGATCTCGGCGACACGCTTCACAACGGTCGCGCGCTCTTGCACGCTCTTTTCGCGCCACTCGCGGTAGACGCTGTCGGCGGCAGCAACCGCCTGCTCAATCTGCGCGTCGGTCGCGCTCTCGAAGGTCGCGAGAATCTCGCCGGTCGCGGGGTTCTGCACTCGATATTTAGCCATGTTGCTTCCTTGCCCTACGTGTAGGCGGGTGCCCGCCAAATCCTGAAATATGCGGCAAAGGGCTGCTAAACGATCCGAAAAGGATCGCAGCAGCCCCATGCCACGCTGAACTACTAGTTGCCCTGGTAGTAACTATCTGCCACGGTCAGCGCCTCGTCAATGATGTCGAGGCCCCTCACCAGATCTTCCTCGCTGATGATCAACGGCGGCGCGATCTGCAGGCGGTTGCCAGCAGCGAACGGCCAGAGACCGGCGTTCTTGCACGCGGCGACAACGGCGTTGAACGGGGCCGCAGCCTCGCCACCGGCGTTGAACGGCACGAGCGGCTCGTGGGTCTCGCGATCGAGCACCAGCTCAAGCGCCCAGAATAGGCCCTTGCCTCGGTACTCGCCCACCGACGGGTGTTTTTCTGCCATCTCGCGCAGGCGGGGCTCGATGACGCGCGAACCGAGGTCGCGCACGCGTTCGATGATGCCCTCTTCTTCGAAGATGTCGAAGGTGGCAACGCCGGCCGCACACGCGAGCGGGTGGCCCGAGTAGGTCAGGCCGCCGGGGAACGCGCGATCCTTGAATGCCTCGTGAATCGCCTCAGAAATCACGACACCGCCCAGCGGCACGTAACCCGAGTTGACACCCTTGGCGAAGGTGACGAGGTCGGGTGCGACGTCGAAGCCCTGGTAGGCGAACCACTCGCCGGTGCGGCCGAAGCCGACCATGACCTCGTCGCAGATCATCAGAATGCCGTACTTGTCGCACAGTGCGCGCACGCCTGGCAGGTAGCCTGGCGGCGGCACGAGCACGCCGTTGGTGCCGGTGACTGTCTCGAGCACGATGGCTGCGATGGTGCTCGCGCCCTCGAGCTGAATCTGCTGCTCAAGGTGAGCGAGTGCGCGCTGCGCCTCTTCTTCGGGAGTCGAGGCGAAGAACGCGCTGCGGTAGGCGTACGGGCCGAAGAAGTGCACGACCTCGCCGTCGATGACATCGTTTGCCCAGCGGCGGGGCTCACCGGTCATCGTGATGGCGGTGCCGGTCGAGCCGTGGTACGAGCGGTAGCGCGAGAGAATCTTGCGCTTGCCCGACGACTGGCGAGCCAGGCGCACTGCGTACTCGATGGCCTCAGCGCCGCCGTTGGTGAAGAACACCGAGCGGGCACCCTCGAACGAGTGCTCGACGATGCGCTTGGCGAGCTCGCCGCGCACGTCGTTCGCGAGAGCGGGCTGAATCGTGGCCAGGCGACCGGCCTGATCCTGAATCGCCTTCACGAGGCCGGGGTGCTGGTGACCGAGGTTCAGATTGACAAGCTGCGACGAGAAGTCGAGGTATTCCTTGCCGTCGTAATCCCAGAAGCGCACGCCCTCACCCTTGGCGATGGGCAGCGGGTTGATCTGCCCCTGCGCCGACCACGAGTGGAAGACGTACTGGCGGTCGTTCTCGCGCACCTCGCGCTGCGCGTCGGTGTCACCGAAGCTCTGTGCTTCGCCGTTGAGGTCGATGTAGTCAGACACTATGCGATCCTTTTCGAACTCGAATTAGCTGTTGCTCGGGAAGCCGAGGTCGATCTTCGACTGGTCGGCGTTCGGCCACTTGGTGGTGACAACCTTCGAGCGGGTGTAGAAGCCAATCGACTCGGGGCCGTAGATGTGGGCGTCGCCGAAGAGCGAATCCTTCCAGCCACCGAACGAGAACGAGCCGACGGGCACGGGGATCGGCACGTTGATGCCAACCATGCCTGCCTCGACGTCGAACTCGAAGGCGCGGGCGGTGCCGCCGTCGCGGGTGAAGATCGCGGTGCCGTTGCCGAACTGGTGATCGTTGATCAGCTGCAGGCCCTCTTCGTAGCTGTTCACGCGAACGATCGCGAGCACCGGGCCGAAGATCTCGTCGCGGTACACGGCACTGTCGGTCTTGACGTGGTCGAGCAGGCTGACGCCAGTGAAGAAGCCGTTACCTTCGAACTTTGCCTCGCGGCCGTCGACCACAACGGTCGCGCCCTCTGCGGCTGCGCCGGCGACGTACGACTCGACGCGAGCCTTCGCCTCTGCGGTGATGAGCGGGCCCATCTCGCTTGCGGGGTCGGTGCCGTCACCGATCTTGAGGTCGGCGATGCGGCTGGTGAGCTCGGGCACGAGCTGGTCGGCGATGTCGCCAACTGCGACCACAACTGAGACCGCCATGCAGCGCTCGCCGGCCGAGCCGTAGGCTGCCGAGATCGCAGCGTCAGCGGTGACCTTGAGGTCGGCGTCGGGCATGACCAGCATGTGGTTCTTTGCGCCGCCGAGTGCCTGCACGCGCTTGCCGTGTGCAGCTGCCGTCTCGTAGATGTAGCGGGCGATCGGGGTCGAGCCAACGAAGCTGATTGCCTTCACGTCGGGGCTCGTGAGCAGGGTGTCGACGGCAACCTTGTCGCCGTGCACCACGTTCAGCACGCCGTCGGGCAGGCCAGCCTCGCGGAAGAGGTCGGCGATGAAGACCGACGCGCTGGGGTCGCGCTCCGAAGGCTTCAGCACCACGGTGTTGCCGCACGCGATTGCCGAAGCGATCATCCAGAGCGGAACCATCACGGGGAAGTTGAAGGGGGTGATCGCCGCAACCACGCCGACGGGCTGCTTGATCGAGTGCACGTCGATGCCGGTCGAGACCTGCTCGTCGCGCTCGCCCTTCAAGAGGTGCAGCAGGCCCGATGCGAACTCAACGTTCTCGAGGCCGCGAGCGACCTCGCCTGCTGCGTCTGAAAGCACCTTGCCGTGCTCGCTGGTCACGATTGCCGCGAGCTCGGGAGTGCGCTGCTTGAGCAGCTGGCGCAGGTTGAAGAACACGTCTGCGCGCTTGGTGAGGCTGGTCTTGCGCCATGCGGGCAGTGCTGCCTTCGCCGCGGCAATAGCCTGCTCAACAGTCACGGCCGATGCAATGCCGAGCTCGTGCAGCACCTCGCCGGTGGCGGGGTTGTAGACGGGCTGGGTGCGCTCGGCGTCGGTGACCTTCTCACCGGCGATGACGTGGGGAATGCGTGCCATTGTGCTGGCCCTCTCAGTGCGTGTGTGCTGTGACTGGTTTGACACAGATTGGTCAAACTGTACGGTCGCATATTTCGCGATCTTTCTAAGTATCACAAGGGATCGATGCCGCGCGCCTGCGCAAATCATCTTGAAGTGGCGTATGTCTCATACACTTTGTACGATTGCAGTATGGAGCCCGCCACTGAACCAAACGCCGCCCCCCTGCCGACCGTGGCCGAGGTGCTTGAGCTGCAAGAGGTTCGAGTCGGGGCGCCCGAGCTCGTAGCCGGTGGCCAGGGCCTCGCCCGCGAGATCAGATGGGCGCACGTCGTCGCGGGCGCCGGCGCGGCCGAGCTCGTCGACGGCGGCGAGCTCGTGCTCACGACCGGCGCTGGCTGGCCGCGCGAGCACGAGGCCCTCGCCGAGTTTGCGAACGCGCTCACAAGCGCCGGCGGGGTCGGTGTTGCCGCGATCCTGCTCGAACTCGGCATCGCATTCGACCGCGTGCCCGTCGAACTCGCCGCGGCCTGCGACGCGGCCGGGGTGCCGCTCGTGGTGCTCAGCCACGAGGTGCGCTTCGTGCAGATCACCCAGCGCGTGCACCAACGTATTCTCGCAGCGCAGACCGAGGCGCTGCAGGCGCGCGAAGAGGTGCACAAGATGCTCACCGAGCTTGGCCTCAACCGCAGCCCCGTCGACTATGTGGTCGAGCGGCTCGCGGCGACCCTCGGCTGCCCGGTTGTGCTCGAAGATTCAGCTCACCGGGTGGTCGCTGTTTCAATGCAGGGCGAGGATCCCGCGCATTCGCTTGCCCCCTGGGGCCTGGGCGGCGAACCAAAGCTTTCGGCGGCGAGCGCGCGGGTGTCGGTCGAGGCGCGCGGCAGCCGGTGGGGCTTTTTGACGGCGTTGCCCGGCCCGCCGCACCCTGCCGGGAGGCGCACAGTGCTCGAGCTCGGGGCATTCGCGCTGGCGCTCGGGCGGCTCGCCGACACGAGTGCCGATCAGTGGCTGCAGCTCGCGTCGAAGCGGGTGTTCGAGGCACTGCTGAGTGGCCGCTATCGCAACGACACCGAGCTCGAAGCGCAGCTCACCGCTGCGGGCCTCCCTGTCGAAGGCCGGGTGATCCTCGCCGCAACGCTGCAGGGAACCAGCGACTTCGGCGCCCACGACTCGCTCGCCCACGCCATTCTTGAGACGTCACTGAGGCGGGCGGTTGCGCCCGAGGGGCGCGTGCTGATTGCCAATGCCGGCGAGACCGAGGGCTCGCTGCTCGCGGTCGTGTCGTTGCCCGATGGCGACACGCGTCTCAGCTGGGATGCGAGCCGAGCTGCCCCCCTGCTCGCAGTGCGGCTGGCTCACGAGCTTGACATGCTCGTGCCCGACCCCACGCCCGCGGCCTGGCGCGCACACCTGGCGCTTGGCACGCCAGACAGGCGGCTGCGGCAGCTGGTTGCGTCGCTCGAACAGCTTCGGGCTGCAGGGCGGCTCGCCCCGTCGTCAGAGGTGGGCCGCGTCACGGTGCAGCAGGCCGAGCGGCAGCCGCTCGCCCACCTCGTGCGCTCGCTCGCGGGTGCGCCAGAGCTGCAGCAGTTTGCCGCAGACATGCTCGGCCCGCTGCTCGAGCACGACCGCGGGACCGGCCCCGGGCACAGCGGCGACCTGCTGCGCGTGCTCGCCGCCTACCTCGCGCACCCCGCGAACCGCTCGCTCGCGGCGCAAGAGGCGCGCTTGTCGCGCTCGGTGTTCTACCAGCGGATCGACCTAATCGAGGGGCTGCTCGGGGTGAGCCTCGCAAACGGCGAGACGATCGCCGCGCTCACGGTCGCGCTTTTGGCGCGACCGCAGTAGGCGCTGTCACTACGTTCGCACCGCGAGGTGCGAACGCGCTGCTGGCGCGACCGCAATAGGTGCGACCGCTACGGTGAGCTTCCCCGACCGCCGACCCGCGCAACCACCGCCCGCCGACCGCCCCGCCACCCCGTCGCCCAACCGCAAAGGGTCGCAAAGTGGGGTCTCACCTGGTTTCATAGCCCACTTTGCGACCCTTTGCGGGTAGACCTTCGCGGCTAAAGCCGCGAGTGGGCTAACCCTGCACCTCGCCGGGCACCCACTCCCCCTCGCGGCGGTCGAAGACGATGTGCGTCTCGGTGCCGCGCACCCCCGGGTGCACCGTCACGTGGTCGAGCACGAAGGTGCGCAGCTGCTCGGCATCAGCCACGGCCACCGTAACCATGAAGTCGTAGCGGCCCGCAAGGTTCATCACCTGCAGCACGTGAGGCGCCCGCACCATGCTCGCCATAAATCGGTCGACGGTCTCGCGTGAGTGATTGGTGAGCACCACCATGATCACGGCATTCAGCGAGTAGCCGAGCTGCGCGTGGTCGAACTCGAGGCGTCGCGCACGAATCACGTTCGCGTCGCGCATGCGTCGCACCCGGTACGCGCAGGTTGATTCGGCGACCTCAAGCAGCGTCGCCAGCGCTTTATTGCTGAGCGTTGGATCAGCACTCAGCTTGCGCACGATCTCGAAATCGAGCGCGTCGAGCGTAAGCCCCACAGATCTGACGCTTTGACCACCCTGCTCAAACTTCATCTTTGCCCCTTCGCCCGAGTCGCATCACTCAATAAACACAACTATTGCGTGTTCATATTGCATATTCATTAACTCTACTTCTGTTTTCTGCGCGAACCAGCGAAGATGTGCGCATGGATGATCTCTCAATGACGATGGACACGCTCGCAGTGCACGCGGGCCGCGAAGACCTCACCGCACTCGGCCTGCACGCCCTGCCGATCGACCTCTCGACCACTAACCCGCTGCCAAACATTGAAAAGGGCGGCGACTCATACGAGACACTCGCGACGGGCGGCACCCCGATCGAGGGCGGCAGCAACGTCTACGCTCGCCTCTGGAACCCCACCGTCGCCCGCTTCGAATCGGGCCTCGCCCAGCTCGAGCACGCAGAGGCCGCGGTCGCCTTCGCGAGCGGCATGGCGGCGCTGAGCGCCGCGATCCTCGCATTTACCGTGTCGACAAACAAGCGTCACGTAGTCGCCGTTCGCCCGCTGTACGGCGGCACCGATCACCTGCTCGCAACGGGCCTGCTCGGCACCGAGGTCACGTTCTGCGATGCAAGCGACGTGGCGTCGGCCGTGCGCGAAGACACCGGCCTCGTAATCATGGAGACCCCCGCAAACCCGACGCTCGAGCTCGTCAGCATCTCGCGAGTCGCGACGCAGGCGGGCGATGTGCCGCTGCTCGTCGACAACACGTTTGCGACCCCCATCTTGCAGAACCCACTCGACCACGGCGCGGCGATGTCAATGCACAGCGCGACGAAGTACCTCGGCGGGCACGGCGACGTGATCGGCGGTGTGATCGCCTGCTCCGAGGCGCACGCGCAGATGCTGCGCCCGATTCGCGCGATTACCGGCGCGATCTTGCACCCGCTCGCCGCCTACCTGCTGCACCGTGGGCTCACCACACTGCCGCTTCGCGTGCGCGCCCAGCAAGCGAACGCCGTGAGGGTGGCCGAGTGGCTGGGCACGCAAGATGCGGTCGAGCAGGTGTACTTTCCTGGTATGAACGCAGACCCCGACGGCGTGCTCGGCGCGCAGATGACGGGGCCGGGGGCGATGGTCGCGATCAAGCTCAAGGGTGGCGCCGCGGCTGCCGAACGCCTGACCGGCGCGGTGCAGATCTTCACGCACGCGGTGTCACTCGGCGGGGTCGACTCGCTCATCGAGAACCCGGCGGCGCTCACGCACCGACCGGTCGCGGGCGACGCAAAGCCAGACGCCGGCATCGTGCGCATGTCGATCGGGCTCGAGAGCCCCGAAGATCTCATCGCCGACCTAGCCCGCGGGCTCTAGCTGCGGGCCGATCCCACGCGGTCGCTCATCGAACCTTTCGAGCTTGTCGAGATCAGGCGAGCTGCTACATCTCGACAAGCTCGATGGGCGCAACTATCGCGGCCGCAGCGGCGAGTGCTGCTGCACCCAGCTGAACATGGCGACCGCGGCGGCGGCCGATGCATTGATCGAGCGGGTTGAGCCGTACTGTGTAATCTCGACCACGGCCTCAGACGCAGCAACGGCCTCGTCGCTGAGCCCGGGCCCCTCCTGCCCAAACAGCATGACGCAGCGCTCTGGCCAGTCGAAGGTCTCCATCGGCACGCAGCCAGGCACGTTGTCGATCGCGATGATCGGCACGCCCTCCTCACGCGCCCACGCCACGAGCGCGGCGACATCTTCACGGTGCTCAACGTGCTGGTAGCGATCGGTGACCATCGCACCGCGCTTGTTCCAGCGGCGGCGGCCCACGATGTGCACGGTGTCGGCGCCGAATGCGTTCGCGCTGCGCACGATCGAACCGATGTTCATGTCGTGCTGCCAGTTTTCGATCGCCACGTGAAACAGGTGCCGCTGCCGATCAAGGTCGTCTTTGATCGCCTCGGTGCGCCAGTAGCGGTAGCGGTCGATCACGTTGCGGGTGTCGCCGTGCTCGAGCAGTTCGGGGTCGAAGTGAGGCTCGGTCGGCCACTCTTCTCTCGGGCCCGGCCACGGGCCGACGCCCGAGGTGCTGCGTTCGTGGCTGGGTTCGGCGGCCAGCGCTGCGGCTGCTTGCGATGTCACGGGGCGAGGATCAGCAGTGTCTGTCACCCAGCTATTCTCTCAGGCGCGACACCCGCCTCGCCGCCGGCTCCCCACCGTCCCCGCCGAACTCGGTGCTGTTCGCCGAACCCGGCCCGTTTCAACGTGGCAAAGGCGACGAGTTCGGTGAACAGCACCGAGTTCACGAAGAAGTGAACGGCTGAGCACGTCAGGAGGTGCATACGGCCAAAGCAGGCGCTTAGTTTTCGGCTACCGCTCCCAAGTCGAGCGTGCGCAGCTCATCAATGCCGAGCTCGAGCCGCAGCGAGGCGAGCAGTGCCTGCAGCTGCTCACCGTTGCGGGCACTCGCGATGGGCGCCGCGACGGTCGGCTGCTGGCGCAGCCAGGCAAGTGCGACGGCGGCTGGCACGGTGCCGTGCGCGGCGGCGATCGCATCGAGCTCGCCGAGCACCGCGAGGCCGCGCTCGTTTAGGTACTCAGCCGCACCAGCTGCACGCACGCTCGCGCCCTGCGCGGTCGCGTCGTCCGCAGCGCGGTACTTGCCCGCAAGAAAGCCCTTCGCGAGCGAGAAGTACGGAAACACCGAGAGCCCCTCGGCCTCAGCGACGGCACGCAGCCCGCTCGTCTCGTAGCCGCGCTCGACCAGGTTGTAGTGCGGCTGCAGCGCGACCGGCAGGTGATACCCGCCCGACTTCGCAATGCTCATCCATTCAGCGGCGCGCTCGGCCGTGTAGTTCGAGATACCGATGGTGCGAATCTTGCCCGCATCGACCAGCCGAGAGAACGCCTCAACGGTCTCTTCGAGCGGCGTTTCAGCGTCGTCAAAATGAGCGTAGTAGAGGTCAATGCGATCGGTGCCGAGTCGCTGCAGCGACGCATCAGCGGCCGCCCTCACGTTGGCGCCAGAAAGCCCCAAGAACTCGGGGTGCGTCGAGACTTTGGTGGCGACGACGACGCGATCCCGCGCCCCTCGCGACGCCAACCACTCGCCGATGATGCGCTCGCTCTCGCCACCGGCATTGCTGGGCACCCAGTGCGAGTAGCCATCGGCGGTGTCGAGAAAGTCGCCGCCACCCGCGGCGAAAGCGTCGAGCACCGCGAACGAGGCCTCACGGTCGGCGGTCCAGCCGAAGACGTTGCAGCCGAGCACGAGCGGGGCGATGTCGATTTCTGGGCCGATGTGTGTGCGAGCGGTCATGCTCTCCACCCTACTCGCGCGCGAAACCAGCCGCTTCCCTACCCACACACACCACCACCGATGCCCGCCGAACTCGTCGCCTTTTACCGAACTCGGCCCGTTTATACGGCGCAAAGGAGACGAGTTCGGCAAACGGCACCGAGTTCACCGAAAAGACCAAAGACTACGGGGCGCGGGATCAGCCCGCACACCATATACCCAGCACTCAGCGGCGGGTGGCCGCCAGCACAGTGAAGGTACGATCGCGGGCGAGCTGGCGGGTCGGCCCGATTTCGCGCTCGACGAGCTGGCGGTAGCCGAGATGCGTGTTAAACACGAGGAGCAGTTCGCCGCCCGGCGCGAGCGCACGCGCGCACGCGCGAATGAGCCGTTGCCCCACACCGACATGCACGGTCGAGCCCGTGTGAAACGGAGGGTTCAGCAGCACGAGGTCGGCCCAGCCGTCGGGCACCGCCTCGGTGGCATCGGCGCGGTGCACGGCCACTCGCCCGTCGACGCCCGCGCGCTGCGCGGTCAGCAGCGTGGCCCGCACTGCAGCCAGCGACTGGTCGCTCGCGATTACCTGCGCTTCGGGCCATTCGAGCGCCGCCGATACGGCGAGCACGCCGTTGCCACAGCCGATATCGACAACGCGCTTCGGTGCGGCCGCGGGTAACTGCTCGCGCAGGGTGCGCAGCAGCAGCCGACTGCCGTGGTCGAGGGTCGCCCCGCCAAAGGTCGCGCCGAACGCGGCCATCTGAAACCGGAGATCTGGGTCCCCCGCGAACCGAGGAAACGGCGCGGCACCGAGCACCGCAGCAGTCTTCGGCGAGCGTGCCGTGAGCACACGCGCCTTGCGCCACCCGAGCCCCGCGCTGACATCTTCGAAGTGGCGGGCAAGCAGCTCGTTCATGCCGCGGCTCATATGTTTGTCGCGGCCGCCCGCGAGCAGCACGACGTCTGGGTCAGCGTAGCGCGCAACACTGTGCGAGATCTCTTCGAGCTCGGCGAGCGATTTGGGCAGTTGCAGCAGCACAAGCTTCGCGCCTATGAGCAGTTGCTCGCCAAGCGGGTGATGGGTAAACACCGACGTGGGATCATCACCCAGCCCAAGCCGCTCAGCGTTTGCGGCGAGCGCCCGCTCAAAGAGCACTGGGTCTTGGTGCACCTTGATGCCCGTTGCGCCGAGCAACTTGGCTGCGCCCAGGGTAAGTGCTCCGTGGCGGTCGCCGATCGTAACCACTGCGCCGTTCTTCGCGAAACGAGCCGATCCCGAGACGGGATCGGGAGATACGCCGCGCAAAGCGATGCTTTGCCCTGAGCGGCTTGCTCCGTGGCGGTCGCCGATCGTAACCACTGCGCCGTTCTTCGCGAAATGAACCGATCCCGAGACGGGATCGGGAGATACGCCGCTGCGATCATCGAGCTTGTCGAGGTGATCAGCCACCGCTCCTTGGTCTCGACAAGCTCGACCAGCGGGATCATGCCATTCAAGCGCGGTCTGTAACAGCAGCAGATCGGCCGCATCATAAGCCTGCAGCTCGGGCGCATCGAAGTCGGGCTCACGCGAGAGCTGCGCAAAGAATGCCTCAAGTTCGGCGAGCGGCGCGGGCAATTCGGTCACCGCCCCATTCTGCCACCCGCCGCCCGCCTGGCCTGATCCCACGCCCCGCGACCAACTACCCGCGTCGCCCCAATCTCTCAATGAATTCGGGTCGCAAATGCAGGGTGTGAACGCGTCAATACCGTGCTTTTCTGACCCGAATTCAGGGAAAGGGTGGGGACGCGGGGAGGGAGAGCGGGAACGCCGGCCGGGAGGAAACACCGCGGGGAGGGGGAAGGGTGGGGACACCGAAGGAGGGGGGAAGACGGGGGGAAGGAGAGGGGGGTGCAGCGGGGACGGAGGGAGCCGACGCCCACCCGTCTGAGGCTCAGCGCCCCTCGGGCCTCCACACGACGACCTCGGCGCTGCGGCGAAGCCGCGATCCTCGGCGCATGGTAATAATTTCGCCCGCCTGACCGGCCGCGAAGACGCGGCGTTCGGGGCGATTGAGCATCTCGTCAGAGAGGGCGCGCTCAAGCTCGCGCACGCGGCCCTGCAGCTCACGAACCTCATCCTCGAGCTGCAGCACGCGGCGAATGCCCTCGAGGCTCAGCCCCTCGGCCGAAAGCCTCGCGACCTCTTGCAGCTGCTCAATGTCGTGCAACGAGTAGCGGCGGGTGTTGCCGCTCGTGCGCTGCGGCGACACGAGGCCAATTCGGTCGTACTGGCGCAGTGTCTGCGGGTGCATCTCGGCGAGCTCTGCCGCAGCCGCGATCGCGAAGATCGGGGTGAAACGATCCATCTGCTGTCTCGGCTGCGGCATGAGCTACACCTATCTATCGTGGTTCTTTAGCGATTACTTGCTGTTCGCGCGGGCGAGCAGGTCTGCCCGCGGCGACTCGTCTGGCATCTCGGCGTCGAAGGCCTCGAGCGCCTCGCGGGCCTTGTCGCTGAGGTGAGACGGCACCGCCACCTGCACCTCGGCGAGCAGATCGCCGGTTGCCTTCGCGGTGTGCACGCCACGACCCTTGACTCGCAGCACGCGCCCGCTGGGGGTGCCGGGCTGCATCTTGAGCTTCACGGGAGCGCCGCCGAGCGTCGGCACCTCGATCGTCGCGCCGAGCGCGGCCTCAACGAAGGTGACCGGCAGCTTCACACGCAGGTTGTTGCCCTCGCGCTCGAACACCGGGTGCTTGCGCACCTGCACTGTCAGAATGAGGTCGCCAGCGGGGCCGCCGTTCGGGCTTGGCTCGCCCTTACCGCGAGCGCGAATGCGCTTGCCGTCTTCGACACCAGCCGGAATCTTGACCTTCACCTGACCGTTCGGCGTCTGCAGCGTAACCGTGTCGCCACGCACAGCCGTCTCGAAGTCGAGCGTGGTCGAAGCCGTCAGGTCACGGCCGGGCTGCGGGCCACGCGCACGCGGCCCCCCACCGAACATGCCGCCGAAGAGATCTTCGTAGCCGCCGGCGCCACCCTGCTGAAAGTTGAAGCGCTGGCCGCCGGCACCTCCGGGGCCGCCCATGCCGCCGCCAAACATACCGCCAAAGATGTCTTCGAAGCCCTGGCCGCCCGAAGTGAAGCGGGCGCCACCAGCGCCCATCGCGCGCACCTGGTCATACTCGGCTCGATGCTCTTTGTCAGAGAGCACCGAGAACGCCTCGCTGATCTCTTTGAACTTCGCCTCGGCCGCCGCATCACCCGGGTTCGAGTCGGGGTGATACTTACGAGCCAGTTTGCGATAGGTCTTCTTCAGCTCGGCATCGCTCACGTCTTTCGAGACGCCCAGAATCTGGTAGAAGTCCTTCTCGAGCCAGTCTTGACTAGCCATCAGCCGGCACCGCCACAGCTACCTTGGCGGGGCGCAATTCCACCTCGCCCAAACGGTATCCGCGCTCGACAACGTCAAGCACGGTCGGCTGCTCGGTGCCGGGCATCGGCAACTGCGCGATCGCCTCGTGCACCTGCGGGTCGAACACCTCGCCCTTTTCGCCGAAGCCAACGAGACCCATGCGCTCGAACGAACCGCGCAGCTTCTGCGCAATCGTGGCGAACGCACTGCCCTCTTCGAGGTCTCCGTGCGCCTCGGCGCGGTCGAGATCATCGAGCACCGACAGCAGCGGGTTCACCGCCGCAGCCTTTGCGCGCTGCTTCTCGATCTCTGCGTTCTCGGTGGTGCGCTTGCGATAGTTCGCGTACTCAGCCGTAATGCGGCGCAGGTCTTCGAGGTACGGGTTTGCCGCGTCCTCGAGCGGGTCGATCGAAGTCTCGGCGCCCTCTGCCTCAGCGGCCGCCTCGCTCTGCTCTGCGTTCAAGATGTCGTCGACGGTCAGCTCGCTCTCGTGCTGATCGGCCTGAGGGCCGGGGGCGTTTGTCACGCCCTCCGACCCTGCGGCACTCTCAGCCGAGGGCTCCACGCCGTGAGGCGTGTGATCCTCGTGCTGCGTCATGGTTACTTCTTCTCCTCGTCGTCCTCGACCACCTCAGCGTCGACCACGTCGTCATCGTTCGATGCGTCGGTGGTGGCGTCTGCGGTCGGGGCCTCGGCCTGTGCGGCCTCATAGATTGCCTGGCCAAGCTTCTGCTGGCTCTGGCCGAGCTTGTCGGCAGCGGTCTTCACTGCTGCTGCGTCGTCGCCCGCGAGCGCCTGCTTCAGCTCGTCGAGATCGCCCTGCACCTCAGCCTTGACGTCTTCCGGCAGCTTGTCTTCGTTCTCGCTGATGAGCTTCTCAACCGAGTAGGCAAGCTGCTCAGCGTTGTTGCGAGTCTCAGCCTCTTCGCGGCGCTGCTTGTCTTCTGCAGCGTGCTCTTCGGCCTCGCGCACCATGCGCTCGATGTCTTCCTTCGAGAGCGTCGAACCACCCGAGATGGTGATGGTCTGCTCCTTGCCGGTGCCCTTGTCTTTCGCCGAAACCTGCACGATGCCGTTGGCGTCGATGTCGAAGGTGACCTCGATCTGCGGAATGCCGCGAGGAGCCGGTGCGATGCCGGTCAGCTCGAAGGTGCCGAGGGCCTTGTTGTCGCGGGTGAAGTCGCGCTCGCCCTGGAACACCTGAATAGCAACCGAAGGCTGGTTGTCGTCGGCGGTGGTGAAGGTCTCGCTGCGCTTGGTCGGAATCGCGGTGTTGCGGTCGATGAGCTTGGTCATCATGCCACCCTTGGTCTCGATACCGAGGCTCAGCGGGGTGACGTCGATAAGCAGCACGTCTTTGCGCTCACCCTTCAGCACGCCGGCCTGCAGGGCAGCGCCCACAGCCACGACCTCGTCGGGGTTGACACCCTTGTTGGGCTCGCGGCCACCGGTGAGCTGCTTCACGAGCTCGGTCACTGCGGGCATGCGAGTCGAGCCGCCGACGAGCACCACGTGTGCAATGTCGCCGACCTTGACGCCGGCCTCAGCGATCACGTCGTTGAAGGGCTTGCGGGTGCGCTCGAGCAGATCCTTGGTCAGTTCTTCGAACTTCGCGCGGGTCAGGGTCTCGTCGAGGTTGGCGGGGCCGTTCTCGGTGAGCGAGAGGTAGGGCAGCTGAATCTGGGCGCTCATCGCGCTCGACAGCTCCTTCTTTGCCTGCTCAGCGGCCTCCTTGAGGCGCTGCAGGGCGATCTTGTCGGTCGACACGTCAACGCCCGAGGTCGCCTTGAACTGCGAGATCAGCCACTCGACGACGCGCTGATCCCAGTCGTCGCCACCGAGGCGGTTGTCTCCTGCGGTCGAGCGCACCTGGATGGTTGAGAAGTCGTCGTCCTTGCCCACCTCGAGCAGCGAGACGTCGAAGGTGCCACCACCGAGGTCGAAGACCAGGATGAGTTCGTCTTCCTTGCCCTTGTCGAGACCGTATGCGAGGGCCGCAGCGGTGGGCTCGTTGATGATGCGCAGCACGTTGAGGCCGGCGATCTCGCCCGCCTCCTTGGTTGCCTGACGCTCAGCGTCGTTGAAGTATGCGGGCACGGTGATGACTGCGTCGGTGACCTTGTCGCCGAGGTAGGTCTCTGCGTCGCGCTTCAGCTTCATCAGGGTACGAGCCGAGATCTCCTGCGGCGTGTACTTCTTGCCGTCGATGTCGGTGGTCCACTCGGTGCCCATGTGGCGCTTGACCGAAGCGATGGTGCGGTCAACGTTGGTGACCGCCTGGCGCTTTGCGGTCTCGCCGACGAGCACCTCGCCGTCCTTGGTGAAAGCGACGATCGAGGGGGTGGTGCGGAAGCCCTCGGCGTTAGCGATAACGGTGGGCTCGCCACCTTCAAGCACTGAAACGACCGAGTTAGTGGTGCCGAGGTCGATACCTACTGCACGTGACATGTGTGGTTCTCCTTCTGAGTTGGTCTAGTTACGGCCCAAAGCTTGAGCCTCATGCACTCAAGTTTATTCGGGGCGAGGATCAAGTCAAGTCACTCACAGCAAACTTGAGCCTTATCGACTCAACTCTCAGCTTTTGCCCAGCGAGGGCATTCAAGCTCAGGGGCCGAGCCGCTACCAGAGCGTCACACGCATCAGATAAGGTGACCTCCATGGAGAACACACCAGCGCCAACGGCGGCGAATGGCAACACCGGAGCCGACGAAACCCCCGTGCCGGGCCGCATCGTCAGGTCGTGGGCGCTCTGGGATTGGGCAACACAGCCCTTTAACTCGGTGATTCTCACCTTCGTCTGGGTGTCGCTCTACCTGGTGTCAGACAGCTTCTTGCCTGACAACATCGCGGCACAGAACGCCGACGGCTCGCTCGTGTGCTCTCGTGACGCTGACGCCGCCACCGAGTACTGCAAGGGCCTCGCCGACCTCTCTGCCAACTATGGCTGGATCACCTTCGTCGCCGGCATTCTGGTGCTCGTGCTCGCCCCAGTGCTCGGCCAGCAGGCAGACGCACGCGGCAACAAGAAGCGTTGGGTTGTCGGCGGCACCGCCGCGCTCGCGCTGCTGCAGTTCGCGCTCTTCTTCGTCTACTCAGAGCCGATGTACTTCTGGTTCGGTGCGATCGCCGTCGCGCTCGGCTCGGTCGCAAGCGAGATCGCGGGCGTGAGCTACAACGCAATGCTGCTCGAGGTCTCGACCAAAAAGACCGTCGGTCGCGTAAGCGGCCTCGGCTGGGGGCTCGGCTACATCGGCGGCATCGTGGCACTCGTGGTCGTCGTGGTGATCACCCAGCTCGACTGGTTTGGCATGGACGTCTCTGATGGCCTTGCCTACCGCCTCATCGCAGTCGGCGCGGCCGTCTGGACGATCGTCTTCTCGCTACCGTTCGTGCTCAACGTGCCCGAAGCTCCGGCGCGCACAGACCGCCCAAAGGTCGGCTTCTTCAAGAGCTATGCCGTGCTGGTGCACGATCTGCGCAAGCTCTTTCGCGAGCACCGCACTACCTTCTGGTTCTTGATCTCGAGCGCCGTGTACCGCGACGGACTCGCGGGGGTCTTCGCATTCGGCGGGATCCTCGCAGCCGTATCGTTTGGTTTCTCAGCGAACGAGGTGATGATTTTTGGCGTCGCGCTCAACCTCGTTGCGGGCGTCTCAACCATCGTCGCAGGCCGGCTCGATGACCGCTTCGGCCCCCGCAAGGTGATTGTCTGGTCGCTCGTCATTCTGATCGTGAGCGCACTCTTCGTGTTCTTTTTCAGGGAGCACGGCAAGATCATCTTCTGGATCGGCGGCATCGTGCTCTCGGCAGGCGTCGGCCCAGCCCAGGCTTCGAGCCGCTCACTACTCACCCGCGTCACTCCCCCAAACATGCAGGGCGAAATCTTCGGCCTCTACGCAACCACAGGCCGGGTGATGAGTTTTCTCGCGCCCTGGTTCTGGGCAGCTTTTATCGGCTGGTTCGGCGCCACCCACTTTGGCGTGCTTGGCATCACCCTCGTGCTGCTCGCAGGCCTGCTGCTCATGCTCTTCCTGGTGCCGGCGCGCGCGCGAAACGGCGACCGCATCGACGCGTAAGCGGTCGAAACCTCGCGTGCTCCTCGCCCTACTTCTTTGCCCGATCTTTGATGGAGCGACGCGAGGCAACCCAAATTGTGCGCGTAAACTTAAAAGCATGAACACCCCCCGAAAAATGAAACTGTCCGCATCTATCCTTCTTATCGCCGGTCTCGCACTGACGGGTTGCAGCTCTGCAGCCCCGTCAACAGATGCCCCGGCAAAGACCGAACAGCAGGCAAGCCCCACCGCAGGCCCGCTCACCCAGGAGAACTTCGCAGAGCGCATCTCGAAGGCTCAGCTCAAGGCCGGTTCGGCGCACGTCTCGATGGCCATGCCAGACGGCACCGGCACCACTGAGGGCAGCATTCAGATCTCTGAAGATCCGAGCAAGATCAGTGGCCAGATGACCATGACCCTGCCCACCGGTAGTGCCGAGGTGCGCATCGTCGATGGCAACATGTACATGAACATGGGCGAGCTCAGCCAGAACAAGTTCATCGATCTCTCGCAGACCCCGATGAAAGATCAGGTCAACGCTTCGATCTCGCAGATGAACCCCGAGGCTCAGCTGCAGAGCTTCACCAACGCAATCGAGACGTTCAAGGCCGAGCCCGGCACCGAGCAGATCGACGGTGTCGACGTGGCCAAGGTCACCCTCGTACTTAACACGCAGAAGCTGCTTGAAAGCAACGTCACGCTCAAGGAGCAGGCTGGCGCGGTTGCTGATTCGCTCGGTGAGACCATGGAGTACGTAATGTACATCGGCGCAGACGATCTGCCCCGCCGCATCACCACGCCTTCGGTTGCTGGTGGAGTCGGCCTCAACATGGACTACTCGGCCTGGGGCGAAAAGGTCTCGATCGCGGCACCGTCTGCTGATGAGCTGATCGACCCCTCGGTTCTCGGCATGTAATTTAGCTATTCCTCAGCAATCGGCCGGGGCAAGGGCTCGAGTGTTTACCACTCTGCTCTTGCCCCGACTTATTCTGTGGCATGGGCCTAGCGATCCTCGCGCTTCGTGCAATAGCCGCGTCGCTCGAAAGGCTACGATTGAACAATGCCGAACGTCGCCCTCTCACCCGAGCAACTGGCGGTGTTCGAGAGGATCGAGCACACCCGCGAACACGTCTTCGTGACGGGGCGCGCGGGCACAGGCAAAAGCACGATCTTGAACCACCTCTCGTTTCACACGAGCAAGATCATCGCGGTGTGCGCGCCAACCGGTGTGGCCGCGCTCAACGTCGCCGGCCAGACCATTCACTCGCTGCTGCGCCTGCCCACTGGCGTGATTGCCGACCACGAGCTCGACCAGCCTGCCGAGCTCAAGAAGATGCTGGCAGCGATCGACACCCTCGTGATCGACGAGGTATCGATGGTGTCGGCCGATCTGATGGACGCGATTGATCGCTCGCTACGCCAGGCCCGCGGCCGGGGGCACGACCCGTTCGGCGGCGTGCAGATCATCATGTTCGGCGACCCGTACCAGCTGCCGCCCGTGCCGCCGCGCGACCCGCACGAGCGCGCCTACTTCGCCGACACCTACCGTTCGCTGTGGTTCTTCGACGCCCAAGTGTGGATCGACACCCCGCTCACCGTGATCGAACTGATCGAGGTGCACCGGCAGAAAGACGACCGCTTCAAGCAGATTCTTGGCGCGGTTCGCTACGGCGAGGTCACCGCCGACATGGCTGAAGAGCTGAACGCGGCTGGTGCGCGCCCGGCTCCCGAAGATGCGCTTACGTTGGCAACAACGAACGCGACGGTAGCGAGGATCAATGCCACGCGCCTCGCCAAAATCTCTGGCGACGCACTGCGAGCCGTGGCCGAGGTGAACGGTGAGTTTCGCGAAAACACCTACCCTGCCGATGAGGTGCTCGAACTCAAGCCGGGCGCGCAGGTGATGTTTCTGCGCAACGACCCGGATGGGCGCTGGGTCAACGGAACGATCGGCACGGTTTCTCGAGTGTCGGGCACGGTGTGGGTCGAGGTCGACCACGAGGAGTTCGAGGTCGAGCCGACCGTGTGGGAGCGCTACCGCTACCGCTACGACGCCGAGACTAAGAAGCTCGAAAAAGAGGTCGTGGCCGAGTTCGAGCAGTTTCCACTGCGCCTCGCGTGGGCGGTTACTGTACACAAGTCGCAGGGTCACACCTACGATCAGGCGGTCGTTGACCTTGGGCCGCGCGCATTCACCGCGGGGCAGACCTACGTTGCGCTCAGTCGCGTGCGCTCACTCGAGGGGCTCTACCTGCAGCGCCCACTGCAGCCGCGCGACGTGATTGTCGACCCCAACGTGACGAGGTTTATGTCTGCAGCGCTGCGCGGGCACGCAAGCATCGTTCCAAAGAGCTAGCCCCACCGCCCTGGCCTTGCTGCGTGCTACGCCTGGGCTCCAATCGGAAACACGAGCAGCGAGCCGGTCGCGGTCGCAACGGTCTTACCCGCCGCGTCGATCAGCACCCCGTCGGCAAAGGCCACGCGGTTGCCGGGCTTGGTCACGGTGCCGATCGCGCGCAGCGGCGCCGAACTCGGCATGATCGGTCGCAAGTAGTTGATCTTGATCTCAATCGAGGTGTAGCCGGTGCCCGCGGGTAAGGTGGTCTGCACCGCGCAACCGAGCGCCGAGTCGAGCACCGTGCAGGCGTAGCCGCCGTGCACAGTGCCGATCGGGTTGAAGTGCGACTCGTCGGGAGTGCAGACGAAGGTCGCACTCCCCTCTTCGACCTCGGTGAGCTCCATCTGCATGAGGGATGCAATGGGCGGCCCGGGCAGCTCACCCGCCATCATGGCGCGCAGATAGTCGATGCCCGCGAGCGCTGGCAGCTTAGCGAGGGCGGGTTTGGTGTCTTGCCAGATGACGGTTTTCTCGCGTTGGGGTTCGGCTGTCATCTACCTGCGCTCCTTTGCTCGGCGTTTGTACGTGCTACTTTCAGGCGAGGATCGCACCCCACGCTGACCCTCATGTCTTCTTGGCGGCCGCCTTCGCTGCGCGCTTCGACTCGCGCACAAGCGCCAGGGTTTCGGGCGAGGTGATGTCGGCGACGCTTTTGTATGTGCCTTCGTCTCCGTACGGGCTTGACGCCTCGCGCCAAGCCGCACCTTCAAAGCCGTACTGCTTGCCGAGCAGGGCGAGAAAGATCTTCGCCTTCTGCTCGCCGAAGCCAGGCAACTTCTTGAGTCGTTTCAATACAGTCGGGCCATCGGGTTCGCCCTGTCGCCAGATCGCCGCGGCATCGCCGCCCCAGCCGTCGAGCAATACCTGCGCAAGCAGCTGCACCCGCGTCGCCATCGACCCTGGAAACCGGTGCACCGCTGGCGTCTCTTTGAAGAGCCCAGCAAACATCTCGGGTTCGGCACCCGCGATCGCCTCGGTACTGAAGGCGCCAAGGCGCTGCTTGATCTTGAGTGGCCCCGCGAACGCTACCTCCATTGCCACCTGCTGGTCGAGCAGCATGCCAACGAGCAGGGCGAGCGGGTCATCGCTCAGCAGGCGGTCGGCTTCGGCGTCATCGGTGAGGTGAATTGCGGGCATGACACGAGTATCTCACTGCCTCATCAATGCCGAACAGACCTAGGGCATGTCTTGTAAATGGTGCTGCACTGCGGTGCGCCCGAAGTCTGTGCTCGCTTGAGATGCGCCAGAATTGCGGATGCCTCACAAATGGAGGCTCTCGCCGCATTCTCATTTTGCGTGAAATCTTGAAAGATACCTCATTGATTCACGTAAACTCTGAAGATAACGGGCTACGAACGGTTAGTTGAGGTGAGCGACGCATGGTTAATCAAGTCACTCACGCTCGCATCGAAGGCCTACTTCGCAGATATCGCGACCTCGCGAGAGAGCACCCCGAAGCGATGAGCCAGATCACGTTAGCCGAGCTCGCGGAGTCGGTGCAGCAGTCAAACGCGATCGAGAACTCCACGCTCACACTCGACGACACCGAGCAGATCCTCGATGGCCGCCTTCCGCGAGGCAAAAGCAACCTCAGAGAAATCTACGAAGCGAAGAACCTGGCAGCTGTCACAACCGACCTCATGAGCTCAGCCGAGCCACTCTCGATTGAGCTCATGCTGCGCTGGCACGGCATGTTGCTCGCCGGGATCCGCGATGACGCCGCGGGCAGACTTCGCCGAGCGGGTGAGTGGGTGCGCGTGGGCGGCCACGTGGGCGCAAACCCCGAGTTCGTGTGGGGTCTACTCTCCGATGCGCTCACCGCGCGCCATGAAGCTGGCTTGAACGCCAAGATAGACGCGATCGCCCGCTTTCACTGCGAGTTCGAAATCATCCATCCATTTGTAGACGGCAACGGGCGCATCGGGCGCGTGCTGATCAACAAACAACTGCAAGATGCGGGCTTTCCACCCATCATCGTGCGCGCACGAAACCGGCAGAGAGACTACTACTCGCTGCTCGCTACCTACGCGAGAACAGGTAACCATGCGGGCATGACTCGGTTGCTCTCGCTTCTCGTCATCGAGTCTCTGCACAAGCGCATCGCGCTCGTCACCAGTCGGCGCGTGATCCCGCTCTCTGCCTGGGCAAAAGCACACGGCATCTCAGGCTCAATCGCCACGAACAAGGCGAAGCGGCAGACCATTCCCGCATTCAGGCTGCGCGATCGCTGGATGGTCGCCCAGGAGTTTGCAGCGGGCGTACACTGAAATCGTGAGCTATCGAGAGCTGTACGCACAGCGTCAGGAGGTCGTCGGCGAAGCACTCGCCGACGGTGAGTGACCGCGCCGCCCTCGCCGCACCTGCGCACCGCAGGAGGCGGCGACATTTGCGACCCCACACTCACACTCGACGGCACGGTTAAGAACCGCCGCCCGAAAGGCTTCTCATGCAACCCCTCACCGAACCATTTATTCGCTCCTCTTTTATCAACGCCTCACGCAAAGAGGTCAAAGACATGAGCCTCGCAGACAGCTTCGAGGCCCTCGACGAGGCCGCTTGGTCGACGCTCGACTTTCTCGGCTGGCGCGACCCGAAGTTTGCCCGCCGCGCCTATGTGGTGCTGCCTCGCCTCGACGGCGCCCCCGCCGGTATCTCGTTGAAACAGGCAGAGGCCACCCCGCGCTCGCGCGCGATGTGCAACTGGTGCCAAGACGTGCGCCTGCCGAATGACGTCGTGTTTTGGAGCGCGAAGCGCGTCGGCGACGCCGGTCGTCGCGGCGCGACCGTCGGCACGCTGATCTGCCGTGACTTCGAGTGCTCGCGCAACGTTCGCAACGACCCGCCGCCCGCCTACCAGGGCTACAACGTCGCCGCGGCACGGGTGAAGCGCATCGATGACCTGCAATTGCGTGTCGCCGGTTTCGCCGAGATGCTCATCGCTGGTCGCTAGCCCAGCACGCCAAGAGGGGCCTCGGCCGAAGCCGAGACCCCTCTCGATGGGCGGGCGATCCCGCACCCTGAAACCCGAACTAAGCGATAAGGCTTAGCCGAACTGGTTCATGGTGTTGTCCTTGCCGCCAGCCTTGAGGGCTGCGTCACCGGCGAAGTACTCCTTGTGGTTGTCGCCAATGTCGCTGCCGGCCATGTTCTGGTGCTTCACCGTTGCGATGCCCTGGCGGATCTCCTGACGCTGCACGTCGCGAACGTAGGTGAGCATGCCCTCGTCGCCGAAGTAGCCCTTTGCCAGGTTGTCGGTCGACAGCGCAGCAGTGTGGTAGGTCGGCAGGGTGATGAGGTGGTGGAAGATGCCAGCGCGAGCCGAGCCATCCGCCTGGAAGGTGCGGATCTTCTCGTCGGCAAGGGTTGCCAGCTCGGTGCCGTCGTAGTCGACGCTCATGAGCTTGTCGCGATCGTATGCCGACATGTCGTTGCCCTGCTCTGCGAGCAGATCGTATGCCTGCTGACGGAAGTTGAGGGTCCAGTTGAACGACGGGCTGTTGTTGTAGACGAGCTTCGCGTTGGGAATGACCTCGCGAATGCGGTCGACCATGCCAGCGATCTGCTCGACGTGCGGCTTCTCGGTCTCGATCCACAGCAGGTCGGCGCCGTTCTGCAGCGAGGTGATGCAGTCAAGCACGCAGCGGTCTTCGCCGGTGCCCTTCTTGAACTGGTAGAGGTTCGAAGCGAGGCGCTTCGGGCGCAGCAGCTTGCCGTCGCGCTTGATGATGACGTCGCCGTTGCCGAGGTCGGCCTCAGAGATCTCTTCGACGTCGAGGAACGCGTTGTACTGGTCGCCCAGGTCGCCGGGCACTGCCGAGACGGCGAGCTTCTGGGTGAGGCCCGCGCCGAGCGAGTCGGTGCGGGCAACGATCACGCCGTTGTCGATGCCGAGCTCGAGGAACGCGTAGCGAACCGCGTTGAGCTTCGCGATGAAGTCCTCGTGCGGCACGGTGACCTTGCCATCCTGGTGGCCGCACTGCTTCTCGTCAGAAACCTGGTTCTCGATCTGAATCGCGCAGGCGCCAGCCTCGATCATCTTCTTCGCGAGCAGGTAGGTTGCCTCGGGGTTGCCGAAGCCTGCGTCGATGTCGGCGATGATCGGCACGACGTGGGTCTCAAAGTTGTCGATCTGCGACTGGATGAACTCGACAGCGGTCTCGTCACCGGCAACGCGTGCGTCGTCGAGCTGGGTGAAGAGCAGGTCGAGCTCGCGGGCGTCAGCCTGGCGCAGGAAGGTGTAGAGCTCTTCGATGAGCGCGGGTACCGAGGTCTTCTCGTGCATCGACTGGTCGGGCAGCGGGCCAAACTCCGAGCGCAGCGCGGCGACCATCCAGCCCGAGAGGTAGAGGTAGCGCTTGTTGGTCGACTTGAGGTGCTTCTTGATCGAGATCAGCTTCTGCTGACCGATGAAGCCGTGCCACACACCGAGCGACTGGGTGTAGACCGACGAGTCTGCGTCGTACTCGGTCATGTCGCGGCGCATGATGTCTGCCGTGTACTGAGCGATCTCGAGGCCGGTCTTGAAGCGATTCTGCGCCCGCATACGTGCAACGTACTCGGGGTTAATCGCATCCCAGCTCGCGCCATTCTGCTCTTTCAGAGCCTGCACTGCCTCGATGTCGTTCTGGAACTCAGTCATTGTGATCCCTTTTGCGTAGTGGCCGCTAGCCCACAAGCGCTGTGGTCTAGATGAACTACTTCTACTTTGGGTCACGATCAAGCACCCGATACCTCAGAATCAAGGGTGAAGATTCGAAGTATTTCTACTTTTTGGAATTACAAGCGCTTCATTGAGCGACGAGGATCGGCGTCGGCCCGAGCCGGGCGGGCGCTACCGGGCCACTTATCGAGCACCGAGGTGGCGCTGCACCCGCTGTTCGAGCCCGAGGCGCACCCCCGGCCACTCCGAGTCGATGATCGAGAACACGACGGTATCGCGCGTGTACCCCGCAGCGGGCCGCAGGTGTGAGCGCAGCACCCCGTCTTGTTTCGCTCCGAGCCGAGCGATCGCGGCCCGCGACTGCTGATTGTGAAAATCGGTGCGAAATTCGACCGCGGGGCACCCCCAGACATCGAAGGCGTGGCTGAGCAACAGCAGTTTCGAGTCAGGGTTTGTGCCGCTCGCGTGGGCGCTCACCGCGTTCCAGGTTGAACCGATCTCGACGCGAGGGGTTACAGCGTCGATGTTCATGAAAGTGGTCATGCCGATAATCGCGCCAGTGTCGTTGCGCCTCGCGGTGAACGGCAGCATTGAGCCCTTGCGCTGCAGTTCGAGCCGGCGCTCGATCTCGGCCTCCATGCCCTCGGGCCTTGGCACGTTCGTGTACCAGGCGTTCCAGAGCTCGCCGTCTCGCACAGCCTCGCACAGCCCCTCGCGGTGCTCGTACGAGAGCGGTTCGAGCGTTACGAGTCGACCGGCCAGGGTTCCGGGGTGTTCGAGTGCCATTGGCTCAGCCTTCAGTTGCAGAAGTTACTTGCTCTCGGGGGTGCCGAACACATCGAGTTCAGGCGCATCAGCATCGACCCCGTCGCCAGCGACGAACTCAGGAAGTGCGTCTTCGAGCAGGGCACCATCAGCGCCACCGAGCTCGAGCGTCTCGACATCGCGCAGCTTTCGCTCGACAGCGCGCGTGCGCCTGCCCGCTTCACTGACCGTGTTCTGCGCGGTCTGCAGCTGCTTACCGAGCTTTTCCCAGACCTGGCCGTACTTCTGAAACTCTGCCTTTGCTGCGCTCAGCACCTTCCAGACCTCGCTGCTGCGCTGCTCAATGGCGAGAGTGCGAAAGCCCATCTGCAGGCTGTTCAGCAGTGTCATCAGCACAGAGGGACCGGCAACGGTGATGTGAAATTCGTTTTGCAGCCGACTTGTGAGACCGGGCCTGCGCACAACCTCTGCGAAGAGCCCCTCGGTCGGCAGGTACATGATGCCGAAGTCTGTGCTGTAGGGCGGCTCAATGTACTTGTCGCGAATAAGCTTCGCCTGCGCAAGAATGACGCGCTCGATGTTCTTCGACTGCGTGTCGATCTCAGTTTTGTCGCCAAGCTCTTGCGCTTCGAGCAGCCGCTCGTAGTCTTCCTGCGGAAACTTCGAGTCAATTGGCAACCATACCGGCTGCTCGCCGTCGCGGCCGGGCAATTTGATGGCGAACTCGACGCGCTCGGCAGAGCCCGGCCTGACCGCGACGTTTTCTGCGTACTGCTCAGGCGTCAACATGTCTTCAAGCTGCCGAGCTAGCTGCACTTCGCCCCAGCCGCCGCGGTTCTTGACGTTCGTGAGCACGCGCTTCAACCCGCCCACGTCTGAGGCGAGCGTCTGCATCTCACCGAGGCCCTTCTGCACCTGCTCAAGCCGCTCACTGACGAGCGAGAATGATTCGCCGAGGCGCTTCTCGAGCGTGCCCTGCAACTTCTCGTCGACGGTCTCGCGCATCTTCTCGAGCTTCGCTTCATTACCCTGGCGTAGCTTCTCAAGCTCGGTCGTGAGCGTGCGCTGCAGCTCGATCTGCTTAGTCGCGTTTGCTTCGGTAAGCGCCTGAATGCGCTTCGAGTTCTCTTCGAGCGAGGTCTTGAGTGTGCCCTGCAGCTTCTCGTCTACCGCGACTCGCATCTGCTCGAGTTTCGCCTCATTCTCACCGCGCAGCACGTCGAAGCGCTGCTCAACTGAGGTGCGCAGGTCGGTAAGCGACTTGCCGAGCACATCGTTCAGCTCGCGGCTCGCGAGCGCGCGGGCCTCACGCTCGCGAGCAAGCTCTGCGGCCTGCGTCTCGCTAGACACCCGCAGCGTCTGGCTGAGCTCGCCTCGCTGAGCCTGCAGGTCTTGGCGCACGAGACCGACCTGCCCCTGCAACTCTTGCCGCAGATCTGCGGTGGCAAGAACACCCTGCGCGGCATCGGCGATGTCTGCCCCACCGCCGCGCCGCCATCGCAGCAGCACGGCAACAAGCAGGCCGACGCTCAACAGCAGGTTCAGCACGACCAGCACCACAAGCAGCGTTTCCATGGTTTCCTTCAGTTCTTCGAGCTATCGCGAACGCCCATCGCCACCTATTTGCGAGGACTATGTCTTCTACTTCGACACTACAATCGGCCACCGACATTCGTGCCAGACGCCCCGCGCCACCAGTTCAGAGACCCAATATCAACCTAGCGATCACAAAATAGACGATGAGCCCCGTCGCATCGACGAACGTCGAGATGAACGGGTTCGAGAACACCGCTGGATCGACCTTCACGGCTCGTGCGATCAAGGGCATGCTGCCGCCGACCGCTGCCGCGATAGTGCAAACTGCGAGCAAGGTGAGCCCGATCACGAGCCCGATCTGCACCGAGTAGACAAGGCTCGCGATACTAAACCCAAGCGTGCCGAGCAGCAGGCCGAGCATTGATCCGGTGCGCAATTCGCGAGTGAGCACACGCAGAGTATCCCGCGGACGCACGTCTCCGAGCGCGAGCGCCCTGGTGACGGTCGTTGCGGCCTGATTACCAGTGTTGCCGCCTGTACCAATCAGCAGCGGCACGAACAGCGCCAACACAGTGACCTGCTCAAGGGTAGCTTCGAACACCTCAAGCACCTGCACAGTGAGGGTTGCACCGATCGCGAGCACCAGCAACCACACCACTCGCGAACGCACGAGTGTGCGCACCGGAGTTGAGAGGTACGGGCGCCGCAACGGCTCGGTTCCACCCTGCCTCGCCGAATCTTCGCTCTCTTCGAACTCGAGAATACGCACTGCATCGTCAATAGTGAGCATGCCCGGATTCTAGTTGGAAGTGCAACACCCGGTCGTGGGGGTGAGTTCCCAGGCTAGCTCGTTGAAGACCTCTGCCGGGGTCGCCCACCCCAGGACCTTCCGGGGGCGGTTATTGATCTCGCTCACGA
>JAIUOH010000055.1 GCA_020161315.1 Actinomycetota bacterium | reverse complement strand
CGCGCCTGCGTCAACACCTGAATGGTCACATCAGCAGGGATCGCGTTCTCCTCGATCAGCTGGCGCACGAAATCAAAATCAGTCTGCGAAGCCGACGGAAACCCGACCTCGATCTCTTTGTACCCCATCGATACCAGCAGATCAAACATGATCCGCTTACGCTCGGGACTCATCGGGTCAATCAGCGCCTGGTTCCCATCACGCAAATCAACCGCACACCAGCGAGGCGCTTCAGTGATGCGCTTCGCAGGCCACGTACGATCAGGCAAATCAACACTAATGATCTCGTGAAACGGGCGATACTTATGCACCGGCATACCCGAGGGTTGTTGCAAGTTTCTCATCTGCCGACCTCCCTGTCTTCAGACGCAGGGTGGGCAGGGGTGCATTGAGAATGGCTCATAGCCGTACCTTTCAGTGAGAAAGCAGGGCTTCTGACCCGACTTCCGTTACCTGACGGCTTCGCCTTATGAGCTACGCCGCACATGTGCTCACCATTCGATCACAAGCGCGCCCGCGGCGCCAGCCCAAAAGCATCAAAGGGGGCGAGGATCAGCCGCCCCTCTGCTGTCAGGCCGTTCAGACGATACGAGTCGCCCCGCCCGAGACCTCAATGCCTCCGACGCTCGGAATGGTTACGACAAGCTCGCTGGGGCGCCCAACGTGCCTGCCCTGCAAGATGCGAATCGTCTGCCCAGAGAACCCGTGCTCGCGCAGGTAGGCCCCGGTGGATGCCGCGGCAGAACCGGTTGCGGGATCCTCGGTGATGCGTCCGACCGGAAACAGGTTTCGGGCCTCGAACTGGGCAGGCCCGTCAGCGTGCAGCACCGTGACAGTGCCGAGCCAACCCCGCTCGCGCATGAGCTCGGCCACATCGACGGGAGAGAAACGAAACTGATGAAAGAGGTCGCGATCGGCAAGCACCACGATCGGGTGCCAGTTGCCGGCGAACGACTCTTCTACAGGAAATCGCGGGTCTATGTCGCCGAGGCCCAGCCCCAGCAGCGAGAGCAGACGCTCAGCAACTTGAGCATCGAGCTGCCGCCTCTGCGGCTGCACGCTGGTGAACGAGACCGCGACGGCACCAGCTGCTTCGCGGGTCGCGCGAAGCACAACTTCACCGACGTTGGTGTCAAACACCATCTCACCCGGCCCCTCACGCTCAGCGAGGGCGACCGCTGTAGCAACGGTGGCATGGCCACAGAACGGCACTTCGGCCGCTGGCGACCAGTACCTTACTCGATAGCGGGGCGCGTCACTGCTGCCGTCTTCACCGTCGCGGCCGACCACGAAGGCGGTTTCTGAGTAGCCAACCTCGGCAGCGATACGGTGCATCTCGGCCTCGCCGAGTTTCGAGGCATCGAGCACAACTCCCGCGGGGTTGCCCCCGTCGGGCGTGGCGGCAAACGCGCTATAGCGCAGCACTTCGGGCGAATCAGGCATGACAGAAGCCTATTCGGGTACGGTGATGTCGGCGACCGTTGCACCGTACCCACGAATCAGGTCGTCGGCCTCGACAAAGAGGCTGAAGCCGTGCGCCCCCGCTCCCATCGCGACGCGCTGACCGATGATCGTCTCGTCGGCATAGACAGGCCAGTCGTGAGTGCTGCCGATCGGCGTGATCGTGCCCCGCTCGTAGCCTGTCGCCTCGAACGCCAGCTCAGCCTCGGGCAGCCGCAGCTTGTTCACCCCGACGACGGCGCGAAGCTTCGGCCACGAGATCGACCTGCCGCCGGGCACGAGGGCGAAAAGATAGGTGCCGTCTGAGCGTTTCACCACAAGCGTCTTCACAATGCCCGAAGTGGGAATGCCGAGAATGTCGGCCGCCTCCTGCAGCGACCTCGCCTCGGCCCGCTCACGAATTTCAATTTCGAGACCGCGGGCAGCTGCGGCGTCTCTCACCCGTGCGTGCGCGTCTGCCATGCGGTTTCTCCTGTCGGGCCGATCCTCTGAGCTTATTCTGCCAGCGCCGGCCACAGGCCACTGCGCCTCGTGACAAACGTCATGCCGACAACGTGACACTGACCCCCTGACCGGCCGCACGCACACTGCCAAGCTGAGAGCATGCACACACAGAGCACCCCCGCGACCGAACAGCTCGCACCGTCTGACCAAGCAATCGAGATCACCGGCCTGACCAGAGGTTTCGGCAGCGGCGAGCGCCGCGTGCAAGCTGTCGACGGCGTCGACCTGTCAGTGCGCCGCGGCGAAATCGTTGCGCTGCTCGGCCCCAACGGTGCGGGCAAGACGACCACAATCGATATGCTGCTCGGGCTCAGCTCGCCAGACGGGGGCACGGTCAGGGTGCTCGGCCAGAGCCCTCGTCAGGCGGTGGCTTCTGGGCGACTGTCGGCACTCTTGCAGACCGGTGGGCTGCTGAGCGATCTCACGGTCGCCGAAACGGTTGACGTGATCGCAGGCTTTCACAGTGCGAGCGCGCGAGTACCCGAGGTCATGGAACGCACCGGACTCACCTCGATCGCGAAACGCAAGGTGAGCAAGTGCTCTGGCGGCGAGCAACAGCGCATCAAGTTCGCGCTCGCGCTGCTGCCCGACCCAGACGTGCTGGTGCTCGATGAGCCGACGACAGGCATGGACGTGGTCGCTCGTCGCAACTTCTGGCAAGCGATGGCCGAGGAGGCGGGAGCGGGCCGCACCATCGTGTTCGCGACCCACTACCTCGAAGAGGCCGAGCAGTTCGCTCAGCGAACCCTCGTCATGAACCGCGGCAAGATCGTGGCCGATGGTGCCACCGCCGAGCTTCGGTCGTCCCTCGGCGGGCGCACGGTCACTGCGACACTGCCAGCACCGATCGACCAAAGCACGGTGGGGGCGATCCTCGACGAGTTGAAACGAGCCGGCCTGCTGGCCGGAGTGCAAGCAAGCGACATGCAGATCGACTCTGCGGGGGTGATGCGAGTGCGCACGGCTCACTCCGATGCCCTCGCCGCCAAGCTGCTCGCGCTCGGCGCTCACGACCTTGAGATCGTGGCCCCGACGCTCGAGACCGCATTCACCACGCTGACCCAAGACGCCGGCGAGTAGCCGAGAACTGCGAACCAAGGATCAACCATGCTCTTCTCACGCACCTTCTACCTGACCGAGGTCAAGCGCCAGCTGCGCAACCCATACACTCTGGCGTTCACGCTTGCGATGCCGATCGCGATGTACCTGCTGTTCGGAGCCAACGCAGCGTACGCAGACAGTAGTGCCGGCCACGGCAACGTCGCGTTCTATGTCATGTGCTCGATGGCGGCGTTCGGCGCTGCCACGGCGATGAGCTCGATGTGCTCAATCGCTGCATCCGAGGTAGGCCAGGGTTGGGGTCGACAGATCGCAATGACGCCCCTCTCAATCGCCGGGTACGCGATCGTGAAGCTCACCACCGCGCTCAGTTTCTCGGCGCTCTCGACCACGGCGGTGTTTCTCGTGGGCGGCCTCACCGGCGCAAAGGCCGACGATGCGTGGCGCTGGGCTGCCGTTGCCGGCCTCATTCTCGCGGGCGGCCTGATCTTCGGGCTGTTCGGGCTGGGGGTGGGCCTCGCGTTCAACTCCGACTCGGCGGCCGCACTCGCCTCGATCTCGATCACGTTCTTCGGCTTCTTCGGCAACGTATTCATGCCGCTCGAGGGCGTGATGCTCGACATTGCGCACTTCACACCGATGTACGGCTACGTCGCGCTCGTGCGCTGGCCGATCACAGAGGGCGTGCTCGTTTCGGGCGGCAGCGACGAACTCTGGGTTGTGCTGCTGAACGTGCTCATCTGGACGGCCCTGTTTGCGGCGCTGACGAGGTTCGGCGTGCTGCGATCACGGCGACGCCGATGAGCGACATGAGCCGAGCCCGAGGCGGGCTCGCGTGATTTGTTTGAAAGGGCGCGCATCGTGCGCGCCCTTACTAATCACGGTGGCGCCACTGCGCCAGTACGGCGCGCAACGCGATGCGTTGCATAGAGCGCCTTGGTCGGTTCGGCGTGCTGCGGTCGCGACGACGCCGATAGGGGTTCGGGTGTTCGCGACATCGGTGGATTACGCTGGGCAGGTGCTTCCTGCCCACTCCCCCGCGCTCGGCGCCAAGGCGCTCGCCCTCTCTGCGACGGCGAATCTCGCTCGCATGCTCGAGCAAGAGGCGCTGTTCGAACGCGCGAACCGCCCCCTCATGGAACTTGCCGAGATGCAACCCGTCACCGCTGCCTGGTGGCGTGAGCGGCGCAAACAGGCAGGAGAGTTTCACTACCTCGCGCTCGGTGACTCGACCGCACAGGGCATCGGCGCCTCGGTACCCGGACGCAGCTACGTCGGCCAGCTCGCCGACCGCATCGAAGCGCAACTCGGTGAGCCGATCGCAGTCACGAATCTCGGCGTCTCGGGTGCTCCGACGCGGCTGTGCGTGCGCGACCAGTTGCCGCGCGCCGAGAAAGTGCTCGCGAAGCGAAAGCCAGACCTCGTCACCCTCGCGATCGGCGCGAACGACATCGCCGAGTGGGAGCCGCGCGCGTTCCATCGCAACCTCATCACGATCCTCGACGTGCTGCCGCCCGACACGATCGTCTCTGAGCTGCCGTGCTTTCACCTGCCGTGGAACGACCGCAAGGTGCTCGAGGCGAACCGCATGCTGCGCACGATCGCCGCGGCACGGGGCCTCACGGTCGTGCCCCTCTACGCGGCGACGCGCGCGCGGGGGGTCAAGGGCATTCTGACCGAGTTCGCTGGTGACGCGTTTCACCCCAACGACCGCGGGTACGAGATCTGGGCCGACACATTCTGGCCCCCGGTGCGTGCTCATGTCGAATCGGCAAGAGCGAGGATCGCCACATGAACGGCAACTCAGCGCATTCGGGCGAGGCAAAACTCGACGCGCCTGGGCGCAATGCTGCGGCCTCGCCAGCTGCAGCGCCCCTGAACACGAAGGCAATACAGCGCGGCGCCACAAGCCCTTGGCAGCGATTCGGCTGGCTCATGTCGATCGTCTGGCTTGGGTTTCTCTACTACCCAGCCGAGTCGATTCTTGAATCGGCTGCGCCGAACTGGGCGGTGCTGCTCGGCTGGGTCGCGCTCGTCATGTTTGCGGGCTCGTATGTCTGTGGTTTCGTGCTCGGCATGCGCGAGGGCTGGCATCGGCCCTCGCGCACCGTGAAGACACTGTTCTTTTTGGCGGTGTTGTGCGCAGCGCTCACGGTCCCGGCTATTGGGTGGGGGGCCACGAGCTTCCTCCCGTTTCTGATGGCGTATGCCTCTTACGTGCTTGGCGTCGTGTGGCACTGGGTCGTGGCGGGGATAGCTCTTGCGTTGGGCCTCGCCTCTGTCATGGCGGCGCTACTCACGAACGCAGAGTCGGAGTTCGTACTGCTCGCCATCATTGTGATGATGTTCGCCGTGAACAGCCTCACCGTGTGGTTGATCAGCCGCTCGATTACCGCAGACGAGCTGCGCCTCGACCTTGCCACGAGCGAAGAACGCGAATCGATCGCACGCGACGTGCACGACCTGATCGGCCACTCGCTGACGGTCGTCAAGCTGAAGGCTGAGCTCGCCATGCGCCTCATCGAAAAGGATCCAGCGGCCGCACGAAATGAACTTGAAGAGATCGCGCGGCTGACGAGCGAGGCGATTGCTGGCGTTCGTGGCACAGTGACGGGTCTACGGTCGGAGGGCCTCGCCGCGCAGTTGCGGGCGAGCCGCGCCGCGCTCGAGTCGGCGGGTGTGACGGTCACGGTCGCGGGCGACCCTGCGGCACTCTCGCCCGCCCAGTCGCTGTCTGCCGCGTGGATCTTGCGAGAAGCCACCACCAACGTGCTCAGGCACGCCCGCGCCACACGCGTCAGGGTCTCGTTCGAGCCCGGCACCGTCACCATCGAAGACGATGGGGTGGGTGCGAAAGGTCGCACCGGCAACGGTGTGCGCGGCATGACCGAGCGTGCGTCGGCAGCTGGCGCGACGCTGCGCATCGGCGAGGGCAGCAGCAGCGGAACGGTGGTGAGTTTGACATGGTAGGGGGCGCCCCGATTCGGCTGCTCATCGTCGACGACCAGGCGCTCGTTCGGGGCGCTCTCGGCGCACTGCTCGACCTTGAGGCCGATCTACAAACGGTCGCAACTGCCGCCGACGCCGACGAGGCCGTTCGCCAAGCAATTGAGTTCGCACCCGATGTCTGCCTCATGGACATTCAGATGCCGGGCGACGATGGGATCCTCGCGACAAAACACGTGCGCGAAGCGAGCCCAAGTACGAAGGTGCTCGTGGTCACGACGTTCGCGCGGCCCGGCTACCTGCGGGCCGCGCTCGAAGCGGGCGCCGGCGGCTTCATCGTAAAGGACGCCCCGCCTGAGCAGCTCGCCGATGCGGTGCGGCGGGTAAACGCTGGCCTGCGCGTCGTCGACCCCGCGCTCGCTGAGGCGTCGCTCTTCGAGGGCGCGAATCCGCTGACCCAGCGCGAGCGGCAGGTCTTGCGCCTCGCTGGCGAGGGGCACAGCGCCGCGACAATTGCCGCCGAGGTGTTTCTCTCAGCGGGCACGGTGCGCAATCATCTTTCGGCGGCGATTGGCAAGACGGGCGCGGGCAACCGCGCCGAGGCCGCTCGCATCGCCCGCGACAAGGGGTGGGTCTGAGAGCCCTACATCTCGGCAAGCTCGATGAGCGAGGCAGGGATCAGCTCGATGAGCGCAGCACCTACGGCCAGCTGATGCCCAACGTCTGCTGCACCCGCTCGCGCTCGGCCACCACGTCGAACTTCACCGCCGGCCACTCGGGCGAGAGGCGCTGCAGCTCCGAGATCACGATGCGTTGCACCGCGGCCCGCGAGTACCACTTCGAGTTCGAGGGCACCACAAACCATGGCGCGTGCTCGGTGTTGGTGCGCTCGATTGCAACCTGAAACGCCTCCATATAGCTTGCCCAGTACACGCGCTCGTCAACGTCGCCTGGGTTGTACTTCCAGTGCTTCTCGGGGTCGTCAAGCCGATCGAGCAGTCGTGAAGCCTGCTCTTCGGGCGAGATGTGCAGCATGATCTTCACAACGCGCACGCCCAGGTTGGTGATGCGACGCTCGAAATCAACGATGGCACCGTAGCGGCGTTCGATCTCTTCGGGTGGCGCGAAGCCGCGAACACGCTGGATCAGCACGTCTTCATAGTGCGAGCGATCGAAGAGTCCGATCACCCCGGGCGCTGGCACCTGCGGCTCGACGCGCCACAAAAAGTCGTGCGCGCGCTCCTCTTCGGTGGGTGCTTTGAACGCAGTGAGCTGCAAGCCGTAGGGCTCAAGCTGACCGAATACATGATTGACCATGCCGCCCTTGCCCGCGGCATCCATCGCCTGCAGCACGACAAGCAGACGTTCGGGGGCACCCTCGCGGCTCTGCGCAAACAGCTTTTCTTGCAGCTCACGCAACTCTTGCGCGCTGGCCGCGAGCTCGGCCTGGCCTTCAAGTTTCGCCGCAGTGGTGCCAGGTCTTGAGGCAGGGTCGATGTCAGCCAGGCGAAAGCCGGGCCGTACCCGCAGCGCGTCGGCCGGGTGGTCTTGCCAGAATGTATCGCTCATACTTTCACCCACGCTCAGTTCTGCTCGCCCGCACCGATGATCTACGCTCATCGCCGCACTGCTGCTTACTGTACCGCGTCGCCCGGATGCAGCCGTCGCCGCAGCATTCGCCCCGATACTGCTTGCACAGGCCCAGAGAGCACCATCACCAGAAATGCCCAGTAGCCCAGCACCGGAAACGCAGTGGTCAGTAGCATCGCGAGCAAAAACAGCAGCACCAGTGAGAGATCAGCAGCGATACCCCCGACAAACGACGCACGATCGATGGAGTGCAGATCGGGGTGAGATCGCAAATAGAGCCGCACCATGAGCGAAACCAGCGCGGTAAGCACGAGGCTCCCCGTGTACACCAGGCGCGCCAGTAGGTCTTCGCCCGGCATATGACCCGTGATCGCGGTGGTTACTGGCAGCCAGACGATCGTGAGCATCCACGCCGCAAGCAACCAGAGCAGCGGCGAGTTCACCCGATGCACCTCGGCAAAGAGGCGATGATGAATCATCCAGAACATCGCGATCAAGAGAAAGCTCAGCACGAAACTCACGAGCTGACCACTGTGCTCCGTCAGCCACGAGAGAGTGCCCTCTCCCGCCCCCGCAACCTCACCAACGCTCTCCATGAGCGGCAGGATAAGCAGCGTCAGCGCAATGGCGACTACAGCGTCAACGAACGCCTTTGGTCGCTCTGCCGCATAGCTGATCGCTGCTTTTTCTGCCATGGGTGCAAGTGTAGTGTCGGCGGCCGCGATCCCTTTCGCAGCGCAGCACTCAGAACACGGCGAGGCGCTACCGCACCCACACCGCCGCCGCTTGCACGGTGATCTCGATGCGACTGGTCTCGCCAAGGGTGTCGCCGTCGACTTCGAACACTCGCGGTTCTGACAGCTCGAGAAGCAGCCCGGTCACTCGCCGGTGGGCGGTGCTATCAGTGCTCTTCGCCTTTTCGTCGTCACCTGACGCCCCAAGCAGACGCCTGATGCCGTTGTCCCAGACAAAATTTTTGAGGGTGTCTGCCCATCCCGAGATGCTATCGGCGCTCAGCACGAGCAGGTCGAGTTCGCCGTCAGCGGGGTTCGCGTCTGGCAGAAGCGTCACGCCGGCCTGCAGTTGGCCGCAGTTACCGATGATGAGCGTGTGTGCCTGCGCGCCGCTTGTAGCGCCGTCAGGCTCGGTAAGCCGAACGCCAATAACCTCGCTCGCCGAGAACGCCCGTCCGAGCGACTCCACGTAGGCCAGCCACCCCGCGCGATCCTTCAGATCGTCGTCGGTCTCGGTGATCATGTGGGCGTCAAGCCCGAAGCCAGCCATCACCGCGAACGCGTGGCGCCTCGTGCCGTTGGCGGCGGCGCCCTGTCGAGGCTCATCCCCGCCCCCAAGCATCACCCAGCCGATATCGATGGGATCGGCTTCACCGTGTAGCGCCCGCTCGAATGCGGCACCGAGATCGTCGAGCGGAACGCCCAGATTGCGTGCGAGCAGGTTTCCCGTGCCAAGCGGAATAATGCCGAGATCTACTCCGGCATCTGAGCCTGCAAGATACTCGGCAACCGCCCGCACCGTTCCATCACCGCCGGCCGCGAGCACCACATCGGCACCGGCTTCAACCGCCCGCTGCGCGGCACCCCCACCCGGATCTTCTTCGCTTGTCTCAAACCAAGAAACGCAAAGCTCGGCTGCCTCGCCTAACGCGCCCTGCAATTGCTCTTTCGAGGTCTTTGACGGGTTCCATACAATCCCCGCGTGCTGAGTCGTCATCACCGCTCCATCGTGATCGGCGCGGGCCGTCGATTCCGAAAGCGAAGACCGGTGCCTCCGAAACCCGCGCGCCTTCGTCTCTCACGCTAACCCCCCGATTTGTGCGTACCCTGCGAACGATGTTGAGCGGTACGGCTTCATCACCTGAACCACAGCGTTCAGTCGGTCGTGCACCAGCAAGAACACCGCGTTCTGACGCATCACCATGGTCTGGTCAAGTGGACCAGACCATGCGACACCAAAAACATGAGCATTACCGTGAATGTGCAAGAGGCAAAGACGCGCCTGTCTCAGCTGATTCGTCTTGTCGAGCGCGGCGAAGAGGTTTCGATTGGGCGTAGCCGCCGCAGAGCAATGGATGTGTTCGATTAAAGCGTCACCCGGTGCGACTTTCATCTACATTTGAGCGAGGATCCGCGCCACTTTCTCGCGCAGCACCGTCTTCTCGCGCTCATTCGTTGCGAGCTCGGCGGCACGCCCAAGCTCTGCCGCAGCCTCGTCAAGACGCCCGAGCCGCGCGAGCAGTTCACCTCGCACGCTCGGCAGCAGATGCGAGGTACTGAGCAGCTTTGCGTCGGTGAGCCCGTCGACAAGCACGAGCCCCGCGGCCGGCCCTTCTGCCTCTGCCACCGCGATCGCCCGGTTCAGCTCGGTGACCGGCGACGGGGCAACCCGGCACAGGGTCGCGTAGATCGAGGCGATGCGACGCCAATCGGTCGACTCGAATCTTGGGGCGGCCGCGTGACATGCGGCGATCTCGGCCTGCAGTGTGTACGGCCCGGTCTCGGGGCGGCCAGTTGCGACGGTACGGGTTGCCCACAGCTCCCCCGCACGCGTAAGCGAGCGCTCCCCGAGCCCGATCAGCGTGCGATCCCAGCGGGCCCGGTTCTGGTCGGCGAGCAACACGGGCTGCCCGGCGGCATCGACCCGCGCACCAAACCGCGAGGCCGTGAACGCCATGAGCGCAACGAGGCCGTGCACTTCGGGCTCCCGAGGAGTGAGCCCCGCGACCACCCGGGCGAGACGCAGGGCCTCCATCGCGAGCTCGGGTCGCATCCAGTCGCCTCCCGAGGTGGCGACGTGCCCCTCTGAAAACAGCAGGTACAGCACGCCGAGCACCCCGCCAAGCCGCTCGACCCGCTCGGCGGCTCCCGGTAGCTCGAACTCGACATTCGCCGCGGCAAGCGTCTTCTTCGCCCGCACGACGCGCTGCTGCACGGTCGGCACCGGCACCAGAAACGCGCGGGCAATCTGTTCGGTGGTGAGACCAGCGACCACCCGCAGCGTCAACGCGAGTTGCGCCTCACGCGCAAGCACGGGGTGGCACGAGGTGAAGACCAGGCGCAGCACATCGTCGTCAATCTCGTCGGGGTTCCAAGGCAGTTCGCCTTCGCCCGCCCCTTCAAACCGGCGCTGCTCGTCGGCCAGCAGCGGCATCCGCTTCTCGAACCTCTCGCGCCGTCGCCACCCGTCGATCGCCCGCCGCTTGGCGGTCGCCGTGAGCCAGGCCGCCGGATTGTCAGGCACCCCCGCGCGCGGCCAATCGGCGAGCGCTTGGGCGAGCGCATCCTGCGCGAGATCCTCGGCGACACTGAAATCGCCAACGTAGCGCGTGAGGGTCGCGATGATCTTCGCCGCCTCAATGCGCCAGGTGGCCTCGATCGTTCGCGTGATCGAGGCCACCTGTGCGTGTCGCTCCGTAGTCATTGCTCAGCCGCGTTTCCCGCTAAGAATTACAGCGCGGGATCAGCACCCGCTCAGTAGCCGCGGGTCTTGCCCTCGGCGATCCACTCCTGCTCTTTCTGAATCCACTCGTTGTCTTCGGGGAAATCTTCGGCTCCGGTGACCCGACGAATCTCGAGCTGCTGGCCCGCGGCGAGGGGTGCGCGGCGTGCCCACTCGATAGCCTCCTCTTTCGACGACACTTCGAGCATCCAGAAGCCGTTGAACAGCTCGCGCAGCTCACCGTAGGGGCCGTCCGTGACGGTCGGGGTCTCGCCGCTGAAGTCGACGACCGCGCCCTCTGCGGCGTCGGTGAGGCCCGCACCGTCGGCGAGCACACCGGCGTTCACCATCGACTCGTTGTAGGCGCCCATCTCTGCGATGATCTCTTCGAATGGGCGTTGCATCTGCGCATCTACCGCAGCCTGGCCAACGGCCCGCATGATCAGCATGTACTTCATGATGTCTCCTCTGTGTGATGAGTTGGTGGGGCCACTTACTGACCCTCTCATTCACTACGTCGAACCAGCGTATTGCCGATCGACACGGTCGCGAAAGATTCTTGAAAAAGTTTTGCTACGCTGGCGCCGCCAGCCACTACAACCACTTCTTGAACTTGAAGACCCCGTACAGCACGACGCCGGTGCCGAGCATCAGCAGCATTGCAAAGGGGTAGCCGAGCGACCAGTGCAGCTCGGGCATGTTGTCGAAGTTCATGCCGTAGATCGAGCCAACCAGCGTCGGGGCGAACAAGATGGCCGCCCACGATGAGATTTTCTTGGTCTCTTCGTTCTGCGCGAGGCTCACCTCGGTCATGCGCCGCATCTCGTCGTTCTGTCGCTGCGCCACGAGGGTGGCGTGCACGTGCAGCGCGTTCTCGAGCACCGAGCGAAACGTGTCTGCCCGGTCGACCACTCGCAGCGCGTGGTCGAGCACGTCGCCGAGGTGCCGCTCTATCTCGATATCGATGGCGCGGCCGAGCGATCCTTTTGTGAGCGACTCGAGCATGCCGACCAGAGGTTGGGTTGCTCGCTGAAAGTTGATGACCTCTCGCGAGAGTTCGTAGATGCGCCGCGACACCTGGGTGTCTTGGGTTTCGAAGAGCTGGTCTTCGATTTCATCGATGTCGTTCTCGAGGCCGGCGATGACGGGGCCGTATTCGTCGACAATTTCGTCGAGGATCGCATAGAGCACGGCGTGCGGGCCGCGTGCGAGCAGCGTCGGTTCTGCCTCGAGTCGCCTGCGCACGCGCGCGAGATCGGGCGACTCTGCATGACGAATCGCGACCACGAAGTCTGGGCCGATAAAGAGGTGCACCTCACCGAACTCGACCTCTTCTGATTCTTCGATGTAGCGCGCGGGCCGCAACACCAGAAAGAGGGTGTCGCCGTAGCGCTCAATCTTGGGCCTCTGGTGACCAGAAAGCGCGTCTTCTACCGCGAGCGGGTGCAGGTCGAGTTCGTTCGCGATCGACCAGATTTCTTCGGCGCTGGGTCGGTAGAGGCCGATCCAGGCCATGCCACCGCGATCCTGGGTCGCCTCGTATGTGTCGCCGAGGCTCGCAGGGTCGGGGGTGCGCAGGCCATTCACGTAGACGGCATTATCGATCACGGTCATGATGGGGCTCCGTAAACTGGTGCAGCGTACTCTTGTTTACTGTATCGCCGCGTTCAGCAGGCTGCACAAACGGGCCTCACCCGTGATCGCCCGTCAGTAGAGAGCGCCTCCGGCTGAACCATCTCTGACGTATTGCACCGCTCACGGCCGAACCCCAAAGACAAGGAAGTTCGGCAAGGTGACGGTTTGCGGATCAAGCACCCGACCCTCAGCGGTGTCATATTCCTGCGAAATGACCACCGTCACGATCATCCCCGAGTAGCCCGGAAAGGTAAACCTCACTTCGCCTGCACCGTCATCGACGAGCGTGAATTGCTGGGTGACACTACCCTGAACCCTGTCGATATTGTGAGTCACGGCGACGTGGAACGTGGCTCCCGGAGTGCCCGAGATATAGAGCGGCTTACCTTCGGCCGACGGGACGACAACCGTTGAAATAACGCGCGGCTCCGGATACGTGACGGGCTCTGGCTCGGCTTCTGGGTCTGGCTCAACTCCGGGGTCTGGTGCGCTTGGCGGCACAAGAACCCGGCTACCGGAACCCGCACCGTCGAGCAGCACCGTCGTTGTTCCTTCGGTGCTCAGCAGGGTATCGATGTGAGGATCACCATCTCGCGCCGCTTCTGCTTGCTTACCCGAGGGTACGGAACTTTCTGTTGGCACGCGTGCGATCGGCTCTTCGTCGGCTGGCATCTGTTGACCCTCTTCCAGGGCACCCCAGGGGTATCCGGCTGCCCCGGCGACCCCAATGCCTGCGATCAGCAGCGCAGTTACCACTACCGCAATCGGCTTTGCCCGAGTTCTCGATGCCGAAGTCGTAGCCGCTGATGCGAGCAGTGCGGTTCCAACCGCAATTGGCGCGGTGCGCACCCCGTCGAGTTGCACATTCACATAGTTGGCAGCTGTGGGGATCGGGGTGCGATTCTCGCGACTCTGAACCCAGGCGAGATAACCAGGCGAACCCCCAAGCAACAGCAGCGGGAGCAGCACAAGCGCGAGCTTCTTGTGCAGCGAGTCCGCTTCTGACGCGAGCGCCCCGCAGTGGGTGCACCCGAACAGATGCAGGTCGACACGGTCGCGTTCTTTCACGCTCAGCTTGTCGCTGGAATAGGCGGCGAGCTTCGGCACGATGTCTGAGCATTCCTGCGGCAGGTCCCGCTGCGGTGAAAGCTGCACCTTGATCCAGGAGGTTTTGAAGGCATCGCGCGCACGTTTGATCAGCACCGACGTCGCGTTTGCTGACATGCCAACGTACCTTGCAATTTCTTGCACAGGGAGATCTTCGACATCTCGATACCAGAGTGCTTCACGATACCGAGAGGGCAACTCGCGAAATGCGTGGGCTGATTCGCCCTGGGTTTAGTTCCGATCTTTCATCTAGGAAGATAGGGAGCATCATGCCCAAACCATACGATCAAGACTTCAAAGACCGAGCACTGCGTATGCTCGCCGAAGCGCT
>JAIUOH010000054.1 GCA_020161315.1 Actinomycetota bacterium | reverse complement strand
GGTGGTTATAGCGTCAGGGAAACGCCCGGTCAACATTCCGAACCCGGAAGCTAAGGCTGACAGCGCCGATGGTACTGCACTCGGGAGGGTGTGGGAGAGTAGGACACCGCCGGACTCCTTTTACAGAAAAGGGTCGCTCAGATAGAAGATGATCGATGATCCACTCTTCTGTCTGAGTGGCCCTTTTCGCATTTACGGAGACTTTTTAGAATGAACGATCGCGATCGCGACGCACGGGCTGACCGCCCAAACCGCCAGTCAGGGCAATCCTCACGTAACAGCGGGGGCCGAGGCAGCTACTCGAACGATCGCGCATCGCGTCGCGACGGGCAGGGTTCAAATGATCGCCAGCCACGTCGCGACGGCGACCGTTCATATGATCGTAAACCTCGCCGGGAAGGCGAGGGATCATACGATCGAGCACCGCGTCGCGGCGGTGACGATCGCGGCTACGACCGTAAGCCGCGTCGCGACGGCGAAGGCTCCCACGATCGAGCACCGCGTCGCGACGGTGAGGGTGGTTACGCTCGCAAACCGCAGCGTGACGGCGAGCGTTCCTTTGATCGCGGCCCTCGCAGAAACGACGATCGCGGGTACAACGGTGGCGCTCGTCGCGATAGTGATCGCACGCAGGATCGGCGCCCGCGCCGCGACGGTGAAGACTTTAGGGGCCGCGCCCCGCAACGCGAGGGCGGCCGCGGCTTCGACCGTCAGCCGCGTCGCGACGGTGAGGGCGGCTATGATCGTCGGCCGCACCGTGACGGCGAACGTTCGTTTGACCGCAAACCGCGCCGTGAGGGCGACCGCGACTTCGATCGCAAGCCTCGCCGCGACGGTGGCTACGGCGATCGTCCGGTTCGCCGTGACGGTGAGCGCGGCGGGTACGAGCGTAAGCCGCGCCGCGACGGTGAGGGCGGTCACGACCGCCGGCCGCAGCGTGACGGCGATCGTTCGTTTGATCGAGGCCCGCGTCGAGAGGGGGATCGCCCGCAGTTTGGCCGTGGTGGCACCCGTGGCGCAGGCAAGAGTGACCGCGGTGGCCGCGGTCGCGAGTTCACTGAGGCTGAGCGCCTGCAGCACGAGCTGAGGCCTGTGCGCAGCGAGCATGACGATCCGTTTATTCCTGAAGACGTCACGCCTGAAGATCTGCACCCCGGTGCCCGCAACGAACTGAAGACGCTGCAGCCTGAGACCGCCGAGCGCGTTGCACAGCACCTCGCCATGGCCGGCATGCTGCTCGGCGACGACCCAGAACTCGCACATCAGCACGCAATCTCTGCGAGTCGTCGCGCAGGGCGCATCCCGGTGGCGCGTGAGACCCTCGCCGTCACCGCTTACCACATCGGTGATTACGCCCTCGCTCTGCGCGAGCTTCGTACCTTCCGTCGCCTCACCGGCTCGCAGGGGCATCTTGCCCTCATGGTTGAGTGCGAGCGTGCGCTTGGCCGCCCAGAGCGTGGCATTGAGACCGGTCTCGCTGCCGAGCTGAGCGAACTTAAAACCGAGCAGCGAGTGCAGTTGGCGATCGCGATGTCTGGTGCAAGGCTCGACCTTGGCCAGACCCAGCAGGCTCTTTTCGAGCTTGAGATTGCTGAACTTGACCCCAGTAAAGCGTTCAGCTGGAGCCCTGAGCTCTTCGCCGCATACGCAAACGTACTTGAAGATCTCGGGCGCGAGGTTGAGAGCAAGAAGTGGCGCGATCGCGCGATCCTCGCCGAGGAGGCGCTTAGCGAACACCTCGGTGGCCACGATCAGATCGAGGTGATTGAGATCTACGAGCACGCCCCGCGCGAGGAACGTAACAGGCATGACGTTCGTGATGCTGACGGGCAGGCAGAGAGCGATGCGGTTGCAGAAGTTGAAGCGACCGAGAGCGATGCGACGCCGCCAGTAGAGGCCGAGGCAGTCGAGCAGCCCTCGCAGGGGGAGTAGTGGCACTGTTCAAACGGCCAACCCCGCTTGGCGCTGCCCCCGTCGAAGGCCGAGAGCTGATCCTCGCCGACCTCGATGGTGTGGTGTATCGCGGTGCGCTCGCGATCCCGCGTGCCGTGGAACAGCTGAACGCTGCGGCCGCGACGGTGCGAGTCGGATACCTGACGAACAACGCCTCGCGCACGAACGTCGCGGTGGCTGAGCAACTGCGAGGCTTCGGCTTGCAGCTTGAGGTGAGTGATGTCGTAACGTCGCCGCAGGCGGCAACAGCGTTGCTCGCACGCACGGTGGCGCCCGGCTCGAAGGTGCTCGTGGTTGGTGGCGAGGGGCTCGTCGACGAGCTCACCAAGGCAGGCTTCGTGGTGACGCGAAGCGCCGACGACAACCCCGATGCGGTGGTGCAGGGCTTTGCCCCGCACATTGGGTGGGAAGACCTCGCAGAGGCGTGCTTTGCGCTCGCTGAGCAGCCCGGCAAAGACCCGCTCCCATGGATCGCAACAAACACCGACTGGACGCTGCCGCTTGAACGTGGCCTTGCGCCCGGCAACGGCACCCTCGTTTCTGCGGTGCACACCGCGGTGCAGCGGCTGCCCGAGTTCGCAGGAAAGCCCGAGCCCGCAATCTTTGAGTCGGCATTCGAGCGCTTCGGCACCCGTAACGCGCTGATGATCGGCGACCGCCTCGACACCGATGTGAAGGGCGCACGTGCCGTCGGTATTGCGTCGCTACACGTGCTGACTGGTGTCGATCGCCCGAAGCAGCTTGTTGCAGCGAGCTCTGACATGCGCCCCGACTTCATTGTCGAGACGCTCGACGGTTTGCACCAGCCCTACCCTGAAACCGTCGTTGAGAAAGACGGCACCGCAAAGGTGGGCACGGCTCGCGTGCGCATGGAGGGTCACATCGTCAAGATTGTCGATCGTGGCGACTCTCAGATCAATCTGTTGCGCGCAGGCTGCGCCGCGATCTGGGCCTCGGGTCTCGCGATCTACGGGCTGCAGGTTCCGGGCGAACTCTACGAAGACCACTGGCGCTAAGCTCATCTGCAGCGCAGCCGAGCATCGACTCAGCAATGTCGGCGCTCGGCGATAGCATGATGGTATGAGTGAGCATGATGCACCCCGCGCTGACGAGAGCGATGGCCTGCTCGGTCGCATCGAAGTGATCGAAACGCAGCCGCTCGATCAGCGTGCGCTGCGCTACGACCAGCTCGCTGAAGAACTCCTCGCCGAGCTGCAGCGCAGCGACCACGAGTCGGCAGAGTAGCGGCACCGTGATTGAAGCGTCGGTGGGGCAGTGGGGCGATCCATCTGAGCGCCTCGACCGTGTGCTCCCAACACTCGGACTCGCACGGTCTCGCAGCCAAGCTTCTGAGCTGATTGCCCAGGGCAAGGTACGCGTTGATGGCGAAGTCGTGACGAAAGCCGGGTTCAAGATTGCCACGGGAGCCATGGTCTCGGTCGACGGCGCAGACCCCTATGTGAGTCGCGCCGCACAGAAGCTCATCACCGGCCTCGACGTGTTCGGGGTCGACCCGAACGGCCTGCTTGCGCTCGACGTGGGTGCCTCGACCGGAGGCTTCACACAGGTGCTGCTCGAACGGAGCGCGCGCGAGGTGCTCGCGATCGACGTTGGTCACGGTCAGCTCGCCGACCGCATTCGCGAAGACATAAGAGTGCGCGCGGTCGAGGGTTGCAACGCGCGCGAGCTCACGGCAGAGTCGCTGGCGGCGGCGACGGGCGTGATCGACGCCCCGCAGCTCGTTGTCGCAGATCTCTCGTTCATCTCACTCGAGCTGGTGCTGCCCGCCCTCTTGAAGGTTGCCGCGCCAGAAGCTGAGATGGTGCTGCTGGTAAAGCCACAGTTCGAAGTTGGCAGGCTGGGCGTCAGTGGCGGCATCGTAACCGACCCAGAGCTTGCGATTGCCGCGGTCGCCAGGGTGATCCTTTTTGCTGAGCAACTTGGATTGACGTGCCGGGGCGTTGCGATGTCTCCGATTTCTGGAGAGCACGGCAACCGTGAGGTGCTGGCGCACTTCGCGCGCGGGGGCGCCGCAGTTCCGACAGAATGGGAGCAGCGCATTCGCGAGCTTTTTGACTCTGGAGGTGAAGCATGAGCGGTCGCAACATTCTTGTGGTGTCACATACGGCACGTCCCGAGGCCATCGAGGCGACGGTTGCTGCGGTGAAAACGCTGCGCGATGCCGGCGTTACTCCCGTCATGCCCGCGATCGACAGAGCAGAGTTCGCCCCGCACCTCTCTGGCCAGAACGTCGCCGAGCTTGATACCGACGTCGAAGTCGCAAATATTGAAATCGCCCTCGTGCTCGGCGGTGACGGTACGATTTTGCGCGCGGCAGAGCTGCTCCGAGGATCCGCCTGCCCCATTCTCGGGGTGAACCTTGGGCACGTTGGCTTTCTTGCTGAAGCAGAGTCGCACGACCTCTCATTCACGCTTGATCGCGTGCTTGCCAGTCACTACGCGGTTGAAGAGCGCATGACCCTTGATATCTGTGCTTACCTGCCTGGCGCACAGGGGTCGTCTGAGGGGCACCCTGGCGAGGTCATCACACGCACGTGGGCGGTCAACGAGGCGAGCGTTGAGAAGCGCGGCAGAATGCTCGAGGTCGCGCTTGGCGTCGACGCTAGGCCCCTCTCGTCGTTTGGCTGCGACGGTGTGGTACTTGCCACGCCGACAGGGTCGACCGCATATTCTTTCAGCGCGGGCGGGCCTGTGGTGTGGCCCGGCGTGCAGGCACTTCTTGCCGTACCGATCGCAGCACACGCGCTGTTCAATCGCCCGATCGTGGTTGGCCCAGATTCTGTGTTGACCGTAGAGATCTTGCCGCAGAGCGGTGGGCTCGGGGTGCTTTGGTGCGATGGTCGCCGGCGCACGGAGCTGCCCGTGGGGGCAGTTGTGGAGGTGCGGCGATCTGAGCTGCCGCTGCGCCTTGCGCGCATCGATGAGGCAGTCTTTACCGATCGGCTCGTCAACAAGTTTCACTTGCCCGTCACCGGGTGGCGCGGTGAACCGGGGGCACCAAGGTGATCGAACAGATTCGCATCCGCGACCTCGGCGTTATTGTCGACACCACTCTCGATCTTGGGCCTGGGTTTACCGCCATTACCGGTGAGACAGGCGCGGGCAAGACCATGGTCGTGACCGCGCTCGGGCTGCTCATGGGCGAACGCAGTGATGCTGGCGCAGTGCGAATGGGAGCCGACGCAGCGCGGGTCGGTGGGCTTGTGCGCACCGAGGATCCGCAGGTGATTGAGCTCGTAGAAGACGCTGGCGGCTACGTCGAAGACGGTGATCTGACGCTCACACGAACAGTGAGCAGCGAGGGCCGCAGCAGGGCGAGCGTGGGCGGCAACGGTGCCCCGGTAGGTAGCCTCGCGAGGCTTGCTGATCGGCTCTTCGCGGTGCACGGCCAGAGCGAGCAGCTGCGACTTCGAAGCTCGGCAGCGCAGCGTGAGATGCTTGATCGGTTCGGGGGCGGCGAACTGCTCGGCACCCTTGATGAGTACCAAAGCGCTCACGCCAAAAGCCAGAGACTTGCGGCCGAGCTTGACACGTTGCGTGAGCAGCTTGAAGAACGAATCCTCGAAGCTGCGCGGCTTCGAGAGGAACTCGAGCAAATAGAGGCGGTTGATCCGCAGCCGGGCGAAGAGATCGAACTGAAGCACCGAATTGAGCGACTGAGCAATCTGGAGGAACTGCGCAGCGCCACCTCGGCCGCCCTTCGCGCGATCGCGAGCGACGGCGACGACCCATTCGCTTCAGACGCAAGCGGGCTGGTCGACGGTGCGTTACGTGAGATCGAGAGGGTGGTGGCTGCTGACGCACAGCTCGAATCACTCGCAGAGTCGCTTCGTTCGCTGAGCTTTCAACTGAGCGATGTTGGCAGGGAGCTCGCAGGGTATGCAAGCAACCTTGATCAAGACGGGCCCGGTGAACTGGCAGCGGCCAACGACAGGCTTGCGGCGCTGAACGGATTGCTGCGATTTTTTGGCGCCGATGTCGCCGAGGTAATAGCGTATGGCTCCGCCTCCGCCGCGAGACTCAATGAGCTCGAGGGTGATGATGATCGCGTCACCCAGCTTGAGCGGCAGCTCGAAATCGCTCGGGGCAACGAACAACAACTTGCTTCTCAGCTCACCGCGTTGCGCACAGATGCAGCGGCGAGGCTCGGTGAACTTGTGACGATCGAGCTGCATCAGCTCGCGCTTCCCGATGCGATGTTTGTTGTTGAAGTAGAACCGGCAGCGCTCGGCAAGTTCGGTGCTGACGAGATCAGGTTGTTGCTGCAGCCGCACCCGGGGGCCGCGCCGAGGCAGCTAGCAAAGGGTGCTTCGGGCGGTGAGCTTTCTCGAGTGATGCTCGCGCTCGAAGTGGTGGTTGCGGCCAGCGACCCCGTGCCCACCTTTGTGTTTGACGAGGTCGATGCCGGCGTCGGCGGTGCTGCAGCGATCGAGATTGGTAGGCGTCTTGCGCGCCTTGCTCAGACCTCGCAGGTCATCGTTGTGACGCACCTCGCTCAGGTCGCAGCATTCGCAAACAACCACCTGCAGGTCGTGAAAGATTCAGCTGGTGGGTTTACGCAGTCGAGCTGTCGCGTGCTTGGGGGCGACGAGAGACTTGCAGAGATGGCTCGGCTGCTCTCTGGCCTCTCCGATTCAGAGAGTGCGCTCGCACATGCGGCAGAGCTCCTAAGCCTGGGTGCAGGAGCGAGCACCAGGTAATCGCGGGGGATCAAGGCGTCGCGACACACGAATGTCGCAGGCGACTGCTACTCTCACCACATGAAGAGAATCTTCCCCAAGCGCCAAACTGCAAGCGCGACGGCTGACCCAAACATCGGGCCTCAGGCTGAAGCGCATGAGGAACACCCAGACGTGGTACATGTTGATCTCGAGCGCCTCGACGCCGAGACCAGAGCAATGTACCGCGACTCTCGCGACGCCGCGGTCGAAGAAGCCGAACGCGATCAGCTGAAGGCGAGCCGAACGCGCGAGTTTGTGGTGCGTAGCCCGTTCAAGCTCGGGTTTATCATCACTCTCGGTGCGCTCGCCGCGATTCTGGTGGGCGAGATGCTGGGGCAGCTCAGCCTCATCATCATGTACGTGGTGGGTGGCCTTTTCATTGCGCTGGCGCTTGATCCGCTTGTGACGAGACTTGAGCGGCACGGCATCAAACGGCCGATGGGTATTGCCATCGTATTTGCGAGCTTCATACTGATTGTTGGCGGCATTCTTGCCGTTGTGATCCCAATGATTGCGAATCAGGTAGTGGTACTTATCCAGACTGCGCCGAAGTACTTCGTTGATATTCAGCACCAGGATTGGTACCGAGGGCTTGAAGATCGTTTCGGGAGTTTCATCGATTTCGGTGGGCTGCTGCAGACCGCACAAGAGCTGATTGCGAAGCCAGAAAACTGGGCGCAACTTGCTGGTGGGGTGTGGCAGGCAGGCATCGGCATCGCCAACGGAGTGACCGCCTTCATTATCGTGCTGATCCTCAGCCTGTACTTTCTCTCTTCACTGCAGGTCACCAAGCGCGCGTTCTACAGCGTGATCGCCCGAAGTGACCGCGCCAAGGTGATCGACATCACCGAGCAGATCACCGCGTCGGTCGGTGGCTACGTGAACGGCATGGTGCTGCTGGCACTGATCAACTCGGTGCTGGGCTTCATCATGATGACGATCGTGGGCGTGCCGTTTGCTGGCCTGGTGGCGGTGGGCGTCTTCTTGCTCGCGCTGATTCCGCTGATCGGCTCGGTGCTTGCCACTGTTCTCGTGTCGACTGTGGCGCTCTTTAACTCTCCAACCACCGCGCTTGTGGCAGCCGTCTATTACCTCATCTACATGCAGATCGAGTCGTACTTGTTGACTCCGAGAGTCATGAACAGGGTGGTTTCCGTACCGGGCGCACTCGTGGTGATCGGCGCACTTGCTGGAGGCACACTGCTTGGGCTTCTTGGCGCACTGATTTCTATTCCCGTGACCGCGATGGTACTCATGATCATCAAGCAGGTGTGGGTGCCGAGACAGGATAGGCAATAGTGCTGACCGAGGGCTGTTCTGTGCAGCTTGAAACTGATAGGATCGAAGTCCGTGGGAACTAACGCGGCGCAGAGCAAAACGACCAAACACATTTTCGTGACGGGCGGTGTGGTCTCTTCTCTTGGCAAGGGTCTTACCGCAGCCAGTCTCGGTAACCTTCTGACAGCGCGTGGTCTGCACGTCGTCATGCAGAAGCTCGATCCATATCTGAACGTGGATCCGGGCACCATGAACCCGTTTGAGCACGGCGAGGTCTTCGTGACCGATGACGGCGCAGAGACCGACCTCGACATCGGGCACTACGAACGCTTTCTCGGCATCAACCTTTCGCGCGCGGCAAACGTGACGACCGGCCAGATCTACTCCGACGTAATCGCGGCAGAGCGTCGTGGCGACTACCTCGGAGCGACGGTGCAGGTGATTCCGCACATCACCAACGAGATTAAGCGCCGCATGCGCCTGCAGTCGCAGCAGGACCCGCAGCCAGACGTCATCATCACCGAGATCGGTGGCACCGTCGGCGACATCGAGTCGCAGCCGTTCCTCGAGGCAGCGCGTCAGGTGCGTCACGAGCTCGGTCGCAAGAACGTGATCTTCGTGCACGTGTCGCTTGTGCCCTTCATGGGCGCATCGGGCGAGCAGAAGACCAAGCCGACCCAGCACTCGGTTGCGGCGTTGCGCTCGATCGGCATTCAGCCTGATGCGCTGGTGCTTCGCAGCGATCGCCCGGTGACCGAAGACAACCTGCGCAAGATTGCGCTCATGTGTGACGTTGATGAAGACGCAGTGGTCAATGCGGTCGATGTGAAGAGCATCTACGACCTGCCGAAGCTGTTCAACACACAGGGTCTCGACCAGACAGTGGTCGACCACCTCGACCTTGAGCAGGTTGCGAATGACGTTGACTGGAGCACCTGGCAGCCGGTGCTCGACGCTGTGCACAACCCGAAGGGTGAAGTCACCATCGCGCTCGTCGGCAAATACATCAACCTGCCAGACGCCTACCTCTCGGTCACCGAGGCGCTGCGCGCTGGTGGCTTCGCACACGCGACCAAGGTCAACATCAAGTGGGTTGCGTCTGACACCTGCGAAACCGCAGAGGGCGCCCGCGAGGCGCTCGGCGAGGTGCACGCGATCTGCGTGCCGGGCGGCTTCGGCGTGCGCGGCATCGAGGGCAAGCTCGGCGCGCTGCGTTTCGCTCGTGAGAACGGCATTCCCACGCTCGGCATCTGCCTCGGCCTGCAGTGCATGGTCATCGAGTACGCGCGTAACGTCGCCGGCCTCGAGGGCGCCTCTTCGACCGAGTTCGACCCTGAGACGCCGGTGCCCGTGATTGCCACGATGGCCGAGCAGGTCGACATCATCGACGGCGGAGATCTTGGCGGCACCATGCGTCTTGGCCTGTACGAGGCCAAGCTTGCCGAGGGATCGCTTGCCGCCGAGCTCTACGGTGCAGGCACCGCGAGTGAGCGTCACCGCCACCGTTACGAGGTCAACAACGCGTTCCGCGGCCAGATCGCCGATGCTGGTCTGTCGTTCTCGGGTCTGAGTCCCGACGCTGAGCTCGTCGAGTACGTTGAGCTGCCCCGTGAGGTGCATCCCTACTACATCTCGACCCAGGCACACCCCGAGCTGCGTTCGCGCCCGGGCCGCCCGCACCCGCTGTTTGCGGGTCTGGCAGGTGCCGCGATTGAGCGTCGCGAGGCCGCACGCCTCTTCGCAGAGACAGAGTAGCGAGATAGGCGGTGCCCTCGCTTCAGCCTGAGCAGGGCGCCGCCCGCTATCTTCGTCACGTTGCCATTGAGCGAGGTCTCTCGCAGAACACTCGAGACGCCTATCGGCGCGACCTCGCCGCCTATTCCACTTGGCTCGAGCACCGGGGTGTCGACGACCTGGCACTTGTGCAGCCCGAACTGCTCTCTGAGTACGTCGCAGAGATGAACGGCGCAGGCTTAGAAGATGCCACCGCTGGCGAAGTGAAGCCGCGCTACTCGCCCGAGACGATCAGCCGCAGGGTTTCGACCGTGCGGGGCATGCATCGCTTCCTCTTCGAAGAGGGGTTGCTGCCAAGCTACGCGGGCAGCGGGGTGCGCACCCCGAAGAAAGCTCAGCGTCTGCCCAAAGCGCTCTCAATCGCCCAGGTTGAGGCGATCCTCGCCGCTGCATCTGGCGATGACCCCGTGGCGCTGCGTGACCGCGCGCTGCTCGAGTTGCTCTATGCAACCGGTGCGCGAGTCAGCGAGGTGACCGCGCTCGATGTTGATGACCTGCTGACGGGCGAGCAACGCGACGCCTGGGTCGACCCCGAAGCCGCGCTCGGTGAGGGAGGCTTCTTGCGGGTTACCGGTAAGGGGTCGAAGCAGCGCATCGTGCCCTACGGCAGCTATGCGGGGCGTGCGCTCGCTGCCTACTTGGTGCGTGCGCGGCCCGCAATGGTTTCGAAGGGCACCGGTACGCCCGCGCTCTTCGTAGGCCCGCGAGGTGCGCGTGTGTCGCGACAGGGTGCCTGGCTGATCATTCGTGCGGCCGCAGAGCGCGCCGGCATCACCGCCGAGGTATCGCCGCACACAATGCGCCACAGCTTTGCAACGCACCTGCTGGCCGGGGGAGCAGACGTGCGCTCGGTGCAAGAACTGCTGGGGCATGCCTCGGTCGAAACCACGCAGATCTACACCCAGGTGACTGTTGAGACCCTGCGCGAGCACTACCTGAGCGCCCACCCCAGAGCGACCTGACCTCGACACACTTGTTTGGGTCGCGCCGTTTTTGGTGCCTTTGCATATATATGCCGATGCGAAACTGTAGGGTGCGTACACTGCAGGTATGACGGATCGCACCTCGCGCAGCTTCCCCGAGCCAGACAGCCTCTCGCTGCCCCTGCTTGAGGACGCCGAGCACCACGCCGCAGTGGCAGACGAGAAGAAGCCCACCTGGCGCGGTTGGATTCACGCCGCGACTTTTCCCATCACTATCGCCGCTGGCATCGTGCTCATTGTGCTTGCGCACGGCACCGTCGCGAAGTGGGCGTCTGCCGTCTTCATGCTGTGCAGCATGATCCTCTTCGGCATCTCGGCGGTGTATCACCGCTTCAATTGGAAACCGAAGACGAAGCAGGTGTTTCGACGCCTCGACCACGCGAACATCTTCCTGCTGATCGCGGGCACCTACACCCCGATCGCGCTGCTCGCGCTGCCGCAGAGCAAGGGCATCATTCTGCTGATTGCCGTGTGGAGCGGTGCGTTGCTCGGCATCGGATTTCGGGTGTTCTGGATCGGCGCACCGCGCTGGCTCTACGTTGCGCTCTATGTGCTGCTCGGCTGGGCCGCGGTCATGTACGTCATCGATATCGCGCACGCAAACATCGCCGCGATGGTGCTCGTCATCGTGGGTGGTCTGATGTACACCGTCGGCGCGGTCGTGTACGGCATGAAGCGACCTAACCCGGTGCCGGGAGTGTTCGGGTTTCACGAGATTTTTCACTCGCTGACGGTGCTCGCGTTTCTCTGCCACTGGACAGCGGCTCTGTTGCTTGCTCTCGATCCCTTCTACCTGAGGTAGCGGCCGGGCTATCGAATGTAGCCGCCGTCTTTCAGTCCGGCTTCGATTTCGAAGCGGTTTCGGAGAGGATCGCGCCCGCTCAACCAGTAGAGCAGCGGCATTGCGAGCCCGTAATGCTTCCACTGTTCGCGGTGCACACGCTCGTGGCGAAGCACAGGCACGCTCACGTTCTGATCGGTGAGGTAGCAGCCGCCAACGCAGCTGCCGCCGCGGCCGAAGGCCCACCTGGGCATTCCGGTGAACACCCAGAGCCCGTCAACGCGCCTGATTTCGCCTGTGCTCCAGATCGCACCCCAGGCAAAGCCGACCGCAGTCGCGTACCAATACCCGAAACGTGCGAGCGGCCACGCCCGCCGCTCGATGGCTGTTTGCTCGGCCGATGTGGGTTCGTTCATTGCTCGCCCACCGTCACGAAGTCGATAAGGTGCTCGACCCTGCCGACAAGCGTCGGCTCGAGGTCGCGATACGACCGCACCCTGCCGCGAATGCGCGACCAGGCATCGGCGATGTCTGCTGGCTCATCAGCGGGCCATCCAAGCGCAAGGCAGATGCCTTTCTTCCATTCGATCGAGCGCGGAATCTCGGGCCAGGCCTGAAGCCCAACCCGTTCAGGCTTCACTGCCGCCCAGATATCGATGAAGGGGTGCCCGACAATGAGCACGTTGGCGCCGTAGGGGAGTGAAGCGATGCGCTCGGCGATTCTTGTTTCCTTGCTGCCCGCGACCAGGTGATCGAGCAGCACTCCCGCGCGGCGCTCTGTAGACGGGCCAAACTCGGCGAGCACCTGCTCAAGGTTGTCGGCGCCCTCGAGCAACTCGACCACGACGCCCTCAACGCGCAGATCGTCGCCCCACACCTGCTCGACGAGTTCGGCGTCGTGCTTGCCCTCTACGAAGATGCGGCTGGGCATCGCTACCCTAGCGCGCTGCTGTTCGACGGCTACAGAACCAGAAGCGGTCATCTTGCGCTGTGGCGCGCGTTTCGGCAGCACCAGGGTGACGGGCTTGCCGTCGATCATGAAGCCATCGTGCAGCGGAAACGTGCGCAGCTTGCCGCGGCCATCTTCGAGCTGCACGAGCCCCTCGCGAGCGCCGACCACCGCACCGCACCACTCGGTCTCACTGTGCTCAACCACGAGCCCGCGGGCGAGAGTGACCTCGCGTCGAGCGACAGGGCCGCGGCGCGGTTTCATCGCGGCAAGTGGGTCGATATCGTACCGTTCGTCAAACATTTTGACAGTGCTGCCCTCGCTGAGATTGATACTTGCCGAGCGCGAGGCGCGCTCGGCACATACGCCGCACAAAGCGTTGCTTTGTATCGAGCGGCTTGGTGCATACGCCGCGCAAAACGCTGCTTTGCTTTGAGCGGCTTGGTGCACAAGTACTACGTTACCGACGTTCCGTGCCTTCGTCCCGCGCCTCGCAAGCGGATAGGGTTGCGAGAGTGGGTGATGAGCATTTTCCGGGCGTCGAGGATCGCGACGATGAGAATGAGCGTGCCCAGGAGAGCGCTCGCAAACGCGGGCTTCGCGGCCTGCTGGTTGACACCACTCCGCTGAAATACAGCCCCGTCTTTGCGAGGCTCTGGGTGGGCACCTCGGTCTCTCAGATCGGCGCGCAGCTCACCATCGTCGCGGTCGGATTGCATATCTATGAACTGACGCACTCCACGCTCGCGGTATCGCTCGTGGCGCTGTGGGCACTCGGCCCGATGATCCTCGCCGGGTTTCTCGGTGGCGCGCTCGCTGACCGCTTCGACAGGCGTACCGTTGCACTCGTGACCGCAGTCGTGGCCTGGCTCAGCATCGGCACCCTCACGGGCATCGCGTTTCTCGGTGTGAGTGCGACTTGGCCCTACTACGCGCTTGCCGCGGTGAACGCCGCGAGCGCGACCATCATGGGGGCGGCCCGGGGCGCGATTCAACCCCGCTTGCTGCCGACCCAGCTGCTGCCCGCGGCGGCGGCCCTTGGTGGTATCACAATGGGGCTTGCGATCACCGTAGGGCCGGCCATCGCCGGTGTGATGGTGGCGAGCGTCGGTTTCGCGTGGACGTACCTCGTTGACGCGGTGCTCTTCGCTGGGGCATTCCTCGGCATTTTGGGGCTTCCGCCAATGCTGCCCGAACGAGCCGAGGCGGGTGACGCAGAAGCCGCGGCGTCGTCAGGCACGCAGCCGACGAATCGCGGCGCAGCTTTTCTTCGCGAGGTCGGTGCAAGCTTCGCCTCCGTCGGTGAGAGCCTGCGATTCTTGCGCACGGCACCCAACGTGCGGGCGACCTTCGTGTTCGACCTGGTCGCCATGATTTTTGGCACGCCGCGCGTGGTGTTTCCTGCGGCCGCGGCACTCGTGCTCGGCGGCGGCGCGGTCACCGTGGGACTTCTGACCGCCGCGTTCGCAGTGGGCGCCCTGCTCAGCAGCCTCTTTTCTGGCCCCCTCGGCTCGGTGCGCAGACAGGGGCGAGCCGTGACAGGAGCGATCGCCAGCTACGGCGCGTTCACGGCGCTGTTCGGTGCGGTGTTGCTCGGCACGATGGTGCTTGCGCCAAACCCCGTGGGCACCGAACGTGAAGCAATCCTGCCCGCACTCGTGCTCGCGGCGATTGCACTCGCAGGGTGCGGTGCCTCAGACAACGTGAGCGCGGTCTTCAGAACCACCATTCTTCAGGCGGCCGCACCCGACGAGGTGCGCGGGCGTATGCAGGGTCTCTTCTACGTGGTCGTCGCTGGTGGCCCGCGCATCGGCGACCTGCTCGCGGGTGCGATTGCGACGGCCATCGCGCTCTGGGCGCCCGCCCTCATCGGTGGTCTCGTCATTGTCGCGCTTATGGCGGTGATGGCGCGCGTGTACGGTGGATTCCAACGTTACGATGCGCTGGATCCCACGCCGTAAGTCTTCTCGCCGCCGAGACGGGGCACAAACGAAAGCAGAGCCGAACATGAACGAAGCTGCGTCAGCGCCATCTGTTGTGCTCGCCGAACCGCACGTGATCGTTCGCCGAGAGGGCGCGGTCACCCGTGTCACC
>JAIUOH010000053.1 GCA_020161315.1 Actinomycetota bacterium | reverse complement strand
TCCCGACGCTCGCATCGAAGAGGTCGAGGGTGAGGCGCAAGATCTGCTGCTCGGCCTCGCGAGCGATCTCTCTGAAGATCACCCAGACATCGACGTCGACGCGGTGCTCGACGTGCCGACCGTGTACCTCTCGGGTCGCGCGGGCGCAGCGTCGCACAACCGCCCCGCCGACGGCGAGCTGCCCGACAACCCCGATCTCGAGCCGCTCTTCGAGGTTATTCTCGATCGCGTGCCCGCACCGAGCTTTGACGACGAGCACCCGCTGCAGGCGCACGTCACCAACCTCGACTCGTCGCCGTTCCTCGGTCGTATCGCGCTGCTGCGCGTGCACAACGGCTGGATCAAGAAGGGCCAGAACGTTGCTTGGGTCAAGCACGACGGCAGCGTCGCAAACGTTCGCATCACCGAGCTGATGCTGACCAAGGCGCTCACTCGCTACCCAGCCGAGCAGGCCGGCCCCGGCGACATCGTCGCAATCGCGGGCATCGAAGACATCACCATCGGTGAGACCATCGCCGACGCAGAAGACGTGCGCCCGCTGCCGACCATCACGGTCGACGAGCCCGCGATCTCGATGACCATCGGCGCAAACACCTCGCCGCTCGTCGGCAAAGTAAAGGGCCACAAGCTCACCGCCCGCATGATCAAGGATCGCCTCGACCGCGAGCTCATCGGTAACGTGTCGCTGCGTGTGGTCGACACCGATCGCCCCGACGCTTGGGAGGTGCAGGGCCGCGGCGAGCTCGCGCTCGCGATTCTCGTAGAGAACATGCGCCGCGAGGGCTTCGAGCTCACCGTGGGCAAGCCCCAGGTGGTCACTCGTGAGGTCAACGGCAAGATGCACGAGCCCTTCGAGCACCTCACTATCGATACGCCAGAAGAACACCTCGGTGCGATCACACAGCTGCTCGCAGCTCGCAAGGGTCGCATGGAGAACATGGTCAACAATGGCACCGGCTGGGTGCGCATGGAGTTCATCGTGCCGTCGCGCGGCCTCATCGGCTTCCGCAGCGAGTTCATGACCGAGACCCGCGGCACCGGCATCGCCAACGCGATCTCGCACGGCTACGGCGAATGGGCAGGCCCTATCGTGACCCGCAACAACGGCTCGATCGTTGCAGACCGCTCGGGTGTTGTGACCCCGTTCGCGATGATCGCCCTGCAGGAGCGCATGAGCTTCTTCGTGCAGCCCACGCAAGAGGTCTACGAGGGCATGGTCATCGGCGAGAACTCGCGCAGCGAAGACATGGACGTCAACATCACGAAAGAGAAGAAGCTCACGAACATGCGTTCGTCGACCGCCGATTCGTTCGAGTCGATGACGCCCCCTCGCGTGCTCACCCTCGAAGAGTCGCTCGAGTTCGCGCGCGAAGACGAGTGTGTTGAGGTTACCCCCGAGGTCGTGCGTATTCGCAAGGTGCACCTCGATGCGACCACGCGCAACAGGGCGGCAGCGAAGCTGAAGCAGCAGCTGGCCAAGTAGTCGGCCAAGCACAAACGCGGCCCCGATCCTTTTCGAAAAGGATCGGGGCCGCGTTGTTTGTTGCGAGGTGTGGAACGGGCTTCCTGTCATCCTGCGCGAGCGTAGCGAGTCGCAGGATCCAATAGATTCTGCGACTTCGCGCAGAATGACGGGGCGGGGCTTCGCGTAGAATGACGAGAGAGCCTCCGCGCAGAATGACAGCGAGTGCTGCGCGCAGAGGCACGACTACTAACCAATAGACGGCGCGTGGGTTGCGAGCAGATCGTCGTAGGTTTCGCGGCGAGCGACCAAGCGGGCCTCGCCGTCGGCGACGAACACGATGGCGGGCTTGAGTGCGCCGTTGTAGTTGTTTGCGAGGGTGTACGCGTACGCGCCCGTGGTTGCGGTGACCACCAGGTCGCCAACGCGGGCCGCGGGCAGCGGCGCTTGGTCGACGAGCAGATCGCCCGACTCGCACTGGCGGCCAACGAGCTGCACCGTCTCGGTCCAGGGCTCGGTCGCACGGTTGGCAACGAGGGCCTCGAAGCGCTGGCCAACGAGTGCTGCGTCCATCTGGTCGGCGAGGCCACCGTCTACGGCCACAAAGGTCTTGCCGGTGTGCTTCACCGTGACCACCTTGTACAGGGTGACCCCGGCACGCGCCACGATCGAGCGGCCAGGCTCGATCATGAGCTTCGCGTCTGCGGGCAGGTACGTGCGGGCTGCGCCGACCACCGCGTCGAGGTACTCGTCAACGCTCGGGGCGTCGTCGGAGTAGGTGTATTTCACGCCCACGCCGCCGCCCACGTCGTAGGTCGCGAAGTCGCCAGTCGAGCGCAGGTTTGCAACCGCCTCGGCAAACTGCTCGACCTCGAGAATCTGCGAGCCGATGTGAATGTGCACGCCCTCGAACTCCATCAGCGGGTGCGCGCGCATGCGCTCGATGGCCTTCACGGCCTGATCCATCGGCAGGCCGAACTTCGAGTCGTCGCCACCGGTAGCTTGTGAAGCGTGAGTCTTCGCCTCGACTCCTGGGATCACGCGGAGCATGAGCTTCTGAGGGCGGGTGAGCAGGCGCTCGAGGCGATCGAGCTCGTCTTCGTTGTCGACGATGATCACGTCAATGCCAGCATCGAGGGCCATTGAGAGCTCGGCGTCGGTCTTCGCGTTGCCGTGCATATGCAGGCGCTCGGGCGGCACGCCGGCCGCAAGTGCCATGCGCAGCTCGCCTCCACCCGCAACGTCGACCGAGACGCCCTCTTCTGCCGCGAGGCGATACATGCCAGCCGCCGGGAACGACTTAGACGCCCACAGCACCTCGCTGTTTGGCCAGCGCTCGGCCATGCCAGACATGAAGCGACGAATCTGGCCGCGCAGGCCCGCCTCGTCATAGACATAGAGTGGGGTGCCGTACTGCTCGGCGAGATGCTCGACCGAGACGCCGCCGATGTGCAGCACGCCCTGCTCGTCGACGCTCGAGTGCTCGGGCAGAATGCTCCAGAGCTCGCCGAGGCGGTTGCCCTCGGGGCTTGGCTGCGTGAGCGTCTGCGTGGCATTCGAGTTCGTCATATCAGTCAGGCTCTCTAGTCTCTTAGATCTGTTACGTGTTCCGGCGGCGATTAGCGTCGGTCGGCTGAACCAGGCGCTTCTGAAGAATCAGCTGCGTCTGCAAGGTTGTGCACCTTGCCGGTTGCCGGATCCTCGCCCGGTTCAATGTACTTGCCCGGACCAACGAGCACGATCATGCCGGTACGAATACGCTCGCCGAGCACCGAGTTCCTGCGGCCGGTAAACATGTACCAGACCAACACGATGGCAGTCCAAGCCGCGAACACGATGATCGTGATCGGGCGCAGGTCCTTGATAATCCAGAGGCAGCCGATGATCGAGAGAATCGGGGTGATCGGGTACAGCGGCACCTTGAACTTGCGCTCGAGGCCGGGTTCGCGGCGGCGCAGAATGATCACGGCGAGCGACACCGCGATGAACGCGGCGAGCGTGCCGATCGAGGTCATTTCTGCCAAGAAATTGATGGGCAAGACGCCCGCGAGCACTGCCACGACAGCCGAGACGATAAGGGTGTTTGCGACCGGGGTCATGGTGCGTGGGTTGACCTTGCGGAACACCTTCGGGGCCATGCCGTCTTTTGCCATCGCGAAGAGAATACGGGTCTGGCCGTAGAGCACCACGAGGGTCACGCTGAAGATCGAGATCACGGCGCCGGCCGCAACGATGGTGCCGGGCCACGAGGCCCCGATGATGTTCTCGAGAATTGCCGAGAGGCCCGCCGACTGGCCCTCGAACTCGGCGGGTGCCTGTGCGCCAAGCGCCGCGAGTGCGACGGCAATGTAGGTGCCGGTGACGATGACGAGCGCGACCATGAGCGCGATTGGCAGGTTGCGGCGCGGGTTTTTTGCCTCATCGCCCGCGGTGGCCACGGTGTCGAGGCCGACAAACGAGAAGAAGATAATGCCGGCGCCCGTCATCACACCCGCGAAGCCGAAGGGAGCGAAGTTGGCGAAGTGATCGGCGTTCCAGCCGGTGAAGGCGACTGCCGCGAAGAAGATGAGCACGGCGATCTTGGTGAGCACCATGATGGTGTTGACCATTGCCGAGTGCGACGTGCCGCGAATCAGCAGCAGCGCGCACATGAAAATCAGAAGGATGGCGGGCAGGTTGATGATGCCGCCCTCTTCGGGCGCGTACAGCAGCGCGGTGGGCAGTTCGATGCCCGTGAGGTTGAAGAGCAGCTGGTTAACATACTGCGACCAGCCGACGGCAATTGCCGCGGTCGAGACACCGTACTCAAGCAGCAGGCAGGCCGCGACCGCCATTGCGGGCAGTTCGCCAAGCGTCGAGTAGGCGTACGAGTATGACGAGCCCGAGACGGGCACGCTGCTCGCGAGCTCGGCGTAGCAGAGCACCGAGAGTCCGGCCACGATGCCCGCGATCGCGAACGACCAGATCACCGCGGGGCCCGCTACGGGCACCGCCTCGGAGAGAATGAAGAAGATGCCAGTGCCAATGGTGCCGCCGACGCCGATCAGGATGAGCTGAAACAGCCCGATCGAGCGCTTGAGCTCGCTCTCGCTTTCGCCGCCGTCTCGGGGAACGGGCTTTACGCGGAAGAGCTGCTGCCGCAGCGTGCCATAGGGGCTGGTCATCATTGGTCTCCTGACTTCGCTGTCTGCTGAGCAAGCTTGTAAGTTGAGGGTTGGGTAGCTTCATCCTCGCTGATGCTGAGAAATCTGGGAATACCAATATCGCTCACGGGCAGCATACGGTCTATGTTGCACTTCGCGATATCGTGCGCGTGGGCGGAATATGCAATAGTGAGGCTGTTGTGTCGCTCGTGTTGCGTTCTGATGTTGCTCTTGCAATTCAGGGGCGTAGGATCAGGGCATGGCACTCATGCATCAGACCACCATGGCCCCCTCGAAACTCGAACTGCTTGCCGCGTGGCTGCCGAGTCAGCCCTGGTTCTCGGGCGATGTGTCTGCACTGGAGAGCCTCGGAGGGTTTCGTCTCGACGACCCGGCCGGTGAGGTTGGGCTCGAGGGGATGCTGCTGACCGCCGGCGACGACACCGTCTACTATGTGCCGCTGAGCTATCGCGGTGCGCCGCTTGAGGGCGGCGAAGACTTCTTGGTGGGCACCTCGGAGCACGGGGTGCTCGGCACTCGCTGGATCAGCGATGCCGCGGGTGACCCCGTCTACCGTCAGGCCATTGCTTCGATCATCGCGGGAGGCGGGCGCCAGGCCGAAGAGTTTGTGCAAGATGCCTCGGGCAATCGGGTGTTGCGTGAACCTGCCGTGCGCGTGCAGGGCACGGGGCGCTCCACTGCGCAGTCGCCAGAACTCGCTGACGCAACAGTTGAGCAGGTGGGTGCCCTTACCCGGGTCTCAGGCGACTTTGCCGTGCTCGACATCGTGCGGGCGCTCGACCCCGAGCTCGAACCGCGCGAAGATCAGTACTTTCTGCGCGCAAGCTGGGGCGAGCACGGGGGTCAGGCGATCCTCGCCATGCTCTATGCGGGGTGATACGGGCTCGGTCTCGACAGGCGCGACCGGCGATCATCGAGCCTGTCGCCCCGCTAGGCTTGATGCATGACGAGGCACTTTCTTCGCGATGACGATCTTTCTCCCGCTGAGCAGCTCGAGGTGCTCGAGCTTGCAGCCAGGCTGAAGCGAGACCGATTCGCAGAGCGCCCGCTTGAGGGGCAGAAGACGGCCGCAGTCATCTTCGATAAGACCAGCACGCGCACGCAGGTCAGCTTTTCGGTCGGTGTTGCAGACCTCGGCGGCAACCCGCTCATCATGGACTCGAAGAACTCCCAGATGGGCGGCAAAGAATCTATCAGCGATACCGCGAAGGTGCTGTCGCGCATGGTTGAGCTGATCGTGTGGCGCACCTATGCGCACTCGGGCCTCGAAGAGATGGCAGCGCACTCGAGCGTGCCGGTCATCAACTCGCTCAGTGATGACTTTCATCCGTGTCAGATTCTCGCTGACCTGCAGACCATCCACGAGCGCAAGGGTGATCTCAGAGGCCTCACCGCTGCCTACCTCGGCGACGCGGCAAACAACATGGGCCACTCGTACCTGCTTGGTTTCGCGACGGCTGGTATGCATATTCGCGTTGCCGGGCCGGAGGGCTACCAGCCGCGAGCTGACATTGTTGAAGACGCGAAGAGGATCGCCGCCGAGACCGGCGGTAGCGTGACTGTGACGACCGATGCTCATGCGGCGGTCGAGGGTGTCGACGTGGTCATTACCGACACCTGGGTGTCGATGGGGCAGGAGGCCGAGAAGGCCGAGCGCGTGGCAACCTTCGGTGCCTACCGGGTGACGCCCGAGCTGATGGCCGAGGCCGCGAGCGACGCGATCTTCTTGCACTGCCTGCCCGCGTACCGCGAGTTTGAGGTTGCCCCCGAGGTGATCGACGGGCCGCAGAGCGCTGTGTGGGATGAGGCCGAGAACCGCGTGCACGCGCAGAAGGCTCTCATGGTCTGGCTGCTCGCCCGGGCGTGAGCTGACTCGCCCATTCCTCGAGAACTCTCTCCCATGGGGTCGGCAGTAGGCCGAGTTCTGTCGTGAGCAAGCCTGGTAGCAGCTCGCTCGGAGCATTCCAGAGATAGCGCTGGTGAAAGAGCTCGCGCATGGGGGCTGCAAATAGTGCGCCCAGCGCAAACGCGGCTGTGGGAATGCGGGTGACCCCTGCGGGCGAGAGGCCGGCGGCCGCCGCCGCATCGGCAACTATCAGCCGTTGTGACCTAGCTGGAGCGGTGGGAGCCAACAGTGTGGCCCCACCCTGCCTGGCGAGGGGAACCGCCGCCAGCATTGCGCGAGTGAGGTCGGGAGTGTAGGTAATGGCGTGGGGCGCATCTGGGTCGCCCATTGCCCAGGCTCGCGCGCCCTTCGACGCTGGTGCGAGCAGGGTGCCGAGCACTACCGAGCCGCCCTTAGTCGAGGTGGGGCCGAGCAAATCGGAGGCGACAACCGAAGCCGTGCGAGCCGTGTGCGAGGCACGCGTCTTGAGTAGCTGTGCGCGCACCCGGCCGAGCGGCGAGACGGGGGCGAGGGGGGAGTCCTCTAAAAGATGCTGTGCTCCTTGCCCGAAGGCGTAGACCGATTCGGGAAATACCACTGGAATGTCGAGTTCTGCGGCGATATCCATGACCGCGGTTTCTCGGTGCGGGAGTTCTTGCAGCCACGTCTTCGCCGAGTAAGCGGCGTGGATGCAGTGGAAGATCGCGTCGACGCCAGCTGCGGCCGCGCGCAACGCGATTCGGTCCCCGGCATCACCGCTGCTCGTGAGAGTACCCGGGAGTGGTGTGTTCCCGCGGCGCAGCACGACTGTGTCATGGCCTGCGGCAGCAAAGTCGAGGGCAAGTTGGGTGCCGATCTGCCCCGCTCCAGTGATGAGGTATCGCATTCGTGTTCCTTTTTGTGATCAATGCTCACTAATTTACGAATGCCACGTTACTTGTTATGTTGCGAAAAATCAAGAGCGGTGATCTCTAAATTGCGTGAGCGAAGATTCCCTGGCAGACTTGCGGCATGAGTCGACCGCGCCGCAGCCACGCCGAGGCCCGCGCGCAGATGCGCGAAGGAATTCTCCGACTTGGCAACGAACAGCTCGCCGAAGTCGGCGCCCCTGCGCTCTCTGTGCGCGAGATCGCGCGCGGCCTTGGTGTCGCCTCGTCGGCGATTTACCGGCACGTGGCAAACCGCGACGACCTGCTCACCTTGCTGATCGTTGATGCTTACCGTGATCTCGCGGAGTCGGCGCTTTACGAAGTCGACCAGCGTGCGCCGACCGCTCGGCAACTTGCTGCCATCGCGACGGGTATGCGCCGCTGGGCGATTGCAAATCCGGCAAGATGGGCGCTCGCTTACGGCAGCCCAGTGCCCGGTTACTCGGCTCCTGCAGAGCAGACCAATGGTCCGGGAACACTGGTGATGGCGGTATTTCTGCGGGCAATCTCTGCGGGCAAGTCCGTGCGCCCAGATGGCGTGCCGAGGGCCTCACCCTCACTGCGCGATGAGCTGTTAGCCGGAGCTGAGGAGTTCGGGATCGATGCAGATCCTGAGGTTGGGGTCGCCGCGCTTGGAGCCTGGACGGGCCTGATCGGGCTTATCAGTGCCGAAGTGTTTCAACAGCTCGGGCCCGAACTGGCAAGCCATGGTGAAGAACTGCTCGCTCGCTGGATTGCCGAGACTGTCGCTCGATTCGGCCTGCGCTGAGAACCAGAGACCGTCTTCGCTCGGGCCCACCGCTCGGTAAGCTGGTTGTGTGACCGAGGCTATTGAGAACACGCACAACGAAACCGGCAACCGCGCAGCAGAGGCGGGTGCCCTCTGGGGCGGCCGATTCGCGAGCGGCCCGTCGCCCGAGCTGCAGCTGCTCAGCAAGTCGACTCAGTTTGACTGGGCTCTCGCGCAATACGACATTCGAGGATCAAAGGCACACGCCGTCGCGCTCGCCGCAGCCGGCTACCTGAGCGCCGACGAGCTGCGCGACATGCACACGGGTCTTGACGAGCTTTCAGCTCGGGTCGCCGATGGCCGTGCTCTGCCAGCCGAAGACGACGAAGACGTGCACTCGGCGCTCGAACGCCTGCTTATTGACATCACCGGTGTGCAGCTCGGCGGCAAGCTTCGTGCTGGCCGCAGCCGCAACGACCAGATCGCGACACTGGTGCGCCTCTACCTGCTCGATCACGCAGCGACCATTGAGCAGCTGCTGCTCGACCTCGCGACCGCGATCCTCGACCAATCGCTCGCGCACCCCGACGCAATCTTGCCGGGCCGCACTCACTTGCAGCATGCACAGCCGGTGCTGCTCGCGCATCAGCTGGCGGCGCACGCCTGGCCAGTGATGCGCGACGTTGAGCGTCTGCGTGACTGGGCGAAGCGCGCGAAGCGCTCGCCCTACGGTGGGGGTGCCCTCGCTGGCAGCTCGCTTGGGCTCGACCCCCGCCTGGTTGCCGCCGAGCTCGGCCTTGGCGATCCGCTTGAAAACTCGATCGACGGCACCGCCGCGCGCGACGTGGTCGCCGAGTTCGCATACATCACCGCCCAGATCGGCATCGACCTTTCGCGCCTGAGCGAAGAGATCATCATCTGGAACACCAAGGAGTTCGGCTTCGTGCGCCTGCACGATGGCTATTCGACCGGGTCGAGCATCATGCCGCAGAAGAAGAACCCCGACATCGCCGAGCTCGCGCGTGGCAAGTCGGGCCGCCTTATCGGCAACCTCACCGGCCTGCTGGCAACCCTCAAGGGGCTGCCACTCGCGTACAACCGCGATCTGCAAGAAGACAAAGAGCCCGTGTTCGATTCGGTGCAGCAGCTCGAGGTGCTGCTGCCCGCGTTCACCGGCATGGTCGCGACGATGCGCTTCGACACCGAGCGCATGGCAGCGCTCGCACCGCAGGGCTTCTCGCTCGCTACCGACGTAGCCGAGCGGCTCGTGAAGCAGGGCGTGATTTTCCGCGACGCGCATGAGATTTCGGGTGAGCTGGTGAAGTATTGCGAGGATCGCGGCATCGAGCTGCACGAGCCGAGCGATGATGAGCTGCTGTCGGTATCTGAACACCTCACTCCCGGCGTGCGTGAAGTGCTCACGATCGAAGGCTCGGTGAATTCGCGCGTCGGTGCGGGTGGCACGGCTCGTGTGCGTGTTGACGAGCAGCTCGCGCGCCTCGCCGAGCTCATCGGGGCGCTGCGCTAAGCAGAGGCCACTCTCAGGAGCAGCGGCTTGGTCGCGCGCAGCGCGAGCAGCACGAGCGCGAAACCGATCGCCACTGACGAGAGCACGATCGCGAGTGAGAGCGGGGCGAAGAGCAGTGCGCCTCCGACCATGGGAAAGAGGAAGAACGCGGCGAGGCCAGCTGATCCCAGCGAGGCCAGCAGCAGTGGCTTCACCGCGGCCTGCTTGCGAGCCGAGTCTTGCAGTTCGAGCGGTGCACCCATGATGCCGAGCGATCGTGAGATATCGGCGCGATCGACAATCTGAGCGGCCTGATTGACCCCGACGGTGCAGGCGACCATTGCGAAGGTGCCGACCACGACGATGATCACGCCCGTGCGAATGTCAGAGACGAGGTACTTCTCGGGCCCGATCTGCTCGCCGCTCGACTCCATCACGCCGAGCAGCGAGACCCCGGCTCCCGCGAAGACCGCGACGAAGCTCGCGACCGCGACCCCAGACACCTGCCGCCAAGCAGCCCGAGGCGATTCGAGGATCGCCCTCGCCGCGAGCAACTGCGCAGGCTTCTGCGCTCGCCTGGCCTGGCGCCTGGCAGTCATGCCGAGCACCCACGCGCCGATCATATCGATGGCGAACAGTGTAATGGTGAGCGCGATTCCCACTGCGGCGATGATCGCGGCGACACCTCCGAAGGCCGAAAGATTGCCGGTGATCAGACTCGCGACAATGAGACCGATGACGGCAATCAGGGCGGGCAGCCAGGGAATTGCCGGGGCTTGCTGCTTGAGCGCGACACCGAGGGGCGAGATGTTCACTCGCCTGAGACTGAGAGCCGCGCTCACGGTCGCGATCAGTGTGACCGCGAGCACCACAGCGGCAGAGCCCCACGCTGGCAGCAGTACCGATGCGGTGCCAAGCGACGTGCCCCTGAAATGAATCAGGCCGATCAGCGGGCTCACCGCCACAGCGACCAATGCCCCGGCGATCGACCCGAGCAGCGCGATCACCCCGGCCTCGAGCACCGCGAGTGCCGAGGTATCGCTCGCGGTCGCACCGAGTAGCCTGAGCGTCGCGAGGCGGTGGTCGCGGCCCCGCGCCATGAGCTTCGCCGCGGCGGCTCCGAGCGAGACCAGCGGAACCCCCATCAGCACGAGCGCGATCACGGTGAACGCCTGGTACAGTCCGGCGAGTTCATCGCGGTACGACCAAAAACTCTGTGCGCCGCCGAGCACGATGGCAAGCAGCGCGGTGACACACATGAATGCGACGGCAGGCAGCAGGATCGATCCCACACCCTGCCTGCTTGGCCTTGAGAGCAGCGAGAAGACTCGTAGGATCACCGTGCAACCCCATTCTGCGTCTGCACGGCCGGGTAGGTGTGCTGCACTTGAGCGGTGGGGTAGGTGGGTTGCTGCATCTGGGCGGCTGGATGGGGCGGCTGCGGCTGCGGGGCGTGCGTCAGACTGTCGGCGACGATTCGCCCGTCTCGCACCGAGATGACGCGCTGGCAGCGCGCCGCGACGGTCGCGTCGTGCGTCACCATGACAAGAGTTCGGCCCTGCGAGACGGTTGATGCGAGCAGCGCATCAATCACCTCTGACGAGGTTGTCGAATCGAGTGCACCAGTTGGCTCGTCGGCGAAGACTACGCGTGCTCCGGTCACCTGGGCGCGCGCGATTGCGACCCGCTGCGCCTGCCCGCCAGAGAGCTCACCGATGCGGCGATCCTCGAGCCCAGCCAGTCCGAGCGTCGCAAGGGCGTGCGCCGCGGGAGCGATCGACTCATTCTTCGAGCGGCCCTGCAGCATCAGCGCGAGCGCGACGTTCTCGATTGCGGTGAGCTCGGGCAGCAGCAGACCCTGCTGAAACACGAAACCAAACTGATCGCGGCGCAGCCTACTGCGTTCGCGGTCGCCGACCGAGCTGATCGACGTCCCCTCGAACATGACAGTGCCCGAGTCTGGCAGCAGGATGCCAGCCAGCACGTGCAGCAACGTCGTTTTGCCCGACCCCGAGGCCCCCATGATGGCGGTCGAGCTGCCGGGGGCGATCTCGAGCGAGACACCGTCGAGGGCGCGGGTAGATCCGTAGTGTTTCGTGAGCAGGCTCGCCTGCAGGGCCGGTGTATTCATACATTCGAGTCTGCGCTGTGGCTCGAATGGTGTCATCGGCCGCGAGTACCGCGCTCGTCGTACCATCGGCTGATCTCTCGCGAGTGGCCGCGCGATCAGCCCTACCGGTGTCTCACAGATCTGTCGGTACCCGCGATTAGGGTGAGATTGTGAGTATCGATTGGCAAGACGACAGCAGACCGATTCGTGCGGTAGGGGTGTTTCAAGACGCTCAGATCGACGAGCAAGCTTGGCCCGCAGCTATTCCGGCGGTACGCGAGTTTCTTCGAGTTGCTCGCTCGAATCCGCCGTTTGGCGGCTGGGAGTTTGCGCCGGGGGTTACGTTTCTCGTTGGTGAGAACGGCTCGGGCAAATCAACCCTCATCGAAGGGATCGCCGAGGCTGCGGGCCTGCCGCCCGAAGGCGGCACCGCGAACGGAGGTGCGTCAACCAGGCGCACCGAGTCCCGGCTCGGCCAATGGCTCAAAGTGCAGCGTGGGCTCGGCGCCGCGAAAGGGGAGTTCTTTCTGCGCGCCGAAACGATGCACGGTTATTACAGCTGGCTCGAAGATCTACCGCAGCAAAGTGGGCCGAACCTGCACCGTCTCAGCCATGGTGAATCGTTCAATGCCCTGCTCGACGAGAAGCTCGATCACGAGCGGTACTTCACTGGCCTGGCGATCCTCGACGAACCTGAGGCTGCACTGTCATTCAACTCGACGCTGCGATGGCTTGCCAGCCTCGACCGAATGCGTTCGCGGGGAACACAGGTGATCTGTGCCACACACTCGCCGGTGCTCGCATCGCTGCCTGGCGCAACCATTCTTGAACTTGGCGAATGGGGCATTCGCGAGACGAATTGGGAAGACCTTGAGCTTGTGCATCACCACCGCTCGTACCTGCAATCGCCAGAGCGCTACTTGCGTCATCTCTTCGATCAGGAGTAGTGCAGCGAAAGAATTGGCGCAGTTCCCTAGCGCCGCCCAGGCGCAGCCATTAGCTTTAGTGCATGGGCACCATTCGCAGATCAATTGCTGGGGCGCTACTTCTCGGAGTGGCGATTGCGCTGAGCGGTTGCGCCGCTGAGACGCCTAAAGACGACAGCCAGGTCACCGCACCCGGAGGCGGCGAATCGTCCACAGGGATGGAGGCCGCGTGGCTTGATGGCGGTCGAATGATCGGGGTCATCACGCAGGGGTCATCGAGTTGTGTGCCATTCGCGGAGGATGTCACGGCGAAGGGCCAGGAAGTCACCGTGACCCTCAGCGACACGATCGAGGGGCAAGAAGATCGACCGTGCACCGCTGGCTACACGGCGCGCGCCTCGGCCATCGGTGTGCCCGAGGGGGTAGATCCTCATGAAAACGTCACGATCCACGTGAGCTACGGGGATCAGGAGACATCGATTGAACTCGACGGCGAGAGCGGGTTGGCGGGCGTACCAGGCACCCCAACCGACTACCTGCCGAGCGCGGCGTGGGTGCAAGACGGCTTTGGGATCATGCTCTTGACCTGGGGATCGTCTACCTGTCTGCCAGTCATTGGGCAGGTAGACGAGACTGATACCGCGATCACAGTGAACTTCAACACGGTTGACGGCGTTTGCACCATGGATATGGTGCCGCGTCTGACGATGATCGGCCTGACCGATAAGAACGATGACCGCACGCTGGAGCTCGTCGGCGGGGGGCTCGACGGGGCAGTAACTGTGATCTGAACAGGTCTCGCGCCCGGCGCTGTCTCCCGGGTGTTTGGCGCCTTCGGCAGGGGATACGATTGAAGACGTGTCTGTAACTGATGAACGAGCCGAGATCATGTCGGCCCAGCGCAACGATGACAGCTTCGAGACCCTCTGGGCCGAACTCCAGTGGCGCGGGTTGGTGCACGTGTCGACCGACCCTGAGGCGCTCAGCGAGCTGCTCGAGGGTGCCCCGTTCACCTATTACTGCGGCTTTGACCCCACCGCGCCCAGCCTGCACCTTGGCAACCTGGTGCAGCTGCTGCTGCTGCGTCGACTGCAGCTGAAGGGGCACAAGCCGCTCGGGCTCGTTGGCGGTTCGACCGGGCTGATCGGTGACCCGCGCCCCACCGCAGAGCGCACGCTCAACAGCCGCGAGACCGTTGAAGAATGGGTTACTCGGCTGCAGGCGCAAGTCTCACGATTTCTTTCAAGCGAGGGCGATAACGCCGTGCGCCTGGTCAACAACCTTGACTGGACTGCACCGCTCAGCGCGATTGATTTTCTGCGCGAGATCGGTAAGCACTTCCGTGTTGGCACGATGCTGAAGAAAGACGCGGTTGCCGCTCGCCTCAACTCAGACGAGGGCATCAGCTACACCGAGTTCAGCTACCAGATTTTGCAGGGCTTCGACTTTCTCGAGCTGTTTCGCCAGTACGATTGCAAGCTGCAGTCGGGTGGTAGCGATCAGTGGGGCAACCTCACGAGCGGCACAGACCTCATTCGCAAGGTCGAGGGCCAGTCTGCACACGCGATTGGTACGCCGCTCATCACCAACAGCGACGGCACCAAGTTCGGTAAGAGCGAGGGCAACGCGATTTGGCTCGACGCGGAGATGTGCTCGCCCTACCGCTTCTACCAGTTCTGGCTCAACGCGAGCGACGCAGATGTGATCGACCGTCTCAAGGTGTTCACCTTCCTGTCGCGCGCCGAGATCGAAGACTACGCGCGTCAGGTCGAAGAAGAACCCTTCCGCCGTGCCGCGCAGAAGCGCCTCGCGCTCGAGGTGACGACCCTCGTGCACGGTGCCGCGGCGGTAGACGCGGCGATCCTCGCATCTGAAGCACTGTTTGGTCAGGGTGACCTGACCGCGCTCGACGCTGCGACACTCGAAGCGGCACTCGACGAGTTGCCGGGCACAACCAGTGCAGCCGGCGCCTCGATCGCGCAGCTGCTGGTCGACGCCGAGCTCGTGCAGAGCCTCGGTGAGGCTCGCCGTGCGATCAAGCAGGGCGGCGTCTATGTGAACAACGCGCAGATTGCTGCAGAAGACGCGGTGCTTGAAGCTGACCAGCTGCTACACGGCAGCTTTGCGGTGCTGCGCCGCGGCAAGAAAACACTCGCGGGCGTTCGCGGAGAATAGCTTCGACATGAGCAGCGACCCGGCGAGCACACACCGCGTGATCGAGCCGAGCGTGCTCTACGTTGGAACACCGGTGTATCTGGTGTGCACCCAAAACCCAGACGGCACCCCAAACCTCGCGCCTGCTTCGAGTCACTTCGCGCTCGGGCGCACGATCGTGCTCGGGCTTGAAGAAGGTGGGCAGTCACTCGAAAACCTGCGGCGGGTGCCAGAACTCACCGTGAACTTTCCGGCGGCCTCGCAGTGGCAGCACGTCGAGCGGCTCGCGGGGGTGACCGGGCGCAATCCGGTTCCTGTCGAAAAAGCAGCGAGCTATGCGTTCGAGCCCAGAAAGTTTGAGCGAGCAGGTCTTCGCCCCGTGGCTTCTGGCCTTGTAGCCCCTCCGCGGGTGGCCGAGGCACCTCTGCAACTTGAGGCCCGAGTAGTGCGCGTCAACCCTTCTGCGACCGGCGAGTTTGCAATGGTTGAGGCTGAGGTGGTGCGGGTGCACGCGGCCCGCGAGATCACAGTTGAGGGCACGAATCATCTCAACCCTTCTGCCTGGCACCCGTTGATCTACACCTACCGCCACTTCTTCGACCGCGGTGACGAGGTCGGCTGGACCCGCAAGACACCCTTCGCTGTAGTGCCAGAAACGATTGATCGTTGGGAGCTTTCGGGTGGCACCTGGCAAGTTGTTTTTGCGGGCGAGGATCACGCAACCGTCGAGCTGCTTCGCTGTGATGGTGGTGAGGTTGCTGAACGGTTGACACTGGTTGACCCGCGTGAGGTCCGCTGGGCGACGGTGCAGCTCGCCGACGGCATGTAGCCGCCTCTGACTGCGGGCTAGGTCGTGCTATTCCTGCACCAAGGCGTTTGGTGTGAAGTGTTGCTTCGTGCGTCGTGTGTGTTGGTCGTTGTCGGTTAATGATCTAGAGCGCGACACGCCCGCACCAAGCCGCTCAATGCGAAGCACCGCTTCGCGCGGCGTATGTGCGTTGGCCGTCCCTGGCCAACGGTCAAGGTTGCGACACTCCCGGGATCCGGTGTGGTTTGCGTGGGTGGTGTGATCCCGCGTAATGTAATCCCTTGTCAGCGCGAC
>JAIUOH010000052.1 GCA_020161315.1 Actinomycetota bacterium | reverse complement strand
CTCCATGGCGAGCTCGGTATGCACACCCCGATGGAAGTCGAGGCTGCGTATTATGCTGGCACTGAATCGCTTCCGGCACTGACTCGGTGACGGACAAACGGGTCGGAACTAAACCCAGGGCGAATCAGTCGGGTGGTGGGAGCGAGGTCGGGGCGTCGTATTCTTGCTGCAGCCTCGTGAACGCGTCGGTGTGATCGGGTAGTGCGCCGGTGTCATCTGGTGGAACAGTGTTGACACGGGCGACGAAAGTTTCCGGGTTGATGCGCAGTTCGTTCGTGAAGAGGGTTTCGTTGGTCACGATGACCTGGATATGCGCCTTGACCTGAGTTCTCGACTCCACATCCCGGGGGGGGTGCCGCCGAGATGCTCGCCCTCAAGTCGTTCACCATCGAGATCTGCTTGTCGGGGTTTCACGGACCGCATACGTGAGCACGGCCTGCTCGTACTGGTGACGCTTACACACGGTCTCGAACGCGTCATTCTCACCACTCACATGACCTGCGGTAATGATCACCTCGGTGTGACCCACACTCAGTGCCCCGTCACGGAGTTCGTGAAACGTGTCAGGGTAACGAGTGGTGAGCTCGTGCGCGTGCGCGAGCTTTCGTTCTATGGTGTGTTCGCTGAGGTGCAGGGCACAAGCGAGTTCTGCACGGATCGCACGATACGCGAGCTCCGCAGGCGCAGCACCAGACACAGACTCCCCGTCAATGATGGTGGCGTGCAGATCAGGGGGAAGCGAGATCGAACGCTTCGGCGTACAGCAGTACTTGGGCGGCATCTGCAGCACGACGCCGCAACTCGCTCCGTTCAAGCCGCGACACGACGGAATCGAGTGCGAGCAGATGGGGTGGGATCTTCGTGCCGTGTACCGGATCGAGCACCGTCACTGTCGTAGTCTGACCCAGACGAGCACCAGCACCAGCACCAGCACCAGCGTCAGCACGGTTGGCGCGCCCGGGAAGGTTGGTACGCCCTGCAGGGTTGGTGCGTAGCCTCGGACCACCAGATCGTGGCGACCACACACCACCAGACCGCGGCGACCACACCGCACGCGACGTACGCGGCTGCCGCCGTGGCGGTAAGGGTGCTGCTGGGGTGGTGGGCATGGCCGGGCCTGGCGGGAGCGTGCTCTGCGCGCGGATGGATCTGCACGCACCACAAAGCCCCGTGCACGCGAGTCGAGGCGCGAACCCCGCAACCGTCACAACCCCGACCTACCGGTCGAGCAGCCACCCCAACACGTGCGGAAACGCGAGCATCGCCCCGACCACCACAATAAAGATCGCCGTCGTCCATGCAGCCGAGCGCCGCGTGAGCCGACGCCCGGCAACCGCGACCTGGTAGCGCGGGTGAGCCGCACGCGGGTCTGAGTACGTCGCAGCCTGGTGCCCGAGCTCATCACCGAATATCTCAGAAAACCGCAGCAATGCAGTGACCTCGTCGCAGTCATTCCAGCCCCGCACTTTGCTCGAAGCCACGATCAGGCGATCCTCGACCACCTCGATGTCCCAGTTTCTGCCGTAGTCAATCAAGCAGGCCATCACATCCGGGGTCAAAATCTCGAGTGCATCGCGCTCGTACCCCTTGGGCGCGTACACCGCGAAGTACCGATCGAAGTCGCCCTCGAGGCTCATGCGCTCGGTGCCCGGCAGCAGGCTGCGCAGGCTGCCGTTTCGCAGCGAGTCGATCATGAGATGGGGCAGGTCACGCGACAACCCCATCGTTAGGTAGCGAAACCCATGACGCGGCCCCTTCGGGTCACTCTTGCTGCCTGAATAGCTCGCAACCCCAATTTGCATCGTGGGTTCGTAGGCGAGATTGCCCGCCCAGAGCGCGTGTTCCGCACGAAACAGCGTGACCGGGCTCCCATCAGCTGCGTTGTTCGCAGAAGATCTACGAGGATCGCCTAGCCTACCCCGTAACCGGCGCGGCAGGGGCACAGCTGACCCCTCGGCAAACATGATGCCCACACGCGGCGGCGCAAAGCCGAACCTCATGTAGCGCAGACCCCGTGCTTCACCGAAGCGCCTGATCGCGATGGCCCGCTTGGCGTCGCTCGGCATGGTGAGCATGATGAGGCCGCCGAGCCAGAACATGATGCCGCCCCACAGCGATGCGACGTAGAGTAGCGGGCTGATCCAACTGATCCAAGCGGGCAGCGAATCGACGTGTTCTGAGCCGAGAAACCACCACAGCAGCGTCGTCAGCACCGCCGCGAGCAGCACCCAGCCGCCGCGGGCGGCCATGCGAAACGCTTCGGGGTCTTCAGCGCGCACCTCGGCCCAGCTGATGTGTCGCGGCCACTCGGAACGAAACAGCGCGAGCCGATCGTCAGCGGGCGGTTGCATCAGTGTAGTTGCATCAGGGGGTTTGCATCGGCTCGGCAGCGAAAGGGCTTAGCCCCTGCCGCCCAGCATCTGCTGCAGTTGAGCCAGATCGGCGTCGCTCGGCGAAGCGGCACCACCGGCGCCCAGGCCACCAGCACCAAGCCCGAAGCCAGAACCGCCAGCGCTCGGCACGGCGGGCTTGCCCGACGCCTCGGCCGCGCGCTTCGCGGGGTTGCCCGAGCGCTTCGCGCCCTTGCCCTTGACCTGCTGCTTCTTCTTGCCCGCGTAGCCTCCGCCCATGCCGGGCATCGGCCCCATTCCCGGGATCTGCGGCATGCCGCCCTTGGCCACAGTCTTCATCATCTTGGCGGCCTGCTCGAAGCGCGTCACGAGCGAATTCACCTCGGTGACGGTCGTGCCCGATCCCTTTGCGATGCGAAGGCGGCGCGAACCGTTGAGCATCTTGGGGTTCTCGCGCTCGGCCCTGGTCATCGACTGGATGATGGCCTCGGTGCGAATGATCTCGCGCTCGTCGAAGTTCTCGAGCTGCTCCTTCATCTTGCCCATGCCGGGCAGCATGCCCATCATCTTCTTGATCGAGCCGGCGCCGCGCAGCTGCTGCATCTGCTTCAAGAAGTCGTCGAGCGTGAACGAGTCGGTCGCGATCTTCTCGGCAACCTTGCGCGCCTCTTCTTCGTCAAATGCGGTCTGCGCCTGCTCGATGAGGGTGAGAATGTCGCCGAGGTCGAGAATGCGGCTCGCCATGCGGTCGGGGTAGAACGGCTCGAAGTCACCGAGACCTTCGCCTGTTGATGCGAAGAGGATCGGCCGGCCGGTAGTGCCACGAATCGAGAGGGCGGCGCCACCTCGCTGATCACCGTCGAGCTTGGTCAGCACGACACCGGTGAAGTCGACACCCTCTTGGAACGCCTTTGCGGTCGCGACCGCGTCTTGACCGATCAGCGAGTCGATGACGAAGAGCACTTCGTCGGGGTTAGTCGCCTTACGAATGTCGCTCGCCTGCTTCATCATCTCGGCATCGACGCCGAGTCGGCCAGCCGTATCGATGATGACGAAGTCGTGCTGCTTGGCCTTTGCCTCTGCGACACCGGCCTGCGCTACCTTCACCGGGTCGCCCACGCCGTTGCCCGGCTCGGGCGCGAAGAACGCGGCGCCGGCCTGCTCGGCAACGACGCCCAGCTGGGTCACAGCGTTGGGGCGCTGTAGGTCACACGCGACGAGCAGCGGGGTGTGCCCCTGTTCTTTCAGCCACTTCGCGAGCTTGCCCGCGAGCGTCGTCTTACCGGCACCCTGCAGACCTGCGAGCATAATCACGGTCGGTGGGTTCTTTGCGAACTGCAGGCGGCGCTGCTCGCCGCCCAGAATCTGCACGAGCTCGTCGTTAACGATCTGCACGACCTGCTGGGCGGGATTCAGCGCCTTGTTGACCTCGTCGCCGAGTGCGCGCTCGCGCACACGGCCGGTGAAGTCTTTGACGACGTCGAGCGAGACGTCGGCCTCGAGCAGGGCACGACGAATCTCGCGCACCGTGCCGTCAACGTCTGCCGCCGAGAGCTTGCCCTTCGAGCGAAGGTTCTTGAAGGTGTCGGTGAGCCGCTGCGAGAGGTTTCCGAAAGTAGCCATAGTGAATACAGCCTACCGCGTCGCGTAAGCGCGATCAGGCAGAATGAAACCATGGCAAGCGCAAGATCAACGTTGACGCTCGAAGAAGCACTCGCAGAGCTCACACACCACGCCGACCCCGCGCGCAAGCAGCGGGTCGCGAGGCTCGGCATTCCGGAAGAGAACAGCCTCGGGGTGGCGCTGCCCGATGTTCGCCGCATCGCGAAGCGTGCGGGCCGATCCACCGCACTCGCAAATGAACTGTGGGCAACCGGACTGCACGAAGCCAGGCTGCTTGCCGCGCTTGTATACGTGCCATCAGACCTGACCGTGGCCGATGCAGACAAGCTCGTCACCGACATAGTGTCGTGGGATCTCTGCGACCACCTCTGCAACAACCTGTTCTTGCAAATGCCCGGTTACCCGACACTCATCGACGCGTGGGCCGCGGCCGAGCCGCTCTACACCAGGCGCGCGGCATTCGCATTGATTGCCTCTGCGGCGACTCACGAAAAAACGCTTTCAGACGCGCAGCGAGATCATTACCTCGCGCACATCGAGGCCGCCGCAGGCGACACCAGGCCACACGTGAAGAAGGCTGTCGACTGGGCGCTGCGTGAGATTGGGCAGCGAGATTTGGTGGCGCGGGATCAGGCGCTCACCCTCTGCGACGCGCTCCTCGAAAGCGGCGACAAGGCCAGGGCTTCGCTCGGCCGTGCCGCCCGGCGAGAGATCGAACGCTTTCAGGAGCAGCCTGGCAGGCGGCGGTTGGTGGCAGTGCGCTAACCGACGAGCTGTTGAGCGAAGACGTGCGGCGTGAAACCCGTCAGATCGCCAATGCCCTCGCCCTGACCAATGAGCTTGATCGGCAGGCCGGTCTTCTGCTGCACGGCGAGCACAAAGCCACCCTTGGCCGAGCCGTCGAGCTTCGTCAGCACGAGCCCCGTCACGCCCGCGTGCTGAATGAATGCTTCAGCCTGGGCGAGACCGTTCTGCCCGGTCGTCGCGTCGAGCACAAGCAGCACCTCGGCAATCGGGGCCTGCTTCTCGATCACGCGGCGCACCTTGGTGAGCTCGTCCATAAGCCCGCCCTTGGTCTGCAGGCGCCCCGCGGTGTCGATAATCGCGATATCAAAGTTCTCGTTCTTCGCCCGTTCGACGGCTTGAAACGCTACCGACGCGGGATCCTGGCCTTGTTGCTGCGGTTTGACGATCTCGGCGCTGGCCCTCGTTGCCCACGTGGCGAGTTGCTCAACCGCCGCGGCACGGAAGGTATCTGCCGCGCCAACCAGCACGCGTTTGTCGAAGCTGCGCAGATAATTTGCAAACTTGCCGATGGTCGTTGTCTTGCCGACCCCGTTGACGCCGACGACAAGAATCACCGCGGGCCGCTCAGACAGCTTCAGCGTAGGGTCAAACGCAGCGAGTTTTTCTTCAAGCAGCTCGCGCAACATGCGCTTCAGCTCTTTCACCTCGGTGACGCGGTGACGCTCAACATCAGCACGCAGCTGGTCGAGCACCTCGTCGGTGATGTCTGGCCCAAAATCTGCGGTCAGGAGCGCTGTCTCGAGGTCATCCCAGGTGTCGTCAGAGATCGGCTCGCTACCGCCACCAAAGACGTTTCGAAACACATTAGACAACGACCACGAACGCTCAGCCATGCCCATAAGTCTAGAGGGCGCAGTCAGTGCAGCACGGCGCGCCGACGAGCTACTTTTCAAACAAACATGCGCAACCTCAAGAAATGGTCATGGTTTGGTTACGAAGCGAACGCAAATCGTCAGTATTGTCACATTGCACTCTCAGACTCCGCTACGATCAAGACGTTCAAGCGCCGGGGCAATGAGGCCCCCGGGCGAAATTCCTGGAGGTACCGTGACCCGTACAACGGCCATATCGGTAAGCACCAAACGCCCACTCGGCGTCGCTTTACTACTCGCACTACTTCTCGCCCTGTTCATGGGTGTCTTTACCGCTTCGCCTGCGCACGCCGCAGAGTGTGCACCCGATGCCACGACGGGCTGCGTGCAGGGCGTCATCAAGACTAGCGCCGGCGAGCCGGCTGCTGGTATCAAGCTCACGCTGAAGGGCGCCGGCGAAACGCAAACCGCCGAGACCGACGCTGAGGGCCGCTGGGTCTTCTCGGTCACCGAGGCTGGCAAATACACCGTCTCAGTAGACGAGGCGAGCCTGCCCAAGGGGCAGTTCTTTAAGAGCGCCGACTCTCGCGAGATCGAGGCACAGCTCAACAATCAGGCGAGCGCGCTGTTTCCGCTGACTGACAACGAAGCCGAAGCCTCGGGCGGTGACGCCGCGGCTGCTGGCAACGGTGGCAGCGGCTCCTCGAGCTCGGCAGATTCGTTCAGCTGGCCTCGGTTCTGGCAACAGTTCGTATCGGGCCTCAGAATGGGTCTGCTGATCTCGCTGGCCTCGCTCGGCCTGTCGCTGATCTTCGGCACCACCGGCCTCTCGAACTTCGCGCACGGCGAGATGGTGACACTCGGCGGTCTGCTCGCGGCGGTCTTCATGGGGATCACCGGCAACCTCTGGCTCGCGGGTCTGCTCGCGGTCGTCGTCTCGGCGGCGTTCGGCTGGGCGCAAGACAAGATTCTGTGGAAGCCACTGCGAAAGAGGCGACTGAGTCTCATGCAGCTCATGATCGTCTCGATCGGCCTCTCAATCACCATGCAGTACCTGTTCCAGTTCTTCTGGGGCTCTGGCGTGATTCGCATCGATAAGTCGACACCGGCGACGTGGACGGTCTTCGGCGTGACGCTCACCGTGCAGTCGTACATCGCAATGGGTGTCTCGCTACTCGCGATTATCGCTGTCGGCCTTGGCCTCATGTACACACGCTTCGGTCGCGCAACGCGTGCGATCAGCGACAACCCCGCGCTCGCTCGCGCTTCGGGCATCGATGTCGACCGCGTGATCAATATCGTGTGGATCATCGGCGCGGGCCTCGCCGGCCTCGCGGGCGTGTTTCTCGGCCTGGTCTTCAACGGCCTCAACTGGTTCACGGGCGGACAGCTGCTGCTCATGTTCTTCGCGGCGGTCACCCTCGGCGGCCTCGGCACCGCGTTCGGCGCGTTCATTGGCTCGATGCTCATCGGCATGATGGTCGAGCTCACCAATATCTGGCTGCCCGGCGATCTCAAGTACGCGACCGCACTGGTTCTTCTCATTCTCGTTCTGCTGGTGCGACCGCAGGGCATCTTTGGCCGCAAAGAGCGGATCGGCTAGGAGCACATCATGAATTTCTGGTTCGAACTGCTGCAGAGTATTCTGCAGATCGCTATCTCACCGACTACCGCAGCCTTCGTGCTCGCGGCGATCGGCCTCAACGTTCACTTTGGTTTCACCGGCCTCATGAATATGGGCCAGGCGGGCTTCATGCTCGTCGGCGCATACGGCTTCGGTGTCTCTGTGTCGTACTTCGGTCTTGGCTTCTGGACATCGATTCTCATCGCTATCGGAGCCGCCGTGATCTTCGCGATCATCCTCGGTATTCCCACGCTGAAACTGCGCGGCGACTACCTTGCGATCGTGACCATCGCCGCGGCAGAGGTGCTTCGCATGGTGGTGAAGCTCGCGGTGCTGCAAGACGTCACCGGTGGCCCCAGCGGCATTCCCGGCAACAAGTACCGTCCGGTATTCACTGAGCTCTCGCCTCTACCCGACGGCAAGACCACGATCCTCGGCCTCACCTACGCCAACACCGGCGTTGATGACTGGTGGACGCGCATCGTCGCCTGGGGGATTGTTGCACTCTTCATCCTCATCACCTGGTTGCTCATTCGCAGCCCCTGGGGCCGCGTGCTCAAGGGCATTCGGGAAGACGAAGACGCAGTGCGCAGCCTCGGTAAGAGCTCGTACGCCTACAAGCTCCAGGCGCTGATTCTCGGCGGCATCATGGGCGCCTTCGGCGGCATCGTGATGGCGCTGCCGGCCGCGATGCAGCCCGACTCAATGGGTCGACCCATGACGTTCAACCTCTGGATGATCGTACTGCTCGGCGGTGCCGCAACCATCTTTGGCCCGCTGCTCGGCAGCATCCTATTCTTCGTGGTGCGTCTGCTGCTCACGAGCCTGGCGGGCGAGTTCATTCCATCATCGCTGCTCAACACTCAGCAGACCGAGCAACTCGCATGGGTGCTCATCGGCCTCGCGCTGATTCTGCTGGTGGTGTTCAGACCGCAAGGTGTGCTTGGTAACAAGAAGGAGCTGTCGTTCAATGTCTGATGCAGCAATCCAAGGCAAGGCCCGCATTGAGGGCTACCCCTACGACCGCGAGGCGCTGCGCGCAGAGCTTCGCACGCTTGAGCAGGTGCCGGGTGTCGCAAAGCGCGACCCGATTCTCACCGTTGACCGCATCGAGCGTCGCTTCGGTGGCATGACCGCAGTCAATGTCGCCCACCTCGAGGTACCGAGGGGCGCGATTACCGCGCTCATCGGCCCAAACGGTGCCGGCAAGACCACCTTCTTCAACCTCATCACCGGGTTTGACCAGCCGTCGAACGCGCAGAAACTCATCGGTGGCGGCGACGCGAAGTGGTCGTTTAATGGCAAGGATCTACGCCGTACCGGTGCCTCGCAGGCCGCGAGGGCCGGCATGGTTCGCACCTTCCAGCTCACCAAGGCACTCTCGCGCATGACGGTGCTCGAGAACATGCTGATCGGCGCGAACAACCAACCCGGTGAGAACATCTTCGTTGGGCTGATTCCGCCGCTTTGGAAGGCTCGTGAGCGCGAGAACATCGAGCGAGCAAAAGACCTGCTCACCAGGTTCAAGCTCGACGCGAAGATCAACGACATGGCTGGCGACCTCTCTGGCGGCCAGAAGAAGCTGCTCGAGATGGCGCGCGCGCTCATGTCGAACCCCGCCATGATCATGCTCGACGAGCCTATGGCCGGTGTGAACCCGGCGCTCACTCAGAGCCTGCTCGACCACATTCAAGCGCTGCGCGACGACGGCACCACCGTGCTCTTCGTCGAGCACGACATGCACATGGTGCGCCACATCAGTGACTGGGTCGTGGTGATGGCGCAGGGCGAGGTGATTGCTGAGGGCCTGCCAGAAGAGGTCATGACCAGCCAGGCAGTGGTTGATGCCTACCTTGGCGCCCACCACGACAAGGATCTTGGCGACGACGACGCGATCAACACAGGATTCATGCGCGCGATTGCGACCGAGATTGCTGACGAGCTCGAGGAGGAGACTCGATGAACGACACGAAGCTCGTAGTACAGGCAGATAACCTGACCGCCGGGTATCTGCCAGGCATCAACATTCTGAACGGTTGCACGCTCGAGGCTTACCAGGGCGAGTTGATTGGCATCATCGGCCCAAACGGCGCCGGCAAATCGACGCTGCTGAAGGCACTGTTTGGACTCGTGAACATTCGCGACGGTGCGGTGCGACTCGACGGCGAAGACGTCACGAATCTGCACACAAACCAACTGGTGCGCAAGGGTGTCGGCTTCGTGCCGCAGACCAATAACGTGTTCCAGTCGCTCTCAATCGAAGAGAACTTGCAGATGGGGCTGTTCTTGAAGCCCAAGGAGTTCAACCGGCGTGTGGCCGAGATGTGGGATCTGTTTCCGATGCTCGCTGACCGGCGCAAGCAGCGAGCCGGGTCACTCTCGGGTGGTGAGCGCCAGTCGGTAGCGATGGCGCGCGCGCTCATGATGGATCCGAAGGTGCTGCTGCTCGACGAGCCCTCGGCGGGCCTCTCCCCCGTGCGTCAAGACGAGACGTTCATTCGCACGAGGCAGATCAACAAGACCGGCGTGACCATCATCATGGTCGAGCAGAACGCGCGCCGCTGCCTGCAGATCTGCGACCGCGCGTACGTGCTCGACCAGGGCCGCAACGCCTACGAGGGTCCGGGCCGCGAGCTCGCAAATGACCCGAAGGTGATCGAGCTGTACCTCGGTACGCTCGCCGCCGATGTCGAGGCAGCGCACTCGGGCGACGCAGAGGGCACGGAGAACGCCCAGGCATAGTCCTGTAGCGCACGAAAGGGGGCGGCACCACTCACAAAGTGGTGCCGCCCCCTTTCGCTTGTCAACAACAAGACATTTCCTTATTTAGCATTAGTGCTAATATCGAAACCATGAAAGATCACACCTCCAGCGTATTTGAGGCTCTCGCGCACCCCACGCGACGGCAGATACTACAAGACCTCAAAGACGGCGAACTCACCGCCGGTGATATCGCGGCGAAGTTTCAGGCCACCGCACCAACGATCTCGCGGCACCTCAGAGTGCTTCGAGAGGCGGATCTCGTGAACGAGCGCCGAGATGCAAATCGCATCTATTATTCCCTCGTCAGCAGCAGTCTCGCACTGTCTGTGGGTGATTTTCTCTCAAGCGTGTGTCCCGAACAGATCGTGCTGCGTGAGGTGCGCAAGCGCCGCACGCAGCGATCCACCGAAACCGCTGAAGTCGCTGAATCCGCCACGGCCTTCGACGAGGCAGCACGCTCATGAGACCGATCACCCAGGTGCAAGCGCATCTTCGACGCAGGCTGCTAATCAACTACCGGCTCGATCCCGAGTATGCGGGCACGCTACTCCCTCAAACGTTGCGGCCACAACTCGTCGATGGTTCAGCAGTTGCTGGAGTCTGCCTCGTCGGGCTTGAGCGGGTCAGCCCGATTTCAAACCGGCTCGGCGGAATTCGCTCCGAGAACGCTGCGCACCGCATCGCGGTCGAATGGGACGAACTAGGCGAGACCGCGCAGGGAGTGTTTATCTTCGAGCGTCACAGTTCATCACTACACTCGGTACTGCTCGGCGGGCGAGCATTTCCGGGCGTGCACCGGCGCGCTCGGTTCACCACGCTCGACACCGCCGAGCGACACAGAGTTTCGATGCGTTCGCGCGACCAGCATCTCGATGTCGATGTGCAGCTGAGTGACGAATGGAGCAGCACACTGTTTCCCTCACTTCAAGCGGCATCGGATTTCACGCGAGCGGGCCGCGTTGGCTGGTCGCGGGGTCACGACCGGACCACCCTTGAACCCGTTGCGCTCACGACCTCAGAATGGTCAATGCGGGGCGGCGAAGTTCGAGAGCTTCGGTCGACCTTCTTCGACTCAATGCCCGCGGGTGTCGCGACTCTCGACGGCGCACTCGTCATGCGAAACCTTCCACTCGCTATGAGCGCGGTCTGCTGACAGGCCGAGGGGCCGGCTTCCGAAGAAACCGGCCCCTCTTACTTTTTTAGGGAGTAAAGCGACTAGACCTTACTTGGTCTTGCCCTCAACAGCCTCAACGAAGATCGGGTTGTTCTCTGCATCGTACTTGTAGATGCCGATGAACGCCGACGAAGGATCGTTGTTGTCGTTGAGCGGGCCGGTGCCCGACTTGCCGACGTAGTGGATGTCCTTCTTCGCATCGAGCAGCGCCTTGCAATCCTTGAAGGTATTGCACTCTTCGCCACCGTCAGCACCCGACACAGCGTGCAGCTGTCCCTTGATCGACTCGGCGTCGGTTGCGCCTGCCTTCTGAGCCGCCAGAGCAACCAGGGTCACCAGGTCGTAGGCCTCAGGAGCATAGGTGTAGCTCGCGAGTGCGCCACCGAACTCAGCGGCGTAGATTTCGTCGAGCTGCTTCTTGAACTCGTCGTTCGCCTGCGCACCTGGGATCGAGCCCTGAGCACCCTCGAGAGTGCCCGGGGGGAACTCGTCGCCGTAGCCGTTGGTGTTGCCGTCAACGAGGTAGAAGTTTGCAAGGTCGAGACCCTGGTTCACTGCCTCGGGAACGATTTGCTTCAGCTGGTCGTAGGTGACCACGACGAACGCCTCTGCGCCCGAATCCTTCGCAGCGGTGACCTCAGATGCGAACGAGGTCTGCTCGGTCGGGAACTCGTTGCCGTCACCCTTGCCACCGTAGACAACCTCAGCACCGCCAGCCTCGACGGTTGCCTGAATCACGTCGCGCAGGCCGAGACCATACGGATCGTTGAAGGTCAGGAAAGCGACCTTGGTCTTGCCGTCAAGCAGCACCTGGTTGCCGAGCGCGTCGCCCTGCACGGTGTCTGGTGGTGCGGTGCGGAAGTAGTTCGGGTTAATACCGCTGAGGTCTGCCGAAGTGTTCGACGGCGAGCCCATCAGGATGCCGGCTTCAGCGATCTTGTCGACCACGTGAGCGCTACGGCCCGAGCCCATTGCACCGAGCACGAACGAAGGCTTCGCCTTGATGATGTCATCGGCGCCCTTCTCAACCACCGTGAGGTCGGTTGCGTCACCCTCGTTGCCCTCTGCGACGATCGTGACATCCTGATCGAGCACGCCGCCCGCACCGTTGATGTCTGCGAGCGCCTGCGCGATGCCTGCCTGCACGGGAGGCATCAGGAAGCCGAGCGAACCAGTCTGTGGCAGCAGAGTGCCGATCTTCAGAGCGTCGGTCGAACCTGCTCCGCTGTCTTCCGCGGGCTTCTCAGCGCTCGAAGAGCAGCTTGAGAGCACAAGTGCCGCGGATGCGGCCAGTGCAAGAGCACCAGCAGCTCGTTTGGAGATCATCTTCATCGATGACACCTTTCTTGTCATTGTGGCCGCCACAATTGCGGCACTGCACCGAGAATACTCAGTTTCTACGTGCACCGCCTCTCGACAGGCGAGTTGTTAGCGTCTCGTGACCTGAGGTTCGGTTTCAGCGTAATCCGGCTTCATATGCGAGGATCACGGCGTGCACCCTGTCACGCAGCTCGAGCTTGGCGAGCACCCTGCCGACGTGAGTTTTCACCGTTGATTCTGAAAGGAACAGGCGCTCACCAATCTCAGCGTTACTGAGACCCTCAGCAATCAATGAGAAGACCTCTTGTTCGCGATCGGTGAGCGCAGAGAGCACCTCAGCGCTCGACGATATACCGCTCGGCGTTTCAGCGCCCGGCGCTTGACCCATACTGCTCGGCTCCGGCTGCATCTCGGCGCCGCCAGCCTCGCGCAGCTTCGCAATGAGCCTGCGCGTCACGCTGGGCGCCATCACAGAGTCACCCTCGGCGACCGCCCTCACCGCAGAAATCAGCTCGGGCGCGCGAGCGTCTTTCAGCAAGAATCCGCTCGCCCCAGCCTCGATTGCGGCGAGCGCGTATTCATCAAGATCAAAGGTGGTCAGCACAAGCACGCGTGTCTGCGGGTGCTGCCGCACGATGCTCGCGGTTGCGTCGATGCCGTTCATGCCCGGCATACGCACATCCATAAGCACGACGTGTGGCTCGCGGGCTTCGGCCTCGAGTGCCGCGATTGTTTCGAGTGCCTTCGCACCGTCACCCGCTTCGCCCACCACCGCAAAGTCTGCTTGTGTGCCGAGAATCAGCGAGAAGCCGGTGCGAATCAGATCCTGGTCGTCGACCAAGAGAATGCGTAGTTTCTCGTCCCTCATTGCTCTTCCCCCTGTAGTTTCTCTGTGTGCGTCGTGCCACAGGGCACATAGGCGCGCACCCGCCAGCCACGCCCGTGGGGGCCAGCGTCGAGTGAGCCACCGAACATGCGCGCACGCTCTGTTGCCCCGGCCAGCCCTCGCCCGCTGCCGGGTATCGTCTCGAGCCGAAAACCATCGGTGTGAGGGCCACTCGGCGCCGCGTTTCCGGTGAGCTGACCAGTGTCTACCACCTCAATGTGGGTGCCTTCGGCCGTGCTCGTGATCTCAACGCTTGTCTTGGCCCCACTCCCGGCATACCGCAACGAGTTTGTGAGCGCCTCTTGCACGATGCGATAGACCGCGAGTTGTTGGGCCGCGCTGCCCGCAGGCTCGCCAGACTCAATGTGTGCAAGGTGCAGACCCGCCTGCCTGAAGCCGTCGATGAGTTCGGGTAGCTGAGCCAAGCCGGGTTGCGGCGCCCTCGGCGCTTCAAGCTGCGCATCGTCGACCGAAAACACGCTTTGGCCTGAGTCTTCTGCGTCGTTCAACACTCCGAGCAGTCTTCTCATCTCAATGAGCGCCGACCTGCCTGTCTCTGCGGCGCGCTCCATCGCTTTGGCTGCGGCCTCAGGCTGCGACTGCATCGCGGCCGAAGCGCCCTCGCTCAACGTCACAACTACCGAGAGCGAGTGCGCGACGATGTCGTGCATCTCACGCGCGATCCTCGCCCGCTCCGCCGCCGCGGCAAGCTGCGCGCGCTGTTCTCGCTCAGTGGCGAGCTGGTGCGCTCGATCGATAAGCGCCTCAATGTAGCGGCGCCGATTGCCCAGGTTGATCGCGACGAGCAGCACCGCGAGCAACCACAGTGCGTTGAGCACGACAAGTTCGATCAGCGATCGCAGGTCGGAGTCTGAGCCTGCCATGATGCCGCCCGGGCCAATGACTCCGTAACCCGAGTTGCCCGTTGCAAAAATGATCGCGCTGTTCGTCACCAAGACAAACGCGAAGCCCACCCAGCCTGCGGCGACGCTGCGGTACACAGGCACCGCATACAGCAAGAACACGAGCGCAACGATGCCTGGGGCAGCCAACATGCCCTGTTCGAGCGACAGCAGCAGCGATACCGTGACGAGACCCGCCATCGGAAACCGCCTGCGATAGGCCAGCGCGAACGCTGTCGCCACAACGATGAGCACGTTGACGATCACCCATGGCCACTGCAGGTGGGCAGCGCGCTGCGCCAGTTCTTCGGCTGCTTGCGGGTCAATGTCGTCGTAGTACGGCCCCGAGATCTCGCCAATGATCTCGATTGTGACCATGAGAGCGCACCCAAACAGATAGACGACAACAATCGTGCGGTCTACAAGCTTCGGGTGCGCAGCGAGCCAACGCCGAAACACCCCGGGGGGCCGTGGCAGCCGCAGCTCCGGGGTGTTCAGCTCGGGGTTCGTCACACAGCGTCTCTCGTTTTGAGCAGGATCGCCGCCGGCACGAGTGCGGCAGCAGCCCAGGCGGCGAGACCGCCCAGTGCGCCCCAGTATGTCACGCTACCGGCATCAGCCGCAGGTGTGAGCGCGGCGCTCGACAGGGTTGAGCCGAGGCTTGCTGGCAGCCACTCGGCGGCCACAGGCACCCACTCCCAGCCAGTAATGCTGAGCACCTGCATCGCGATCGTTGCGACGAAGAGCAACGCAACCACGACCGAGATCGCACCAGCGCTCGAACGCAGCAGCGCGCCCAGGCCGAGCGCGAGCAGCGCCGCAAGCGTGAGATAGAGCGTGTTGCCAAGCAGCGACACGAGCACCGCGGGTGCAGTGAGTGCAGAGAAGCCATCGCCGCCGAGCATGAACGCGGCGATCAGCGCACCACCGAAACTGCTGAGCACTCCGATTGAGAAGCCTAGGGCCGCGACGACGAGCGCTTTGGCAAGCAGCAGCGGGGTGCGCGCGGGCACTGCGGTCAGCGACGAGAGGATGAGGCCACTCGCGTATTCGCTCGTAATTGAGAGCGCCCCAAGCACTCCCATGATCAACACGGTGAACATGCTGCCAAACGTTGCAGCCTGCACCACGATCATGGGCATCGCTTCGGCACCTGCCATCTCACTAGAGCCCATTGCCAGCGAGAGTAGCGCGGCACCGGCCCAGCTCAGCACGAGCATCACCAGGATCGACCAGCGTATTGAGCGCAGCGAGAGCAGCTTGATCCACTCCCCCTTGAGCACGCCATCGAAACTCAGGCGACTGGTGACGGGCGCAGACACCGGGGTATAGGTCTCAGTGATGGTAGTCATAGTCTTGCTCCTTAGGCCGTGGCGTATTCGAGTTCACCGCGAGTGAGCTCGAGGTAGGCGTCTTCGAGTGAGGTGGTGTCGGTTGCAAGACCGTGCAGCACGATGCCGTGCGCGGCCGCGATCTCGCCAACCTGGGCCGCGGTAATGCCCTGCAGCAGCAATTCGTCGCCATCGCTGCGCTGTGTGCTGCGTGCGCCTTGGGCGCGCAGCAGCTCACCGAGTCGAATCGATTCGGGCGACTGTACCCGCACTGTGCGTTGCCCCTGCCCGCCCGCGATGAGTTCAGCAATCGGCGCATCGGCGATCACCGCCCCCCTGCCGAGCACGATGACGTGGTCGGCAGTCTGCGACATCTCGCTCATCAGGTGGCTCGAGAGCAGCACCGTGCGCCCCTCTGCGGCAAAAGCGCGCACAAAGTTGCGCACCCAGAGCACTCCGTCTGGGTCAAGGCCGTTCACCGGCTCGTCGAGCACCAGCACCTGCGGGTCGCCGAGCAGGGCCGCTGCAATGCCAAGGCGCTGACCCATGCCAAGTGAGAAACCGCCGACGCGCTTGTGCGCTACCGACTCGAGACCTGTCAGTTCGAGCACCTTGTTCACGCGCGCATCGCCGATGCTGTGCGTCGCGGCGAGCGCACGCAGGTGGCTGCGCGCAGACCTGCCGGGGTGCACACCCTTCGCGTCGAGCAGTGCGCCAACCACGCTCAGCGGGTTGCGGTGTTCGGCATAGGGCTTGCCCA
>JAIUOH010000051.1 GCA_020161315.1 Actinomycetota bacterium | reverse complement strand
CGTTGGAGGGGAGTAGCGGATCGACTCGCTCCCACTGCTCGTTCGTGAACTGCGTAAACCTCGACCGGCGAACCATGCACTTCAGTCTGCCGAAACATCACCCACCGATATAGGAGACACGCCCTAGTCAGAGCCGGGCCGCTGTTTCTTGCTTGGGTATGGTTGCGTGCTCACCGCATGGATGTACAGTGAGCTTTACATTCATGTCAAGGGTCATTTACATTAAGGAGTCGTTCCCTGGCCCACGGGCCGCTGTGTCGGGGGTTAAGACAGCGCGGCAAGCGAGGTGCAGGGCGAGCCTTGCGTCTGGCCTCGTGAGGTCGACGCCGACAAGGTCTTGTGCGCGTTGCACTCTGAGCGAAACAGTATTGCGATGCAGGCCAAGCGCTTCGGCGGTTGCCTGCGTGCTCGACTCGTGGTCGAGGTACGCGGCGAGTGTCTCAAGCAACTCTGGGGCGTGAGTAAGTAGCGGCGCCAGCAACGAGTTTGCGGCAGGCAAAAAGGTATCGTTGCCGGTCCAGGCAAGCAGCAGCTGTTCGAGGCCGAGACTATCGACGCTCACAAAGAAGCCACTGCTCGACCTCGACGTAGCAACCTTTGCTGCGTCGCTCGCTTCGCCGAGCGTGCGTGAGAGACCCGACTCTCCGCTTTGTAGAGAGCCGATACCGAGCGCCACGTCGCGAGAGTCGCGAAGCCGCTGGTGCAGGGCATGCAGAGTGGCCGCAATCTCTTCAGTGTGCTTGCTCGATGGTGGTTCGAAAAAGCTCATCCAGCCGAGCACGCTCTGCCCCGCCAGGGTCGCATGGGCCTCGATCGAGATCGAACTGAGTTCGTGCCACACCGCACGAAGGAGCTGAATTGGCTCGACTCTGCTGCGGGGGGTGACCTGAAAGCCAAGGTGGTACCCACTTGTGCGCCAGCCGCGCTCGGTCATGCGCCTCAGAATCTCTGGGTCCCGGGTGCCGCGCAGTTCGAGAAAATCTCGCAGCAGATCGGCAGAAGCTGAGGCGTCGTTCAGGTCGGTGAGCTCATCGATCAAAATGCGAGCCGCGAGTGCTGGCATCATGATCTCAGCGACGGTAGAAAATACCCGCAGCTGAGTGTCGCCGATACCGGTTCCGAACACCGCGAGGCGCAGGCCAGACCTTGTTGAGCTATCGACACGAACTGAGGCGGCGGCTTCGGTGCCCACCCTGGCAGTGCTGACCCAGGGTGAGAAGTCGAGAGCAGCGCGTAGCTCAGCACTCATTGCGCCGCCGACCTGGAGCACGGGGGCGCGTTTGTCGAACAGGGCGATACCGTGACCAACCGCGGCCGAGAGGTGCCGCAGCAGGTCAGAGAGGTCGGCTGCCGGGTACTCAAACGCCTGCGCGACCTTTCGCACGTAATCAATAGTCAATGCGTCTCGCGCCGCCTGCAGTTGCCAGCCTGCCCGTGCTAGGTCTACCGGGCGAGCGACATCGAGCAGCACGATGCCGAGCCGGTCGACCAGTTTTCGGGTACCCGGCTCGGCGGTTGTAGCGGCAGTTGCGGCGAGAGCTGAGAAACCGCGATCGTGCACTCGCCTGACGAGGGCGTCTTGCTGCCATGGGGTGCTCGGAAACGGTGTGGTGAGCACCAGTAGACCTGTGCCGGGATCGCTCTCGCCGGGGTCGACCGCGAGGTCAAGCCACTCGACTTCAGAGCTACCGGCGACAACACTGAGCCCACCGTTGTCGCGGTGTGCGAGTAGCGACGAGAGATCGAGCTTTGAGTGGCGCGAGCTTGCCGATTTGATAGGGGGTGTCGTCACGGCAACTGCAACCCTTCGAGTCCATATGAGGCGGGTGAAACGCTCTGCGCCCGATGTGAGTCACTGCGCCACCACGCGTCGCCGGCTTTCGTAAAGATCGCCACGTGCTGGTTCAATGCGAGGCTGGTGACCTCTAAAGTCTCGCCAGCCAAAGTGTCGACCACAGCAATAAAATCAGGCGCGGTCGCGGTGGGCACACCGTCGACGAGCACCGCGAGGTACTCAGAGCGTGCGACCAGACGAATCACCTCGCCGTTTGCGCCCTCGACCTCGACAGTGTGCACGTGCGGGTCGCTGCGATCCTGCGAGATGGCGAGCACGCGGCCGTAGCTGATTAGGGTTGTGTCTGTTCGCTCGGCAAGTGTTGCAGGAGCCTCGCCTCGGGCACCCGCTAGGGCAGCGCCAAGAGTGAGTGATCGACCAAGATGCCCGTGCAGTGCGTGCTCAATCAGGTCGCCCACCTTGAATCCAGCGATGATCACCGCGCCTACCCCGCCGGCCTGCAGGATCGAAGACCGCATAAGCTGATCGACGTCTTCAGGCCGATCGGACTGAGTGAGGTTGATGCCACCGCCCCCGGTGCTGCTCACCACAAAGAGCCCGGGCAACCGATCAAGAAAGATGCTGAGCCGGTCGAGAGTGGGCACCGCCCTGCCACTGAAATCGGCATCGACGACGGTGCGATCCTCTGCAAACAAGAACGGCGTGAGCGCGTTGAGGCCGCCACCCTCGAGCGCGCACACCGCATCGAGACGGGTGCCAATCCAGCGCTCGGCTACCTCAAGCAGCGAGGCGAACGTATCGGTACCTGGCAAACGCTCTGACAGCAGCATCGTAGAACCAGCAAATGCAGGTGCGAAGCACGGGGTGCGTGGATCGATCTCGGTGGGCAAATGAGTGCGCACAGACTCGGCAAACCGTTGCTGGAGCATTAACTCGACAATGCGCGGCGAGCCGCCGCCGCCCGAGCCGAAGAACGTTGCACCAGCTGCCAAAAGCGGCAGCTGGTCGGCGGTAACGTTGGTCGGCATACTGCTCAAGCCTAGTGGGGGGTGAACTTCCCGGCTCGGGTGACGGGGCTACTCAGCGATGGGCCGCCCGCCAAGCGACTCCACAGGCAAGAATTGCTGCGACAACCCAAACGCGCTCGGGCCGAAGGTCTCGAGCGCGGCCTCGGTACGCATCAGCTCGGGGGTTGAAATACCAAGCACACGTACCCGCTGGCCGTAGCGCAGACCCTCTGTGGTGATGGGCTCGGCCGTCTCGGCGTCGACGATGCAAATGAGGTCGGGCACAATCGCGAGCAGCTCGCCGTCGCGCATCGCCACCAGGTTCTCGTTTTGAAACAGGACCTCGACCGGTGCGCCGGGCCCGAGCGGCTCGATCACCGCGCGGCCGCGAGCGAAACCTTCTGTGGTGCGGCGCTCAACGTCGACTACCTTGCCGACGTGCAACTCGCGCAGCTCAGAGTAGAGGGTCTTGGCGAGCGCTTGCTCGAGCGCCTTGAACGGCGAGAGATGCGCTTCGCGCGCCTCGCGAATGGCGCGGCCGAGGGCGAGCGCCATCGAGAGGGTGCGAGGCACCGCCGTGCGACGCACATCAGCGCCCGTCATCGCGTACTCCGCGATGTGGCCGACGCCGCCGAGCTTGATGGTGATTGCGCGCGCGAACGACTCCATCTGCCGGTTGTCGGCGCCGGTGTCAATGATCACGTGCTCGCCTCGCTCGCCCGCAAGAGCTAGCGGTGAGCCTTGCACGCCGTACACCGCGAAGGTTTCCATTGAGAGCTCTGGAAACGCGCGCCCCATGCCGTCAGCATCGACCACAGGCAGGCCAGATTCTGCTGCGACAATAAGCGGGATCATCGAGTTGATGCCACCGCACTCAATTGGCATAGTCGCCTCTGCTCGGCGGCCGAGATGCGCCTCGAGGGTGCGCAGTGCCTCGAGCGGCTCGGTGCCCGCAGGAATCTTCTCGACCATCACCGTGGGTGCACCCATCTGCGCGGTGGGAATCACGAACAGCTCATCGTCAATCTCGTCGGGGTCGAGAATGGTGATCTCGCCGTCGCCGAGCACCCGGGTGACGAGCATCTGGCCGATGTAGGGGTCGCCGCCGCCGCCCGTTCCTAGCAGGGTAGCGCCCCTGGCCAGATCGGGCAGGTCGGCGGCGGTCAGCTGCCAGCTCATGACCCAGTGTCTGCGTCGGCGACGGGCACGCCCGGCCGCACAGTGCCATCGAAGCGGTGCGGGTCGAGGTCGTAGCCGAAGTAGCGCGGCCCGACCATCTCGATTGCCGCGGGGGAGTGCCAGCGCTCATCAGCCGGCGCTGCAATCACTCGCACTCGCTGACCGTAGCGCAGGGCTTCGGTGGTTACCGGCTCACCGCTCTCGTGGTCGAGCACCATAATTAGGTCTGGCGTGGTGGCGAGCACCTCGTCGCCCACCCGGGCGATCAGATGCTCGTTCTGAAAGAGCAGCTCGAGCGTGCGCTCGCCCTCTGCAATCGCCGCGCGACCTCGGGCGAAGCCACTCGTGGTGGCACGCTCAACGTCAACTACCTTGCCGGCAAACAGCTCGCGCCCGCCGAGCACCTCGACCACTCTCGACACCGCATCGACCTTCTCGGCGCGGGCCGCAACGATACTTCTGCCCACGTTTGCGCACAGGCTGAGCGAGTCTTTCACGAGCGCCTTGCGGGTCAACTCGCCGGTCATATGGAAACCCGAGAGCATGATCGAGCAGCCCATCTCGATGGCGGCAACGCGAATGATGCGCTCGCCCCAGAGGTTGTTGATGGTGCGCAGCACGCCGATATTGCCCTTCTCATCGGCATAGGCGAGCGGCGAGGCCGAGACGCCATAGAGCGTCGGCAATACCATCTGCAGCTCTGGAAACGCGCGGCCCATGCCATCGCCATCGACCAGCGGAACGCCGAGCGCGGCAGCGGCTGCGATCGGAATAGTCGAGTTGACACCGCCGACCTCGATGCACATCAGGTGGGTGACGGGCTTGCCATAGTGCTCGCTGAGCTCTTGAACCGGACAGATCACCGAGTCGAGGCTCGGCAGCTTCTCGACCATCACAGTCGGCGCACCGAGCATCGAGACGTTTGCAACTACTGCGTCGTCTGGTAGCTCATCGAGCGAGATGACGGTCACGTCACCATGCTCTCGAAGCGCCTGCTTTGCGAGCAGCCCGCCAATGTAGGGGTCGCCGCCACCGCCGGTTCCGAGCACCGCTGAGCCGCGGGCGATGTCGTCTATGTCGTCAACAGAAATTGTCCAGCTCATGCCTAGACTCCCATCTCGAGGTCGCCAACAGCCTTCGCGCGAATGCGGGTCGCGTTGCCTGGTAGGTACGGAATGGGCACCTCGTCAAAGTCGATGATCGCCACGGTCGAGGGCTTTGCGCCGGCGGCGATAGCCTTCTCAACTGCTTCAGCGCGCACGGCAGCGATTGTCTCTTCGCGTGCACCGGGTGCGATCGAGTAGACCTTGTCAATTTCGCCGCCCACCTGCGCGATCGATGCACCGATGGCGTTTGCTACCGCGTAGTTCTCGGGGCGCGAGACTTTGCCAAAGATTGGCAGAGTGTCTGGCAGAAGCACCGAGCCGCCGCCCACCGCGACCACGGGAATGGGGTCGGGGGAGGTGCGCATGCGGTCAACCGCCTCGGCTACGCGCTCGGCGATGCGGTTGAGCACGCGCTGCACAAACTCGGGGTCAAGGTGCGCTACCTTGCTGCGGTCGCCAATGTCGGCGCGGCCCGCCGCAACAGCGATGTCGGTTGCGGTGAGCGTCGAGCCGCCGAAGACGAGCGCCTCGGTGTGCAGTCGGTAACCGACTGACTCTGGGCCGACCTCAGCGGTGTCTTCGTTCACAAGGCTGCCGCCACCAATGCCGAGCGAGAGCACATCGGGCATGCGAAAGTTGGTGCGAATGCCCGCAACCTTCACCTCGTTTGCGGTCTCTCGCGGAAACCCGTTGATGAGCAGACCGACGTCTGCGGTGGTGCCACCCACATCGACCACGGCGCAGGTCTCAAGCTGGGTGGTCAGTGCCGCACCGCGCATCGAGTTGGTGGGGCCTGAGGCGAAGGTCGCAACGGGGTAGCGGCGCACGTAGTCTTCATCCATCAGCGTGCCATCGTTCTGGCTCAAGTAGATCGGCGCCTCGATGCCCTGGGCGCGAACTGCCGAGGTGAGGCCATCGACAATCTCCGCAGCGAGCTCTCGTAGCGCCGCGTTGATGACGGTGGCGTTTTCGCGCTCGAGAAGACCGATGCGGCCGATCTCGTGCGAGAGCGAGATCGCCACGTCGACGCCCAATACCTCGCCAATAATCGCCGCTGCCTCGAGCTCGAGGTCGTGGTTGACCGGGCTAAACACCGATGAGATCGCAACAGAGCGAATGCCGTGTTTCAGCATGTCAGCGGCGTGGGCTCGAAGCTCTTCGGGGTCGATCGGGCTGATCGGCCGTCCATCAAACTCGTAGCCGCCGTGCGCAAGGTAGCTGCGGGCGTTGATTGCAGCGGTGAGCTCAGCCGGCCAGTCGATGAGCGGCGGCAGCGCTTGCGTAGCGGGCAGGCCGAGGCGCAGCGCCGCGGTGGGTGCAAGGCGCTTCGCCTGCACGAGGGCGTTGATGAAGTGGGTGGTGCCAATCATCACGGCGGTGATGTCAGCGCCCTCAAAGTGGTGAGCAGCGCGCAGGTCTTCAATTACCTGCACAATGCCGCTCGTGACGTCTGCAGTGGTTGAATGCTTGACTCCAGCCAAGACTTCGCGCCCGTTCATGAGCGTTGCGTCGGTGTTAGTTCCACCTACGTCGATACCGATGTGCATGTGATGTGATCCTTGTGTTGAGGGTCGATTGCGTTGCTGAAATTATGCGGCTTCAGGCACAGACTTTTGCGTCTTGGCCGAACCGATCGGGCGCACCCAGCCGAGCTTGCCAGCGATGATGTACAGCACCATCGAGATCAGCAGCGAGATGACTGCGGGGATGCCCCAGGTGATGAAGTAGCCGGCGACCGATGAGACGAGCCAGATGATCAAGGTCGCGGGCACGATGCGAGGCGAGGTCTCGGGCAGCTCACCCGCCGCGCGCGAGGTCTCAAGCTCGGCGCGCCAGCGCTTCACAATGAAGTACTCGGCAACCATGATGCCGGCGATGGGTGGGAACGCGACAGAGAGCACGATGAGAAATCCCGTGAATTTTGCGAGAATTCCGACTGCGGCGAGGATCGACCCCACCACACCGAGCGCAACCGTAATGGTGACGCGGTTCAGGTTCTTGCCGAACGCGGTCGAAACGAAGTTCACCAGGCCGAGCGTCGACGAGTAGAGGTTCCAGTCGTTGATCTTCAGCGTGCCGGTGATCACAATGAGCAGGCCAACAAAGCCCACCGATGAGGTGACGATGGCAACGATGTCGCCGCTACCCGCTGCGTGTGCGAGCAGCACGCCGGCGAGGCCGATCACAAACTCGCCGAGAGTGACGCCCACAACGGTCTGCTTCACCACGTCAGCGGTCGAGCGGTTAAATCGGGTCATGTCTGCCGAGATGATTGCACCGACAATGAGGCCGCCCGCGACGATGCCGGTGCCCGCCCAGACGCTCATGGTGGGGCCTGGGGCTGGGCTTGTCAGCAGCTCGCCCAGGTCGTGACGCGAGAGCTCGTTGATGATCGACCAGGCGACAAGAATCAAGAAGAGTGGCACGGTCACGTTAGCGAGCATCTGCATACCCTTAAACCCGAACGCCACAATCGCCGTGACGGCGAGGCCAAAGACCAGGCTCCAGAGCCACATCGGCATTACCCCGGGCATGAGGGTGTCGAGCGACTGCGCCGAGACTGCAGACTGAATGCCAAACCAACCGATCAGGCTAATGCCGATAGCGAGGCCGACCAGTGAAGCACCAACCTCGCCAAAGCCTGTCCACTTAGCGAGCAGCGCGGTGTTCAGGCCCTCGCGCTGGCCAATGAAGCCGACGAATACGATCACGATCTCGAGAATGATTGAGCCGAAGAGAAACGCCAGCACGGCTTCACCGAAGGTCATGGCGTAGCCGAGCGTTGCGCCCAGCAGAAACTGCGAGAGCGCCGAGACCTGGCCGAATCGCTGCACTGCGATTCCGAACCAGTGCTTGCGTGCTTCTGTTGGCACCCGGCTAAGGGCGAAATCATCGCCGTGAGAGTTCTGAGACATCAAGCTTCCTTGCTGTAAAACTAAAAACGTAGTCCCACGCTACGCCGCCACCTCAACTTGCAAGATGTGCAAGATGCCCTATTTCTAGGCTGTTTAGTGCGTTATGCACTATTGGTGTGATCGACGAGAAACTGGGCAGCTCGCGGTCGCGCTGAGATTTGGTCTGGGCGAGGATCGCGCACACCGAGAGCCACGGTACGCTTAACGGCATGACTGACAACGACTCGCTCGGCACCTGGCAACCCGACCGCAACCTCGCGATGGAGCTGGTGCGCGCCACTGAGGCCGCCGCGATCCGCGCGACCCCCTGGGTTGGCCGTGGCGACAAGAACGCCGCCGACGGTGCCGCCGTCGATGCGATGCGACGTTTCCTTTCGACAGTGAACATGAACGGCACCGTCGTGATCGGCGAGGGCGAGAAAGACGATGCGCCGTGGTTGTACAACGGCGAGCAGGTCGGCAACGGTGAGGGTGCCGAGTGCGATGTCGCGGTGGATCCCATCGACGGCACCAGGCTCACCGCCGAGGGGCGCCCCGGCGCACTCTCGGTGATCGCGGTCGCCGACCGTGGCAGCATGTATGACCCCTCGGCGGTCTTCTACATGGACAAGCTCGTGTGCGGCCCTGAGGGCGTTGGCATTGTCGACATCGAGCGTCCCATCGGCGAGAACATTCGGGCTCTCGCCCGTGCGAAGAACGTCGACGTCAGCGACATTCGCGTCGCCGTGCTCGACCGCCCGCGCCACGAGCAGCTGATCGCAGACATCCGCGCGGCCGGGGCAGGCACCCGCCTCATCATGGACGGCGATGTTGCCGCCGGCGTGAACGCGGCTCAGTGGAACTCGCGCATCGACCTGGCCGTCGGCATTGGCGGCACCCCCGAGGGCATCATCACCGCCTGCGCGGTGAAGGCGCTCGGCGGCGTGATCCAGGGCAAGCTGTGGCCGAAAGACGATGCCGAGCGCGAGCAGGCGCTCGCCGCCGGTCACGATCTCGATCGCGTGCTGCACGCAAATGACCTCGTCGAGAGTGACAACTGCTACTTCGTGGCAACCGGCATCACCTCGGCAGACTTTCTCGACGGCGTGCAGCGCCGCGGGCCATTCCTGCGCTCCGAGAGCGTAGTCATGCGTTCGTACTCGGGCACGATTCGCCGAGTCATCACCGACCAGCGCCCCGACCGCTGGGACTAGTCCCGGCACCGGGGCGTGCACGGCAGCTCCGCTCCTAAGGAGTTGCCTTGAGCTCCTCCCACGGGGCGGGGTAGGGCGGTTGCAACGAGACCTCGTCGATCGGCGACTGCTCGATCACCTGCAGCAGCGCGCTTCGTGCACTGCTGATGTCAGCCTTCGTGGCCGTGTCGTCGAGGTCGAAGCGCATCCTGATGCTGTCTGAGCCGACGATGAGCGCGACGTAGTCCGAGTGCGCATTGGTCTGCCTCGCCTCGAGCATCTGCTGAAACGCCTCGAGCGTTCCCGGCTTCTGCTGTGCGCCTCGCAGCACGCGAACGAACATGCTGTCGGCAGGGCCCTCGATGTAGAACTCTGCGTTCGCATCGTCGCTGCTCGCAATCAGTTCGAGCGCGGCGGCGATCGCCTGTTCGTCGCTCGCCCGAACGCTGGTCTCCGACCCGCCCAGTTCGACGCTCGAGATGCCGGGAAGCGCTGCGAGCGCGGTCGTGAGCGCGCTATAGGCAGCACCTGTCTGGTCGTCTGCGTCGCCGCCACCCGGCGGGAGCACTGTGAACCGGATGCCGGCCCGCTCAGCTTCGGCCTGCACGGCGAGCGTCGCGGGGGCAGAGATCATTGCCACCGTTTCGGGCGAGACCGTGATGCCATCGGCGTTGAACGCGATGCCGTGATGATCGAGTGCGTAGGCGCTGGTGAGCACCGGAATCACGCTATCAAGATCGAAGCCGGCCGGCACGAGCATGTCGATCGGCGACTTGGAACTCGAGATCTGGCTCGCGTCGTCGCTGACTGCGCCGAACACACCGAGGGCGACGTCTGTATTGCGAGATCGGATCTCGCGCAACAGTGTAAAGAGGGTATCGACCGATGCTGTTCTCGCCTGGAGATCGAGCGTGTTCTCGTCGATTCCGCTTCGGCGTGGGCGCTCCGGATCAAATGTTAACCCGTCGACCTGGCCCCTCAGATCTGGGCCCGTTGCCTCGAGTGCGGCGAGCACGCTCGCGTACCGCACAAGCTCTTCAGCATTGAAGCAACTGCCCGGTAAATCGTACTTTGTGGCGTTCCATCGGCCGTCTTGTGCGGTTGTGCGAGCATCGAGCTGGTCGAGCCGAGGTGATCCCTCGCAACTCAGACGAGCGATTTCGCGGGCCTGCTGCTCGGTGAGATCTGGCGTGGTCTCGATCTCTGCGGTGTACTTCGAACTGCTGGTAGGCCAGCCGTTGTAGAAGCTCCACGAGGCATCAACGACGCCATCGGCCGAGTCGAGTCGACCCTCCCACGCCTGTTGCGCGAAGCTGATGGGTGCGCAGGCCGCCAGTGCTGCGACGAGCGCCGCCGCTCCGCAGAGCCCCTTAAGTCGACGGGCAACGATGGCCGGGGTCTGTGCGGGTGAAGCCATCGCAGCTCAGACCTCGGCGCCACTCTCGCTCGAGATGCCCGAGTAGTCGTCGAGCCTGTCGCCCAGCACCGGAAAGTGCTCCCTGATCTCGGTCACGAGCTCGGCATCGATGTCGACGACCGCGACCTGCTCGTCTTCGCCGCACTCAACGAGGATGCGGCCGGCCGGGTCGACAAGGCGGCTGTAGCCGCCGAGCGAGACTCCGTGTTGCTCACCGCACGAATTTACTGCGAGGATCCATGCCTGATGCTCGACGGCTCGAGCCTGCGAGAGCAGCCGCCAGTGTTCGCGTCGGGCCGCGGGCCACGCAGCGGGCACGATCACCGCGGTAGCGCCGCGGTCGCTGAGCTGCTGCCACAGGCCGGGAAAGCGAAGGTCGTAGCAGGTGGTGCTCGCCGTCTGACCGAGTGGTGTCTCGACCACGCTCAGCGTCGTGCCGGGGGTGAGCATCTGCGCCTCGAGCGACTTATAGCCGAAGACGTGAATCTTGCGGTAGGTTTGCGCGATCCGCCCCTCCCGGTCGATCAGTACTGCCGTGTTGTGCAGCTTGCCCTCTTCGTCACGCTCGACGATGCTGCCGATGTGCACGTATGCGCCGAGCTCACGAGCGACCCTTCGGCCCATTTGCACGGTCGGGCCGTCAAGCGGTTCGGCGAGGCTCTCGTAACCTTCAAACGAGAAATAGCCGGCGCTCCACAACTCGGGCAGTACGAAGAAGTCGACGTCTTCGTGTGATCGCAGCATGGCTTCGACGCGAGCAATACGGTCGGTCTGGCTCTCGGTCTCGGGGCTGGCGACTTGCACCAGGGCAACGCGGGTCATGGCTGGCTCCTTCTGTCGAACAAGTTACTTGAGATCTTCGGTGTTGCGGTGGCTGCTCAACGTGATCGAGTCAATCAGTGATTCATCGATGAGCGCTTGTAGTTTGGTTCGGGCATCACTGACCTCATTTTTTGAAGCCGAGTCTTTCAGCGACAGCTTTGCCAACAGTTCATCGGCTGCGACTACCAGTTCAGTTTCTTCTGCTGCGGGGATCTTCGATCGTGCCTGCATCAGCTTCGTGAACGCAATAGGGGCGTCGGGGTTGTTCAGGCCGCCCTCTACGAGCGCCACCAACCAGGGTTCGTGCGTCGCCTCAATCTCAGTATTCTTTGCCAGCGGTTCGCTCGAAATGATGAGCTCAAGAGCCTGCTGCGCGGCGTCTTCGCTGTTTACTTGCACAGTGAGACGGCCAAATCCATCTTCGTTTCGGTACGGAGCTTCGGCGCTCTGCACGCCCGAGATCGACTGTAGATCGGCGAGCAGCGCATCGAATGCCGCATTCTCATCGCCAGTGCCCGCGCTGCCGCTGGCAATGACGCTCAGTGAGATGCCGGCCGCCGCCGCATCTTGTTCGAGCGCGAGCAGCGTCGGGTCGTCGGTGCGCTCTGAACGCAGTTTGATCTGGATTTCGGTGTCGCTGAGCGTGACCCCGCGATGAGGCACGTCGAAGGCGCGCTTCAGCAGGGTTAACGCCGGCGCTAGGTCGTAGCCCTCCGGTACCTCGACGGTAAGCGGTTGATCGTTGCCGAGCTCGCCGGTGCCCATGAAGAACAAGGGGCTGTCTGCGTTTCGCGCCTGAATCTCTTGCAGCAGGGCGAACATCTCTTCGGTGTCCGAATCGATGTGCACTTCCAGCGGAATCTCGCCCGCGGGGGTTTCTCGCTCGACCGCTTCGGGGCTGAACGACCGAACGAAAGCCTTGACCGGAGCGCTTTCGGGGGTGGTCATCAGCTGGATTGACTCGAGCACCGTCGCGTAGCGCCCCAGCTGCTCGGCGTCGAAACAGCTGCCGATCAGATCGGGCATTGTCGCCTCGAGAAGTTGGCCTGAGCCCTGCGCTTGCACCGAGATCTGATCGAGGCGCTCGCCACCCTCGCAACTCAGTCGGGCAAAAGCTTCAGCGTCGGCGACGCTGAACTGCGGCGAAACCACTACGCGGGATTCGTGGTACGACCGAGCGGTCGGCCAGTTGTCGTGGTACTGCCACTCGACCGATTCGACCCCAGGTGCAGTTTGCATGCGCTTCACCCACACGCGCTGCTCGCCGCCTGACTGGCTGCATGCCACGAGGGGCACCGCAAGGGTGAGTGTCACGAGCGCGCCGATCGTGCGAAGCGCACGTGCGAGGGGGGTGCGTGCCACTGTCGACTCCTTGTGATCGGTGTTATCTCGAGCCTAGAGGCATGTCGCCTCGGCTCACAGCTTGAGCGGGATGGCTTTCAGCTGCTGCACGCGCAGCCCGGTAGCCTTCGCGAGTGCGGGCAGATCGGCAGCGCCGTGCCGCCGCGCTGCGTCAATGATGATCGCGGCGCAGGCCTCTGCATCGGCGAGCGCCTCGTGGTGCGAGAACTCACCAAACCCTGCCGCAGCCGCCGCGAGCGGCAGTCGGTGCGACGCGATGTCGTAGGTTTTGCGCGACACCTGCACGCTGCAGAGGTACCGCAGCTTCGGCGTCGGGGTGACAGTCTCTGCGCAGGCGGTGCGAATGACCCCCATATCAAAGCCGGCGTTGTGCGCGACCGCGATGTCGTCACCTATGAACTCCCGAAGAGCGGGCAACTGCTCTGCCCAACCGGGCGCGTGCAACACCATCTCGGGTGTGATGCCGTGGATCTTGATGTTGAAGGGCAAGAACTCGGCGTGGCCCGCAGGCGGGTTGATCAACCAGCGCGCGCGATCCTCGACCCTGCTGTCGCGAACCCGCACAAGACCCACTGAACATGCCGACGAGGCATGACTATTGGCGGTCTCAAAATCTAGGGCAACGAAATCAACTGGCACGGCCCCAAGCATTTCACACGCCACTGACAGCGCAGTTCTCGCGTCTGGAAACCCGGAGCGCAGTGCTGAGCGGCACATCAAAGGTGCAGGTGAATGTGCACCCACTTGCCGCCGAGCGCAGCCTGGAGTTCTTGCAGCAGCGCACTTTCGCAACCGGGAAGGTCGGCGACAACGCCGACCCATGCGAACGCGATCGCATCGCGCAGGTGCCAGTCTTCGAGCATCGCTTGCAAGCCGCACCGCTCGCAGACAGCCTCAGGAGCCCGGTGAGTCTCATCCCACTCGCCGATCAGCTGCATGGCGTTCTCGCTGACCTCACCGCATCTCGGGCAGCGGATGCCCTCGAAACCTTCCAACGCGTAAAAGGAATTCCAGCCGGGCACTACCGTGACCGGTATCAGCGGATCGTATTGCCAGCCGGGATGGGTGCGCTCGAACTCTGCGGTCACGCGCGGGCCGATCGCGTCTGCGGCCACCTGCTCACCGCGCTCGTCTGTGTATGTGAGCCAGTCGAACAGCTCGGGTTTCGCGACACTCCACCCGCTCGTGCGCAATCACTCACGTACCTCGGCAGCGCGTTGCGTCGCGTGCTCTTCGCTTGCCGCAAGATCGAAGAACTGGTCGCGATGATCGCTGATGTGGCTAATGCTAGGCTGGCGAGCGGCTTACACGCGGGGCGCGTGCCGAGATCGATCTCGATGTCAAGACGCCATTCGCACACATCGCCATCCTGCATCTGCTGCGGCAGGTAGACTTGACCCCCGTGGCTCTTACTATCGGAATCGTGGGTCTGCCGAACGTCGGCAAGTCGACCCTCTTCAACGCGCTTACCCAGAACGACGCGCTCGCCGCGAACTACCCGTTCGCGACCATCGAACCGAACATCGGGGTGGTGAACCTGCCCGACCCCAGGCTCGACAAGCTCGCCGAGATCTTCGGCAGCGAGCGCATTCTGCCCGCTCCCGTCAGCTTCGTCGACATCGCGGGCATCGTGCGCGGTGCGAGCGAGGGCGAGGGGCTCGGCAACCAGTTTCTCGCGAACATTCGCGAGGCCGACGCGATCGCGCAGGTCGTGCGCGGCTTCAGCGATCCCGATGTGATTCACGTCGACGGCAAGGTGAACCCGGCCAGCGACATGGAGACGATCAACACCGAGTTGATCATCGCCGACCTGCAGACGCTCGAGAAGGCGCTCGTGCGCTACGAGAAAGAGCTGAAGAATAAGAAGATCGACGCGTCGGTCGTCGAGACGGCGAAGGCCGCGCAGGCTGCCCTCAACGAGGGCAAGGTGCTGTCGCAGGCGGGGCTCGACCTCGAGCCGATTCGCGAGCTCGGTCTGCTCACCGCGAAGCCGTTTCTCTACGTATTCAACGTCGACGAGACGGTGCTGCAAGACCGCGCGAAGCTCGAAGAGCTCTCGGCGCTTGTCGCTCCCGCCAAGGCGATCTTTCTCGACGCGAAGATCGAGAGCGAGCTCATCGAGCTCGATGCCGCCGATGCCAAGGAACTGCTCGAATCGATCGGCCAGGAGGAGAGCGGGCTCGACCAGCTCGCGCGCGTTGGCTTCGACACCCTCGGGCTGCAGACCTACCTGACCGCGGGCCCGAAAGAGGCGCGCGCCTGGACGGTTCGCAAGGGCGCGACTGCGCCTCAGGCGGCAGGCGTCATTCACGGCGACTTCGAGAAGGGCTTCATCAAGGGCGAGATCATCTCGTTCGAAGACCTCGTCGAGGCCGGCTCGGTCGCCGAGGCGCGCGCTCGCGGTAAAGCCCGCATGGAGGGCAAGGAGTACGTCATGCAAGACGGCGACGTGTGCGAATGGCGATTTAACGTCTAGCGTTATTGACGCTTTCCGTTATATACTTTCCACGTGATCAGATCGTTCAGAAGTCGGAATACCGAACGAATCTGGCGCGAACAGTTTGTCAAGAGCGTTGATAGGAACATGCAGCGCGCAGCACTGAGAAAGCTTGAGTTGATACATGCTGCCCGGGATGTAGAAGACCTGAGAATCCCTCCGGGAAACCGTCTCGAGATGCTCTCCGGTGACCGTCGCGGCCAACACAGCATTCGAGTCAATGCGCAATGGCGAATCTGTTTTGTATGGAGAGATGGAGGTGCGGAGAATGTCGAGCTTGTCGACTACCACTGAGAGCGACTGGATCGAGCCCATTCATCCTGGAGAGATTCTCATGGAGGATTTCATTGAAGGGTTTGGGATTACCCAGAACAAACTAGCTGTGTCGATTGGTGTCCCGCCGCGCAGGATCAATGAGATCGTGCACGGCAAACGCGGGATCACTGCGGATACAGCGATCCGTCTCGCCCGCTTTTTCGGTACGTCGGAGGAACTCTGGATGAATCTGCAGTCGAACTACGAACTGCGGCTGGAGCGGAGGGTACTGGGCGACCAGATCGCTGAGATTACACCGTTCAAGGCCGCATGAGCTCACTCCCGGAGTCGCTGCGCTCCACCGCAACCGCTGAAGGCATCGAGAAGTTTCTCGCCGGTGCCAAAGTGCATCGCTGCAGTGCGGTGCTGGTTGTGACGCGCAGCCCAAACGACGAGTTTCTGCCGGGTATTGAAGAAGTCCCCTCCGTGGGAGTCGAGACGGATGAGTCCCTGGCGGCAGCGCTAGATCGTGAGTTGCTCGAAGAAGTCGGGTTTGAAGCCGAAACCATTGACGATGGTTTCATCGAATATTTCGACTACATCTCCGCGTCGGGCAGGCATACGCGTCATTTCACAGTGGCGATTCCGTTGGGCGAGCGTTCAGTGAGGCTTTCTGAAGAGCACGTAAACGCGAGGTGGATCACGGCAGAGGAACTCAGCGATGCGAGGTGCACGCCGGAAACGCTGGGGGTGCTCGAAGCTCTCGATCCGTTCGATGAACGCGCGCGCCGATCCCGCGCCTAACCGCCGCTGTTCTGAGCAGCCGGGGCGCGATCCTCGCCCTTCTTCGAACCTGATGGTGTGGCGGTGCTCGCCCTGTGCACAACGGCACCGAGCCCCCACGCCGACGAGAAGCGGCAAGGCGAAGCCGGTGTCGAGAACGAGGATCAGGATGAGCAGCGCGACGAGCGGGCGTTTCCAGCTGACAGATAGAGTCGCTCCCAACGCGGCGACGATCGCGGCTGCAGGGTCGAGTCCGGGCAACGCCAGGGAGGAGGCCGCGCTGACAAGCCCGCTGACGACGGCAGCTTTCTCGCCCACGTCGATCTCGCCCGCCTGGGCGCAGCGGATAGGTGGGCCGACCTCGCCGTGATGACGCTCTCGCTCGAATGGAACTACGTCGGGTACAACGAGGCCGACTTTTGGGCGGCGTACGGGAGCGAACCCGACGCCCACCGAATTGCCTACTACCGCCCCGGATTCTAGTTGGAAGTGCAACACCCGGTCGTGGGGGTGAGTTCCCAGGCTAGCTCGTTGAAGACCTCTGCCGGGGTCGCCCACCCCAGGACCTTCCGGGGGCGGTTATTGATCTCGCTCACGA
>JAIUOH010000050.1 GCA_020161315.1 Actinomycetota bacterium | reverse complement strand
AGGTCTTCGCGCCGCTTGACCGCGTTGGCGATCAGCAGGGTGCAAAACTCATCGATGGCAGCGTGCGCACCCCCGACGGGTTCAAAGAGGCCTACAAGTCGTTTGCTGACTCGGGCTGGGTCTCGGCCGCCGTTGCCGAAGACGCTGGCGGTGACGGCCTGCCGGGATCGGTCGTCGCGGCACTCACCGAGTTCTGGAACGGCGCGAACGCCGCCTTCGCGCTCTGCCCAGGCCTCAGCCACGGTGCGATCCGCGCAATTCAGGCAAACGCTTCCCAGGAGCTGAAAGACACCTACCTACCCAAAATGGTCAGTGGCGAGTGGACTGGCACCATGAACCTCACCGAGCCCCAAGCGGGCAGCGACCTGGGTGCGGTGCGCACCATGGCTCGCGACAACGGTGACGGTAGCTGGGCGATCAGCGGTCAGAAGATCTTCATTACCTGGGGCGATCACGACGTCGCAGACAACATCATCCACCTCGTGCTTGCGCGCACCGAGAACGCGCCCGAGGGTCACCGCGGCATCTCCCTCTTCGTTGCCCCCAAGTACCTGCTGAACGCAGACGGCACTCCCGGCGCTCGCAATACCGTCACCACGGTAGGTCTCGAGCACAAGCTCGGCATCCACGCGAGCCCCACCTGCGTGCTGCAGTTCGAAGAAGCGACCGGCTACCTGGTTGGCGAGCTGCACCAGGGCCTCGCGGGCATGTTCGTCATGATGAACGAGGCTCGCGTCGGCATCGGCGTGCAAGGTCTCGGCATCGCGCAGCGTGCCTACCAGCGTGCGAACGACTACGCCCACACCCGCCTGCAGGGCGCCGTGCTCGGCCTGCCCGCAGGCACTCCCATCGCGGGCCACCCCGATGTGCGTCGCCTGCTGCTGTCGATGTCGAGCCGCGTCTCGGCGATGCGAACCTTTTCGGTGCTCGTCGGCGACACGCACGACAGGGCGCACGCGGGCGACCCCGAGAGCGCGGCTCGTGCCGAGTTCTTCGTGCCTATTCTGAAGTCGTGGTTCACCGAGCAGGCCGTGCAGATTGCCTCTGATGCGGTGCAGGTGCACGGCGGCATGGGCTTCATCGAAGAGACCGGCATTGCGCAGCAGTACCGCGACGCGCGTATTCTGCCGATCTACGAGGGCACCACGGCGATTCAGTCAAACGATCTCGTGGGCCGCAAGGTGCTGCGCGACGGCGGCCAGATCGCGGCAGGCGTGTTTGCGGCGATGCGCACGCAGCTCGACGCGCTGAGCGCGGCAGCTGCTGTGAATCCCGTCGCTGATCGTCTCGTCGAGCGCACCACCCGGGCAATCGAGGCCGCCGAGCGTGCGACTGCCGCGATCCTCGCAAATGCTGCGAGCCCGCGCGATGCGTACGCCGTGTCGGTGCCGTACCAGGAGCTGCTCGCCACGCTCGTGGGCGGTTGGATGCACGCGATCATCGCGACCGCGGTGCTCGGGCACGATTCGACTTCAGGCGAGGATCAGCGCCGTCTCACAGAGGCCGACTTCTACGGCGCGCATCACCTCTCAAAGGTGCATGCGCTCGCCGAAACCGTCGCCGCGGGAGAGGTCGGCTGATCCTCTTCGAGAAATTCGCTCACCCGAAACCTGCGGCAGGTACCGGGCACCCCAATCATCTTGTAGTTTGAAACTAGACCAACACACGCGGGCCCAGGGCGCTCGTGGCAACGAAAGGTAACGCAATGCAGCGCGACATTTATGACGAGGATCACGAGGCGTTCCGCGAGGTAGTCAAGGAGTTCTTGCGCCGGTACGCAACGAACGAGAAGCGCGAGCAGTGGGAGCGCGACGGCGAGATCGACCGCGCGACCATGCTTGCAGCGGGCGAGCAGGGCCTCATTGGCCTCTCTGTGCCCGAGGAGTTCGGCGGCGCGGGCATGCTGCAGGATTACCGCTTCAGGGCGATCGTGAACGAAGAGGTCATCGGTGCCGGCCAGGGTTCGCTTGCCGGCGCCTTCGGCATTCAGGATGACCTGGCAGTGCCGTACCTCGTGCACATGGGCACGCAGGCGCAGAAAGAGAAGTGGCTGCCCCGCATGGCGACCGGTGAGGTGCTTGGTGCGCTCGCGATGACCGATCCGGGCGCGGGCAGCGACCTGCGCGGCGTCACGACCAACGCAAAGAAGGTCGACGGCGGTTACATTCTGAACGGCGCGAAGACGTTCATCTCGTCGGGCAAGACCGCCGACATTGTTGTTACGTTTGTGAAGACCGGCGAGGGCAACCGCCCTGATGCGTTCAGCCTGCTGATCGTTGAGAACGGCATGGAAGGTTTCGATCACGGCAAGAAGCTCAGCAAGATGGGCTTCCACGGCTGGGACACTGCAGAGCTCTCGTTCACCGATGTGTTCATTCCTGACGAGAACCTCATCGGTGGCGTCGAGGGCAAGGGCTTCGTGCAGCTCATGATGAACCTGCCGCTTGAGCGCCTCTCGATCGGTGTCTGCGCTGCGGCCGCAGGCGAGGCCGCCTTCAAGTGGACCCTCGAGTACACCTCGAACCGCGAGGCGTTTGGCCAGGCCGTCGCTGACTTCCAGAACACACGCTTCCGCCTCGCCGACATGGCGACCACCGTTGATGTGCTCTGGGCATACAACGACCGCGCCATGGAGCTCTACCGCCAGGGCAAGCTCAGCGCTGACGAGGCCGCCAAGGTGAAGTTCTGGAGCACCGAGCGCGAGTGGGAGTTGCTCGACATGGGAGTGCAGCTGCATGGCGGTTACGGCTACATCACCGAGTACCCGATCGCCCGCGCCTTCCTCGACGCACGCGTGCACCGCATCTACGGCGGCACCAACGAGGTGATGCGCGAGATCGTTGCGCGCGCGGTGACCGGCCGTAAGTAACGAACACCCCGAGGCACCCATCCGGGGGAGCGGAGGCTCCCTTTGGGTGGGTTCTCGGGTAGTTTCTTGTCACGGGGTGCGTCCGAGGCGCACACAATAACTTTCACACCCTGCACTTCTGGTGTAGTGTCCAAGCTATAGATTACAGAATTCTATAGAATATTTTTAAAGAAACTGGGAGCTATGAAAATCGTCGTACTGCTCAAAGAAGTTCCAGACACTTACGGTGACCGAAAGCTGAGTCTTGAGACAGGCCTCGCCGAGCGCGCCGGCGCCGACAACGTGGTCGATGAGATCGGCGAGCGTTCGCTGGAAGTGGCGCTCTCGTATGCCGACGCAAACGATGGCACCGAAGTCACGGTGCTGACGATGGCGCCGGAGGGCGCAACCGCCTCGGTGCGCAAGGGCCTCGCGATGGGTGCGGCCTCGGCCGTGCACATCGCTGATCCGGCGCTCTCTGGTGCCGACCTCGGGCTCACCGCCGAGGTGCTGGCTGCAGAACTGCGCGCCTCTGGCTTTGACCTCGTGATCGCGGGCAACCAGTCAACCGACGGCTCAGCGGGCATGCTGCCCGCGATGCTCGCCGAACTACTCTCAGTACCCGTGGTGACCTCGCTGTCGTCGGTCGAGATCTCGGCAGACAGCGTCGCGGGCACCCGCGCATCAGACGACGCGACGATGCAGGTGAGCGCCGCGTTGCCCGCGGTCATCTCGATCACCGAGACGCTGCCCGACGCGCGCTTTCCGAACTTCAAGGGCATCATGGCCGCGAAGAAGAAACCGCTCGAGGTGAAGACGCTCGCCGACTACGGCATCAATGCGGACGACATGACCGCCTCGCGCGGCATCATGATCAAGATCGACGAGCGACCCGCGCGTGCCGCCGGTATCAAGATCACCGACGAGGGCGACGCAGCGCAGAAGCTTGCGGCATTTTTGGCCGAGAACCGCCTGGTCTGAGTCTCAGTAGAAGCTTGAAGGAACACACGATCATGAATTTTGCTGCAGATTCGATTCTGGTACTGCTCGACACCGCAACCGGTGGCGGGCTCGCGAAATCTTCGGCGGCGCTGCTCGGTGCCGCCTCAACCGTTGGCACGCCGGTCGCACTGGTAGTCGCTGGCGCGGGCGATGTTGACGGCCTCGCTGCTGCTGCCGCAGAGCTGGGAGCCGCCTCGGTGCTGACCGCCGTCGCTCGCGACGAGCTCGGCGGCGGTGCCGCAGACGCTCTCGCTGCTGCCGCGGCGCTCGTGCGCCCCGACGCGGTGCTCGCATCACACTCGATCGAGGGGCGCGAGGCCGCAGCTCGCTTTGCTGCGCGCACCCGCTCGGGCCTCATCGCCGACGCTATTGGCTTGGCTCGCGACTCCGAGGGTGTCACCGCGCTGAACTCGGCCTACGGTGGGGCATACACCGTCGGAGCTGCCGTAACCCACGGTGCGCCGGTAATCACCGTGCGTCAGGGCGCCGTCGAAGCGCGCGCTGCGGCGCAGCCCGTTGCTGTCACCGCTCTAGATGTGGCAGCTGGCGCGGCGCGCGCCGCCACAGTCGCGTCGGTTGAGCCCGCGGTTTCGGGCGGATCACGCCCCGAGCTTCGCGGCGCCAAGACCGTTGTTTCTGGCGGTCGCGGTCTTGGTTCGAAGGAGCAATTCGTGCTCACCGAGCAACTCGCCGACGCGCTCGGCGCCGCAGTGGGTGCGTCGCGCGCCGCGGTCGACGCCGGCTGGGTGCCGCAGTCGTACCAGGTTGGGCAGACCGGCGTCTCGGTGTCGCCGCAGCTCTACATCGCCCTCGGTATCTCGGGCGCGATCCAGCACAAGGCAGGCATGCAGACCTCAAAGTTCATCGTCGCGATCAACAAAGACGCAGACGCACCTATCTTCGAGGTGGCAGACTTCGGCGTGGTTGGCGATGTGTTCTCGGTCGTGCCCGCGCTGATCGCTGAGATCGAGAAGCTGAAGGCGTAGGGCTTTGGCTACCTACAGTTCTGATCGGGTGCGCAAGGGGCTGCCGCGCAGCCCCGGCGGCCCCGCATGGCCAGACGTTGCGGGGGCCGTGCTTGGCGAGGCTGCTGCTGCGGTTGCGTCGCCTGTTTCTGCGCCCATTGAACCTGTCGCTTCGCTCATCGAGCCTGTCGAGATGAAGCAGGAGGCACCTCTGGCCTCGACTAGCTCGACCGGCGGTGCTTCGGTCACTGAGCCTGTCGAAGTGACGAAGGTTCAGCCCGCGGTCTTGACTAGCTCAACCGTCGACGTACCCCTGCGCCGCGGTTTGCCGCGCGTTGCAGGCGGCGACCCGTGGCCTGCCTCTGGGGTTGCTGCAGTCGTCGCTTCGCTCATCGAGCCTGTCGGGGCGACGGGTGAAGAGCCCTTGGTTTCGGTGGGCTCGACCGGCGATGCCTCGACTTCTTCGCTTGCCGAGCCTGTCGAAGTGACGAGCGAAGCACCCCAGGTTTCGGTGGGCTCGACCAGCGCTCCAGCCGCCGCCTTCGATACCGTCACCGAAGAGGTCACGCTACGCCAGGGCCTGCCCCGCACTGTGGGCGGCGACCCTTGGCCGACTGCGGCGACCATTGTCGTCGAGCGCGCAGTCGCAGTGCAGCCGCTGATCCCGACAAGCTCGGTCGGCGAGGCACCTTTGGTCTCTACTAGCTCCACCGGCGGTGCTTCTACTGCGGAGTCTGTCGAGCCGGTCATCGAGCCTATCGAGATGACGAGCACTCAGCCTGAGGTCTCGACCAGCGCGGCACAGCAGGCCCCTGTCTCGACAAGTTCGAACGGCGCTTCAAGTGCGGCTCCTGCCGCGCCCGCAAAGCCCGCTCGCGGGCCCATCGTGGTTCGTGGCCGCACACTTGGCAACTGGGCAAAGCTCGCAGTGCTTTGGGGCGGGGCGGCGATCCTCGCAGCTGCAATCATCGTGCTCGCGGCCCGCGGCGTGACCACGCTGCCGGGCGTGCCCGAGTTTTTGAAGCGTTATCCCGGCGAGTACCACCTGCCTGAGTTCGTCGACCCCGGGTTCCCGTGGTGGGCTCGCTGGTCGCACTTCTTGAACTTCTTCCTGATGGTGCTGATCATTCGCTCGGGCCTGCTCGTGCGGCAGCAGCAGAAGCCTGATGCCTTCTTCACCCCGAAGAAGGGTGGCAAGAAGATCTCGATCTACCTCTGGCTGCACACCTCGCTCGACCTGCTGTGGCTGGCCAACGGCGTCGCGTTCGTGGTGATGCTCTTCGTGAGCGGCCACTGGGCGCGCGTCGTGCCCACCAGCTGGGAGGTGTTTCCAAATGCCGCGAGCGCCGCGCTGCAATACCTGACGCTCGAGTGGCCGGTCGAAGACGGCTGGGTCAACTACAACTCGCTACAGCAGCTCATGTACTTCACGGTGATCTTCATCGCTGCGCCCCTTGCCGCGATTACTGGCGTGCGCATGAGCGAGTGGTGGCCGAAAGACGCCGAGAAGCTCAATAAGGCTTACCCGGCGCCGCTCGCGCGGGCGATCCACTTCCCGGTGATGCTGTTTTTCGTGCTGTTCATTCTGGTGCACGTGTTCCTGGTGTTCACGACCGGTGCGCTGAAGAACCTGAACCACATGTTCGTCGGCACGCCCGAGCCCTCATGGTTCGGTTTCTGGATGCTCGTGATCGGCCTCGTCGTAACCGCCGCGGTCACCTGGGCGGCACGCCCGCTCGTGCTCGCCCCGATTGCCGGCGTGTTCGGCAAGGTCAGCGAGCGGTAGTCAGACGTCGCTCCAGAGCGGCAGGCCACTTTGCTGTCGCGAAATCGAACTCGGCCCCTTTTGCCGAACTCGGCCCCTTTGCCCTGTGTAAAGGCAACGAGCTCGGCAAAAGGGGCCGAGTTCGACATTTGAAGGGCTGTAGCTCGATTGCGTCGCGCGGGATCGGCACCCTGCCGAGCGCTCAAAGCGGTGGGGCAACTTGTCGCCCGCGGGCCCAGCGCGGCGCTAGGCTATGTGCCATGAGCATCGAAGCATTCAACCCCGTTGAAGCCAGCATTGAAGAGACGCTGCAGGCACTTGCAGACGGCCGAGTAACCTCGGTCGAACTGATGCAGTGGTGCCTTGATCGAGCCGCGAGGATCGACACAGCAGGCCTGAACCTGCACGCGATTCCGGTGCTCAACCCGCACGCGCTTGAAGAGGCTCGCGCGAGCGACGAACGCCGCGCCGCTGGAACCATCGGCGCGCTTGAGGGCGTGCCGTTCACGGTGAAGGACTCGTACATGGTGAAGGGTCTCACCGTGGCGTCGGGCTCGCCCGCATTCGCGAACCTCGTTGCCCAGTGGGATGCGTTCTCTGTCGAGAAGCTGCGCGAGGCGGGCGCCGTGCTCATCGGCAAAACCAACATGCCACCCATGGCAGACGGCGGCATGCAGCGCGGCGTCTACGGCCGAGCCGAGAGCCCCTACAACCCCGGCTACCTCGCCGCCGCCTACGCTTCGGGCTCGTCGAACGGCTCGGGCGTCGCGACCGCAACCAGCATGGGCGTGTTCGGCATGGGCGAAGAGACTGTGTCAAGCGGCCGCAGCCCAGCTTCGAACAACGGCATCTGTGCCTACACCCCGAGCTGGGGGGTGCTCAGCATCCGCGGCAACTGGCCGCTGTTCCCGGCTCGCGACGTTGTGGTGCCGCACACCCGCTCGATGCCAGACATGCTGCGACTGCTCGACGTGCTCGTGCAAGACGACCCCAAGACCCGTGGCGACTTCTGGCGCAACCAGCAGGTCGTGGCGCTGCCGAAGCCGAGCGAGCACCGCCCCGAGTCGTACCTCGCGCTCGCCGAGACCGCGTCGCTGGAGGGTAAGCGCTTTGCGGTGCCGAAGATGTACCTCGGCGAAGACCCCGCGTTTCCGATTGCCGTGCGCCCCTCGATTCTTGAGCTGTGGCAAGTGGCAAAGGCGAGGCTCGAGGCGCTCGGTGCCGAGGTTGTCGTCACCGACTTTCCGCTCATTGAGCAGTACGAGGGCGATCGCCCCGGTCAGGAAAACGTCGGTGCGCTCGGCGTGCTGCCCGAGGGATGGATGGACACCGAGTTCACTGACTTCCTGGCGTACGGCTGGGATGACTTCTTGCGTGCAAACCATGAGGGACGCGACGAGGATCTCGCTGCGCCGGTCTACACCTCACTCGGTGAGGTTGACCCCGACCAGATCTTTCCGACCCCTCCCGGTACGCTGCCCGACCGCTACGAAGAGGTCGAAGACTACGCCAACCGCTACCGCGCCACTGTTGCTTACGCTCAGCAGGGTATTCTTGACCCGCGCGAGCGCGAAGACTTCGCAGCGGGCCTCAAAGCGCTCGTGCAGCTGCGCGAGCAGCTCTTCGAGTCGTGGCTTGAGGCTGAGGGCTTCGACGGTGTGGTGTTCCCGGCAAACGGCGACGTTGGGGCCGAGAACGCAGAGCGCGATCTCGCTGCTGCCGATCATGCGTGGTCAAACGGCGTGTTCTTCTCGAACGGCAACTACGCGCTGCGCCACCTCGGTATTCCGAGCGTCACCGTTGCGATGGGCGTGATGAGCGACATTGGCATGCCGGTTGGCCTGACCTTCGCGGGGCGTGGTTACGATGATGCTGCGCTGCTCGGCTACGCGGCCGCATTTGAAGCTGGCGACGGTGGCACGCTGCGCCGCCCGCCCTTTGCAGGCTAAGCAGCGACGAACGCGAAGTCAGGCGAGGCACTGTGCTGTCTTCGTTCTGATGCCCACGTGGGCATCAGAACGAAGACGCCGCGCTCACCCCGAAAATTGCCGAAACGCAGGCCCCGAAGCCAATAATCGGCATTGCCGCAAGCCCAATAAACATACCGATGCCGGTCTTTCTGGTGCGATGAATCACCGTGAGGGTGATCGCGCCGATGAGCACGAGCAGCGCGGGCAAGAAGAGCGTTGCCAGTGGGCCGAAGAAGCTATTTGACTGGCCGTTCGTCGTGTATGAGAGCGCTATTCCAAGTAGGTAGGCCAGCACTGGCGCGCCGATCGAGATGAGAATTCCCAACCAGATCTTGCCGCCCGGTGGCGGTGGTGGTTGCCAGCCCGCGGGAACCGGAGGGTACTGCGCCTGCGGCGGGTAGCCAGATTGCATATGCGGTGGGTAACCCGGCTGTTGCTGCGGGTAGCCCGGGTGCGTTTGTGGGTAGCCAGGCTGCGCATAGCCTTGCGGGGGCGGCGTTTGCTCGGGCGCAGCTGAGTAGGGCTGCTCATGTGGGGCGGGCTGCCCATAGGGTGGCTGCGGTTGCTGCCCGTAGGGCGGCGCGAACTGCGGCGGTTGTGAAGCCTGCGGCGACAGCGGCGGCTGCGGTGCCTGCTGCTCAGACTGAAATTGCATTGGCTCAGACTGAAATTGCATTGGCTCAGGCTGAAATTGCATTGGCTCAGGCTGAAACTGCGGTTGTTCAGGCTGAGGCTGCTGCGGTTCGCCAGGCGAGGGCGTCTCGCCAGGCTCGATCGGTTCAGGCGGGTTGGTGCTCACGGTGCCTCCTTGATCCGGTAGGGCTGAGCCTACCTCGCTTTGCCAGCCAAATGATCCTCGCCGCAAACATTGGAATCGTGACGAGCAAGAACAGCTGCGGCCGCGTGATGCCGAGCCAGGCGACCTCGTTGCCGCGCACAAACTCAACGAGAAAGCGAAACACCGCATACGCGCCGATGTAGAGCGTGAGCGTCTCACCCGATCCGAGGCCCAGGTGTCGCAGCCAGAACCAGAGCAGCAAGAACGCGACGGCGTGAAACACAATCTCGTAGATGAAGCTCGGGTGCAGGCCGACCCCGGCGGGCGAACCCAGTCGTGCTGCGGTGGCCTCATCGAGCACCACGCCCCAGCCTCCCGCGGTTGGTGTGCCGGGCTTTTCGGTCAAAAAGCACCCGAACCTGCCTACTGCGAGCGCCACCGCAACCGCTGGCGCGAAGAGATCACCGGTGCGATCCTTGTAGCCGACAATGCGCTTCGTGACGTGCACGCCGAGCCAAGCGCCGACGAGCGCGCTCAAGATTGAAGCGTTACCGCGCAGCAGTTGCTCTGCCAGATTCAAGTTCTGCGCGGGGTCGAGGTGCTGCACCCAGGTGCCGAGGCGCGCGAAGATGCCCGCGCCAACGAGAGCACCGAGCACGAGATACGGAATGCGCGGGTCCTTGACGCCGCGCCGACTCGACTCAAGCCAGAACACCAGCCCGCCGAAGGCCAGTCCGAGCGCCACAAACACGCCGTGCGTGTCGAGCGGTGGGCCGAAGCCGAGCAGATCGCTGAGACGCGGGTACACGATTAGCCGCCGAACACTCGCACCCAGAGCATGACCCAGAGCGGGATCGCCACGGCCGCGAGCACCGCAATCACCGAGAGGTACGCCAACACCACGCGGGTGTCGCCGAGCTTGCACTTCGACCGCATGAGGCCGCCGCGGCGGGCCTTTGTGTAGCCGACGATCGCGAGCAGCGCGAAGCCGAGCAGCGCGATCGGGCCGAGCACGCAGGCTATGAGCGCAACGGTTGTGTTGACGCAGAGGCGCAGCGGGTCGAAGCCGGGTGCGTCTGGCACGGTGTCATCGCGCTGTGCGAGCGGGGGAGTTGTGGGCGTCAGGTGCGCCGCGCCGTCTGGGTGCATGGGGTGCCTGCCTGCTGTCCTGTCTAGCGCCTGTGCGACTTCACTGGAATGAGGCGAGACGCGTCGGCGGTGAAAGCTGGCTGTGCGCCGACCGTGCCACTTGCCCGGTCAGCCCCGTCAGCCCCGTCAGCCGGGGGAGCAAACGCCGGCGCCCGTTCGTCGCTGACCCCCTTCAGCGCGGGCGAGCCCGTCGCGGTAGAGAGCCTGCGCCTCGAGAGCGGCTCCCACGCCTGCACCGCGCAGAATGGTGCACACTGGTGCACCGCACTGCCGTCTGCAGCGGGGGTCTCGTTTACGGTCGCAACGTGCACGCAGCACTGGGTGAGTCGCTCTTCGATCATGGTGTTGATATCCATGAACGGTTTGATGGTGATGCGCTTTACGCGTTCGCCCAAGAAGCTGCGCAGCCGCTTGTGCTGCCCGGGCAGGGCCGAGGTCGCGAGCTGGGTAAGGGTGCCGATGCCGAGGTCGCAGCCGACGCAAATATCCTTCCATAGGCTGCCGATCGACGGGTGAGAGAGCGACGACTGCTCGCTCAAGAGGTCGAGCAGCGACTGCTTCACGCTGTCTTTGAGCGCCCTGTTGATGTTGCTGTCGGCAATGCGGTTCGCAATCAGGTCGGGATTGAGGTCGAGAAACTCCTTCAGCCGGTCGTGCCCGACGAGCGAGGTGAGTGAGCGCCACGCGCCAGAGTCGTCGCGCAGTAGATAGCCGACCGAGCAGCAGTGCGGGTGCGAGCACGGAAGAGCCGTGAGGTCTTGCCACGTCACCTCACCGTCGGTCTGTGGCCCCAGCCGTGCCAGCACGCCTGTGTGGGTGAGCCGATCCATCGCGTCAATGCCAGCCGAACGCCCCGAACCGAACACCGGCTGAATCGTGACCCCGCCCACAAACGGGGTCTGCATTGCGCGGCGAATCACATTGCCGATCTCGTGGTCGTTCACGCCGAGCGCCGCCGTCATCGTGAGGGTCGTAAACACGCCCGCCGCAGAGAGCCGCTCAAGCGCGCGAGTCTTGAAGCGGCGAATATCTGCGCCGCGGTGGTAGCGCGAAGACTCGGGTTCTTCGCCGTCGTATTGCAGGTAGATCTCGATGCGCTCGCGGTGCTTCTTGAGCGTCTCGACGAAGGCGTCGTCGTTTGCAATGCGCAGCCCGTTCGAGTTGATGAGAATGCGCACAACCGGGCGCGCGACGAGATGCTCAAGTAACTGCTCAAGCCACGGGTAGAGCGTCGGTTCGCCGCCCGAGAGCATGAGCACGTCGATGCGGTTGTTTTCGCGGGCGAGCCGAGCGTCGACCGACGCCAGCACCTCAGCGAGCGGCGCGACCGCGCTCGCCGCAGGGCTCGACTCTGCGAAGCAGGTGGGGCACTTTAGGTTGCAGTGATCGGTGATGTCTTCGAGCAGAATGCAGGTGTGCTGCGTCTGCATCTCGGGCAAGCCGTCTTCGTACGCTTCTGGAACGGGCTTGAAATTGCCTGCGAGGTCGGCGGTGTGAATCTTGGTCGGGGCCGTCCACTGCTCGAGGTACCTCAGAATCTCGGCCGATTCGTCGTACAGCGTGCGTTGCACACCGTGCGTGCGGCAGCCGCGCTCGAGATAGATGACACCGTCTCGGTCGGCGAGCCAGCCAGAGAGCCGCTGTACCTCAGAGAGTGGCCTGTCTGGTTGCTCGTTATGGCATTCGGGGCAGAACGCGTTGACGTAGCGGTGCACGCGGTAGTCGCGCAGTGGCATTCCGGGGGAGGCGCTGGACTTCGTCGTCATGCCCCCACGCTAGCAACTCCGGGGTGCGTTCGAAATCGGGCGCGCGGGATCGGCCCAGGCGCGTCGGTACCGACCGCTGCGGGCGGCTGGGGTGAGCCGACTCAGTCGTCGATGGGGTTGAAGCGGTCTACGCTGAGCGCGAGCTTGCGCAGCAGTGCAGCGAGGCGATCGCGTTCTGCGCGGGGCAGGCCGCCAATGAGGCGCTCTTCAGCGTCGGCGAGCCTAGTCATCGCCGCGTCTACAAGGGTCTGGCCCTGCGCGGTCATCTCAACGAGCACGCCGCGACCGTCGTTCGGGTCAGTGAGGCGACGCACGAGGTCGCGCTCGACCATGCGGTCGATGCGGTTCGTCATCGTGCCGCTCGACACCATGGTCTGCTGCACGAGAATCTTTGGGCTGAGCCGGTACGGGCTGCCGCTGCGGCGAAGCACGGCGAGCACATCGAACTCCCACGCGGCGAGGCCGCTGCGCTCGAAGGCGTGCACGCGGGCGCGGTCGAGGTGCTTTGTGATGCGCGTCATTCGAGAAAACACGGCGAGCGGTGCGATGTCGAGATCGGGTCGGGCTGCTGCCCATTCGCCAAGAATGCGGTCGACCTCGTCTTGTTCGTTCACGGTTCTATTATCTTTTGTTTTCGAGGATCCCGCGGCTTTGCCGACGCTGTTGCGTGTGTCTCGGGGTGCGGTGGTTGGGCCAGCGGTCAATAACGGTCGCGAAGTCTGCCAGAATAGTGTGGTGCCGGTTTCGGCGCGGTCCGCCTTGGTGTAACGGCAGCACGACAGCCTTTGGAGCTGTTAGGTCCAGGTTCGAATCCTGGGGGCGGAGCGGTAAAACAAAGCGCAGCTTTGTTTTCTGCTCCTGTTCGCGGGAACGGATTACGAGGATTGCGTGTTGTCTACCGCTCCGTGTTGCGCTCGTGAAGGAAGCTACATGACACAGAAGCTCGCAGTCGTGATTCTCGCAGCGGGTCAGGGTACCCGCATGAAATCTGCGGTTCCGAAGATCCTGCACCGGATTGGTGGGCGACCCCTGGTCTCGCACGTGCTCGACACCGCCGCGGGCCTGCAGCCCGAGACCGTGATCGCCGTGGTGCGTCACGAGCGCGATCTTGTCTCTCAGGCGATTCTTGACCACGCCCCGCACACCCTGATCGTTGATCAGGATGAGGTGCCGGGCACGGGTCGCGCGGTCGAGCTGGCAATTGCGGCTTTGCCAGCGGACTTTGATGGCTCGATTGTGGTGTTGAGCGGTGATGCCCCGTTGATCGATGTGCCAACGCTGCAGCAGCTTGTGGTCGGCCACGTTGAGGGTGGGCGAGGCATGACGCTGCTCTCGGCGATCTTTGAGAACCCGACGGGTCTTGGGCGCATTTTGCGCGGGGCAGACGGCTCGATGACGGGCATCGTCGAAGAGAAAGACGCGAGTGACACGCAGCGCCGCATCACCGAGATCAACGGCGGCATCTACGTGTTTGCCCGTCAGGCGCTGAGCCGCGCGCTCGACGAAATTGACACGAATAATGCGCAGGCCGAGAAGTACCTGACCGATGCAGCCGCGAGAATTCTTGCGGCTGGCGGAGTTGTTGACGCGGTTGCCACGAATGACGCCTGGCTTATTGCTGGCGTCAATGATCGCGCGCAGTTGGCAGAGGCAGGCCGTGAGATGAATCGTCGCATTGTGCTCGCCCATCAGCGCGCAGGTGTCACGGTGGTCGACCCGACTACGACCTGGATTGACGCAGACGTGAGCATCGAAGCAGACGTCGAGATTCTGCCCGGCACCTACCTGCACGGCGCTACCTCGATCGCGACAGGGGCGGTTGTCGGCCCCGACACCACACTTGTAGATTGCGAGGTGGGTGAGGGTGCGCACATTCGCCGCAGCGAAGCGACACTTGCCGTGTTTGGTGCGGGCGTCGAGGTCGGCCCGTTTGCGTTCATTCGCCCGGGCACCGAACTTGGTGATGCGGGCAAGATCGGCGCATTTGTTGAGACGAAGAATGCAAAGATTGGCGACGGCAGCAAGGTGCCGCATCTCAGCTACGTTGGCGATGCCACGATCGGTGACGGCAGCAACATCGGTGCGGGCACCATCTTTGCCAACTATGACGGTGTGAAGAAGCACCACAGCTCGGTGGGCAACGCGGTCCGAGTGGGCTCGAAGAATGTGCTCATCGCTCCGGTTACCATTGAAGACGGCGCCTACACGGCGGCGGGCACCGTGGTGCGAAAAGACGTTCCAAGGGGGGCTCTGGCGTTGAACGTGGCGCCGCAGCGAAACCTCGAGGGGTGGGTGGCCGAGAACCGGCCGGGCACGAGCAGCGCGAGTGCGGCAGAACAACCAAGCAGCGATACCGCTGCAGAATAGGGCAGAGAGAATAGCGACATGAGCGCGATCGAAATGGCAGGCCAGAAGAAGCTGGTCTTGATCACGGGCCGGGCGTACCCGGCGCTTGCCGAGCGGGTAGCCGAAGAACTGGGCGCCGAACTCGTGCCCACCGACGCGCGCACCTTCGCAAACGGCGAACTCTATGCTCGCTTTGACGAGAGCGTTCGCGGATGCGATGCCTTCGTGATTCAGAGCCACACCCACCCGATCAATGAGTGGCTCATGGAGCAGCTCATTATGGTCGACGCGCTGAAGCGTGCCTCGGCAAAGCGCATCACCGTGGTCGCTCCGTTCTACCCCTACTCGCGCCAGGATAAGAAGGGCCGCGGACGCGAGCCGATCTCGGCCCGTCTCGTCGCTGATCTTTTCAAGGCTGCCGGTGCAGACCGCATCATGTCGGTCGATCTGCACGCCTCGCAGATTCAGGGCTTCTTCGATGGCCCGGTCGATCACCTCTTTGCGATGCCCGTGCTGCTCGACCACTTCAAGAAGACGATCGACCGCGACGACCTCTGCGTTGTGTCACCAGACATGGGCCGCGTGCGCGTGGCCGACGTGTGGAGCGACAAGCTCGACGCGCCGCTCGCAATCATTCACAAGCGCCGCGATCCTCTCGTGCCAAACCAGGTCACCGTGCACGACATCGTCGGTGACGTGAAGGACAAGTGGTGCGTGGTCGTAGACGACATGATCGACACCGGCGGAACCATTGCGAAGGCTGCCGAGGCGCTTAAGAAGAACGGCGCCCGCGGCGTCACGATCGCCTGCACGCACGCGATCTTCTCGGGCAAGGCCACCGAATACCTCTCGCAGGACTTCATTGACCAGGTCGTCGTTACCGACACCCTGCCGATTCCGCCCGAGAAGCAGTTCGAGAAGCTGACCGTGCTGTCGATTGCGCCGTTGCTGGCGCAGGCGATTCACGAGGTCTTCGAAGACGGCTCGGTTACCTCGATGTTCGAAGGTGCGGCGTAGACATGGCTGATGCGCCTGGCAGGGCTGTGGTTCCACCGATCCTCTACCTTCCGGTGCGCGAAGCTGGCAAGGAGCCGCCGGTCGTTGAGATTCGAAAGCAGCCGAGCGGTGAACTCACGCTGCTCGCATTTACTGCCCTCGACCGGCTGCTCGATGCCTGCGGCTACGAACAGCCATGGATTTTCGTGCAGACCGCGGTGCTTGGCGAGTTCAAAGCCAGGCAGCCATTTGAGAAGATCAGCTTTGACCCGGTGATCTCAGACCAGCTCAAACGCGGCGGTCGGCTGATATGACGAAGATCTCGGTTTCTCGCGACGAACTCAACGAGATCGTGAAGAAATCGCGCACGGAGGCGGAGTCTCTGCGCGATATGCTCAGCGGCCTGCCTACGGGCGCTGACGGGGGCAGGGCAAGCGATAAGATTCCGTTCATCATTCGGGCGGCGGTCGAGGCAGCGGGGCTGGCGTCTGACATCAGCTTGGGCTTGTGCGCGATTGCCGACGAGGTTGTCGAAGACCAGCTGGCGACCGAGGCCGAGGTAGTTGAGGCGCTCGACAACTTTTCGCACGAGAACTTTGGCTGATGTATATCGATCTCAACATTCCGGGCGACCCCGTCGCGCTGCACACCCTAGCCGATTGGCTTTCGCCCGACCTCTCTGAGCAGACGCACGAGCTGTACTCGCAGCTTCGACGCACCGCGGCCGATTCGCAGATGTGGTGGTTCGGGCAGGCAGGCAGTGCGTTTCGCGAAACGACCAACGCGATCGCCGATGCCATCGACCCTGTAGACGTCTACGCGTCAGACGCGGCAACCGTGATTCGTGCCTACGCGAACCGCCTCAGGCGCGGGCAAGATAAATTCGATGAGTTCGCCGACAAGGCCGTGAAGACCTGGCTGATCGTAAAGAACTCCCAGGTGCAGGCACCGATCCCGCCACCGACCTACATCATCGCTCAAGGGCAGACACCGCCGCCAGACTATGGGCCAGACGGCAAAGTTCGCCCGGCTGGCTGGTACGAACAGGCGTTGAGCCTGTACGAGCAGATCGCCGAAGACGTAGTGAACTGGTGGGGTGAACTTGACCGATGGATCGACGAGTACTTTTTGCCGCTCATGGGGCGAGTCACAGACTTTGAACCCTTGGTGTTGGCCTACGAGGTACTGAAGACCGGCAACGAGCTGACAATCAGCTCCGTCGTTGAACTGAAATCTGCCGAGTGGGAGTCGAACCTTCGAGAATTCGAAGATAAGGCAAAGCAGGCCAAGATAGATGCCGACACCCATCGAGAAAGGCTTCGCTCTGGTGACCCGCGAATCAGTGGCCCGGCATCGAAGTTTGAAACGCCAGAGCTCGTTGAGGCGCGCAAGGAGCTCGACGCGGCGGTCGACAATATTAAGTCGGGCACGAAGCTTATCTCGCGCGTCGGGTTGGGGTTAGACGTGCTGGTCGCGGTTGCAGACGTAATGAACGGCGGTTCGGCATCGTCGGCAGCCGCAGGTCTACTGGGTGGCACCCTTGGTGGGGCTGCAGCTGGTGGACTCGTCGTCGGCGGTGCCGCGCTTGTTGGAGTCACGCTACCTGTCGCCGTCGTCGCGGGCGCGGTCGTGCTCGTCGGGTGGGGCGCGTCTGAACTCGCCGAGTGGGGCTGGGAGTCTGCAGTGCCGTTAGACATACGAGAGGCAATTGACGCAGGCGACTGGGGTTATGTCTTTGAGTAGTTGGTGGGTCGTCGAGTGAGTGCGTTTAGTCAGCTTGTGGCTACTTCAGGCACGATCGCTCAGCGCTATCGTGTGCGCAAAGCCACGTTCGAGCGCGCGCCGCGGGCGCGATTCGTTGCGGCGAAGGCAGCGCTGTTGAGCTTTGCGGGCGGTGCCATCGTGGCTGCTATTGCATGGTTCGCTTTCGCCGTTGACGACCTGTGGCTAGGGTCATTCTTGCTCTGCATCGCGGTGTCGTTGCTGTTGCTCCTTTGCTCGATTTGGTTTGGCGTTGCCGCGCTGCGCGTGAGCCGTGTGGTGGTCGGTCGAGAGGGTCCGCTGCGGTTCGCCGCAAACATCGGCTTCTTATGGCCGATGCTTGGGTCTGGCGTTTTCATGATGGCTGCGGGCGTGCTGGGGGTACTCTCGCGGCTGCTGCCTGGCATCGAGCCAATTGCCTCGAACCGGATCACCGGGGGAGTCATTGCTCTGCTTGTGATTGGCTGCGTGCTCGTGCTCGATCCGGTGTTGCGGTTGTGCACCCCGGGCCCGCGTGGATTGAGGCTCGGCGTCGATGGGCTCGAGTGGAGATCGTGGGGCAGGCTGCGGCAGATTCGCTGGGATCAGATGCAGGGGGCAGCTCTCACTCGAAGCATGCTGCGGCTGGAGACTGAGGGCGGGGCTTTCGCGCAGACCAACCTGCTCTACGTGAGCGCAGACCCTGTGTTGGTCGCCGAAACCGTGCGTTACTTTCTTGCCGCACCAAGCACGCGGCAGTCGCTGCACGACCCGCGCGCTGCCCTCGCGCTGGTGCTCGTGCCCGAGGCCACCACTAGCGCAGCTCGGTAAGTTCGAGAAGACTGCCCTTCCAGCGCGCCCGCAGCCAGCGATCGTGGCTCGCGATCACGAGTGCGCCGGGGTAGCGCTGCAACGCCTCCTCGAGTTCCTCTACAAGGGTGAGCGAGAGGTGGTTGGTTGGCTCGTCAAGCAGCAGTACACCGGGAGTGGTCGCGACGAGGGCTGCGAGGGCGAGCCGCCTGCGCTGGCCGACGCTGAGCTCAACCACGGGTCGATGCAGGTCGCGAGCCGCGATCAGGCCGATCGACTCGAGGGGTGCCTCGTCGGCAAGTGCCGCGCCGACGGCGCTTCTGTAAGTTTCAAGGCTTGATCGATCGCCCCGCGCAAACGAGACCTCCTGTGGCAGATAGCCGATGCTTGCGTCGCAAAGCACGGTGCCGTGCCCGGGCTGCAATTCAGCGGCGAGGATCGCCAGAAGTGTCGACTTACCCGCTCCGTTGGGGCCAGTGAGCAGCAGGTGTTCGCCCGCGCGGAGCTCGAGCGAGGTTGGCGTGAGGCGGCCCGTCAGAGCTACCTCGCGGGCGGTGAGCAGGGGAGGCAGAGTGATCGCCCCCTCGGCAGGCTCAGGGGCCGATGTGCCAGCCCCCTGAACCTGTCGAAGGGGAGCGGTGCTCTCATCCTCCTCAAACCCACGAAACCTGAGTGGCTCGGGCGGGCGGCGCACGCGGTCGCGCTCAAGCCCCTCCAGGCGCACTCGCGCGTTGCGGGCCCTTCTGGCGGTCACCCGCGCGTCTTTGTCGGCATAGAACTTGCGGGTGATCTTCGCTTCAGACTTCGACTCGTGCTTGCGGTTGACCTCGCGCGAACCCACCTTGATTTCGTGTTCGAGCGCGAACTGCTGCTCGCTCTCTGCGGTGAAGCGCGCCCGCCAGCGCCGCATCTCTTCGGCTCGTTCGGCCCGCGCTGCAGAGTAGCCGACGCCCCACAGGCGCACCCCCATGCCCGACCCCGGATCCTCGCCGACGTCTTCGGCGAGTTCGTGAGCCGAGATCGGCAGCGCGTCGAGGTCGAGAATCTTCGTCGCGACAGCGTCGAGCAGGGTGCGGTCGTGGCTCGCGAAGATCACAATGCCCGGCCACTCGCTGAGTACTCGATCGAGGTACGCGGCAGAGGCATCATCGAGGTGGTTTGACGGCTCGTCGAGCAGAAGCAGGTGCGATGCTCGCAGCAGGATCGCGGCGAGTGAGAGCCGCAGGCGTTGCCCGCCCGAGAGCTCGGCGATTGTGCGGGTCTCGGCGAAGCCGCCGAGACCCAACCCGTTGAGCGTGTCGCCGCGCGCGGCCTCGGCGTTCCAGGCGCCGCTTCGCTCTGCGGCTTCGAGCGCCGCCGCGTAGGCGTCGGCAACCGCCGGGTCGTCTGGGTGCTCGCCGAGGTCTGCCCCCAGCGTCTCGAGCAGCCTGAGCGACTCGACAGCCTCGCGCTGTGCGTCGTCAAGCACCCGCACAATTTGCGCGTCGTCTGGGTAGGGCAGCTCCTGTTCGAGCAGCGCAACAGACCCTGGCAGTTCGACTGCCCCCTCGTCGGGCGTTTGCAGGCCGGCGAGCACCCTGAGCAGGGTTGATTTGCCCGTGCCGTTTTCGCCGATCAGGCCGAGGCGTTCCCCCGTGCGCGCCGAAAACGACAGGTCGGTGAGTACGCGGCGGTCGGGGTATGAGACCGAGAGCCCGTCAACCGTGAGGTGCGTGCGGGCGGTGCCGCCGGTGTCAACGTTTGCCGCGCGGCGGGCGGAAGTGAGATCTGGTGAGGTGTGATGGTGCGGCATGGGGTGCCCTTCGAAGCGAAACAGTGTTCCGCAGCGGGCCTGTGCCGGGTGCTCATGAAGCCTGGCAGGGAATGCCTGCCGAGAAAGTGGGTTCGCGAGTGCCGGCGCCTCAGCGCAGAACGGGGGTCGCGTTACATCTCCACACCGAGAAGCGTACACGAAATGCATGCCGGTGCAAGAGCGCGTGCGCCACTGGTGTGCCAGCGGTCGTGGTGCCTCATGTCAAGATGATCGCGTAACCCGGGTCGTGCCTCACACAGATTGATCGCGTAGCACTGCTCAAGCGGAGCGAAGCTTCACACCGCCAGTTTGTCGTTTGCGCC
>JAIUOH010000049.1 GCA_020161315.1 Actinomycetota bacterium | reverse complement strand
TGGTACTGCACTCGGGAGGGTGTGGGAGAGTAGGACACCGCCGGACTCCTTTTTTGAGGGGGCCAACCTTATGGTTGGCCCCCTCAATTCATTTGTGCCCAAGCCAGGCTTCTCGGAGTCTGAGCCCTCGCCCTCCGGTAGAATAGGAACGACGTATAAGGCGAGTTGGGACGGAGGAAGCGTATGGGGACGATGGCGACTCTTCTGCTCGCTCTGTCCTGTTGCGCCCTTCTGATTTACCCCGTCGTGCAGCGAATGCGCCGCAACGGATTCTTTGTTGCGGCGGTGCCGCTCGCGGCGTCGTTTGCTGTGCTACTTCCGCTGGGCATTTCTGGCAGCACGGTCACGGAAGAGATGAGCTGGCTGCCTCAGCTTGGTCTGAACCTCACGTTCCGTATGGATCAACTCTCGTGGCTATTCGCCCTGCTCGTAACCGGTGCTGGCGCCCTCGTGCTGTTGTATTGCCGTAACTACTTCGACAACGATGAAGAGGGCCTAGCCCGTTTTGCTGCCGTCTTTTTGGGCTTCGGCGCCAGCATGCTGGGTTTGGTACTCGCAGACAACGTGTACCTGCTCTTCATTTTCTGGGAAGCAACTTCGGTCTTCTCGTTTTTGCTGATCGCACACGCCCACAAACGACGCACAAGCCGTTCGTCTGCGCTGCAAGCGCTCATGGTTACAACCGCAGGCGGGCTTGTCATGCTCGTAGGTCTGGTGATCCTCGCGACCCAAAGCGGCACCCCCAACCTTTCTGAAATCATTGCCCGCCCGCCCACAGGCCTCCTTGCAACGATTTCGGTGTATCTGGTGCTGGTTGGAGCGCTTTCAAAGTCCGCGATTTTCCCTTTTCATTTTTGGTTGCCCGGCGCAATGGCAGCGCCAACTCCTGTCAGCGCGTACCTGCACGCCGCTGCGATGGTGAAAGCCGGCGTGTATCTGATCGCCCGCCTTGGTGAGGGTTTTTCCGAGGTTCCGGGGTACCGCGAGACCCTAGTCATTCTTGGCGCAATTACCATGATCGGTGGCGGCGTGCGTGCGCTTCGTCAATACGATGTGAAGCTGATCGTTGCGCACGGCACCGTGAGCCAGCTGGGTCTGCTCGTGATGGTGTTTGGTGTCGCCGAACCGAACGTCGCGTTTGCCGGCCTCGCCCTACTCTTCGCACACGCGCTTGCGAAGGCGCCTCTGTTTTTGGTGGTGGGTATTGTCGACCACCGCACCGGTACGCGCGACTTGCGCCGTCTGAGCGGCTTGTGGCGGCAGGCCCCGGGTCTCACAGTGATTGCTGTGCTCGCCTCGCTCAGCATGATGGGTGTGCCGCCACTGATCGGGTTCGTCGCAAAAGAGGCTGCGTTTGCCGAGCTTCTCGATGTGGGACAGGAGCTGCCCATCGCAGTATTCGCGTTCGCGATCGCAATGCTCGGCAGCGTATTGACTGTCGCCTACATGTTGCGCTTTCTCTGGGGTACCTTCGCGACAAAGCGCGAGGTGCAACTCTGCACCATCGTGCACCGAGATTCTGCTGCCACGCTTATTACCCCCGCAATATTTGTGGCGTTGACGGTGCTCGGCGGTCTGCTCGCTCCGCGATTCGATGCGCTGCTGTGGCGCGCGCTCCCGGAAAGCGGTGCTGACCACCTGGCGCTTTGGCACGGCCTGACACTGTCTCTTGCTGCCTCTGCGATCGTGCTTACTGCTGGTGCGCTGCTTGCTGTGTTGTTGATTCGAAGCAACCGGGCTGTTCCGGCCGCGTCTGAGCGGTTTACCGCATCACACGTGTATTGGTTGCTCACGCACTGGCTCGATGTGCTCGCTGTGAGGTTGACTTCGCTCACGCAACGAGGATCCCTGCCGTTCTATCTCGCGGTCATTCTTGCGGTGACGGCGGCAACACTCGGCGGAACTATTCTTACGACGACCGCACTACCGACGGGTATGCCGCTGTTCACCTCACCCGTGCAGCTGCCCATCGCGGTCATCATGATCAGTGCCGCATTCTTTGCCATGCGTGCCCGCACGAGGTTTCAAGCGGTTGTGCTCGTCGGCGTCACTGGTTACGGCATGGCTGCAATATTTGCGCTGCACGGTGCCCCCGACCTTGCCCTCACCCAGGTGCTTGTCGAGACGGTGACGTTGATCGCGTTCGTGCTGGTGATTCGCAGGCTGCCGCAGAGGATCACCCTGCGCGCATCGCGATGGAAGCGCTGGGTGCGCGCCCTGATTGGGGCGGGCACTGGGCTCACGATTGGTGCGTTGGCATTGATTGCGATGAATGCAAGAGTCGCGGATCCCATCTCGCTCCAGCTTCCTGAGCTTGCCTACTTTGGAGGGCACGGGGCGAACGTGGTCAACGTGATGCTCGTCGATATTCGCGGTTGGGACACACTGGGCGAGCTCTCGGTGATTCTTGCTGCGGCGACGGGCGTGGCCTCGCTTGTGTTTCTCAGTACTCGCGTTGATACCCTGCCCAAGCTCGGGCGTCGTGACGCGAGGATGCAAGTGCAGGAGCACATTCGCCGCGTGAACGATCCGAAGGATCCGCTTGAGCGCCGCACGTGGCTGCTCGCCGGACGCAACCTCGACCCCTCGCGCCGCTCGATTCTGCTCGAGGTTGTCGTGCGCTTGATCTTCCATGCCCTGATCCTGCTGTCGTTCTATCTGCTGTTGGTCGGGCACAACGCACCCGGTGGTGGCTTCGCAGGCGGTTTGGTCGCAGGCCTCGCTCTCGTGGCGCGCTACCTCACCGGTGGCAGAGACGAGCTTGGTGCGACGGTACCGGTAGATGCGGGTCGCATTTTGGGTGCCGGACTAGCCCTTGCCGCGACGATGGCAATCTTGCCGCTCTTCTTTGGGCAGGCAGCCCTCTCGTCTGCATGGATCGACCTAGACCTCGGGCCGTTCGGTACGCTGCCGCTCGTGACCTCGACACTTTTTGACATCGGTGTCTACTTGGTGGTGTTTGGTCTCGTGCTTGACGTGCTGCGCAGTCTCGGTGCCGAGATCGATAAGCAAGAAGAAAACGACCTTGAAACGGCGCTCGACGAGACGGCGCCAGCGAGGGGAGGAGCATCGTGACACTCTCGATACCTCTCGTGCTGCTTGCGGTGATGGTGGCCCTCTTTGCCATCGGCGTGTATCTGCTGCTCGACCGCAGCCTGACCCGGGTGCTGCTTGGATTCTTGTTGGTAGGAAACGCCACCAACCTGCTGATTTTCTTGACCTCGGGTGCGTTCGGCGAAGCGCCGATCTATGGTGAGGCAGAACCGCTCGATATGAGCGACCCCTTGCCCCAGGCCTTCATATTGACGGCAATCGTGATTACCTTCGGGGTGAGCGCCTTCATGCTCGCGCTGATCTATCGCAGTTGGCGCCTTGCTCGTGAGGGCGAAGACGCGGTGGTTGACGACGCTCACGACCTTGAGCTCGTCGATGCTGAGACGCTCACGACCGATGAGGTTACTGATGAGGGGCTCGAGAGCGAACCGGAGTTTGACGAGTCCAACACAACAGACACTTTTGAGGCAAGGGAGGGGCACGCATGATCTCGCTGATTCCCCTCGTGGTGCTCATTCCGCTCGGTAGCGCGGCACTTGCGCTCGCGCTGCCGGGCCGTCGCCGCGCGCAGCAGCTCATCACGGTGGTGGCGCTCGTCTGCGTGGTCGCGCTGAGCGGTGCGTTCATGTGGATCGTCGATCAGCAGGGTGCCCTTGTTATGCAGGTGGGCGGCTGGGCGGCTCCGTTTGGTATTTCGTTGGTGGTGGATCGCCTGAGCGCTCTCATGCTGACGGTGTCGGCGGTGGTGCTGCTCGGGGTGCTGCTGTTTTCGCTCGGGCAGGGTCTTGCCGATGGTGACGATGAGACTCCGGTCTCGATCTATTACCCGACTTATCTCGTGCTCGGTGCGGGCGTCTGCAACGCCTTCATCGCGGGCGACCTCTTCAACCTGTACGTCGGTTTTGAGATCTTGCTTGTTGCCAGCTACGTACTCATCACCCTCGGCGGCACGGGCCCGCGCATCCGTGCGGGTGTCACCTATGTGGTGGTGTCGCTTGTCTCGTCGATTCTCTTTCTCGTGTCGATCGGGCTCGTCTATGCCGCCACCGGCACGGTCAACATTGCCCAGCTGACGCTTCGTATCGCCGAGTTGCCCGGTAACGTGCAACTGCTGCTGAACCTCGCGCTGCTCATCGCTTTCGGCATCAAGGCGGCAATCTTTCCGCTTGCGTTCTGGCTGCCAGATTCTTATCCGACCGCACCCGCGCCGGTGACCGCGGTGTTTGCGGGCCTGCTTACCAAGGTTGGCGTGTACGCGATTATTCGCGCGCAGACGCAGCTGTTTCCGCATTCGAGTGTAGATCAGCTCTTGCTCGTGATCGCTGCGCTAACCCTCATCGTCGGAATTCTTGGCGCGGTGTCGCAGCTCGATATTAAGCGGTTACTCTCATTTACCCTGATCAGTCACATCGGCTATCTGATCTTTGGCATCGGCATGGCGACGAGCGCCGGCTACGCGGCGACCATCTTCTACGTGGCGCACCACATTATTGTGCAGACCACACTCTTTCTCGCGGTCGGCCTCATTGAGCGACAGGGCGGCACCACCTCACTGACCTCGCTTGGTGGCATGCTGCGCGCGGCACCGGTGGTTGCGGTGCTCTTCTTCATTCCCATGCTGAATCTCGGTGGCATTCCGCCGTTCTCTGGCTTCATCGGCAAACTCGGCCTCTTTACTGCGGCGGCAGAGCTTGGTACGCCGGGCGCCTACTGGCTCATGGGGGTGGGCGCACTGGTTTCGCTGCTCACACTGTACGCGCTCGCGAGGGCATGGAGCCTCGCGTTCTGGCGCACGCGGGCAGCAGCGCTCGGCGGCGCAAACGCACCCGTACCCAACACGCCTGAGGGCCTGATGCTGCAGGGGCGAGAGGTCGCACTCATCGAGCGGTTGCACGACGCACCCGACGCGATGCCGCTGCAAAAGCAGCGTGAAACCCCGAGACTTATGGTCGCGGCGACTGCCGGCATGGTTGCGGTGAGCCTGCTGCTGACAGTATTTGCGGGCCCCCTGTATTCCTACTCAACCCGCGCGGGGGAGCAGCTCGCGGACTCGGGGCTTTTCGTCTCGGAGGTGCTCGACAACCCGAATGAGGTGTCGAGCGGCAGCGGTAAGAACGAGATCGATGGCTATGATCCTCGTGCAAGCAAAGCTGAATCTGCCATCGCCCAGGCTGGTGAGGTCTCGTGACGGAACACGCGCGCGAAACGAAACGTGAGGTGCGCCGCGAGCGCCGAGCCAGGTCGCTCCTGCGGCTGCATGAGCTGCCGCTGCTACTCGGCCTCCTGCTGACCTGGATGCTGCTGTGGCGCGAGTTCTCGTGGCTGTCGCTGGCGAGCGGTGTGGTGGTGTCAATCATTGCGATGCGGTTGTTTTATCTGCCGCCGGTGATCTTGGCGGGCCGTTTCAACGCGTGGTGGGCGCTGCGATTCCTCGGCTACTTTCTTTGGCACCTTGCAGCAGCCTCGGTGCAGGTAGCGTGGCTTGCGCTTCGCCCGGGCCCTCCACCCCGCACCGCGATCATTGCCGCACGGCTGCGCACACGCTCAGATTTTGTGATGACGCTTGTAGCGCTCACCATCTCGCTGATTCCGGGTTCTCTGGTGGTTGAGGTCGACCGCTTCGCTTCGACGCTGTACCTGCACGTGCTAAACACGCCAACGCAACGTGAGGTCAGACTGATGCGCGAGCAGATCGCCCGAATCGAGCGATTGCTCGTGCGTACCCTTGGCTCTCGGGCCGAACTGGAGGCGATGAAATGACACTGTTTCACTCCATTGCCGCGGGCGTGGTGATCGTCGGCCTCGCGCTGACCGCAATCGCCGCGCTGGTGCGCATCGTGCGCGGGCCGACGATTCTCGACCGCATGGTGGCCTCTGATGTGCTGCTCACCACACTGATGCTCGCGGTTGGCAGCCACATGGCGCTCACCGGTAGCACCGAAAACATCCCTGTCATGGTTGCGATCGCAGCGACTGCGGTGCTCGCAACCATTGTGGTTGCGAGGTACGTGCGCCGTCGCGCAATGACAGCCGCCGCAGATAGCCAGCCAGGATCGGGGGCAGATCATGCTTGACACTGTGCTCGATGGGCTTTCGCTCGTCTGCCTCATCGCGGCTGCCGGTTTTTCGGTTGCCGCGGGTGTGGGCCTGCTGCGCTTTCCTGACGTGCTGAGCCGCCTGCACGCCGCGACGAAGCCGCAAGTGTTTGGCCTGCTACTCGTGATCGCCGCAATCGCACTGCACGAACGCTCATGGCTCACGCTTGCGACGCTACTTCCAGTGTTTGTGTTCCAGGCCCTCACCGCACCCATCGCCGCGCACATGGTCGGACGTGCGGCGTATCGCACCGGCCAGCTTGACGAGGAGTCGCTTGTCATCGATGAGCTGGCGCCAGATGTCGAGCGTTCTGATCGCTTGGGCTAGCGAGATCTGCTGCTGCCGCTGCCGGTCTTAGGTGAAGAGTTGTAATGCGATCTCGTCGGCGCGTTCGGGCTGCCCGGTCTGCCGCAGTAGCTCGATCAGCTCGCTTGCCACATCTGTGCGCTGCTGTTTCGCGCGTACTACCGTGAAGCCCTCGAAGGCCGACTCGAGTGACCACACTGCATCGTTTGTCTGCCCGAGTTCTCGCTGCACCTTGCCTGCCAGCCAGAACGCGTGCGCGGCATCGGCTATGCGCCCGAGCTGCGCGAACGCCTCGCCCGCTCTGCCTGCTTCGTGAACCGCGCGTTCACGGGTGATGCCAGCTGGCAGGCACGCGGGATCGGCCGAAGCGATCAGACGGGCAAGCGTGTCACGGGCTGTGGCGCTCGTCGCGGCTCGTTCGCGGCGTCGACGATCAGCGAGCTCATCGCTCAGCTCGCCCCCAGGTGAATCGACCAGGTGGTCGAGCTGGGGGAGCAGCTCGATGAGTGCCGTGAGCGGCTCCGTCTCTCGCCCGAGGCTGGCCGCGACAGGTGCCCACGCGGCGATCACCGAAATGAGCAGCTCGGGTGCTGCACCCCCACCCTGCAGGAGCGGCACTGCCGCACTGAAACCGCGCTGCGAGGTTTCGTCGTCACCGGCTGAAGCCGCGCTCTGAGCTGCGTCTGCGTAGGCAACCCCCGCACGCTCCAGCCAGCCATCGCGAGCAAACAGACCGGCCGCCTTCGCGTAGTGCTCCGCAGCAACAAGGTAGCGCTTTTGCGAGAGCGCGGTCTCAGCGTGTTCGAGCGAGGAGTCAGCGCTCCCAGCGGGGTATATGCCATCGGCTCGATCGGACTCGAACGCAGAAGCAGCCTGAGGCTGGCCCTCGGAATGCGCATGGTCGGGAATCGCCGAAGACTCCGCAGGCAACGGCTGTGCGGCGGGTTCGGCCGAGAGCGCTCGAGCAAGGCGACGTGCGTAGTAGTCGTTCTCGTTGCGCGCGTCGAACCGCGTCACGAGCTGCGCCGCCTCGGCTTTCGCCCAGGCATGCAGAGCACCGACGGTGCGCATCTCAGGGGCGCGAAGCCCGGTCTCGAGATCAGCTTGCTCAGGTAGGTTTGCGGAAAGGCCAGAGAGCAGGCTCAGCAGAAAGCGCAGCTGAATGAGTGGAGACGAGGCGCCCTGCAATTGTGCTGCATCATCGTTTCGCAGAATGCACAGCGCCGCGTGTAGCCGACCCCCGCGGGCGAGCATTTCGAAGCACTTCGCCCTTGCCTGGCCGATGCTGCGATTCTCATCGCTGGTGGTGGCAAGGGCGAGCTTGTGCTGTTCGAGGGCAAGCGCAGGATCGCCCGTCATCAGCGCGGCCAGCGCGGTTGCGTGGTGAGTGCAGGCCGGCTCTTTGTTGCAGCTTGACCGCTGCGTGATGCCGAGCGCCACTGCCTGCGCATACTCGCCGATCTCGGTGAGGTACACCGTCTGGTTGCCAATGGTGCAGGCCTCGCAGTCTTCAAACTCGTCGCGCTCGCCGCCGATCCAAGCGAGCCGGGCTTGCTCTACGTCACTTTTGCCAGTCCACCAGGCCCAGAGAAAGCGGCTCATACGCACCGATGACAGGCCGTTTCCCGCGAGCTCGAAGCGTCGCTGCATGTCGGCGAGAAACGCCTCTGCCTGTTCGGGGGTGATCTGCGGAAAATCGGCGAGGTCAGCTGCGATCCATTTGAACTCCCAAAACAGGTTTCGCTGATCGGCTGCGTCGAAGAGTTCGGGGCTTTCATCCCACAACCGCAGGAGCCGCGCGAAGGCAACAAAAGACTTCGCACCCTCACCAGAAAAGGTGTAGGCCTCGACGAGGTCGAGCAGCGCCTCGGCAAGCACCTCCTGAGGGCCGTCGGCCTCGATCTTTCGAGCTAGCGTCTCGGTGGCCGCGGTGCGTGCGGTGCCGTAGGGCAAATCTCGTAGCCCTCGAAGCTCCCCAATAGTTTGCCGGGTCACGGTTGGTCCTTTCGCAGCGCAAGTTCGAGCAGCGAGCCGAGCGCCTCCTGTAGCGCTGCAGACTCTTTTTGGCGCAGGCCCTCGCCTGCGAGCATGACGGCATTGAGATACAGGGATCGCAGCCCGGCAGCGAAGACCTCGGCGTCGGGTGCAGCAAGCAGCATGCGCGTGACCTCGCTGGCATCGTTCAACACAAGCGTGCGCGAACGTTTGGGGCTCTGCTCGGCAAATGAATCGAGCAGGCCGCTCCAGAGGGCGGGCGCGGCCGCGCGCTCGCGGTCGCGCTCCCTGCGGTGCTCACCCTCGGAGTCGCGCAGCAGCATCGCGGGCACCGTGCTGGGTGAAAACTTGCGAGCGATGACGTCACAATCATCGTCAGCCAGTAGATCTTTCGCGGCAGAGATAGCGATGGCCAGCTGCATTTCACGCTCGAGATCAAGCAGACCGAGCACCTGCACGAGGTCGGCGCTCTTAAGCTCGCGTGCCCGCCAATCTCGCCGAGTAGCGAGGCGCTGCATCAGGTCTGCATCGTAGACGTAGCCCGCATTGACTACTACGAGTCCCTGGGCTCTCGCAACAGACGCCACCCTGCGGTATGCCTCGGTTGTCGTGGTGTAGACGATCTCGTTGCCGCTCGCTGCGGCGGCTGCCGCGAGCGTCAGTGGCCCGTCAGTGGTTTCAAACGGCAAAACCTCAGCGACTAGCTCGAGCATGTCATCGTCGCTGAGCGCAAGTGCCCGAAACGCAAGGTGATGTGTCTCGAGCACGGATCGGGCAAGCGGTGAGCCATCTCGAAGATGCTCGAGCGCCCACAGCTTTATCTGTTCACCGAGGGCTTCGCGGGTTGCGAGCAGTGTCTCATCATCGTGCAGTTGCTCGCGCGAGGCGGTGGGAGACAGTAACTCGGTATCGAGCACTGCGCGCACGAAGAACGACCACTCGGGCAACACTCGATCGACCCGAGATCCCAGCAGCATGCGCTTGGTATAGATCCGATGCCGACCAGACGCAGGAGAGATCGCCTGCGGCAGCACAAAGGCCGCGCCAGAGACGCCGAGCAGCGGCAGGGCAAGATCGATCGACGCGAGCGGGGTAAAACCAAAGGTGCTCTCGCAATAGTCAGCGAGTGCGCGGTGGCGATCGCTTGGTGTTGCGTGCTCCTGCTTCCAAGGCAGCTCCGGTTCGGTGATTCGCCTCCATATCGGCTCCGCACCCTGTATCGGTACACGCACGGCAACATCGAACGGCAGCAGCGACCCATACTCGAGCGCAAGTGTGAGTGCACTATCGTGCGATAGCCAGTGTTCTGCGTCGCTGCGCGCGAGCAGGCGCACCGTCGAGCCGATCGCTAGCTTGCCGTCGGGCAGCTCAGTGACCTCGAAGGTGCCGTCGGCATGCCCGATCCAGCGAATTGCGGGCGCGTCGCCGCGGGCGCTCTTCGAAACTACCTCGATGCTGTCGGCAACCATGAACGCCGCAAGCAGACCAATACCGAACTGGCCGATGAACTGCGTGCGTCCAAGCCCGAAGTCTTCGTCGCGCTTCGAAGATCGCCCGATTGTAGCGAGCAGTTCGGCGGCTTCTGCCGAGGTGAGGCCGATGCCGGAGTCAGAGATCTCGAGCATTGCGCGCCCGAGTGTATCGGTGCTGGCGCTAATACGAATCTTCGCTTCGGCGCCAGCGTCGAGTTCGCGCCGAGCAGTGACGGCGTCGACAGCGTTCTGCAGCAGCTCACGCAGGTACACCTGCGGGCCGGAATAGAGGTGCCGAGAGAGCAGGTCGACCATGCCAGACAGGTCAACCTGAAAGCGTTCAGCCAAGCGCGGGCCGAACTCAGTCGTCTTCGGGCTTGTATTCGGCCCAGACTTCGGGGTAGGCCTCATTTACCTGCTCGTAAAATGACATGCTCGTGCTGACCGCGCACTGCAACTGCTGGCTCAACTGCCCGTCGGTGACGCCCTGTTCGAAGTCAACATTGTGCTCGGTATGCACGCGTACCGCACCCTCGTTGTCGACTCGAGCGTAGGTTTTTGGCCAGAGCCGCTCGGCATTCCAGGTGTTACAGATCATCGCAATGTTTGCCAGCTCTTCGCTGGGCAGCTGACCGCGCCAGTTGCCGCGAATGCAGAGAAGCTCGTCTTCTTTGCCATTGAGCATGAAGTAAAACGAGGCATACTCCCAGCCGCCGCCGATGTCTCCGTCTGAATCAACGCTGTACGACCAGCCCTGTGCTTCGAGACCTTTTTTGATGCGGTCTTTGCTCAGCGGGGCGAGTCCGTCGGTGCCATCGGGGGAGGGAGTGCTGTCTTTTGTGAAGAATCCCATGGTGTGTGACGCTTTCTCGTGGGGGAACGACAGTGTGCAATTTTCATCCTAACCGCAGAGACGACAAACCCCCGTTCCCTTCGACAAACTCGGGGAACGGGGGTCTCGCCTCAGGGGCTTTAGTGGTCTAGCAGGTAGCGGCTGTATGCCGGAACAGTGAGGAAGGTGGGGAAGTCGTCGCCGAGCGCCACGTCTTCGAACAGCTCGGCCGCATCTGCGAAACGGTCCCCGTCAAAGCGATCGAAACCTGTCGCCGTCTCGTGCACCAGCTCGCGTACCCAATCGCGCGTGATCTTCGTGCCTTCTGCCGTTGACTGATCCTGATGAATCCACTGCCAGATCTGTGAGCGGCTGATCTCTGCGGTGGCGGCATCTTCCATGAGGTTGTCGATTGCGACGGCGCCGAGACCGCGCAGCCATGCCTCGATGTAGCGAATCGCGACCGAGACGTTGTCGCGCACGCCAGCCTCAGTGATGTCGCGCCCGATGCGCACGTCGAGTAGCTGTGCCGCGGTGACCTCAACATCGTCGCGCTGGCGGTCGACCTGGTTCGGGCGGTCACCGAGTACTGCGTCGAACTCTGCCTGCGCGATCGAGATGAGGTCGGGGTGTGCTACCCAGGTACCGTCGAAGCCGTCGTTTGCTTCGCGGTTCTTGTCGGCGCGCACCTTTTCTTCTGCGAGTGCGGTGACTTCTGGGTTGCGGCGGTTCGGAATGAACGCGCTCATGCCGCCGATGGCGTGTGCACCGCGCTTGTGGCTGGTCTTCACCAGTAGCTCGGTGTACGCGCGCATAAACGGTACCGTCATGGTGACCTCACTGCGGTCTGGCAAGACGAAGCGTGCGCCACGGCCGCGGTAGTTCTTGATGATTGAGAAGATGTAATCCCAGCGGCCAGCGTTGAGGCCGGCAATGTGGTCACGCATCACGTACAGAATTTCTTCCATTTCGAATGCGGCGGGCAGTGTTTCGATCAGCACGGTTGCACGAATAGTGCCGTGGTCAATGCCGAGGTACTCCTCGGTGAAGCTGAACACGTCGTTCCAGAGCTTTGCCTCTTCGCTCGATTCGAGCTTTGCGATGTAGAAGTAGGGGCCGCTGCCATTCTCGATGAGCTGTTTTGCGTTGTGGAACGCGTAGAGGCCAAAGTCTACGAGGCTGCCTGAAGCGGCGCCAGACTGACCGTGGGCATCGGTGAACCGCATGTGCTTCTCGACCAGATGCCAGCCGCGCGGGCGCATCACGATGGTCGGGGTGCGCTCTGCGGTGACCTCGTAGAGCTTGCCTTCGGGGCTGGTGTAGCTGAGCTGACCGCGAATCGCGTCAAAGAGTGAGAGCTGGCCGCCGATGACGTTCTGCCAAGTAGGGCTCGTCGCATCCTCTTGGTCGGCGAGCCACACTCGCGCACCGGAGTTCAGCGCGTTGATGGTCATCTTTGGGTCGGTGGGGCCGGTGATCTCAACCCGGCGGTCTTCGAGCCCCGGGCCGGGGCCAGCCACGCGCCAGCTCTGATCTTCACGAATCGCCCTGGTGTCTTCGCGAAATTTCGGGTCGCGGCCATTGCCAATCTCGTAGCGGCGGCGCTGGCGGTCCGCGAGGCGCTCGTGGCGGGCGTTTGCGAAGCGGCGGTGCAGCGCGTCGAGAAACTCGAGGGCTTCTGGAGTGAGGATCTCGTCTTGACGGTGCACGGGCTTGCCCATGACCTCGATGCCAGTATCGGTGAGTGTTGCAGACATGTGGTGGGCCAGCCCTTTCTTCGTTGATGACCTGTGGGTAATGCGATGAGCGGCGGTCTGCCCGTGGGTAGAAGCTGCTGTGTTTCCATTCTGGGGGCTGGTTTATGGGTCAATTTGGCGTTTTGTGGGGTGAAATTTCTTACTATTTCTGTTGTTTGAAAGTCTGGCTATCTGCGAAGATGGGAATATGGCTCCTTTTGATGCTCCAATGAACGAGAGCGACACTGCTGATGCGCTCACACTTGGCCGTCGTGTGCGCGAGCGCCGCACCCAACTCGGGTTCAAGCTTGAGCAGTTGGCCGCAGCTATCGACCGCGCTCCCTCGCAGATCTCTGCAATTGAGAACGGTAAGCGCGAGCCGAGCCTGCCGGTGTTGCGTGCGCTTGCGACTGCGCTGAGCTGCACTGTTGATGAGTTGCTGATGGATGAAGCGCCGTCGGAGCGTGCCGCGCTTGAGATTGCGGTTGAGCGGGCGCAGCGGGGCGCGGTGTTTAGTGCACTCGGCATCCAGCCGATCCGTGTTTCAAAGGCGACGCCAGACGAAACCCTCAAGGCGGTGCTCGGCCTGCATCAAGAGGTTGAGCGCCTGCACCGCGAGCGCGCGGCAACTCCTGAAGAGGCTCGGCGCGCGAACACTGAGCTGCGCTCCGAGATGCGAGTGCGAGGCAACTACTACTCGGAGCTCGAGCGAGAGGCGCAGCAGCTACTGTCTACTGTCGGGTATTCGGGTGGGCCGGTGTCGCAGCAGTCAATCTCGAGCATCGCCGAGAAGCTTGGGTTTACACTGCACTACGTGAGCGACCTGCCGCATTCGACGCGCTCAGTAATTGACCGCCGCAATAACCGCATCTATCTTGGGTCAAATCTGCCCTCGCGCGATGCGCGCGCGCCCATCCTGCGTGCGCTTGCCAGCATTGTCTGCGCACACGAAGAGCCGCGCAGCTATGGCGAGTTCTTGCGGCAGCGCGTCGAGGCCAACTACCTTGCCGGCGCAGTGCTCTTGCCCGAACAGGCGACGGTTGATGCGCTGAGCGAAGCGAAGAAGCAGCGGCAGATTTCTATGGAGGATCTGCGTGACGCGTTTGGGGTCTCGTATGAGATGGCGGCACACCGCTTCACCAACCTCGCTACGACCCATCTTGACCTTGACGTGCACTTTATGAAGGCGCACGAGTCGGGCACGCTGGTGAAGGCCTACGAGAACGATGGTGTGCGGTTTCCGTCTGACGCGCTCGGTAACCTCGAGGGTGCCATGGTCTGCCGTAACTGGACCGCTCGCACGGTGTTCAGTCAGCCCGACCGCTTCAACCCCTGGTACCAGTACACCGATATGGCAGAGGGTGGCACCTACTGGTGCACTTCGCGGCTGGAGACCGCGAAGGAGGGTCAGTATTCGGTGAGTGTTGGCGTGCCGTTCGAGAGTGTGCGCTGGTTCCGCGGGCGAGAGACCCCGCACCGTTCCAGGTCATTTTGCCCAGATGAGCGCTGCTGCAGAAGGGCGTCTGATGAGATCACGCGAAAGTGGTCGGGTGCCTCGTGGCCGGAGGCGGCGACGCCCACGAGCTTGCTCGCGGCCCTTCCCACCGGCACCTTCCCCGGTGTCGATTCGCACGAGGTCTATGCGTTTCTTGACGGCTACGAGCGCGGTTCGCGAGACTCATAACACCGGGTTCGCGAAAACAGGGGACGCCGCGCCGGGTTCGAGATGCACGGCGGCAGCAGCTGCGATAACGTAGAGAGATATGCAGCGTAATGAGATGGCTGCCGATGCAGGCGGGAGTGGCACGTGAGTACCGAAGAGCAGGCCCACAAGGCTCGTGAGACCGAGGTGCGCCCAACCGAGCAGTTCCGCGAAGATCTCAACGCGATGATTCGCGGGCGCGCTACCGACCTTTCGATTGATGAGCAAGAAGCAGTTGATGCGCTGCCTTCGGGCGCGGCCCTGCTGGTGGTGCGTCGCGGCCCCGATTTTGGTGCGCGATTCTTGCTCGATCAAGATTCGACGATTGCGGGCAGGCACCCAGAGGTTGATATTTTTCTCGATGACGTAACCGTTTCGAGGCGTCATGCCGAGTTCTCGCGAACCGGCACAAGCTTCTCTGTGCGCGACCTTGGCTCGCTCAACGGCACCTATTGCGGTGGTGAGCGTATCGACGCCAGTGTCGAGCTTCGTGACGGTGTCGAGGTGCAGGTGGGCAAGTTTAAGTTCACCTTTTTTGCCTCGCGATTTGACCTTCCGGGGCAGCAGTAGGTGGCCGCGCGGGCTGCCGCAGCTCAGCATGAGCCGGTGCTGTTTAGCATTGGGCAGGTGCTTGAGCGTTTACAGGGCGAGTTCGGTGATCTGACCCCGTCGAAGCTTCGCTTTCTTGAAGAGCAGGGGCTGGTGACGCCGCAGCGCACGAAGTCGGGCTACCGTAAGTTTTCGCAGGCGCACGTTGAGCGCTTGCGTCTCATCTTGACTCTGCAACGTGAGCACTATCTGCCGTTGAAGGTCATCGCCGAGGTGCTTGACGAGATCGATGCCGGGCGAGACCCACTGATTCCCGGAGCTTCGAACCGCAGCGCATCGAGCATTCTCGTGCCGCAGCGGCTGCTCAGCCGCGATGAGCTGCAGCGACTTACAGGCGCAAGCTCGCGTTTTCTGGGTGAGGCCATTGCCGCGGGGCTGCTTCCCGCTGCGGAGGTGTTTCCGCACGAGGCCGTAGCCGAACTGTCGGCACTGCTGCGGCTCGCTGAGCTCGGGCTCACGCCGCGACACCTGCGCAACACGCGGGCAGCGGCCGAGCGTGACGCAGAGCTCATTATGCAGGCGGTTGAGGCGCGCGGCGTGCGAGGGGGCACACCGGGCGCGGTCGAGGGTGCGCTCGAACTTGGTGAGCTGCTTGAGATCGCAAGAACCGGCGTGCTGCGCCGGCGACTGAGCCGCTAGCTTTGCGACCCGCCGAGAGCCCGCGACACACCTAAAGTTTTAGTTGAAGGTTAATTGCTTCGGCGTGCTTCGAGCGCTAAGTTTGAGGGAGCAATCGAGCAGTAGAGAGAGGATCGCGATGGACGGTTTCGCGCAAACACCCACCATCGTTTCCTCTCCCCAAATTCTGTTCGATGATGGCCTGCCACAGCTTGACCGCGATGGTGGCTTCAAGGGCGCAGTCGCGGCCAAGGCTGCTGGAATTAGCTACCGACAGCTCGACTACTGGGCTCGCACGGGCCTGGTTGAACCGACAGTGCAGAGCGCAACAGGTTCCGGTTCGCAGCGACTCTATGGGTTTCGCGACATTCTGGTGCTGAAGCTTGTCAAGCGGCTGCTCGACACCGGCATCTCGCTGCAGCAGATTCGCACTGCAGTTGCGCAGTTGCGAGAGTCCGGCGTGCACGATCTTGCCGAGACCACGCTCATGAGTGACGGCGCCAGTGTCTACCTCTGCACCTCAAACGACGAGGTCATTGACCTCGTCAGCCGCGGCCAGGGTGTGTTTGGCATTGCTGTGGGTAAGGTGCTTCGCGAGGTTGAAACCTCGCTCGTTGACCTCGACGAGCGCAGAGAAGACGCGCAGCAGGAGTCGAATCAGCTTGATGAGCTAGCAGCGCGTCGCCAGGCCCGCAAGATTTCTTAGCCGCGAAAGCGTACCCACCTCGCCATGCTCGCATCTCGACAGGCTCGATAGGCGAGAAACACGAAAAAGCCGCCCATCTCGACAATCTCGAGGGGCGGCTTTTTCGTGTAAAGGCTTAGTCTTCGGAGTGGTCGGTGACCGCGGTGTCCTCACCTACGACAGGGTCGTTCTCGGGCACAACAGTGGTGGCCGACTGGCGTGAGCCCGCGTCGGCGGCGCGCACCTCGATGCCTGCCGCCGCAGCGATCTGATCGAGAACCTGGTCGAAGTAGCCTGCCATTTCTTGCGCGGCTTCGCCCGGCCAAAGATGCACAGGCTTTGCGGCACCCTGAGCCTGCTGCAGAGAGGTGCGCTCCGGTAGCTGGGGCGAGAGCACGAGCGAGCCAAACAGTTCCTTCAGCTCGCGAATGCGAAACTGATGTTCCATCGACTGCGGCCTGGTGCGGTTCACAAGAATGCCGAGCGGTTCGAGGCGGGGGCTCACGCCTCGCCGCACCTCTTCGATCGCGCGCAGCGCACGATCTGCTGCTGAGACGGCGAACAGCCCGGGCTCGGTGACCACGAGCACACGGTCGCTTGCGGCCCACGCAGTGCGGGTCAACGCGTTCAGTGAGGGAGCGCAGTCGATAAGCACGAGATCGTAGTCGCCCTCGACCACCGTCAGCGCTTCTTCGAGCTTCCAAATCTCACGAATGGAGGGGTGGGGGCCATCGAAGTTAATCGCTGAGGGGCTTCCGATGAGCAGATCGATTGACCCCTCGTGATGCTGAGCCCAGCCGCTCGGCGCGATTGCGTCGCGAACCGACTTTGGCTTCTCAAGTACGTCGGCGATATTTGCGTGACCCTCGGGGTTCACGTCAAGGCCCGTCGATACATCAGACTGCGGGTCAAGATCTACCACGAGGGTCCGCAGGCCACGCGAGAACGCAGCCGAGGCAAGGCCGAGGGCCACTGTGGTCTTTCCGACGCCGCCCTTAAGAGAGCTCACACTAAGAACATGCACCTGCCCAGTCTACGGTGGCCTCAGCGCTCTAGGCAAAGGGCACCGCGCAAAGCGAGCGTTCGGTGCGGGCCGCGATCCTCGACTCTGAAAGTAATCTGAAATATATCTGAAATAGGGGTGCGTGTAGGCTGTGGCTTGGGCAGATTCCAGCAGGCTGGGCATGATACAGAGGAGTTCCGTGTTCAAAAAGATTCTGGTTGCCAACCGTGGTGAGATTGCGATTCGTGCGTTTCGCGCAGCGAACGAGTTGGGGGCGGGCACAGTTGCCGTGTTTCCTTACGAAGACCGCAACTCGCTGCACCGGCTGAAAGCAGATGAGGCGTATCTGATCGGCACGGAGGGGCACCCGGTGCGGGCCTACCTCGACGTGCATGAGATCGTGCGGGTCGCAAAAGACGCGGGTTGCGACGCAATCTACCCCGGGTATGGTTTTTTGTCAGAGAATCCCGAGCTTGCGGCTGCGGCGGCCGAGGCGGGCATTACCTTCATTGGTCCAGGCAAGCAGGCGCTCGAAATGGCGGGCAACAAGGTTGCCGCGAAGGAACACGCGATTGCTGCGGGGGTACCGGTGCTTCGGTCGACCCCGCCTTCGACCGATGTCGATGCGCTCATTGAGGGTGCGCGAGGCATCGGGTTTCCGGTATTCGCGAAGGCAGTCGCGGGCGGCGGCGGTCGCGGTATGCGCCGCGTCGAGCGCGAAGAGGATCTTCAGGCTGCCCTCGAGTCCGCAATGCGTGAGGCCGAGAGCGCGTTTGGTGACCCAACCATGTTCATTGAGCAGGCAGTGCTGCGACCGCGGCACATCGAGGTGCAGGTGCTCGCCGACCGCACGGGAGCAACTGTGCACCTTTTCGAGCGTGACTGCTCGGTGCAGCGCCGACACCAAAAGGTGGTCGAGATTGCGCCGGCACCGAACCTAGACCCGGCCGTGCGAGACGCGCTGACGCGCGACGCCATCGCGTTCGCAAGGAGCATTGGCTACGAAAACGCGGGCACAGTCGAGTTCTTGCTTGATACGGAGGGGGAGCGCAAGGGTGAGCACGTCTTCATCGAGATGAACCCGCGCATCCAGGTCGAGCACACCGTCACGGAAGAAGTGACAGACGTCGATCTTGTTCAAGCGCAGATGCGCATTGCAGCGGGCGAGACGTTGGCAGAGCTTGGCCTCACACAAGATCAGATTCACCTGCGCGGGGCCGCACTGCAGTGCCGCATCACCACCGAGAACCCGGCTGATGGATTTCGGCCCGACCTCGGGCGCATCACCACCTATCGTTCACCCGGCGGTGGCGGCGTCAGGCTCGACGGCGGCACCATCAACCCGGGCGCTCATATCAGCCCGCACTTCGACTCGATGCTCGCAAAGCTCACGTGCCGCGGGCGCGATTTCGAGGCTGCTGTGGTGCGTGCAAGACGTGCGCTCGCAGAGTTTCGCATTCGCGGTGTAGCAACGAATATTCCGTTCTTGCAGGCGGTGCTCGATGACGCAGACTTTCAAGCTGGCGACGTGTCGACCTCGTTCATCGAGGAGCGACCCGAACTGCTCACGCTGAACAAGCCGAAAGACCGCGCGACCCGCATGCTGCAGTACCTCGCGGACGTCACGGTGAATCAGCCGAATGGCCAGCGCCCAGAGGTCGTCGAGCCTGCAATGAAGCTGCCGGTCGTAGACCTCGCCGCCCCGGCACCCGCTGGCCAGCGCCAGCGCCTGCTTGAGCTTGGCCCCGAAGGCTTTGCCAAGGCGCTTCGCGCGCAGACCGCGCTCGCGGTCACCGAGACGACGTTTCGTGATGCGCATCAGTCGCTGCTTGCCACCCGGGTGCGCACTCGAGACCTCGTGGCGGTGGCGCCGCATGTCGCAAGACTCACCCCGCAGCTCTTCTCGGTCGAGGCCTGGGGTGGGGCGACCTATGACGTTGCGCTGCGCTTCTTGAGTGAAGACCCTTGGCAGCGCCTCGCCGCTCTTCGTGAGGCGCTGCCGAACGTGCCAATTCAAATGCTGCTGCGCGGTCAGAACACGGTTGGCTACACGCCCTACCCGGCCGAGGTAGCTCAGGCGTTTGTGCGCGAGGCTGCGTCTACCGGGGTCGACATCTTCCGTGTCTTTGATGCGCTGAATGACGTAGGCCAGATGCGGGTTGCCATTGATGCGGTTCGTGAGGCCGGCACCGCGGTCGCCGAGGTGGCGCTCTGCTACACGGGTGATCTGCTGCACCCGGCCGAAGACAAGTTCACGCTCGACTACTACCTTCGCCTCGCAGAGCAGATAGTCGACGCGGGCGCCCATGTTCTTGCTATCAAAGACATGGCAGGCCTGCTGAGGCCAGCAGCCGCAGAAAGGCTCGTCAGCGCGCTTCGCGAACGTTTCGAGCTGCCGGTTCACCTGCACACGCACGATACGCCGGGCGGCCAACTGGCCACGCTGCTCGCCGCCGCTCGCGCGGGTGTTGACGCGGTGGATACCGCTTCGGCACCGATGTCTGGCACCACCTCGCAGCCCTCGCTTTCGGCGCTGGTCGCAGCACTTGCGCACACCGAGCGCGACACGGGGCTTGACCCCGATGCGGTCTACAGCCTCGAACCGTACTGGAGCGCGGTGCGCGGCACCTACCGTCCATTCGAATCAGGGCTGCCGTCGCCGACGGGACGAGTGTACACGCACGAGATTCCGGGTGGGCAGCTCTCAAATCTCAGGCAGCAGGCGATTGCGCTCGGCCTCGCCGACAACTTCGAAAAGATTGAAGACATGTACGCCGCGGCCGATCGCATTCTCGGCCGCATTCCGAAGGTGACCCCGTCGTCGAAGGTCGTGGGTGACCTCGCGTTGCACCTCGCGGCGGTCGACGCCGACCCCGCAGACTTCGAGGCAAACCCCGAGAAGTACGACATTCCTGACTCGGTCGTCGGCTTTCTCGCCGGGGAACTCGGTGAGATTCCAGGTGGCTGGCCCGAGCCCTTCCGCTCGAAGGTGCTCGCCGGGCGCGATGTTTCGATCAGCGTTGCTGAGGTGAGCGCCGAAGACGCTGCGCTGCTGGGCGGCTCAAGCGCTGAGCGGCGAGATACGCTCAACCGGCTCTTGTTTGCTGGACCGACAGCTCACTACCGCTCGATGCGAGAGCAGTACGGCGACCTGTCGATCCTCGATACCGGTGATTACCTGTACGGGCTCGAAACCGGTGCCGAACACGCCATCGACCTGTCGCGCGGCGTGCGACTGTATGTCGGGCTCGAGGCGATTGGTGAGGCAGACGACAAGGGCATGCGTACCGTGATGGTGCGGGTGAACGGTCAGCTGCGACCGGTGTTCGCGAAGGATGAGTCTGTGGCAGTCACGGTTGTGACCGCTGAGAAGGCCGATAAGAACGTAGCGGGTCAGGTTGCCGCGCCGTTCTCGGGAACCGTGACCCAGAAGCTTTCGGCCGGCGACGAGGTTGAGGCTGGCCAGCCAGTCGCTACGATTGAGGCGATGAAGATGGAGGCCGCGATCACGGCGCCCGTGAGTGGGCGTGTGCAGCGATTGGCTTTCGAGGGAACACGCGGCGTCGAGTCCGGTGATCTTGTGCTGATCATTGAATAAAGAGGAGTCACCCGCCGCATGACGGTCAGAGAAATTCGCAAGTTCGGGGATCCCGTGCTGCGCACGGTATGCGAGCCGGTCGGCGAGATTGACGAGGGGGTGCGCTCGCTCGTTGCCGACTTGCTCGACACCGTCGCGTTCGACGGCAGGGCTGGTCTCGCAGCTACGCAGATCGGCTTCACCCAGCGGGCATTCAGCTTGCATATCGATGGCGAGATTAGCTACGTGCTGAACCCCGAGATCGTCGAGCTTTCGGGGGAACCGATACCGACGGGTGAGGGCTGCCTTTCGGTGCCTGAGCTGTGGTTTGACGTGCTGCGGTACCCTCGCGCCGTGGTGCGTGGGATCGACCTGAACGGCGACGAGGTTACCATCGAGGGTGAGGGGCTCATGGCGCAAGCGCTGCAGCACGAGTGCGATCACCTGGACGGCAAGCTGTACCTGAACCGCCTCGACAGAGAGAGTCGAGGCGAAGCAATGCGCCAGATTCGCGAGTCGAACTGGTTCTAGGCACACAAAAGCGGCCCCGCCCCTGGGCGGATTCGTCCGGTCGTTGCAACACCGGGGTGATTGTTAGGGCTGAATATAGCTGCTAAAACGCTCGGCTGGGTTTTCCCAGCCGAGCGTTTTGCGTGGTCGGCCGTTGAGCTCTTGCG
>JAIUOH010000048.1 GCA_020161315.1 Actinomycetota bacterium | reverse complement strand
TCGACCGTGACCCTACGGCCTGGATCAATCAGCCACCAGCTGACGAGCTCCTACTCGCGGCCTGACACCCACCGGCCTCACCCACCTTGACAAATACCGGCTGGCCCTCGCGTCTGCGCTGATCTGCTCAGCTTCGTTGAGCTGGCTCAAATCGTAATCGACGAATAGCTGCTGCAATTCGTCGCGCGGGTGCGAGTCAGTCGCAGTGATCCCTGCAGTTTCTTCTTTACTCACGCGTGCTCTCCCCAACGAGCGCCGATTGTTCGCAGCGTTCCCCGCGCATGCGAACGGCACCTAAAAATATAGATACCTAATGAGTGTCAATTATCGAAGAAAAGTGACGCAGACATCAGAGCTTTTTGAAACTTTTTTGCGCGATACAGAACGGGGCGCTCGTTCACAGCAACAATCTGCGAACGAGCGCCCCGTCGAGACGCGAGAAATGGGGCTACTTGGCGACGCCCGGGTGGGTCATCGACAGCAGGTCAAGCGCCTTGTCAAGATCTGCCTCGGTAAGTTCGCCGCGCTCGACGAAGCCCATCTCGACCACTGCCTCGCGCACGGTAATGCCCTTAGCAACCGAGTGCTTGGCAACCTTGGCCGCTGCCTCGTAGCCAATGAGGCGGTTCAGCGGGGTGACCGTCGAGGGGCTCATGCCTGCGAGAGCGGCAGCACGCTCGAGGTTCGCCTCAAGACCGGCGACGGTCTTGTCGGCGAGCACGATCGACGCATTGGCGAGCAGGCGGATCGACTCAAGCAGCGCGGTGCCCATGACGGGGATCTGCACGTTGAGCTCGAACGAGCCCGAAGCGCCGGCCCAGGCGATGGTCGCGTCGTTGCCGATCACGCGTGCACACACCATCAGCACAGCCTCGGGAACCACGGGGTTCACCTTGCCCGGCATGATCGACGAGCCGGGCTGCAGGTCAGGAATGTGCAGCTCTGCGAGACCCGTGTTCGGGCCCGAGCCCATCCAGCGAATGTCATTGTTGATCTTGGTCAGCGACACCGCGATAGTGCGCAGAGCGCCTGACGCCTCGACGAGGCCGTCGCGGTTTGCCTGTGCTTCGAAGTGGTTGCGCGCCTCGGTGATGGGCAGACCGCTCGAATCGGCAATCTCGGCGATGACCTTCTCGGGGAAGCCGAGTGGGGTGTTAATGCCGGTACCGACCGCAGTGCCGCCCTGAGGCACCTCTGCGACGCGAGGAAGCGCGGCATCGATGCGCTCGATGCCGTAGCGAATCTGCGCGGCAAAGCCACCGAACTCCTGGCCGAGGGTCACGGGAGTGGCATCCATGAGGTGAGTGCGGCCCGACTTCACCGCGGTCTTCCAGAGCTCAGCCTTCTCTTCGAGAGCCTCGGCGAGGTGCGCGAGCGCGGGCTTCAGCTGCTCGATGAGCGCGCCGGTCACGGCGATGTGCACCGAGGTGGGAAAGACATCGTTCGACGACTGCGAGGCGTTCACGTGGTCATTCGGGTGCACGGGTGCGCCGAGGTGCTTGGTCGCGAGCGTCGCGAGCACCTCGTTCATGTTCATGTTCGATGAAGTGCCCGAGCCGGTCTGGTAGGTGTCTACCGGAAACTGGTCGTGGTGCGCGCCAGCAATGATCTCGTCTGCAGCGGCAACAATCGCGTCGGAAATCGCGGCATCGAGAATGCCGAGATCCTTGTTTGCAATCGCTGCGGCGCGCTTGATGCGTGCGAGGGCAACGATCTGAGCAGGCTCGAGGCCCTTGCCCGAGATCGGAAAGTTCTCGACTGCGCGCTGGGTCTGCGCCGCGTACAGCGCATTCTTGGGCACGCGAACTTCGCCCATGGTGTCGTGCTCGATGCGGTACTCGATTTCGGTCACTGTGTTCCTTACTTGTAGCGAATCCCTCTGAGCTGGTCACAGGGAAGAGAGTTGGATCGGCACCGCGACGTGCAGCGGCACCGAGCGGGGCTATGAGACGTCTGCGACCTCGATGTCGAGCTGGCCGACTGCGATGTACGGAACCGCGCGGCCCTCCATGAGGCGGTACTGGCAACCCACGATCGCGACCTCGCCGCGGTCGACGGCGTCGCGGATCGTTTGCGATTCGCTGAGCAGCTGCGTCACCGTGGTCTGCAGGTGAATGCGGCCGATCGCGTTCGGCTCGACCTTCGCCGACTCGACATATGGAGTCTCGCGATGCTCTTGCAACCAGTAGTGCTGCACTGCGGGAAGAATCGGGGCGAGGGTGTTCGAGACAGGCTCGGTGACCTCGGAAGGAGTGCGGCCCGACTGCTCAATGGCGGCCGCGACGGCGCCGCAGGAGTCGTGAGCGAGCACGACGATGAGCGCCGAGCCGAGGTACTGCACCGCGTATTCCATCGACGCGGTGATCGACTCGGCCACGACGTGACCCATATTGCGGGCGATGAATAGGTCGCCGAGGCCGCAATCGAAGATGATCTCGGCCGCGAGCCTCGAGTCAGAACAGCCGAAGAGCGCGACGTCGGGGCTCTGCGAGTTGACGAGCTCGGAGCGTCGCTCCACGTCTTGGTTCGGGTGATTCGAGACGCCGGTGATGAAGCGCTCGTTGCCGGCGATGAAGGTTTCCCATGCCTGTTGCGGCGTAACCCTCGGTGCAGTACTCATGTCGTCTCCTCTGAAGTGGCAGATGCGTTCTGGTCAAGACCCAAGCTCTTCGCTTGCGACGCGACTTCAGCGGCAAGCGTGCGCAGGACCTCTGGTCGGTCGGTGCCGTACACCAGCAGTGTGTTGTCGCCCACCCGGGTCTGCAGTGCGAAGACCACATTGGTCTCTTCGGCATTGCGCTTCGGGTGATCGTAGACCGTCCACTCGAGGTCGCCGATTCGTTCGCTGCCGGTCGGCTGCTGCGCTTCAAGCCGCTGCGAGACCCAGGTCTCGTTCACGGGGTCACCGGTTTTGGTGAAGGCCTGCTCGACCGCAGCGTAGGCGTTGTTCTCGGTTGTGTAGCCGATGTACCAGTGGAGGATGTCGCTGCCTTTTTCGGCGCGCACGACCGCCTGCTTCGCCTTCCAGCTTTCGGCGACGTTCGGCGCGACGAGCGGCCTGCCCGCACCTGCCTCGTTCTGAGCTGCCGCCTCTGCCACGTTGACGCTGTAGCCGCTCCACTGGTCGGTGCCGCGGGGCACGATCAGCACGATCACGATCATGACGGCAACACTGACGATGAGCGAGAAGACCAGGTTGTTCACCGTCTTGCGCTGCTTGTAGAGGCGGCTCTGCTCGGCCTTGCGATGCGCGGTTTCGGAGGCGGTTTCGGGCCTGCCGAGCTCTGCGACGACGACCGGTGGTTTTTGCTTTTGCGCCATGCCTAGTTGTCGCCCCCGGCAGCCTGCTCGGGTGCTCCGGAGTTCGAGGCATCACCAGGATCGCCCGCCCTGGCTGCTTCGAGGCGCTTGCGGGCGCCGAGCAGCCATTCTTCGCAACGCGCTGCGAGCGCCTCACCGCGCTCCCAGAGCTGCAGCGATTCTTCGAGGGTGGCGCCGCCCTGTTCGAGGCGGTTCACCACCTGCACGAGCTCATCGCGCGCCTCTTCGTAGCTGAGCGACGCGACATCTGCTTCGGTCTGGGCAGTCATGGGCTCCAGTCTACCCGCTGTGTGTTGAGCTCGCCCGTATGTCAGCGCTGCTCGGCCGGGCCGCTCGAGGTTGCATCGAGACGCCCACCGGCGAGCGAGATGCGCAGGGGCTGGCCCTCGGGTGCGTCGCGAGGATCGCGCACCACGTCTGCAGCACTGCCGTCGGGCGCGATGAGCTGCGCGATGGCGTATCCCCGTTCGAGGGTCGCTTTGGGGGAGAGCGCGCCGAGCCTCGCGCGGGTGTGTTCGAGTGAGACGGCGCGATCCTCGACCGCGCGATCTGCGAGCTCCGCTCCGCGGGCGATCCAACGCACGAGTTCTTCGGCGCGCTCGTCGACGAGGCGCTCGGGGCGGGCGAGCACCGGGCGGGCGCGCAGCTGCACGATGCGATCGGTCTCGTGCGAGAGCAGCTGCCCGAGCCTTGCGCTCATGCGGCTGCGCGCCTGATCGATGCCGGCGAGCTGCTCGCCGACGTCGGGCACGACCCGCTTCGCGGCATCGGTCGGAGTGCTCGCGCGAAGGTCTGCGACCTCGTCGAGCAGCGGTCGGTCGGCCTCGTGCCCGATGGCACTCACCAGGGGTGTGGTCGCGGCCGCCGCTGCCCGAAGCACGCGCTCGTCGCTGAACGGGAGGAGGTGCTGAAAGTCGCCGCCCCCTCGCGCGACGATGATCACGTCGATCTCGGGATCCTCGTCGAGCGCGACAATGCCGGCCGCGACTTCGGCGGCCGCCCGCTCGCCCTGTACCGCCGCGTAGTGCACGCGAAACTGCACGCCCGGCCAGCGCAGGGTGGCGTTGCGAATCACGTCTTTCTCGGCGTCGCTGTCGCGCCCGGTGACGAGGCCAATCTTTTGTGGCAGGAACGGCAGTGGGTGCTTGCGGGCCGCATCGAAGAGCCCCTCTGCCGCCAACTGCTGGCGAAGTTGCTCGAGCCTCTGCAGCAACTCACCGAGGCCGACGTGCGAGAGGTCAAAGACCTGCACCGAGAGCGATCCGCCCTTCACCCAGAAATCCGGTTTCACGAGCGCGATGACGCGGTCGCCCTGCGAGAAGTCTGAGGTCAGCTTCTGCGCAACCGAACGCCAGACCGTGAAGCTCACCGTCGCGTCTTGGTCGAGGTCTTTGAGTTTGCCGTAGACGTGGCCGCCGCGCAGCTGCCACTGCGTGATTTCGCCCTCAACCCAAACCTGGCCGAGACGGTCGATCCACTCCTTGATCTTCTGGCTCATGAGGCCAACAGGCCAGGGCGTTTCGCGGGTCGCGGGAGAACCGTTCGAAGCAGGTGTAGCAGACGGGGCCATGAAGAGATTCTACGGTCTGGCGAGAAGCCTTCCGATCTGAAACAGAGGCGCCCGACGTCGCTCGTTCGCCGCGCGCGTAAGAAGATGAGATTCTCACGCGACTGTCACCGGTATCGGGTAGCGTCAAAGCGTGACCGAGATCGAGACAGAGAGTGCCCGTTCAGCGACGAACCCGGGCGCCACACCACTGCTGCGACCGCTGACTGGGCCGATTGATCTTTCGCAGATCGACCTCGACATGAACGAGGGGCTGCGAGAGGTGCGAGAGGGCCTCACTCGCTTTTTGATGCCATACAAGTTCGCCATCGATGAGGTGATGACGAAGCTCAACATTCTGCAAGAAGAGTTCACGCAGACCGGCGAGTACAACCCGATCGAGCACGTGTCGTCGCGCCTGAAAGATCCCGACAGCATCATCGAGAAGATGCGCCGCCGAGGGGTGCCTCTGCAGACCGACCAAGTGCGCGAGACCATTACCGACATCGCGGGCGTGCGCGTTGTCTGCGCATTCATCTCTGACGTCTACCGAGTCTTCGAACTGCTCACTGCGCACAATGACGTGACGATCTACCAGGTCAAGGACTACATCGAGCACCCGAAACCGAACGGCTATCGCAGCCTGCACCTGCTGCTCGAGGTGCCCGTCTTTCTCTCGAGCGGGCCCGTGCAGACCATCGTCGAGGTGCAGATTCGCACGATTGCGATGGACTTCTGGGCGAGCCTCGAACACAAGATCTATTACAAGTACGACACCGAGGTGCCCGCCCACCTCCTCCAGGGTCTGAGCGACGCGGCAGAGCAGGCTGGTCAGCTCGACGCAACGATGGAGGGCCTGCACATTGCCATTCGTGGCGGGCAGAACGCCGGCAGATCAGTGGTCGCGGTGCCCGAGCGCACCGGTCAGCATGCCGCCGACCGGGCGAGCGCACACGATGCGCCGGGCCAGGACGCGCCGGCGCAGCAGGGCAAGCACGCGGCCCCGACGACGACCGAGCCGATCCCGCTCTCTGAAGAACAAGACCGAAACCCGGTCGTGCGTCGTATCGCCTAGTGCGCGGTGGCAGGCTGCGCGGTATCGGCCTGCCCGGTGCTGGGCTGCTCGAGCCGTTTCGACAGGCTGCCGGCCATGAGCACGATGACAACGGCCAGAGCGACCGAGATCACGTACGCGACGCGCATCGAGCTGAGATCTGCGATCGGGCCGATGAGCGCGGCGCCGAGCAAGAACCCGACATAGGTGAAGGTGTTGGCACGGGCGACGGCGACGCCGCTCTGGTCGAGTGTGCCAGCCGCGGCGAAGGCGAGCGGTGCGATGACGCAGAGACCGCCACCGGCGAGTGCGAAACCTGCGAGCGCCACCCAAGCTGTCGGTGCGAACACCACAGCGAGCATGCCGACGAGCGCGATCAGCGCGCATACCTGAATCACACGCTTCGCCCCGAAACTGCGAATGAGCCAATCGGCGCTCAGACGCCCGATGAGCATGGCCGCGCTATAGCCGCCGTAGGCAAGCGCGGCAACGCTCTCGGGTGCGGCGAGGGTGTCGTGCACGTACACCGATCCCCAGCTTGAGGCTGACGACTCGATGAAGTAGGCAGAGGTGAGCACGAGCCCGATGCCCAGCACAGGCACCCAGGGCACCTTCACCTTGAGTGCACCCTTTTCTGGCTTCTCGTTGGCGGCTCCGACGCGGGCATGCACGAGCGACGGGCCGGTGAGCAGCAGCGCCGGCACCAGCACGACGAACTCGATCCCGAAGAAGATCCACAGTGGCCAGCCCGCAGCCGCGGTTGCGGCGGCAGCCGCCGAGGCGACGATGCCCGCAACACTGTAGACGGCGTAGAACGCGACGACGATGCTGCGTTTGTATTTCTCCTGCAGCGACACGGCCTTCATATTCATCGTGGCGTCGACCATGCCGAACGCGATGCCCATCATGATCCATGCGAGGATCAGCAGCGGCAGCGTGTTGGCGAAACCGATGATGAGCAGCGCCGCGAAGTTCGCGAGGATCGCGACCCGGAGCAACTTGTCGCTGTGTATGCGTTGCACGATGCTGCCGGTGATGAGGGTGGCGGCTCCGGCCATCAGCGGCAGAGCAAGGGTCATGATCGCCAGCGTCGAATCGCTGAAATCGAATCGCGCCTTGATCGTCGGAAGGCGCGCAAAGAGCGACCCGAAACCGAGCCCCTGCGCGAAGAACACGAGGAACAGGGCGACACGGGCGCGCCGCATCCCGTCGGTGATGGTCGCCGAAACGGCGTGTGAAACGGTACTCATTGAACTTTCTCCATAATTGCGGTTCATCTTCGAACCTGTGGTCACGCCGCGCCCATTGCGCGTCGCTTGAGTTGTTGCTTGTCGACCTTGCCGACCGGCAGCAGGGGGAGCGCGTCAACGAGGACGAACTCCTTCGGCACCTTGTAATTCGCGAGATCCTCCCGGCAGCGAGCCCGCAGGTCTTCGGGGTCGGGGGCCGCATCCGGTTCGGGCATCACGTAGGCGACCGCGACTTCGCCGAATGTTGCGTCGGGTCGGCCGATGACCGCCGCGAGCGCAACCCCGTCGAGGCGCTCGATGCAGAGTTCAATCTCGCGCGGGTACACGTTGTAGCCGCCCGACTTGATCATCTCGCTGCGCCGCCCGACGAGCCGCAGATTTCCATCTGCTCGCAGCACGCCGACGTCGCCGGTCTTAAACCAGCCGTCGGACGTGTAGGCCGCGGCGGTGGCTTCGGGCCTGCCGAAGTACTCGAGAAACAGCCCGTCGTGCTGCACCTGCACTTCGCCTTGCTCACCGGTGGCGATCTCGCGATCCTGTTCGTCTGCCAGGCGCACTCGCATCCCGGGGTCAAACGCTCCGACGGTCTGCGAGAGTACCTCGTCGTCTGCGTGCTCGCCCGTGAAGGTGATTGACGCGATCGTTTCGGTCATGCCGTAGACAGTGAGCAGCCTGATGCCTCGAGCGCGGTAAGCGCGGATGATTTCGGCCGGAAGCGGTGCGCCGCCCCAGCTGACCACCCGGAGGCTTGAAAGGTCGCGTTCGCCGAAGTCGGGGCTCATCGCAATCGCCTGCAGCACGGTCGGCACGTTCATCAGGTTGGTGAGGCGCAGTCGTTCGATGAGATCGACGATCTCGGCGGGGTCGAAACGCTCGAGCAGGGCGAGCATGCCTCCCGCGACGAGCGTGGTGCCGGTGAGGTCGGCGAGGCAGGCGACATGGTTGATCGGCAGGTTGCAGGGCACTCGGGGCGCCGCGATGCCGATCGCCTCGGATTCGACGCACGAGGCGTACACGAGGCCGCGATGGCTGAGCACGGCCCCCTTGGGCGCCCCGCTGCTGCCCGAAGTGAACACGATGGTCGCCGGGTCGAGGGGCTTGGACGCGTGCGGCGCGAACGGCCGTGATTCTGGCAGCGTGCCGAGTGCGCCGACGGGTTCGCCCGCATCGAGACGAAACGCTCGCTCGATCGCGAACTCGCCGGTGAGTCGGGCGATGTCGGGTTCGAGATCGCGATCGTCGATGTTCGGCAGCGAGAGAATCAGTCGAGGTTCTGATTCCGAAATGACGTGGGCGAGTTCTCGGTAGGTGTAGCGGGGGTTGAGGCCGACCCAGACGGCGCCGAGTTTGAACGCGGCGAGCAGGGTAACGAGAAACTCGGGGCGCGGCGTACTGAGCACCGCCACGCGGTCGCCGGCGGTGAGGCCAGACGCTGCGAGCGATCCGGCCACGAGGTCAACGCGGTGTGCGAGCTCAGCGTATGAAAGCGTGGTGCCGGCGTGCCACACAGCGTCGGCGTCGGGAGTTTCGGCCGCGTAGTAGTCGAGATAGTCGGCGAGGGTGGTGAATCGCGGGAGTTCGAGGGCCAAGGCTCAGGCTCCGGGCTTGGTGGTATCGTCGCTGCTCTCGGATAGTTCGCCGGCCGCGCGGGTAGCGAAGAGCGAGATCCAGCGGGCGATCATCGCTGGCTTCTCGTTGCCCTCGATCTCGATCGTGTTGTCGGTCGTGACGAGATAGGTGCCATCCTCGCGGGGGTCGACGGCTGCGATGGTTGCGACGCAGCGAATGCGCTGCCCCACAAACACGGGGTGGGTGAAGCGCACGCGATCCATGCCGTAGTTGAAGCCGTAGATGCCCTCACCCTCGATCGGGCTGTTGTTGAAGTGAAACGCCGTCAGCATGCTGAGCAGCAGAAAACCGTCGACGAGTTCTGCGCCGAGCGGGTTGTTCTTGCTCGCGGTGAGGTCGGTGAATGCGGGATCGAGGTACGTCGAGAAAGCAAACTGCCCGAGATGTTCCTGGTCGATCGCCATCCAAGGCGACTCGAAGAACAGTTCGCCGACGTGAGAATCGAGCTCGGGCAGGGTGATGGCGCGGCTGTGCGACATTGCATCTCCAAAAACTAAATAAATACTTGCTTTTATTATGGGAATAAGGATCAGCGCTGTCAAGCGCTTCGCGGAGGGCTCGTGCGCGGCGCCGATGTCGTAGAGTGCAAGGGTGAGCACCTCGGCGAAAAAACAAGACGCCCCCAGGCGCGAACCCCAGCAGGAACGGGGCCGCGCGGCGGTCTCGGCGATCCTTGCAGCCACGAGCGAACTGCTCGAGGAGGCCGGCTTCGACAGCCTCACAACCATCGCCATCGCCGAGCGCGCCGGGGTGAACATCGCGACGCTCTACCGCTACTACCCAAACAAGTTCGCCATCGTGCGTGAGCTTGCCGAGGGGCTCGAAGACGAGCGTTCGGGTGCCTCGGTTCGGGCGTTGAGCGCGCTCGCGAGCGGTCAGGACTGGCGAGCACCCGTTCGCGCGGCCATCGCGGCCGTCGCGCAGCTGCGAGTCGATCGTCCAGGCGCCCGCGCAATCAGGCGGGCGCTGCAGTCATCGCCGGCGCTCTGGGATCTCGACCACGAGGTCGTCGCGCGCACCGCCGATGCGATCGGGCCGTTTCTGCGGGAGGTGAGCCCCCGGCTCGGCGAGCAGCAGTCACGCGATATCGCCCTCGTCGTGGTGAGCACCGTCACGAGCCTGCTCGATCTGACAAACGATGCGCCCGACCAAGCGCCAAGGGTGCAGCGCGAGCTCATGCTCATGATCGAGCGATACCTAGAGCCCTATCTCTCTGCAAGCTAGACGATTCGCCAGTGGGGGGGGTGTGCAAGTCGCGTGCGCGGACGTACACTGCGAAGCATGGGTACCTCGATTCAGGTGAAAACATTCATGGTGGCACTTGATTGCCCGGATGCGCTCGGGCTGGCCAAGTTCTACGCCCAGCTGCTTGGGTGGCGGCTCGACTACGACGGCGACGAGCCAGAATGGGTCGACGTCTTGCCGCCGGAGAACGAGCCGCAGTATTTCTCGATCTCGTGTCAGCAGATAGAGCACTATCGCGCCCCCGACTGGCCGGAGGGCGACGTGCCGCAGCAGCTGCACTTTGACTTCTATGTCGACTCGCTCGAAGACGCGGGCGCTGCGGCTGTGGCGGCCGGGGCGAGGCGGCACGAGGTGCAACCGAGCGAGAGCGGCAGCTTTGTGGTCTACGTCGATCCGGTCGGTCACCCGTTCTGCTTCTGCCAGGCCTAGTGCCCTGTCAGGCCTGGTCGTCTACCCGGCCCGGCCCGGCCTGGCTGGGCACGGCGCCTGGCCAGACTGAGCGCTCAGACAAGATATCTTCCGATCAGCGCTCGCTCACCCGGGCGAGCAGCTCGGTGAGTAGCGCCCGCGCAACGGGGGCGGGAAGGTATTCGGCGAGCGCCATGAGTGGTGCCATTTTCTGTGGCAGCGCACCGCCCCCGCCCGGGCCCTTTGGGAGCTTCGGCGCCGCACCAACCAGGCGCAGAATTCGCCACGCGGCTGCGGGGCTGGGCGCCCGATCTTCGCTGTAGCCGAGCGCTCGCATCGCGGCGAGCGACACGGTCGCCGAAGCCTGCGGCGTGCCCCGAACCGCCACAGCCGAATCGCGAAGCGCCGCGATGAACTCGGGCAGAAGTTGTTCGGTCACCGGTGTGATGGTGAGGTGCGCGCTGTGGGGCAACCGCACCCCGTTCGCTTGGGTGACGCCGGGCTGGTGCTGGATCTGAAACCCGCGCTGCGCGATCTCGTCTGCAAGATGGTGGGGGTCAACTCGCTCGCTCTCGGGCAATGACGTGTCGGCGATCAGGGCGATCGCAGGCCCGGTCGGGTTGCCCCACACGGTAAGGCCTGTGATTTCGCGCACTGCCTGCTCGATCGCGGTCGCCGAGCGCGCGCACGAGGCGGTGAGCCGCTGATAGCCGGCCGCCCCAAGCCGATGCGCGATCGCCCACGCTGCAGCGGTTGGCGAGACAGACCGCGATCCGAGCAGAGTCGGGTTGACGACGGGGTAGCCTGCCCACGCGGTCGTCGCGAAGAACTGCTTGCGGTGACGGGTTCTGCCTCGGTGCAACAGCACCGATGTACCCTTCGGCGCATAGCCGAACTTGTGCAGGTCTGCTGAAATGCTGGTGACGCCGGGGTTGCGCAGATCCCACGCCGGGGTGTCGGGCCACCACGGCAGTGCGAGGCCTCCGAAACAGGCGTCGACGTGGCACGAGACGCCGAGCGTGAGCGCGGCCTGCGATACCTCGCTCACCGGGTCGATTGCGCCGCTCGGGTAGGCCGGGGCCGAAACGACGACGAGCGCGACGTCGTCGCCAAGCCTGCTGATGATCGAGCTCGCTCGAACCGAACCATCGACCTCGCACGGGACAATGTCGATGTCGAGATCAAACAGCTGTGCAGCCTTGTGAAACGCCGCGTGGGCGGTAGACGTTACGACGAGCCTTGGTCTGCGGTCTTCGCGGGCAAGCGTGAGGCGAAGCTCGGGGTTCGCTTCGCGCCAGAGGTCTCGGGCTGTCTTTACCGCGAGCAGGCAGCTTTCGGTGCCACCGCTGGTGACGCTGCCGACCACTCGACCACCAATGCGGCGGTCGTCGCCCCCGAGCGCCCGGCGAACGAAACTCACGAGGTCTCGCTCCATCGTCGCGATGGAGGGGAATGTCGTTGGATCGAGGCCGTTCAACGGCCGGGCCGCCTCGGCGGCCTCGCTTGCGAGACGATCTAGATCGTCTATGCCCGAGTCGTAGACGTATGCCAGCACCCGGCCGCCGTGCGTGGGCGCGTCGAGCGTGCGAAGTTCGTGCAGGCGCGCAAGCACTTCGCTCGCTTCAGATCCGTGGGTCAATGAATTCTCGGTCATGCGCCCTCGGTCTTTGATTCAGCGGCTGTTGGGGTGGTCACCAGATCGCTCTCGCGTAGCCGGTAGCGGCGTAGCATGAACAGGCTTGCAAACATGAGCGCTGCTGGCAGCAGGCTGAACGACAGTGCGATGCCCGAGATTGCTGCGGCCGGCTGCGTGACGCTGACCCCGGCAGTCGAGGCGACATAGCCGGTAATCGCAAGCACGATTGTGAGCACAGTTGAGCCGAAGGCCATGCCAGCGGTCTCGCCAGCCGTCCAGACGCCGCCAAACACGCCCGCCCGAGCTGGAGCATCTTGTCCAGGCGCCGCAGCGTGGGTCGAGCCGGCGGCAGGAGCTGCGGGGGGTGCGCCCACGCCCTGGCGCGCTCTGCGATCATAGGCAATTACGTCGGGCAGCATCGCCATCGGCAGTGTCTGCATGCCGGCATAGGCCGCGCCCGCAATGGCGACCGGCGCCATGATCCACCATCCGGGCGCCCACACCATCACAACGAGGGCCAGTGTCGCGGCGAGGAAGATCACGCTTGCGATGCGAAACGCGCGCTCTTTGCCGAGGTGATCGGCGACCTTCTGCCACACCGGGGCAACCAGCAACGCCGGCGCAATCAGCGAGACGAAGAGGATCGTGACCGCGCCCTCGTCACGCAGCACCCAGGTCGCCACGAACTGCGCACCGGCGAGCATGAGACCCGTCGCAAGCGCCTGCAACATGAAGGTGCCGAGCAGCGCGCGAAACGGCTGACTCTCGCGCAACACAGTCAGGCCCTCGCGATAGTGCGCAAGCGAGATGAGCGGCGCGGCCGATTGCATCTGTCGGGGTACTGAAACCGGCGTGACCGTTGACGCCACCCAGAGCCCCACACCCAACAGCACCGAAGCGACAACCGCCATGACGAGGTAGCCGAGCATTTCGTTCTCTGGGAAGAGCCCCCGGATCTCGGGCCCGCCAGCCCCGAAAAGCAAAATCGCGACGGTCAACATCACCACCCGCCAGGTGAGCAGGCGAGTGCGTTCTCGGTAGCTGTCGGTGAGCTCCGCGGGAAGCGCGATGTATGGTACCTGGAACAGGCTGAAGAAGGTTGCTGCCGCGATGAATGCGACGAGCACCCAGATCGCGCTCGCCGCAGGGGCCAACCCGGAGGGCACCGCAAAGGTCAGCACGAACGCGATGGGCAACCCCAACGCGCCGAGCAGCATCGGCCCGCGACGCGATCCTTTTCGTTCTAAGGCGCGATCGCTCAAACCCCCGATGACGGGGTCGATCAGCACGTCCCAGATTTTCGCACCCGTGACGATGAGACCGGCAACGATTGCGGCGACGCCGAGCGTGTCGGTGAGAAAGTAGACCAGCACGAGCCCCGGCAGCGTGGCGAAACCACCGGTGCCGAGCGAGCCCATCGCATAGCGGGAAACCGTGCCGCGCGAGAGCTTTGCCTCGGCCGCCTGCGTCGTTGGATTGGTCATGGATTCAGCGTAGTGGAGTGAGGACGACATCACGGTACGAGTGAGATTGCGCATGGTTCGATCAGAATGCGCGCCGGATGCCGGGAAACGCACTTTGCCAAGCATGACTGACAATACCCTCGCATCCATGAGGAAACTCCGGCCACGTAGGTGGATCGCAGCGTTGACGCTGGTTGCAGCATCGATATTCGTCACCGCGATGCTTTCAGCATGCGAAAGCCGGGAGTCAATTGGGTCTTCGGGCTGGAAGAGTATTAACGCGAACTTGCAAGCTCAACAGTTCGCTGACTACTACGCCCAGCAAATCGAGTGGTACGAGTGTGGTGATGACGAGGGGCTCGACGAATACACCGCACAGGCTTTGGACGTCGCGGGTTATGACCTGGAGCAGGTTGGGTGCGCCTATGTATCTGCACCGATTGATTGGGAGGATCCCGCAAATCTAGAGAGCATAGAGATTTCGATCGTGCATATCCCTTCGACAGGTGGGGGTGAGCTGGGAACGCTGTTTGGCAACCCGGGCGGGCCAGGGGCGACGGGTGTTGATTTCATGCTTGGTATGGCCCTTGCACCAGGGTTCGAAAAGGTTGCGGCATCTTACGACTTGCTAGGTTTCGACCCCAGGGGCATTGGTGCTTCTAGTCCCATAAACTGCGAAAGCGGAACCTCGCATATTCCAGCGCTGCAACTCGGGAGGTGTATCGCGGAAAACCCTCTTGCGCACACGATGGGTACCTCGCAGGTGGCTCGAGATATGGAGTTGCTACGCGCGCTCATGGGCGATGAGAAGCTGAACTATCTCGGGTACTCCTACGGCACGATGCTCGGGGCAAGCTATGCCTCGCTCTTTCCGAAGCAGGTTGGACGCCTGGTGCTTGACAGTGCAGAGAACGCTGAATGGGCAAGTCCAACGCACCTCTTTGACCAACAGGTGGCGATGGCAAACGCGACTGTGGCGCTCGCAACATCGTGCACAACTGAGTATGAAGGCGAGGTCGAGAGCTGTCCGTTCGTAGATGAAGCAACAATCATGCGCGTCGTAGGTACTTTGAACACGGAACCGATGGTCGCCACTGACGGGTCAACCATTTCGGGTTGGGGTTTGCGTGACTACCTATTTGGGGCACTCTACGAAAGCCATTTCGATCGCGGTCGCACTCTCGATACGGTCGCTCTCGCCCTCTTCGGTGACCAGGAATCCATAGACGTGATCGCCGATAGCATTTCCAGCGAAGGTATGGATTTCGGGATGAAGCTGGTCACGTGCCACTCATTTCCGATCGAACCAGACATTCCTGGATTGCTCGCGCACATTGAACAAGTCGGAATGCCTTTGCTGCTTGGCGGCCCTGAAGTGAACGATGACACCCTCGGGCCCTATGTCGATCTCTCGTGCTATGCGTTGCCTGCGAGCGGTCTTGATTTCAGTGAAGCATATGACGCGCGAGGTTCTCAGCCGATCCTGGTAATTGGCATTACGGGCGACCATGCGACTCCCTTTCAGTTTGCCGAAGCTCTTGTGGAAGAACTCGGTGAGGCTCGGCTAATGACCCTTGACGGGCAAGGCCACGCGGCTTCGTATGATGACCGGTCGACATGCATTGATGACGCGGTCACTCGGTATCTCATCGATGGGATCCTGCCACCCGAAGACACGGTTTGCGTCGACGATTGACACCCACGGACCCCTGAAAACCGTGGGAGCATCTGCTCCCCGGCGCAACATGCGCCGCTTGACGAGGCGCAGAAAAACTGAAAGTAAAGATGCACTATGAGCGAAGCTACCGCTACCCCTGACCTGGGTATTCGTGAAAGAAAACGATGGATTGAAAGTAACTTTGAGCTAATCATTGCGCTGCTGCTAGGCATCGCCTCGATCATTACCGCCTGGGCCTCGTATCAGGCGTCACTCTTCGACGGTGAGATGGCCGCTGCAAACACTCGTGCCGGGGTGTTGGCGGCAGAGGCAGAATCGCAGTACCTCGAAGGCAATCAGCAGTATGTGAGTGACGCGCAGCTCTTTGACCGTCTCACTGAGCTGGGGGTGCAAGCAAGCAGCGCTGATCCGATCGCCGCGGTGGTCGCCAGCGAGACCATTGATTTGTTGACATTCCAGTCGATGACCGAGACGTTTGCCGCCGCGATGGACTGGGCGGCCGAAGAGAACGAAGCAGACCCGACGGTGTTCACACATCCGCAGGTGAGCGAGGAGTATCAGGCAGCGCTTTTCGGTGGGTATCAAGAGACGAAAGCTCAAGCAGATGCAGAGCTCGAGCGGTCGGGAAAGTTCAATGACTTGGGTGATCAGCTGACACTGGCCACGGTGCTTCTGGCGATCTCACTGTTCCTCTTCGGTATCGCAGCGCTCATCAGCGGGGCGCGCACGCGCTACCTGATTACTGGAGTGGCTACGGCCGTAATGATGATCGCGACGATCGTTGCGATCATCGTTGTCGCGACCCCTGTGGCGTAAAAGCCGATGATTCTGGGTGCGGCGTCGCAGTCGGCTGCGACCGGCAGCGACGCCGCACCAGCACTACGAGCGAGTGCTGAGTTGATCGAGTAGCTGCTGCGCCTTCTCAGGATCGCTTGCGATCTGCATCAGCTCTTGCCAGAGCTCAGTCGACTGGCCGAGACTGATGGCAAACAACACGAAGAAGAGCACCCATGCGAGCAAGCCGGCAGCGAGTGGCGCCCAGAACGTGAGCTTTCGTGCGCGCAGCCTGCGAATGGAAAAGATCAGCACGAGGGCGTAAAGCGACAGCACGAGGATCGCCCCGACCGTGCCGATTGTCTGTACCTGAGGGGGCGCAGCGAAGTCGGCAATACCGAGATCTCCGGCGATCTTCGCGAATTCGGCGGGCAGCTGCGAGAGCGAAAATGCCATGCTCAGCGCGAAGTAGCCGCCGAGCACGAGGAGTGCAATCGTGATGATGCGATCAGCGGCGCGAGGCCGTGCTGGTGGCTTTACGGCTGCCTGGGGTACGGCCTGGGCCGCTGCCTGCACCGGAGCGGCTTCGGGGTTCGCTGCGTTGGCAGACTGCGCGGGATCGGCAGCGCGATACGGCTCGCCAAGCTGCGGTGCGCGAGTGGGCCGCGCCGCGCCGTCCCATTTGACTCCGAGGTTGTGGGGTACCCCTGGCAGCCTGCTGGGGGTCGCCGGTGTCGGTGGAGCCGTGGAAGGCGTTGCAGCCGGCAAGGTCGTCGCTGGGGGAGACGCGGGTGCCGACGCCGAGGTGTCGCTTGGCTCGATGGAGTCGCTGCTGGCAGCGGGTGCGTCAGCTGTGCCCGCTGCCGGCTCGGCATATTCGCCGTATTGCGGCCGCGGCCGCTCGTCGTGCGCTGGCGTCACGCGGCGCTCACCGACTTTCCGGCGCTGCCGAGCTGCTGTGCTGCCTCGACGATGCGTGCGGCCATTGCGGTCTCAGCGGCCCGACCGTAGGCGCGCGGGTCGTACTGCTTCTTGTTGCCGACCTCGCCGTCGATCTTCAGCACGCCGTCGTAGTTCTTGAACATGTAGTCGGCGACGGGGCGCGTGAAGGCGTACTGAGTGTCGGTATCGATGTTCATCTTGATGACGCCGTTCGAAACCGCCTCGGCGATCTCGGCGGCCGACGAGCCCGATCCACCGTGGAAGACGAGGTCGAGGGGCTTTGCCGAGGTGCCGTACTTTGCCGCGAGGCCCTGCTGAATCTCGTCGAGCAGTTCGGGGCGCAGCTTCACGCCGCCCGGCTTGTAGACGCCGTGCACGTTGCCGAAAGTGAGTGCTGTCAGGTAGCGGCCCTGCTCACCGAGGCCGAGCGCCTCGACGGTCGCAACCGCGTCGTCGAGGGTCGTGTAGAGCTGGTCGTTGATCTCATGAGTAATGCCGTCTTCTTCGCCGCCGACCACGCCGATCTCGACCTCGAGAATGACGCCAATCGCTGCCATGCGGGGCAGCAGCTGCTTCGCGATCTCGAGATTCTCTGCGAGCGGCACAGCTGAGCCGTCCCACATGTGCGACTGAAAGTAGGGCAGGCCGCCCTCTGCGACGCGGGCCTCGCTCGCCTCGAGCAGCGGCAGCACGAAGCTGTCGAGGTGATCCTTGGGGCAGTGATCCGTGTGCAGCGCCACCGTCACGTCATAGGCCTTCGCGACCTCTTCTGCGTACTTCGCGAAGGCGATCGCGCCGCCCGCTCGGTTCTTCACGGTGTGGCCGGCGAAATAGTCGGCTCCGCCGAAGCTCACCTGCAGAATGCCGTCGCTGCCCGCCTCGGCAAAACCCTGCAGTGCTGCGTTCAGCGTCTGCGAGCTCGAGACGTTGATAGCCGGAAAGGCGAAGCCGCCGTTCTTCGCGGCGTCGAGCATTGCGGCGTACTGTTGCGGAGTTGCGACGGGCATGAAACGGCCTTTCGTGGGCTTGATGATCCTCCGCACAAGTCTAGGCGATTGCTCGCGGCGAAGCGCGGGGCGCTCCTGCCAAAAGCCCGCAAGTATGCTGCCCGGGGTGCGCTATTCTTCGGCGGCGGGCGTGAAGAGATCCTCGATACTCGCCCCGAAGACGGCCGCGAGCTTGAACGCGAGCGGCAACGACGGGTCGTACTTGCCGTTCTCGATCGCAATCACTGTCTGGCGTGAGACGCCGAGCCGCTCGCCGAGTTCTGCCTGCGACCAGTGCAGATCGGTGCGCCGAGTCTTGATCGTGTTTTGCATGATGTCTTGGTGGCCCGGTTTAGCGGTAGCGAACAGCTGAGACGATGGATCCGACGACCCAGCCGGTCATCATGATGCCGAAGGCGAACATCCAGTTCAGGTGCGGGCCGCCGAACATCTCGAGCAGGCCGACGACGAGCAGCAGCGGCACGCCTACCGCGAAGCCGATGATGAATGATTCGCCGAGTTGGCGCTGCGCGAACTCGTCGGATTCGCGATAGAACGCGATGACGGCCCAGGCGATGACCACGACACCGGGCAGGGTGAGAAGCATGGGCTGCCAGGTGCCGATGCCGACGTCTTGCATGGCTACTGCCCCGAACAGGGTGACTATATAAAGAGGCTCTTCGTAATTGAGACGCTTCTATGATTGTCAAGTCGTAGAACCGGCAGAATGTAGGGCATTGAGCGTCCGGTAGAAGTGCCTACCGAGGTAGCGTTTGAGACAGCGCCGGATCTCGCGCTTGCTACGCCCTTCAGTGAGACGTTTCTCAACGTAGGTTTTGGTGTTGTCGTGGTGCTGCATGCGGGACATTGCAATCACGTGAAGTGCGCGATTCAGACGCCGGTCACCGCCTCTATTGAGGCGATGCCTGATGGTGTTCCCACTGGAAGCGGGGATCGGACTCACACCGGCGAGAGCCGCGAATGCCGCCTCATTGCGCACCCGACCGGGGTGTGACCATGCGGTGATCAGAATGGCGGCGGTGTATGCGCCGACACCAGGTTCTTCGAGTAGGGGTGCTGCTGGGCTCTGTGCGATCAGTTCGATCATGCGTTTCTGATTCGTGGTGAGCGTTTCTTGGAAGGCGAGGATCTGACGTGCGAGACGGATCGCCTCGTCGCGGGCGACAACACGCGCGATGGGTTCCTCGCGGCTGCGCCACCGTGAGATCTCACCGATCTGGGTGAGAGTGAGTGGTTTCCGGGCATCTATGCCAAGGTCGTTGACGCGCAGCAGGGCGGTGAGCGTGTTGGTGTTCATCGTTTTCTCCTGCGCCATCTGTTCACGAGCCGCGACGAGCACGCGCAGGGCTTGACGTATCCCGTCGTCAGCGCGCGGGCGGCGAAGTTGGTCGTCGTCGAGGGAGCGCGTCGCGGTTGCGATGGCTTGCGCATCAATCGGATCTGACTTGCCGATTCCGCGGCGAGATTTCGTGCTGATGCGTGGTGCTTCAACGACTTCGTAACCGGCGTCTGAGACTGCGCGGGCAAGCTTCGCCCCGTAGGTGGCGATGCACTCGATCGACCAGAGCGTAGTCGCTTCACCGGAAGAGAGGCGGCCTGCCCAGGCGATCGCTCTGGCCATGCCCTTCGCGGTCGTCGGGAACAGTTGGCAACCGAGCAGTTCGCCGTTCGCAGCGTCGATGACAGCGTAGGTGTGTGATTTGGCGTGGGTGTCCACACCAACGACAAACGAGTGTGAATGCGCGACGATGGTCATGCGGTTGTGGTCCTTCCTGGAACGGAATCATTAGGGTTCAGCCGCGTGGCGGCCGACGCCGTTCCGGGAGGAAATCACTTCGGGGCAGCACTGTGACGGGCCACGACCTCAGGGGTCGGGCAGGCTTCTAATCAGGCCATCGAAATGGGCCGGGAGGCGTCGGTCGCCCCTGCCGATCGGGCAAGTCTCAAGCAGGGCACCCGGAGGGCCAGTGGTGTAGCGAGCCACAATCGTCAGGGAACGGCCAACGCCTACCCTGCCAGCCAGTCCCAGACCAGCCAAGAACAAGCCTCACAGGGTGTAGACGCGGTGCCCGGAGTGGCGACGAGGAAACAGATCGAGGCCTTTCGATGATGGAAGTTCCTACACTGCCCATCCGAAAGACCTCGACGTGTCCAACGCTACCTTCCACGCCTCTGACCTGACTACGTTCTGCCGCCTCGACGAGCTCGGACTCGAAGCGATCGGACAGTGCCTCGAGCCCGACCGGGCGATCATTCAATGCCGAGTGAGCGAACCCGATCCGTGGTGTTGCAGGTGCGGAGCCGAGAGCACTCCCCGCGACACGGTTACCCGGAACCTCGCGCATGAACCATTCGGGCATCGCCCGACTCAGCTCCAGATCAGGGTTCGTCGTTACCGATGCTCGTATTGCCGGAAAGTCTGGCGAGAAGACACCAGTCAGGCCGCGCCAGAACGGGCAAAGATCTCCCGCGCCGGGGTTCGTTGGGCGCTCGAAGCGCTCGTGCTCGATCACCTCACGGTTGCTCGTGCTGCCGCGAGTCTTGGAGTGTCGTGGCACACCGCGAACACCGCGAGCCTCGCTGAGGGGCAGCAGCGGCTGATCGATGATCCTCACCGCTTCGACGGGATCACGACCATCGGAGTGGATGAGCATGTGTGGCGGCATACCCGCCGCGGCGACAGATACGTGACGGTGATCATCGATCTCACCCCGGTACGTGAAAAACGAGCCCCGGCCAGGCTTCTTGACATGGTCCCGGGCCGCTCGAAGCAGGTGTTCTCGGACTGGCTCGCTGCACGATCCCAGGCCTGGCGTGACGGGATCGAGGTGGTCGCGATGGACGGATTCACCGGGTTCAAGACGGCATCCAAGCAGCACCTGCCCGACGCTACCGAGGTAATGGATCCCTTCCATGTAGTCCAACTCGCCGGCGACGCACTCGACCGCGTCAGGCAGCGGGTACAGCAGGAGACCCTCGGACATCGAGGGCGACGCGGGGATCCGCTCTACGCGATCCGGCGGATACTCAGAACAGGTGAAGGGTTCCTTACAGAGAAGCAGCAGGCCAGACTCGACGCCGTGTTCGCTGACCCCGCGCATGCGGATGTGTGGCGGGCCTGGCGGACCTATCAGCAGGTCGTGGCCGCATATCGAGAGAAGTATTCGGGTCTTGGCCGGAAGCGGTTGCGCGAACTGATCGACACTTTGAAAGCGACGACCCCGGCCTGGTTCACCGAGTTACGCAGGCTCGCCTACACGCTTGATCGGCGCCGGGCCGACATCCTGGCGTATTTCGATCATCCGAGGACCTCGAACGGTCCAACTGAAGCGATCAACGGTCGGCTCGAGCATCTCCGCGGGTCCGCGTTGGGGTTCCGGAACCTGGTCCATTACATCGCGAGGTCACTCCTCGAGACTGGCGGGTTCAGACCCCGTCTACACTCTCAATTCCGATGAGCCTATAAAGAGCCACAGCAATTGCCATGCGAAGTATGTAGCGCTTTGCGGGTGCCATCTCGCGGCGGGGTGAAGTGCTGATGTCGGTCATGATGCACACTTTCGGTTTCTTGTGAACGGGCTAAGCGAGGGCGAGCAAGAAGGTGGGAAGCCCGAGAAAGAGCACGTCGAGCCCCCAGTGCGCGAGTATGAAAGGAGCGGTGCGTTTCATCCGAGCATCAGCGCGGGCGCGGTGTCGAGTCGACCTGCGAGTCGCGGCTGAGCGTATCCGCGGCAGTCAGCCTCTTCGGCTGCGGCGATTGTGAGTGGCGCCAAGATCAGAGCGACGAGGCCGACCCAGAGCACAACTCTCGGGGCTGCCTCGAGCGGGGCGCGAGGGCAGCGCCGTAAACAATGAGGTTTGCGGCGAAGTTTGAGGCCAGACAGCGGACGGTCAAGATGACGAGCATGAGCGCACCCCAGGCGAGTTCTACCCAGCGCCACGGGCGAAGGACGTCGCGAAGGCTGGGCTGGCCGTTCTGGGGGACCGGGGCCCTGTGCTAGGGCGTGTCTCCTATATGCGTAGCCAGGTCAGGATCGCTGCGATCACGACCCCTGCACGGTACGTGACCGCGAGTTTGTCGTAGCGTGTCGCGAGTCCGCGCCACTGCTTCATGAGGCTGAATG
>JAIUOH010000074.1 GCA_020161315.1 Actinomycetota bacterium | reverse complement strand
ACGTTGCGCAAGAGCTCAACGGCCGACCACGCAAAACGCTCGGCTGGGAAAACCCAGCCGAGCGTTTTAGCAGCTATATTCAGCCCTAACAATCACCCCGGTGTTGCAACGACCGGACGAATCCGCCCACCCGGTGGGGCGTTCTCTTGCGACAGAAGTCACTGTGGGCGGCTCGTTCGCCGAGCCTGCGCCACCTGGGCTTAGCCGTCGAGCACCTTGCTCAATACGTCACGAAGCTCGGTCGCCTCGGCGTCATTGACTGACACGACCAGGCGGCCACCGCCCTCGAGTGGCACACGAACCACAATCACGCGGGTCTCACGAACCGCTTCCATAGGTCCATCGCCAGTCCGGGGTTTCATTGCAGCCATTGCTTCTCCTCTAGTGAGCCTACCCGTCTATTGTATCGGGCGAGCCGCGGCCTCAAAAACTATGCGTCACCAGAGGTCAGCCATCGACGTAAAGATGCAAACGCCTGCTCAATCTGCGCGACGGGTACTCGCTCGTCATCGGCGTGAGCAAGTGTGGGGTCACCGGGACCAAAGTTCACGGCGGGTATGCCGAGCGCAGAGAACCTTGCAACATCGGTCCAACCAACCTTTGCCCTGGGTACAGAGCCAACCGCTTTCACAAAGCCGAGGGCAAACGGGGCATCGAGCCCTGGCCTGGCTCCGTCTGCGAGGTCTACGATTTCGACCTCATCGGCGTCGGCGAAGAAGCCCCGCACAAAGCTGACTGCTTCTTCTGCCTTCTGGTTCGGTGCGAAGCGGTAGTTCACCTCAATGTCACAGCGGTCCGGAATCACATTGCCCGCAACGCCACCAGTCACCCGCACCGCGTTCAGCCCCTCACGATATTCGAGCCCGTCAACCATGACGGTTCGCGCTTCGTAGGCTGCGAGCCGCTGCAAAAGTTCACCAGCACGGTGGATCGCGTTCACGCCCATCCAGCTGCGGGCCGAGTGCGCGCGCCGACCGTGTACACCAACGCGCACGCGCAGGGTGCCGTTGCACCCGCCCTCAATGGCGCCGTTCGAGGGCTCGCAAAGAATTGCGAAGTCACCCTCAAACAGTTCGGGGCTGTTGCGGAGCGTACGACCGAGGCCGTTGAGCTCGCTGGCTACCTCTTCGTGGTCGTACCAGACCCAGGTCACGTCGACCGTTGGCGCAGCCAGCTCGAGGGCTAGCGACAGCTGCACAGCCGCGCCCGCCTTCATGTCTACCGTGCCTCGACCCCAGATCATCGCTTCGCCGGAGTCGTCAACAACATCACGCACCGGCAAGTTGTCGTTGATGGGCACAGTGTCGATGTGACCAGCGATGATGACGCGCTGCGCACGGCCGAGTTCGGTGCGCGCAACGATCGTGTCTGCATCTCGATGCACGGTGAGATGCGCTGCCCCGCGCAGCAGAACCTCAATTGCATCGGCGATCCTCGTCTCATCACCCGAAACCGAAGAAATGTTGCATAGCTGCCGGGTCAACTCGACGGGGTCTGAGGGATCAAGCACGATGTGTTCTGCAGGTTGGCTCACGCTATTAGCCTAGAGGTATGAGTAATTCGCGCTTTGCATGGGCCGACGGCCTTGCCACTATTGCCGACGACAACACCACGCTTGATGCCTGGTTTGCAAAACCTGCGCTTGGGCGCGCACCCGAGGGGCATACCCTCGCGCCGGCGCTCGTAGCGCAAGAAAGCCGCGACGATCGCCGCAGCGTCTCAATGCGTGCGGTGAGCGTTGAGATTGACCTCGATGCTGCGCCAGCGAGCACCGCCGATGCCTACCTGCGCCTGCACCTGCTCTCGCACTGCCTCGTGCTTCCCAACAGCATCAATCTCGACGGCATCTTCGGTTTGCTCCCCAACAATGCTTGGACTACCGCTGGCCCGATGCTGGCCGCCGAGTACGAACGCCAGCTCCCTTTGCTTCGCAGCCAGGGAATTACCGCGGTTGGTATCGACAAGTTTCCGCGCCTGACCGATTACGTTTTGCCACCGGGCGTGCGCATTGCAGATGCCTCACGCGTGCGTCTCGGCGCACACCTTGCGCCCGGCACAACCGTGATGCACGAGGGCTTCGTCAACTTCAACGCGGGCACCCTCGGCGCCTCAATGGTTGAGGGTCGCATCTCACAGGGTGTTGTGGTGGGTGACGGCAGCGATATCGGTGGCGGCGCTTCGATCATGGGCACGCTCTCGGGCGGCGGCACCGAGCGCGTGACGATCGGCGAGCGCGCGCTGCTCGGCGCGAACGCTGGCGTCGGCATCTCAATCGGCGACGACTGCGTTGTCGAGGCCGGCCTCTACGTCACGGCCGGCACCAAGGTGCAGCTGCCAAAGGGATCAGCCGAGCGCCCCGAGCCCTTCGAAGTGAAGGCCGTCGAACTCTCGGGCCTGCCGAACCTGCTGTTTCGCCGCAACTCGAATACCGGCGCGGTCGAGGCGCTGCCCCGCAGCGGCTCGGGCATCGTGCTGAACGCGGCGCTGCACGCCTAGTTGTAGTTCCTTGGGACGTTGTGAACACTCGAGATAGATGAAGACCTCCGGCAGGATGTGGGTTACCACACTCACCCCTAAGCCGGAGGTCTTCA
>JAIUOH010000047.1 GCA_020161315.1 Actinomycetota bacterium | reverse complement strand
CAGCCACCAGCTGACGAGCTCCTACTCGCGGCCTGACACCCACCGGCCTCACCCACCTTGACAAATACCGTGCGTGCCCGACATGGCATTGCAATACGGCGATCGCTGGGCCAGCCTGGCAACTGTCGTGACTGACCCCGAGGGTCGCACGATTCGCGTGCTCGACGGCATGCCGACCGAGGCCGCGACGGGGGCTTGGCGCACGATCACGGTGTAGGTGGCACGTTTGGCTCATTAAGGTGCCCGCAGCAGTCGGGGCTGTGGGCCTTCGAGCCTGGCGACTGACACTTGAAGCGTGGTGACGTCCGCGGTGAGTGTGCGAAGGTCGTCGCGCACCACCCGAAGTTCGCTGCGCAACTGTTCGAATTGTTTGTCGACTTGCTCGAATCGCTTGTCGACCTGCTCGAATTGTTTGTCGACCTGCTCGAATCGCTTTTCGACCTGATCAAATCGTTCGTCGGATCTCTGCGTGATTCGGGACTCCGTGTTGCTCAGTAGCCGATGAACACCACCGAGAAGAAGGCCTGCTGCGCCGAAGACCGCAACAATCGTGCCGATCACTTCTGGGGTCACTTGCATACCTCGATTCTTCGCTGTTCGTGAGTGCGATGCAAGCGACGCTAGTCGAGATTTTGAGCTTAGAAACCCGATTTCTGAAATCTGTGCATAAGTCAGGATTTTGGCCTGAAATCAATACCTGTGGAAAGCAAAGAACTGACGAGGGAGGTCGGCACCCGGGCCGAATATGCCTCGAGGCCGACCTCGATTGCGTCAGCTGCTACTCGGCCTCGCCGAGCAGCTCGCGCACGCGCGGAATCACCGCGGTACCGTACAGCTCAATGCTCGACATCAGCTGTTCGTGCGGCATGGTGCCGTTCGAGTACTTCAGGTCGAAACGATCGGCCCCAAGCGTCTGCGCCGTCCGAGCGATCTTCTGCGCCACTGTCTCGGGCGACCCCACGTAGAGCGATCCCGCGTCTGCCTCGTGTTCAAACTCGCCACGGGTCGTCTCGGGCCAACCGCGTTCGCGGCCGATGCGATTGCGGTTCGCGGCGAAGTGCTGCCAGAGCTCTTCGCGCGCCTGCTCATCGGTCTCGGCGACGTGGCCCGGCGAGTGCACACCGAGCGGCATTGGGTCGGTGCCGAGTTGCTGCTGCGCCTCGCGGTAGAGGTTTGCGAACGGTAGAAAGCGCGCGGGATCGCCACCAATGATTGCGAGCATCATCGGTATGCCGACCTGCACCGAGCGCACGACAGACTGCGGGCTGCCGCCCACGCCGATCCAGGCGGGCAGGCCGCCCTCGTGCTCGGTCTTCGGGTAGACCTCTTGGTTTACGAGCGGGGTGCGGTGCTTGCCAGCCCACGTGACCGCGCCCTCGCTGCGCAGCTTGGCGAAGAGGTCGAGCTTCTCGCTGAAGAGGGTGTCGTAGTCGCTGAGCTCGTAGCCGAAGAGCGGAAATGACTCGGTGAATGAGCCGCGCCCCAGAATGACCTCGGCGCGGCCACCGCTCACGCCGTCGAGGGTGGCAAAGCGCTCGTAGACGCGCACCGGATCATCGCTCGAGAGCACGGTGACGCCGGTGCCGAGCAGAATGCGCTCGGTGCGGCCGGCGATCGCGGCGAGCACGATCTCAGGGCTCGAGATCGCGAAGTCGTCGCGGTGATGCTCGCCGAGCGTGATGGCGTCGACGCCGAGCTTGTCTGCCAGCGCTGCCTGTTCGACGGTGTTGCGCAGCACCTGTGCGGGGTGCAGGGGGTTGCCGTCGCGGTCGACGGTGATGTCGCCGAAGGAGTCGAGGCCGAGCTGTACGTGTGTCATGCGGGGTGCAACGGCGTGGGGGTGCGGTCTATTCCGCGCGCTCATCGAGCTTGTCGAGATGTGCGAAGCTAACTGGCTACCGCGCGGTGCTGCCGAGGTAACCGATCACCGCTGCCACGAGGCCGAAGAGCACCGCGACCACCCAGTTTGCCCCGAGCGAGAGCAGCGCGCCCACGGCGCCCGCGATGAGCAGCAGCTCGATGAGTGCTTGGCCGAAGCGGTCAGTGCGCAACACAGGCTTGGGTGACAGAAACAGTGCCCAGATCAGCACGGTGAGCACGAGCGCGGCCGCGCCGGTTAGTAGGCCGGGCAGGGGCAGCGGCCAGGCGGTGAGCGCCCAGAAGGTGATTACCAGAACCGCACCGAGGTGGCAGATCGCCCGAAGCAGCTGAGTCAACAGGGTCGAACGTGACGGGGCAGCGGTAGTGGTCTCATTCACACGCTCCAGTCTACCGAGCCTCGCCTGGCGCCTTGCCTCACTCCAAACCGACCGCCCAAACCGACCACTCAAACCGACCACCCAAACCCACCGACCGCCCAACCCCACCCACCGTTTTCAGAATTCGGGTCAGAAAAACACGGTTAGAGGGCAGTCGGACCGTGCTTTTTTGACCCGAATTTGGATAAGTAAGGAGGAAAAGAGGGAAGGGAGAGATGGGAGGGGATCGAGGGGAAGGCGGGCGAGGATCAGCCCCGCCACCACCGGGTGCGCCCCGCGCGGGCGCTGGCTAGACTGAGAAGACACAGTGAGGGCGATACGAGGAGGTGCGGCGATGACCGAGGTAGCGATTATGGACTGGATCGGCCGCCTGCTCGACGGCTCACTCGTGCAGGGCAGCGTCTTTCTGATCATCGGCATTATCGGTGCCCTGCTGCTCATCGTCTCGGTCGTGCTCGACGGCATCTTCGAGGTCTTTGACTTTGGCGATGGCCCGCTCAGTCTCACCACTATCGCAGCGTTCACCGCGATCTTTGGCTTCACCTCGTTTGCCATGGTTGGCGCCGGTGCGAGCGCGACCGTCGCCGGCGTGGTCGGCGCCGTTGCAGGCGTGGCGGGCGGTCTCGTTGCGTGGTGGCTCAGCCGACTCATTCGCTCCGCCGAATCGAACGCCTCCGTGAGCTCGAACGACCTGATCGGTGACGAAGCGAGCGTTGTGCTCGCCATTCCGGCAGGCGGTCTCGGCGAGGTCGCCCTGGTGCGCAACGGAGAGCGCGTGTCGCTGTCGGCGACTGCCCAGGCCGCTATCCCGCGCGGATCCCGCGTGCGAATCACCCAGACTCTCACCGCAACTTCGGTTGCAGTAGAACCGCTCGAAGCTGCGGCATCAGAGCACTGACCCCCCACCCAAACTCACCGGAAGAGATTCCATGATTCTGTTTACATCTGCAACCATCGGCATATTTGGCGCGTTGATCGCGCTCGTGCTGGTCGCGCTCATCATCATTAAGCGGTACCGGATCGCCAAGCCTGACGAGGCGATCATCGTTACCGGCGGCAAAGGCAAAGAGGTCGTAGACCCCACCACCGGCCACAAGAGCCGAGACCTTTCGGGGCAGAAAGTCGTGACCGGCGGTGGCGTCTTCGTGCTGCCGTTCGTGCAGAAGTCGTTCACGATTTCGCTGCGCTCGCGCCGCCTCTCGATCACCACCGAGGCACAGACCACCGACGGCATCACGATGCAGGCGCAGGCCGTTGCCGTCGTGAAGGTTGGCGGCACGCAAGAGATGATTCGCGCGGCCGCCCAGCGCTTCCTTTCGAACTCAGACGAGATCGACGAGTCAACACAAGAGGTGCTCTCGGGTTCGCTGCGTTCGATCATCGGTGGCCTGACCGTGCTGCAGATCATTCGCGACCGCGCGGTCGTTGCGCAGAGCGTGCTTGAGGCGGCAGAAGAGGCGCTCACCAAGCAGGGCCTCGTGGTCGATACGCTGCAGATTCAAGAGATTCGCGACGGTGCCGACTACATCGCTAACATCGGTCGCCCCGAGGCGGCGAAGGTGCGCCAGACCGCAGAGGTTGCCGAGACCAACGCCTACCAGGCGTCGCAAGAGGCCAAGATTGCGGCCGAGAAGGTGCTGCTTGATCGCAACCGCGAGCTGAAGTTGCGCCAGGCCGAGATTCAGGCCGAGACCGATCGCGCGAGCGCGCAGGCCGCGGCGGCCGACCCGCTCGAGCAGGCGATTCAGCAGCAGTCGATCGTGCAACAGCAAGAGATCACCGCGCAGCGCCAGGTTGCGCTGAAGAAAGAGCAGTTGAACGCCGAGGTGCGCGCGGTTGCCGAGGCAGAGGCTTACAAGGTCGAGGCGCTCGCGAAGGCAAACGCGGCGGCAGCAGTGTCTGCTGCCGAGGCAGAAGCCCGCGCCGTCGAGGCGAAGGGTCTCGCCGAGGCTCGCGCCCTTGAGGCGAAGGGTCTCGCCGAGGCGCAGGCCATCGATGCTCGGGCCCGCGCGCTCGAGGCGCAGGCCGAGTCGGTGCTCGCGCAAGAGCTCATTCACCTGCTGCCGGCGATTGCTCGCGAGTACGCACAGGCGATCGGCTCGATCGATACGATGACCGTGGTCTCGACCGACGGCACCTCGAAGGTCGCTGGTGAGGCCATGGGCAACCTCAAGGGTCTGCTCGACATGGCGCGCGACACCGTGGGCATCGACCTCGCGGGCATGCTCAACGGTGCGGTCGCGGGTGGCGCAGCGGGTGCCGCTGCTGGCCGCGCATCGAGCAACGCGAAGAGCGAGGGTGCTCGCTTGAGCGCGGGCGTGGGATCAGCCGCAGGCCGAGCACACGAAACCGCATCGCACGCGCTCGACGTCGCCGACAACGCGATCGCCACTGCGGGCGAGGCCGTCGAGGCGGCAGACGCTGCGATCGGCTCGCACGTCGAGGGTGGTGCCGCTCGCTAGGTCGTGAGTCGTTCGCCGAGCCTGTCGAGGTGAACGACCACCCAGCCCTCAACCAAGGGGGCCCTAGATGTTGTCTCACGGCTTCGCGTGCAACATCTAGGGCCCCCTTGTTGAGCATGGGGAGGCATCGGTGCGGGTGAAGCCGAGCTCGGCAGGGCAGAATAGAAGACATGAACAGGCAGCCTGAGAGTGCAGTAGAGGTCGAGAGGCCCATTCTCAGTGTGCGCAAGCAGGGGCGAGTGCTCGCCCTGCCTGCGCTGCTGCTGATCGCGCTCGCCGCCGTGGCAGGCTACTACGTGGGTGCTCTGCCCGAAGCCTGGATGAACTGGGCCGCGGGCCTTGGTGCACTCGCGATTGCTCTGCTGCTCGGCATCGGCCCAATCTTGGGCTGGCTCACCAACCGCGTGACGATTACGAGCCGCCGCGTCATTGTGCGCCGCGGTTTCTTCGTGCATCGGCGCAGTGAGATTCCGCTGAGCCGCGTGCGCGAGGTGAGGTCGAAGCGAGGCCTGGGCCAGCGAATGTTTGGCTCTGGCGACATTGAGCTGCTCGTCGGCCCCGATGCGCCAACGCTGTTGCGCGATGTGCCCGGCCCCGACCTGATCGTAGATGCCCTGCAAGAGCTGATTGAGCAAGACTACCTGCGCAACCCACAAGCGCAGCAGACGGCATGGGTTACCCCGGGGCAAGCTTCGGCACAGCCCACGCACCAGGTGCCGGGCATGCCCCCGCAGGTGCCGATGCCGCAGGCCAGTGCGGGATCCTCGCCCCAAAACGACACGATTGTGCTGCCGTAGCGCGCAAGAATACGTTCGAAACCGCAGCTACTTGGTGCGCGCGTAGAGGGTGTCGATGAGCTTGCCCGCGAGGCCCACGAGCTTTGCGATCTCATTCTCGTCGCGATCGACCCAGCGGCACTCGGGGTCGCCGACGGGCACGAAGTTCTCGTGCCGCTCCCACACCATCAGCGTGCGCTCCGCTCCGAGCACGTACTGCTGCCACCAGATTTGGCGCATGTAATTACGTGGGATCGTGCGCCAAGCCTTATTTGTCGTCTTGATCTCGGCGAGCTCAAGCGTGCCCGCCTCGCGCAGCACGAGGCCGTCGGGGGTGGCCAGGTGTCGCATATCGGTCTCGGCGTGAAACAGCGCTCGGCTCGGCTCGATGCCGTGCTCGCGCAGCACCCAGGCTGCAATCTCGGGCTCGCGCTCGGTGCCGTGGCGGGTGAAGGCGTTTCCCGTGAAGCTTGAGCCGTGCAGCTTCTCCCATGCCGCGGCGTCGATTGAGCGCGGGGTCGAGAGCTTTGCGACGTCGGTGGCGGTGATGCCGCGTGACCTGGCGCGCATCCACTCACCCCGGTCGCTCCCGTCGGTCACGACTCGGCGCAAATGGTTTGGCAGTGCGGCATTCATCACTATCTATTGTCTCATCGACATAATTGAGACATGACGAGTGAACACGCTGTGGCGAGTAATGAGCGCCCGCTGCGCGTGCTGGTTGTTGATGATGAGCCGTCGATCTCGCAACTGCTCGCTATGGCGCTGCGCTACGACGGCTGGCAGGTTGAGGTTGCCGTAAACGGCACCGAGGCGGTCGATCGCGCTGCCGAGTTCGTGCCCGATGTGATGGTGCTCGACATCATGCTGCCCGACTTCGACGGTATGCAGGTGCTCTCGCGGCTGCGAGCCGGGGGAGACCTGGTGCCCGTGCTGTTTCTGACGGCGCTCGGATCGGTTGACGACCGAGTGAAGGGGCTTACCGCTGGCGGCGACGATTACATGGTGAAGCCCTTTAGCATTGAGGAGCTGATCGCGAGGCTTCGCGCCCTCGTGCGACGTTCGCGCCTGCAGCTTGACCGCGCGCCCGACCCGGTGCTGCGGGTTGGCGACCTCACGCTGAACGAAGACAGCTACGAGGTGGCGCGAGCCGGCGAGCCGATCGAGCTCACCTCGACCGAGTTCGAGCTATTGCGTTTCTTCATGCGCAATCAGCGGCGCGTGCTCTCGAAAATGCAGATTCTCGACCGCGTCTGGAGCTACGACTACAGCGGCAAGCAGACGGTGGTCGAGCTCTATGTTTCGTATCTGCGGCGCAAGATTGATGCTGGCCGCGCACCGATGCTGCACACGGTTCGTGGCGCGGGTTACGTGCTGAAGGCGGCTGAGTAGCGGCGAGGATCGCGCGGCACCGACTTCGAGCTCAACCCGAGATGCGGGTCGCGAGAAGTCGTGCTAAGCTATCCCCTGGCCCAAGACCGCCGGTGTGGTTCGCAAGAACTACATAACATTCGTGAAAGCGAAGGCCTGCGCAGGTACGACTCAACAGAAGAGAGCAATCTCTTTGAAATTGAAGCTCCGTGCGTGTGCGCCGGAGCTTTTTTGTTTGTCAGGCGGCTGGGGTTTCCGGGCGGCGACCGCCGCGCGGATGAGACAAGCTAGAGGAGCGCCATGGCTACGAAGGATGCTACGGTTGCCGACCTTCAGAAGAACTTTGAAGAGTCGACCGCCGTTCTGCTGACCGAGTACCGCGGTCTCACCGTTGCTGAACTGCGCGAGCTGCGCAACAGCATTCGTGAGCACGCGACATACGCCGTGGCGAAGAACACGCTGACCAAGATTGCCGCGAACAACGCTGGCATTACCGCATTCGATGACGAGCTCGCCGGTCCTTCGGCTCTCGCTTTCGTGCACGGTGATCCCGTTGCTGTGGCAAAGGGTCTGCGCGACTTCGCCAAGGCACATCCTCTGTTGGTGGTGAAGGCCGGCTACTTCGATGGCAAGCCGCTTACCGCCGCTGAGGTTGGCAAGCTCGCCGATCTTGAGAGCCGCGAGGTGCTGCTGGCTAAGGCCGCAGGCGCCATGAAGGCATCTCTGTTCGGTGCCGCGCAGCTGTTCAACGCACTGCCCGCAAGCGCTGCACGCGCATTCGGTCAGCTGCAGGAGAAGCAGGACGCGTAAAGAATCCCTCGCCACCGCAAGGTGGCAGGTTTCGCAACATAAGACCCGCATCTCACGCGCTGCGTGAGGGCAAACATCAAGGAGAAAACAATGGCTAAGCTTTCGACTGAAGAGCTGCTCGAGCAGTTCAAGGAGCTCACCCTCATCGAGCTCTCGGAGTTCGTCAAGGCATTCGAGGAGACCTTCGAGGTTTCGGCTGCTGCACCCGTAGCTGTTGCTGCTGCACCCGCAGCTGCTGCTGAAGAGGTCGAAGAGAAGGACGAGTTCGACGTCGTTCTCGAGTCGGCTGGCGACAAGAAGATCCAGGTCATCAAGGTTGTGCGCGAGCTCACCGGCCTGGGCCTGGGCGAGGCTAAGGCACTCGTCGAGGAGGCACCGAAGGTTGTTCTCGAGGCTGCCAAGAAGGACGCCGCTGAGGATGCCAAGGCAAAGCTCGAAGAGGCTGGCGCTGGCGTAAAGCTTGCGTAAGTTCCTTTTCTAAAAGGATCAGGGCCGGGTGCGTTTCGCACCCGGCCCTTTCTCTATGCCCGGGCGCTATCCGTAGTTCGAAAAATCTGTGCCGTGTCTTTCTGGAATAAAGGGGTAGGTGGGGGATAAGGTTCGCGCAAAAAAGATGCAGATTTACCTCCGAGGCCTGTTTTTTCTTTACGGGTGCTCGCATTCGACCTAGGCTGATGAGAGTTTGCTGTGAAGATTGGGCTTCGCTGCGACAGTTCACCGTGTAGGGAGTGACATGAAACTGCGTAAGATTCCGGCGGTACTTGCCGTCTCGGCTTTGGCTCTGGGGGGCCTCATGGTCGGAGGCTCGGCTGCTGTTGCTGCGCCGCCTATGGCTACCCATGTAGTCCCGATTTCGGTTCCTGCCGGGCAGACCGAGACCGATGTTTACAACCAGTGGCACTACAGCCCGACCGCTGGGTACAGTGCGGCGAACCCGCAACCTAACGGCCTGCTTGTGGCCGCCGGGGCCAAATCTCAGTGGGTCAAAGGCAACGGTAACGATGGTGCCACCGAAGTTGATACGACCTCAATTGATCACCTAGCAAAAAACATGTCTGCGGTGACTTCTGATCCTACTTCGGTGTTCTTTCAGATCGCCGTGTTTTACGGCACGCCCGGTGCATGGAAGTTCACCACGCTGCGGAAGAACGTTGCTGACTCGAGCGATGTTTGGATGACCTCTAGCCCTATCGCAGGATCAGCCTATGCGCAGGACAGTGCCGATGACATCGACCAGTTGGTTGCTGCCATTGATGCCGCAGCGGCTGCCGTGACGGGTGAAGTCCGTGCAATCGCTACGGGCCTGCTTGTTTGGGAGCCCTCAGCTGAGACCCTCGTTTCATCGCTCACAGTTAATGGCGTGACCACGAAGTTCTATGCTGCGCCCACTGCTGACGGTGTAAACAACACTGCAACGAGCGGCTTCGTGCACTCGAACGACATTCGCCTCAACGCGGCTACCTACCCGGGCTGGCACCAGGGCGTGACCGGGGCGAACCTCGGTACCTTCGCATCGATTGAGAACGGTCAGGCAGTCAATGGTCTGAAGGTGACCGGCAAGTCGCAGATTCTCAACGGCTTTGCGCCCGAGAACTTCCTCGACAACAACCTGCCAGAACTTCTCGCGGGCGGTGTGTCCGTCTACGGCGTACCCGCAAGTGATGCAGTGGGCTACACCTTCCAGATCCCAATGTTCTTCTACGCCGAGGGGGCAATTGGCCAGCAATTCACCACTCTGCGTCTTGAGGTTCCAGCGAACGGTGCGATCCCCGCTGATCTCAGCACCCTGTGGACCACCTCGCGCGCAATCCCAGGCGCGGGCGTCGGAGCTCACGAGGCAGGTACCCCTCGGTAACCTACTCGGCGCAATGAGCAGCTACCAGGTGCTCGGCTTCGGCGCGTACATTGAGACCGGAAGCGTGACGCTCGAGAGCATCACCTTCAATGGCCTCACCACGACCTTCGTCAAGGCTGCACCCGCACCGTCGCCCGAGAAGAAGCCCGCGGGCCCTCAGGCACTCACGAACACCGGTTCGGGTGACTGGGCTCCGATGGTTGGCATCGCCGGCGTAGCGCTGCTCGCTGTCGGTGGCGCACTGCTCGCAGCTCGTCGCACACAGCAGAGTTAACGACGAGTAAGTCTCACCCGGTGGGGGTGGGGCGGTCGATGCGAAAGCGTCACCGCCCCACCCCCACCGCTTTGCGTTAGCCTTGACTTACTATGACCGAAGGCTTCGAGCGGTTTCCCTTTTCCGGTCGCCGCACCGCAGGGGGCAGCACGGTCACCGGCTTTAGTCGTGTCGGAGCAATCTCGTTCGGCGCATTTCTCGTCTTTCTTGGGCTGCTTTCGGCCGCCGGGCAACTTGCTCAGGGAGAAACCCTGCGCGCGATCCTCGCAACAAACGTGTGTGGGGTGCTCGCAATGCTTGCTTTCGGTGTCGCACCGCAGCGATCGCCTCGCCGCAGCTTTCGCTTTCTGAACTCGGTCGTGCTGACCCGCGCCGAGAGGTCGCCCGCTGACTCGTGGGTGCACGTCGCGCCGACCCGCGCGCTGGGCCTGCCCCTCACCATTGGCATTGTCTGGGGCACGCTTGGCCTCATCGCCGCCGCGGTCGTTGCGGTGCTGCAGCTGCTCGGGGTCACACCCAGGCTCAACGAAGACGCGAGCACGGCCGCGCTGATCCTCGGGCTGTTGCTGCTTCTGGTGTTTGCGGCCGGCGGTGCGTTCTTTTCGTGGCTGCTCATCTGGCGCCGCATTCGCAACGGAAGCTTCGGCACACGGCCAAGTGGTGTGACGCTCGGGCCGTCTGGCGTTGCGGTGCGCGTGCCCGGGCGCGACGTCGAGATTGCATGGGGGCAGATCCTGTCGATCACGCCGCAGGTCGCCTCGAGCGGTCGATCGGGTCTCTCTGTTGGCATGATCAAGCTGCAGCTCACACGAGGTTCTGGCATCTCCAGCGACCAACAGATGCTCGCGGCCGAGGGCTACCAGGTGCCGAGCGATGCGCTCTTCACGGCGTTGCGCTGGTACCAGGCGCACCCCGAGGCGCGATGGGAACTCGGTCGGGTCGAGGGGCAGCGGCGGCTTGAGGGCTGGCGTCTCGATGCGACCCTCGACCAGTAGAGACGCTGTGTGCGGCCGTTGCCCTCGCGAAACGGGTGAATGAAGTTGAGCTGGTCGTAAAACAGTGCGAGTTCACTGGTGAATTCGTCAAAGGGCAGACCTTGAAGATAGTGCTTCTCGCGAAGGTTCTCAAACACATAGAAAGCGTTTGTCGCGATACCCGCCGCAGGCGCGAAAAACTGCCCCTGTCCGCGATGCATATCGATTGTGCGTAGTTCACCAGCCCATTCGAAGAGGTCTTGAAAATATGCCAGTGCAGGGCCCGCAATTCCACTACATCTCGAGTGGGCGGTATTAAGTTATGAGTTTGAAGTTGGATTGTGCGGCTTGCGGTGAGGTCAACCTCAGCCCGGACAAGCTGCTCAGCAGTGGTGATGCCGGGCAAGTTGCGTAGGACCCCTGTCTCGGGATCCAGGTAAGGCTCAGCGGCTTGAGGCAAGTCCGAGCTGCGTACGCGTGAGTTCTACAAGCTCGTCGGCATCAATTGCTCCGGCAACATACTTGTCACTGTCTTCACGAAACGCTGTGCTCACGGTGAGGTCTTCGAGCAGGGCGCTGTGCACAGACTGGCTCACGAGGGTTTCTCGCTGCTCTTCTTGAGTCATAATCGGCGCTCTTCTCTGCAGAGTCCACCTCAATTTTGTCGCAGTATGGGTTGAAAGAGATCTCGGATAGCGAGTACTCATCGCCGACCCATAGGCTTGGGGGCGTGACGGCAAGCATCTATCTCACATCGGCAGAGGGCAGAACCGGAAAGAGCGCGATCGCGATTGGCGTGCTCGACGCGCTGCTCGCGGGGGCGCCCCGAGTTGGCGTGTTCAGGCCGCTCATTCGCAGCGGATCAAGCCGCGACCGCGTGCTCGAACTGCTGCTGAGCCGCGCGACCGCCGACCTCGAATACGAGCAGTGCGTTGGTGTCACCTATGAAGACGCACACGAAGACCCAGAGGCCGCGCTCACCAAGATTGTCGCTGCATATCGCGCCATGCGAGACCACTGCGATGCCGTGCTTATCGTCGGCAGCGACTTTACCGACGTGGCAGCACCAACTGAGCTGACCTTCAACGCGCGCATCGCCGCAAACCTCAGCAGCCCGGTGCTGCTCATTCTCGGTGGGCGTCAGTACGACCGCTCCGAGAAACTTGGCCAGTCTGAGGCGCGAACCCCTGGTGACATTGCGCAGCTTGCCGAACTGAGCGTGCACGAGTTGCGTAACGAACACGCCACCCTGCTTGCCGCGATCGTCAACCGCGCAGACCCGCAGGCCGTTGCAGAGATTCAGGCCGCCGTCGCCGCAGAGCTCGCCGCGGGCACGCCGGTCTGGGCGGTGCCAGAGCAGCTCGCGCTTGTTGCGCCGTCGGTGCAAGCCGTACTCGAGGCGGTCGACGGGCATATGCTACGCGGCAGCACCGACGCGCTCGCCCGCGAGGTGCACGACATCGTGATCGCGGGCATGGCCATGGAGCACGTGTTGCCTAGACTGATCGAGTCATCGGCAGTGGTGATCGCCGCCGACCGCGCCGAAACCCTGCTCGCGGTGACGATGGCGCACGAGGCACCGACGTTTCCGAAACTGGCATGCGTCGTGCTCAACGGCGATTTCGAACTCTCGCCAGACATCGATCGCCTGCTCGACGGTGTGAACTCTCCGCTGCCCATCATTCACACCTCGCACGGCACCTTCGATACGGCACAGCGCATCATGCACGCGCGAGGCCTGCTGACTGCCGACGCGAGCGAGCGGCTCGACACCGCGATTGGCCTCTTCCGCGAGTACGTTGACATCGCGGCGCTCACCGAGATTATGCGGCTCCACAGGGGCAGCGTGCGCACCCCAACCATGTTCTCGTACGAGCTCTTCGAGCGCGCCGCCGCCGCAAACGCGCACATCGTGCTGCCAGAGGGTACAGACGACCGAGTGCTGCGCGCCGCTCATACACTGCTCGCCCGCGGCACGGTCCGGCTGACGATCCTCGGCGAAGAAACAAGCGTGCGCAGCCGGGCGGCCGAGCTTGGCCTCGCGCTCGACGCTGCCCATATTCTCGACCCGACTGAACGCACCCCACTGCGCGAGCAGTTTGTGGCCGAATATCTGCGGCTGCGAGCGCACAAGGGCGTCACCCCCGAGATCGCCGACGAGCGCATGAGTGACGTCAGCTACTTCGGCACGATGCTGGTGCATCTCGGCCTCGCCGACGGCATGGTGTCGGGTGCCGCGCACACGACAGCGCACACGATTCGCCCGAGCCTCGAGATTATTCGCACGGTGCCGGGCGTCTCGGTTGTGTCGAGCGTGTTCTTCATGGCGCTCGCCGACCGAGTGCTCGTCTACGGTGACTGCGCGGTGAACCCTGACCCGACGGCCGAGCAGCTCGCCGACATCGCGATCTCTTCGGCTGAAACCGCCGCGCAGTTCGGTGTTGATCCCCGGGTTGCTATGCTCTCGTATTCGACAGGTGACTCCGGCTCTGGAGCCGAGGTCGACAAGGTGCGCCGAGCGACCGAGCTGGTGCGGGCAGCCAGGCCCGAACTCGAGGTCGAGGGGCCGATTCAGTACGACGCGGCGAGCGACCCATCGGTGGGGGCGTCGAAGCTGCCTGGTTCACCCGTTGCGGGGCACGCAACGGTCTTTATCTTTCCTGATCTCAATACGGGCAACAACACCTACAAGGCGGTGCAGCGCTCGGCTGGCGCCGTCGCGGTGGGTCCCGTGCTGCAGGGGCTGGGCAAGCCGGTAAACGACCTCTCGCGGGGTGCGACGGTCGAAGATATCTTGAACACCGTTGCCGTTACCGCGGTGCAGGCGGGCTCGGTGGGCGCGGCAGGGGGAGCGCAGTGACGCAACATATTCTCGTCATCAACGCTGGCTCGTCGTCGATCAAGTACCAGCTGATCGACGTTGCAACAGGGGTCAGGCAAACAAGCGGGTTAGCCGAGAGGATCGGCGAGGGCCTCGGGCGCGTGAAGCACGAGAGCGACGGGCGCGAGTTCGAGTGGCAGACTGAGATTGCTGACCACACGGAAGCGTTCGCGCAGATGGCTCGCGGCTTTGCCGATGCGGGCACGCCGCTCGACACGCTCGACCTGGCCGCCGTGGGGCACCGAGTGGTGCAGGGTGGCAGCGAGTTCTTGACCGCGACCCTCATCGACGATCACGTGGCCGAGCGCATTCTTGCACTGTCTGATCTTGCCCCGCTGCACAACCCCGCGAACTACAGCGCCATCGTTGCGGCCCGCGCCGCCTTCGCCGATGTGCCGCACGTCGCCGTGTTCGACACCTCGTTTCACCAGACCCTGCCTGAGGCCGCCTACAGCTATGCGATCGCCCCCGAGGTTGCCGCGCAATACGGCGTGCGCCGCTACGGCTTTCACGGCATCTCGCACCAGGTGGTATCGCAGCGGGCCGCCGAACTGCTGGGCAGGCCGCTCACCGAGCTCAAGCAGATCGTGCTGCACCTCGGCAACGGGGCCTCGGCCTGCGCGGTCGACGGTGGCCGCTCGGTCGACACCTCGATGGGGCTCACCCCGCTCGAGGGGCTGGTCATGGGCACGCGCAGCGGCGACATCGACCCGGGCGCGCTGCTGCACCTGATGCGCGCGGGCCTCTCTGTCGAAGCGTTGGATCGCCTGCTCAACAAGCAATCAGGCCTGTTGGGGCTGGGCGGGTCGAACGACATGCGCGACATTCGCGCCGGGGTAGCCGCGGGCGACCCGGCCGCGCGGCTCGCCTTCGATATCTACGTGCGCCGCCTGAAGCACTACATCGGCGCCTACCTCGCCCTGCTCGGCGGGGTCGACACGATTGTGTTCACCGCCGGTGTCGGCGAAAACCACGCGCCGATGCGCGAGGCGGTCTGCTCGGGGCTCGAATGGCTCGGCATCGAGATCGACCCCGTGCGCAACGAGTCGCCCGATCGGGGCGCGCGCGTCGTGAGTAGTGATGCTTCGCGCGTGGCGATCCTCGTCGTGCCAACCGATGAAGAAGCCGAGATCGCAAGGCAGGCCGCCGAGGTGACTGCCCGGTAGTTTTCGCGGCGCGGGATCAGCCGAGCAGGTCGCCCATCTGCTTCGCGATGAGCTCGGTCGCTTTCTTCGGGCTGAGGCGCGCGATGCGATCCATCATCGTGGCGTCACTGCCGACCGTCGCACGGAACTTACCTTTTTCAAGGGCATCGATAATCTGCCGCGCCGCTTCGGGGGCAGGTGTGGTTTTGTGCGCGGGAGCATCTTCTTTGGTCGCGGCTGCCTTGTCTGTGCTCGTTGCGCCGATCGAGACCCCTGAATTCTGAGCAATGTTTGTCGCGATTGCGCCGGGGAAGATGGTGGTGACCGAGATATTCGTATCCATGAGCTCTGCGTAGAGTGCCTCGGTGAGCAGTCTCACCGCTGCCTTCGACGCCCCGTAGACAGCCTGACCTGGAACCGGAGCGTAGGCGCCCATGCTCGACACATTCACGATGGCGGCTTCGGGGCGCTCTACGAGCTCGGGCAGAAATGCCTTGACCGTGTTGATGACGCCCCAGAAGTTGACGTTCATGACCTTCTCGATCTCGCTGAACGGCAGATCGATGATCTTCACAAACTGCTGAATCACGCCCGCGATGTTGAGCAGGCCATCGACCGGACCGTGAGCCTCTTTGACTGCTGCTGGCAATGCTGCGACGGCTTCGCGGTCGGTGATATTTACGACGTGCTGGGTGAAGCGGTTGCCGGCCGCCGCGGCTGTTGCGCGTGCAGCGGTCTCTTCGAGACCCTTACCGTTGAGGTCGACACCCGCGACGCGCGCGCCTTTCGCGAGCAACTGCAGGGTGACTTCGCGGGCGATGCCATTGCCCGCGCCGGTGACGACGAAAACTTTGCCCTGTACGTTCATGAGGCGCTCCTTTGGCTGTTGCAGCTGTAGCCTATCCGGTCTGCTTGGACCGGCGGCGTGCTGAAGCAGTCCAGTGAGTACCCACGATGATCCGGCTGCAGGAGTTCCACCTGCTGTCGCTGCGTTGCGTGCGAGATGTGCAATATGTGCGAGATTCTGGCTGAAATTCTCGCACGCAATGCATATCTCGTACGCAGTGCAGGCCACATGAGCCGTATGCCACTTGAGATCACCGCCGCGACCAGCATCACGCGATGCGCGATGCGCGATGCGCGATCCTACATATTCCATGCCGCCTCACCAGACTTGAAGAACACCCTGGAGGCTGGTACCGGCTGAGGCTTGCAGCGAAGTTTGTCGGGCGGGGCAAGTAGCATTGATGGGTGGCTACCGCACTGTATCGCCGTTACCGGCCAGAAGCTTTCTCCGAGATGATCGGTCAGGCTCACGTGACCGAGCCATTGATGACCGCGCTGCGCACCGGTCGCATTGGGCACGCCTACCTCTTTAGTGGCCCGCGCGGTTGCGGCAAGACCACCTCGGCCCGCATTCTGGCGCGCTGCCTCAACTGCGCCGAGGGGCCGACAGATACGCCGTGCGGCACGTGCCCGAGCTGTGTCGAGCTGAGCCGCGATGGCGGTGGGTCGCTTGACGTCGTCGAGATCGATGCCGCGAGCCACGGTGGCGTTGACGATGCGCGCGAACTGCGAGAGCGCGCGGTGTTCGCGCCCGCCCGCGATCGCTTCAAGATCTTCATCATTGACGAGGCGCACATGGTGACCTCGGGCGGCTTTAACGCGCTGCTCAAGATCGTCGAAGAGCCGCCACCGCACGTGAAGTTCATCTTCGCGACGACCGAGCCCGAGAAGGTCATCGGCACCATTCGCTCGCGCACACACCACTACCCGTTTAGATTGATCGCGCCGGGTGCGCTCATCGATTACGTGCAGCAGCTGTGTGACAGCGAGGGTGTGCAGGTTGAGCACGGTGTGCTTGCGCTCGTGGTGCGCTCGGGCGGCGGCTCGGTGCGCGATACGCTCTCAATTCTTGACCAACTCATCGCGGGTAGCGAGGGCACTTCTGTCACGCTCGAGCGTGCGACTGGCCTGCTGGGGTTTACGAGTGCCGAGCTCATTGACGAGGTTGTGCAGGCGCTTGGATCGGGTAACTCAGCGGCCGCGTTTGGTGCGACCGATCGTGTGGTGCAGACAGGGCAAGACCCACGCCGTTTTGTCGAAGATCTGCTTGAGCGTCTGCGCGATTTGATTGTGATCTCGGCGACGAGCGTGCAGGGCGCTTCTGCGGTGTTTCGCGGGGTGCCCGACGATCAGCTCGAGCGCATGTTTGCGCAGTCGCAGGCTTTCGGTCACGGGCAGCTCTCGCGCATAGCCGATGTGGTCAGCGGCACGCTTGACACCATGGTGGGGGCAACTGCGCCAAGGCTGCACCTTGAGCTGATGGTCGCGCGCGCGCTGCTTGCTGTGGGCGGCGCGCCCGCGGTCGCTGGCGTTGCGGCGGCTGCCGCGGCACCGGCTGTCGTGTCTGCTTCGGCTGCCGCCAGTATGCCTGCGGCTCAGCCCGCGGCCTCTGCGGCACCTGTAGGGGCTCGGCCTTTGGTGGCACCGTCTTCGTCAGCACCTTCTTCGGCTGCACCGCAGGCTGCTGCTTCTCAGCCGCAGGCGGGCTCTGCCGGCGTGCAGAGCGTCGGTGTCTCGACCGCTCCTGATGCTCCGTCCCCCGCGACCCAGCCCACCCAGGCCGCTGCACCGCAGCCCACGGCGCCCGCTCAAGCTGATGCAATCGATGTGATCGCAGCAATGAAGTCAGCACGCGACTTCTTGAAGAGTGATGACTCGGGCACAGCACGACCACCCATGGTTCCGCTTGGCGGGCACGCGAAGCCAGCTGCTGCACCGAGCGAATCGGCGGCCTCAGCTGCACCAGCGGCGCCTGTTGAGGCGCAGGCAGACTCTGCGCCCGACCTTGGTGCTGCGAATGCCGACACTGCAGGTTCGACAGCGACTGAACCCGCACCTCAGCCACAGTCGCAGAACGTGGAGGCAGCTCCATCCGCCGAGTCAATTTCGCTTGACGAGCTGCTTGAGACCTGGCCAGATCTGCTCGATGAGCTTCTCGAGAGTGACCGCGAGGCATGGAATGCGGTGCGACAGGTGCAACCGCTCGCGATCGAGGGTGAAATGCTGACCGTTGGGTTGGCGTCAAAGGCCGATCTCGACGCCTTCAAGATGAGTGGTGCGGGCCCGCTGCGTGAGGCGCTCGCGGGTGCGTTTGGCATCAACGTGAAGTATGTGCCGAGACCGTTGCCCGAGGGCGTGCGACCGATGTTCGCAGACCGCGAGGGCAGCGAAGAAGCACCCCAGGAGCCCTCTCTAACGGCTGAGCCCGATCAACTGCGGCCCCCGGTAGAGCCAATCGAGCCGTCCGATGAGGGCTATCCCGAGCCTGACTACGAGCCCGAGCCAGCGCAAGCGTCTGCCTTGGCGCCAGACCCCGAGCCTGCTCCCGCGCCAGCTTCGAGTCTGTCACGCGAGCCGAGGGCAATGCCTGAGCCTGTGCCCGTGTCCGAGACGCCTCGGCTGCCGGCGCAGGCGCCAGAGACCCCGCCAGAGCCCCTCGCGCCACCCGCTCCCGAGAAGCCGAAGCAGCGCGAGTCACCGGGATTCACCCGTTACGGCGAATCGGTGGTGCGTGAGGTGCTGGGAGCGAGATTTATCGAAGAGCGCCCGCTGCCTGAGGGCTTCGAAAGATAGCAAGATTTGTGCTTGACAGCCCAAAATCGAGGGTGCATAGACTCGAAGCATGACACCTGAACTTGCAGACGTAATTGAGGCTGGCAGAGCACTCAATGACGACGAGCGCGAGATTGCCGCGCTCGTACTGCTTCACGGTGATGCTGAGAATGATGTGCACGTCGCAGAAGAGTGGAACGAGACCGTAAACAGACGACTCGACGAACTCCTCAGCGGCAAGGTTAAGCCCGTTAGCGTTCGCGATTCACTTGCGAGGGCACGAGCGAAATCTGCCGCATTACGCGATGAAATTTGATCTGAACCAGCATCCCGAAGCAGACGACGAACTAACCGCCGCGCACGACTATTACTTGAAAGTCAGTGGAAGCGACTTGAGCGATAGATTCTCTGATCGCATTGAGTCGGCGGTCGACTTTGTCTTCCAGTGGCCTCACGCTTTTCCGCGTTTCCCGATTGAATATGCTCCAGTTACTGTGCGAACTTACGGCCTTGAAGAGTTTCCTTTCTCAATTGTCTATGCAGTCGGAGAGTCTGAGATATTTGTGCTCGCATACGCGCATGAGAAAAGAAAACCTGGCTACTGGAAGCATCGGTTAGAAAAATGAAGTCAATAGCACCCGCAGTAGAGTTAAGTGGTTGTCTGCTCGCGTGAGCGAGCAACGTGGTTGAGAGGTGGCGTATGTACGACGGAATCGTTCAAGATCTGATCGACGAGTTCGGCAGGCTGCCCGGCATCGGCCCTAAGTCGGCCCAGCGCATCGCCTTTCACATCTTGCAAACGCAGAGCTTCGACGTTTCGCGTCTCGCTGAGCTGCTCACCGAAGTGCGCGAGCGCGTGCACTTCTGCGACCAGTGCGGCAACATCACCGAACAAGAGCGCTGCTCGATCTGCCGAGACCCGCGCCGTGACCAGGGTCTCATCTGCGTGGTCGAAGAGCCCAAAGACGTGGTCGCGATCGAGCGCACCCGGCAGTTCCGCGGCCTGTACCACGTGCTCGGCGGCGCAATCAGCCCGATTGACGGTATCGGCCCAGACGATCTCAGCATCACGCAGCTCATGCGGCGCCTCGCACCTGCAGAGGGTGAGGAGCCTGTGCGCGAGGTGATCCTCGCCACTGACCCGAACCTTGAGGGTGAAGCAACCGCGGCCTACCTTTCGCGGCTGCTTACTGCCATCGAAGTGCCTGTGTCGCGTCTTGCCTCGGGCCTGCCTGTTGGCGGCGACCTGGAGTTTGCCGACGAGGTGACGCTCGGGCGAGCCTTCGAGGGCCGCACCAAAATGGGGTAGCTCGGACTGTGCTCGCGTAACCTAGCGTTGCTCGCGGGGCGCGGTGCATACACATCGCGATAGACTGTATGCTGGCGTATTTTCGGGCGGCACACAGAGGAGGCGCGCGTGGCATTGATCGTGCAGAAGTTCGGTGGATCTTCGGTTGCCGATGCCGAGAGCATCAAGCGTGTTGCCAAGCGCATCGTTGAGACCAGCCGTGCAGGCAACGAAGTAGTTGTTGCAGTGAGCGCGATGGGTGACACCACAGACGAGTTGCTCGACCTCGCAAACGAAGTCACGCATGCACCAGCGCCTCGAGAGCTCGATATGCTGCTGACCGCTGGCGAGCGAATCTCGATGGCGCTGCTCGCGATGGCGATCAAGGGGATGGGTGTCAACGCGCTCTCGTTCACCGGTAGCCAGGCAGGCATGATCACCACCGCCGAGCACGGCTCGGCGAAAATCGTCGATGTGACACCGCGTCGTGTGCGCGAAGCGCTCGACGAGGGATCAGTCGCGATCGTCGCAGGCTTTCAGGGTTTTAACCGCGGCACCGGTGACATCACCACACTCGGTCGCGGGGGATCAGACACAACTGCCGTCGCGCTAGCTGCCGCTCTTGAAGCAGATGTGTGCGAGATCTACACCGATGTTGATGGCATCTACACGACCGATCCTCGCGTGGTTTCGCGCGCCCGCAAGATTCACTCGATCACCTCGGAAGAGATGCTTGAGCTTGCTGCGTCTGGTGCGAAGGTGCTGCACCTGCGCGCAGTCGAATACGCAAGGCGCCACGGTGTCGCACTGCACGTTCGCTCATCGTTCTCGAACGAAGAGGGCACAATCGTCTACGACCCGAAGAAGGGTCACCCGAAGGGGGAAAAGGTGGAAGAGCCGATCATCACAGGTATCGCCTTCGAGAAGAGCGAAGCAAAGGTCACCATCGGTGGTGTGCCCGATGTGCCGGGTAAGGCAGCTCAGATCTTTGAGCTCGTCGCAAAGACGAACGCCAACATCGACATGATCGTGCAGAATGTCTCGGCTGAGAATCGCACCGATATCTCGTTTACTGTGCCCCTCACAGACGGTCGCAAGGTCGTTGAGGCACTCGAGGCAGACCGTGACGCGATCGGCTACGAGCGCCTGGCCTACGATGACCAGATCGCCAAGGTTGCTGTTGTCGGCGCCGGCATGCGCGACGCCTCGGGCGTCTCTGCGCAGTTGTTCCGCGCGCTCTTTGACGCCGGCATCAACATTGAAATGATCTCGACGAGCGAGATTCGTATCTCGGTGGTCACGCGCGCCGACGTGATGGAGCACGCCGTGCGCGTGCTGCACACCGCGTTTGGTCTCGACTCTGACATCGAGGCAATCGTTCACGCTGGCACCGGTCGATAGGAGACGCATTCATGACTGCTCAGTTCAACGTTGCTGTAGTTGGCGCCACCGGTCAGGTCGGTGCCGTCATGCGCCGCCTGCTTACCGAGCGTGAATTTCCAATCGCCTCGCTGCGCCTGTTCTCGAGCGCTCGCTCGGCTGGCAGCACGATCGAGTTTCGCGGCGAAGAGATCACTGTCGAAGACGTAGACACCTCAGACTTCTCGGGCATCGATATCGCGCTGTTCTCGGCCGGTGGCGCCGCTTCGCGTCAGTACGCGCAGAAGTTCGCTGACGCGGGCGCGATCGTGATCGACAACTCGAGTGCCTGGCGCATGGATCCCGCAGTGCCGCTCGTCGTGAGCGAAGTGAACCCGCATGCAATGGACGGCGTGATTGAGGCCCGCCGTGGCATCATCGCCAACCCGAACTGCACCACGATGGCGGCGATGCCCGTAATGAAGGCGCTCGACGGCGCTGCGGGTCTCGAACGACTTATCGTGACGACCTTCCAAGCTGTCTCTGGCTCTGGTCTTGCCGGGGCTCGTGAACTCGCGGGTCAGGTGGCAGCCGCTGTCGAGCAAGGGGGCATTGAGCGTCTCGTGCACGGCGGCGACGCCATCGATTTCCCTGCGCCAGAGATCTACACCAAAACCATCGCGTTTGACGTGCTGCCGCTCGCTGGCTCGATCGTAGACGACGGCCAGGGCGAGACCGACGAAGAGAAGAAGCTGCGCAACGAGAGCCGCAAGATTCTCGAGCTCCCCGATCTGCTCGTGAGCGGTCTCTGCGTGCGCGTACCCGTCTTTACCGGCCATTCGCTCGCGATCAACGCCGAGTTCGTCCGGCCGTTGACCGTCGAACGCGCCAAGGAACTCCTCAAGGATGCCCCGGGCGTTGTGCTGACCGACGTGCCTACGCCTCTCGAGGCCGCCGGCCAGGACCCGAGCTTCGTCGGCCGGTTGCGCCAAGACGAGGGCGTGCCGAACAACCGCGGCCTCGCGATGTTCATCAGCAACGACAACCTCCGCAAGGGTGCCGCCCTCAACGCGGTGCAGATCGCGGAACTGGTTGCGGTCGAACTGACAACCTCCCGCGTCTAGCCCAAACCATCAGCGCCCAGGGTGACGAACCGTGATCATGAGGCGACGATGGTCACTGCTCGCCGTGCTGCCGCTCATGGCGATATTCGCGGGATGTGCGTCCGTGCCTGAAGCAGCACCCACACCTAGCGACGAGATGGCGACGAGAGTCGCCTTCTACGGTGACTCCTATACGCTCGGCACCGGGGCATCCACCCCGGCTAATCGGTGGTCGACCATTATCAGCGAGCGACGCGGGTGGAGTGAGTTCAATCCCAGCGTCAACGGTCTGGGATTCGTGAACAACCGTCTCGTCGGCATCGACCTGCCGGGTCTCATCATTGACGACGACCCTGACATCGTCTTCATCACGATGGGCCTCAACGATAACTTCAGCTACCCGCGCGCGGGCGATGGAATCAAGTCCCAGATTGCCGAGGACTTCGAGCGTCTGACGACCGCGCTGCCGAACGCGCGGTTCATCGTCGTCGAGCCGTTCTGGTACACCGACGAGCGCCCCGAGTCCGTTGAGGTCA
>JAIUOH010000073.1 GCA_020161315.1 Actinomycetota bacterium | reverse complement strand
GGGGGTGTTCACGGCGTTGTTGGGGGGGCCGTTCTTCTTCGTCGCGCTGCAGGAGAAGCGGGGGCGGGGGTAGCGCAGCGAAGAGCAGCGGCGTTGCGCGTGTGCAGACGTCATGCAAAGCTCGGGATTGAACAGAGCGCGCGCTGTTGCGGGTGAAGCCGACAGCACCGACCCACGGGTGCTCTGGGTTTGCGACCGATCACTGGGAGTTTCTATGAAGAAGACCGAAGGCTTAGACCTTACGGACCTGCTGGAACGTGGGCAAAGAGCCACCGAACGCCTTGGTCCTGCCACGGACGAGCTCACTGAGATCCTGGCTCAAATCGAGCGCACTCTAGCGGCTCGAAAGCTCGGTATCGAGCGTCGAGTCGTTCTCGAAGAAGGTCGCGTCGAAGACACGGATGACGGGCCACTGTACACACCAACCACGTTCTTGGCATTTCGGAAGGATGGCAAGACTTGGCGTTTTATGATCCAACGAGGCATCGACAATGATCCGGATTCATGGTCGTCCGCGCCGCTGATCAATGCATCTCGCGAGGACCGCCTGATGTCCGTCGATCACCTGCCCGACTTGATCGAAGCACTCGTAAGAGGAGCAGAGGAAGAGATCGCCAAGGTCGAGACCAAACGATCTGCCGCCAAGGGCATCCTCGAAATTCTCAAGAGAAGCTCGGGGAGCCATGCGTAGCCGGGTAAGCGATCGAGCGCAGGATTCCTGCGGCCGAATGGCTGCGGCGGGGTAGCAGTGAGGGGGCTTCTACGGTACGGCGGGGTTACCACACCAACCACCTCCGAAAAGCCCCCTCATGGACGTAGATACTCTGCGCTCGATCTTCCGAGCAAGCCTCGCTCCGGAACTTCTTCTCGCCTCGGCACGCAGCAGCGGCGCCTTCGTTCGCATCCGCGAGATTCAGCCGGTCCCGTTCTTGATGTCGTTGCTCGCGGGATGCGCGTTCGGTGCGCAGCGCGACATCGCGCTCACGCGGCGGCTCTACGAGCAGACCGAGGGCCCCGTCGCGTCGAGCACCTTCGATGACCGCGTCGACGCGCCGGGCACCGCACGGTGGCTCTGGTCCTTACTCTGCACCACGCGTTCGCGTGGGAATCGTGCGGCCAAACGCATGTGGCCGAGAGCGCTCGCGGCCTTGACGGACATCCTGCTCGAAGACGGAACGGTCTGTGCGCTGCGGGCGGGCTCGGCCTTCGAGAGCACGCGAGCGAGCAAAGGGGCCGTGAAACTGCTGAGCACGGTGAGCTTGAGCGACGGGCAGATGATCGCGGTTCGACTCGCCGCGGCGGTTCATCACGACCGTCCTCTGCTGCGAGGCGCGCCCGTGCCCGGCGCGTTGTACCTGCGCGATCTGGGCTTCTACGACCACGGCGAGTTCGTTCGACTCGCCGAGGAGGCCCTGTTCGTCAGCCGCCTCAAACTCAGCGCCGTGCCCCGCCTGGTGGCGATCACGCGCGGGCTGCCGAACCACTACGTCGGCGAACGCATGACCGACGCGCTGCCGTACGAAGCCATCGTGGATGCGGACGCGACCGTGACGGTCGAGGGCGAGGCGCACCGCTTCCGCGTCGTGTGCGTCCCGGTGCCCGCGAAGAACGCGAAGGGCCAGCGAATCCCCGGCCAGACGATGGCGGGCTGGTACATCACGAACCTGCCGCGCGAGCAGTTCGATGCCGAGTGCATCGGGCTTTTGTATCGCCTCAGGTGGGCCATCGAGCGCGTGTTTCGCCGCGCAAAACAGCGGTGCGCGCTGTCGGCGTTGCGCACGCGTCGCCCCACAGTGATGGCGACCTTCGTCGCCGCGTCGCTGCTCGTGTTCGCGCTCGGTACGCACGTCACCGCCGCACTCCGCGACAGCCCGAACCCGGTGGCGATCAGCGAGGACACGGTGCTGCACGTGCTGCAAGCGCGCTGGCCTTCGATGCTTGACTGGTGGCAGCGGAACGACCCGTTCTCGACGGCTCGGTGGGTGACACTGCGCAATGTGCTCGTCTACGAGACCCAGCATCGAAACAGGAAACGACCTTTGAGTCTCAACCAGATCTGCGGGCAGATTGCAGAGCGTACAGCCCGTCACGCACAGCCCCTCGCAGCGTGAACCGGCCAGCATTTTCTCAGGCTGCGGCGCTTACCCGGCTACGCATGCCGTGCGCAAAGGCCCAGGCGGCTGTCGAGTTGCCCGAGCAGCAGGAGTCCGCCGTCGGTGGAGCTGTGCGGCGCGTCAAACGTGACGACGACGGGCGCAACGGGGTGGAACGGAAGCGAGAGAGGAGCGATACACTGTGTCATCGGCGTGTGGTCCTTTTGGGTTGGCTTCGTAACCGCCAGAACCCACACGCCGACCTGTAAATTCCCTTGTCGAAGCGATCGCGCCGCGAGCTCCTACGCCCCGTCCACGCTGCCCTCGTGAATAGTCCGGGCTAGGGTCCGAGTACGGGCGCGAGATTCACCCCTGCAAGGGCTGCCTCTCGACGGCCATGCCGCTCTGCCATTGGCCTTGCTCGTGTTACCCGAACCGCGCGCTCGGCCAGGTCGACGACTGGATGCCCGAGATCTACGAGCGCTTCACCCGCGCGCACGGCGTGCTCTTGCTCACGCCGGTGTACTGGTACCAGGCGCCCTCGGGGCTCAAGCTCATGATCGACCGGTTGGTGTGCGCCGACGGGGGCAACCCCGACCCGACG
>JAIUOH010000046.1 GCA_020161315.1 Actinomycetota bacterium | reverse complement strand
ACGCTGCCCGGGCGGAGGGTCGACAGATCAACGCAAAGGCACCCTGCGGGCCAATCGTAGAGAAGGGTCAGACCGCTCCGGCCGGGACTCCCCAATCCTTGCGAGATCAGGTAGAAACAGACTGACAGTCATAGCTGTCGCCAACGGTCCCGATCGAGGGCGTCGCCCCGATCTCGGCAAGACGCTCACCGTAACGAATGGACGTGAATTGACTGCCCGCATCGCTATGGCAGCGCAGCGCCGGGAGGTGCCTGCCGCGTGACCAGCGGGCCATCTCGATCGCGTCGAGCACCGTCTCGGTTTTCATGCTCGATGCACATCGCCAGCCCACAATCATGCGGCTGAACGCGTCGATGATGAAGCAGACGTAAGCGACGCCCTGCCAGGTGGGCACGAACGTCAGATCTGTCACCCACAACTGGTTCGGCGCATCCGCCCTGAATACCCGGTTCACGAGGTCGGGATGCCTCGGCATCCTCGGGTCAGACTTCGTGGTCTTGACCCGTTTCTCGCGCCGCACCCCTTCAATCTGAAGGATTTTCATCAGTCTCGCGACTTGGTCACGACCGATATCGATACCCGATCGCTGGGCTGCTTTCCAGAGCTTACGCACCCCATAGACCGAGTAGTTTGATTCCCAGAGCTCGAGCAGTCTGGGCGCGAGCTCTGCATCTCTAATTTTCCGAGCAGAGGCTGGTCTGCCATGCGCGGCATAATACGTCGACGGGGCCACCTGCAGCACGCTGCAGATGCGCTCGACCCCGAGCCTTCGGCCGGCCACGATATCGTCCTTATTCGCGTTAATGAATCGCACTAGCTCCGGTGTTGGCGGTCGAGCTCCGCCCCGAAGAAAGACGCGGCACGTTTCAAGATTTCATTCGCGCGCTTGAGTTCACGGTTCTCTTGCTCAAGCTCTCGCATACGTGTCTGCTCGTCGGTCGTCACCCCAGCTTTCACACCGTCATCGATGTCAGCTTGACGCACCCAGGAGCGCACTGACTCGACACCATAACCGAGTTGCTCAGCCACCCGCGACGTCGTTCCTTGGCTCGTACCGAGCTCGGCGCGGAGCGTTCGCACCATGCGGACCGCCGCAGCCTTCTCCTCAGTGGAATAGCGGCGTCCCTTGTTCTTGTGTTGGACCATGGCTCCATTCTCGTTCCATAACTCTGGAGCCTCCAACAAACCCAGGGCGCTTCACTGGGCCACCTAGAGCGAGCCTCGTAGCTCACCGTTCGAAAGACTATCTTAGGCGCACTGTTGCCCCGCCTAACCCTTCAGCCCGTCAAAGTCGTCCTCGCGCCACTCCGACGCGATTCGCTCGCCCGCGTCGAACGCGGCGACCTCGCGCTGGCGCAGCTCGACCCGGCGAATCTTGCCCGACGCCGTCTTCGGCAGCTCGTAGAACTCGATGCGGCGCACGCGCATGTAGGCGGGCATCGCCGAGCGCGCGAATGCGAGCACCTCGCGGGCGGTGTCGGCATCGGCCGCGGCACCCGCAGCGAGCGCCACGTATGCCTTCGTCACGTTGAGGCGGGTCTCGTCAGGTGCCCCGACAACCGCAGCTTCGGCGACGAGCGGGTGCTCGAGCAGTGCGCTCTCAACCTCGAAAGGCGACACCTTGAAATCGCTCGACTTGAAGATGTCGTCGGTGCGGCCAACAAACGTGAGCACTCCATCGGCGTCGCGCTGGGCGACGTCGCCGGTGTGAAAGTATCCGCCCCGCATCGCCTTCTCGGTCGCCTCGGCGTTGCCGAAGTAGCCGGGCATGAGGTTGACCGGCCTCACAGTAAGAGAAGCATCACCGAGCGGCAAACAGATCTCCCCCTCATCGGCAATCCCGCCCGTCAGCGGGTCGACCAGCACCGCTTCGACCCCTGGCAGCGGCCGCCCCATCGCGCCGGGCACCACAGCCTCTCCGGGCAGTGTGCCAATCAACGCGGTCGTCTCGGTCTGTCCGTACCCGTCGCGAATCTCGATGCCCCACCACTCGCGAATGCGCGCGATCACCTCAGGGTTCAGCGGCTCGCCCGCCGACAGCAGTTCGCGTAGCGCCGTCGGTCGCGCAGTGAGCGAATGCTGAATCAGCATGCGCCACACCGTCGGCGGCGCACAGAACGTGTTGACCCCGGCGCGATCGAGCTCGCTGACGAAATGAGCGGCGTCGAAGCGCGCATAGTTCAGCACGAAGATGGTCGCGCCAACGTTCCACGGCGAGAAGAAACTCGACCACGCGTGCTTGCCCCAACCCGGCGCGCTCACGACCGAGTGCACGTCGCCGGGCCGCACACCGATCCACGCCATCGTGCTGAGATGCCCGAGCGGGTAGCTCGTGTGCGAGTGCTCGACAATCTTTGGCAGGCTTGTCGTGCCCGAGGTGAAGTAGATCAGCGAAATATCGTCACTCTTCGTGCACTTCGGCACATTTGCTACCGACGAGGATCGCGCCTCGCCGAAATCGAGCCAGTCATAGAGCGCGGCGCGCTGATCCTGCTTCGCCGCATCAAACCCAACCACGACGCCTCGGTAGCCACCCGGCACCTGCGCAAACTTCACCGCGTCTTCGGGTGCCGCGAACACCCACTTCACCCGGCCGCGCTCAACCCGATCAACGAGATCTGCGGAGCCGAGCACGACCGAGGTCGGCAGAATGATCACGCCGATTTTGAGCGCCGCGAGCATGATCTCCCACAGCTCGATTCGGTTGCCGAGCATCAGCATCGCAACGTCGCCCTTGCGCGCGCCCTGCGTGAGCAGCCAGTGCGCGGCCTGGTCGCTGCGGCGCTTCATCTCGGCAAAGCTGCGCTTGACTTCGCTGCCGCCGGCCTCGGCGATCCAGAGCGCGGTCGTATCGTTGCCCTCTGCGATCACGTCGAAGACGTCGTGCGCCCAGTTGAAGTCGGGGCCGACATCTGGCCAGGTGAACTCACTTCTTGCGCGCGCGGGATCAGCCGCGAGTTCGAGCAGCCGGTCGCGTGCAGCGAAAAACGCGGTGCTTGCTGAGTTTGGTGAAGTGCTCGGCGAAGTCATGCCGCAATTCTTTCACCTTGGCATGCGGCCGGGCGATCCCGCGTCGCTGCTACGAGCTGAAGACGGTGTGCAGCTGGTGGTCGTCGACCTTCTCGCGGCCGCCCAGGCCCGCGATCTCGAACAGCACCGAGGTGCCGCAGACGGGGTACCCAAGGCGCTCGAGCATATCGAGTGTAGCCGCGACGGTGCCACCGGTAGCGAGCACGTCGTCGATCACGAGCACGCGGGTGCCGGGCTCAAGGTCGGCGTGCATCTCGATCGTTGCGGTGCCGTATTCGAGCGAGTAGTCGATGCTCATCGCGGGCTGCGGCAGCTTGCCGGCCTTGCGCACGGGCACGACGCCCTTGCCGCTTGCGTACGCCGCTGCGCTCGCGAGCAGAAAGCCGCGCGCTTCAATGCCCGCGACGACGTCGAACTGGCCCTCGAACGGGGCGATCAGCGCGTCAACTGTCGCCTTGAATGCCTCACCGTCGGCGAGCAACGGGGTGATATCGCGAAACAGGATGCCCGGGGTCGGGTAATCAGGAATCTCGCGAATCAGGGCTTCGGCGCGGGCGAGGATATCGTTCGTGGTGTTCTCTGGCACCCTGCAAGGGTACCGCGTCGAGACACGCCGCCACGCCCGGGCGCAATGCCTCGATTTTTGTTTCTCAGCAATATCGGGTAATGTTTTTCAGGTTGAGAGATCAACACTGCGCCCTTAGCTCAGCTGGATAGAGCGTCTGACTACGGATCAGAAGGCCAGGGGTTCGAATCCCTTAGGGCGCACCACATAAAATTCCCGGCTAGGAAACTAGCCGGGAATTTTGCTTTGCACCTGGGCACCACCCGCGAGCGGGTGATGCCCAGGTGCCTCCTCAATCAGGCCTGCATCTTGCGCTCTCGCGCTCTCACGCGAACTCCCCATGCAGCGAGTGCGATGCCGACAAGGATCAGCAGCAGTGACGCAAATGGAACCATTACTTGCGGGTTGTCGCCCGTGATGCTCAGTTCGCTGCTTGCGCCGCCATTGCGCTGCTCATTTGGGTTCGCTTGTGGGCTCTCAGTACCACCTTGCGCGGTCTCGCTTCCGAGGGCCTGGGTGCTTGCCTCGGGGTTCACACCCGCGCCAAGTGCTGCCCCTGCCGTGTTACCCGCAGAAGACCCACCCCCTGGCGCCACCGCTCCGGGGTCGCTAAGAGCCTCCGAGACAGTCTCTTCTGTGTTGCCACCAGATGCGCCCGACGCTTCCAGCGCATTACGCGCAGCAGCCGTCGCAGATGCATCTGTCGACGCGGTCGCAATTGCCGCTGCTTTGCCCGCTGCCGAGGCGTTTCCGTTCGCGGTAGCGGTTGCGGCGGAGTTCGTCGCGCCCTGAATGTCTGCTCCGGCTTTTGCCGCAGCCTGGGCCGCAGCTGTCGCTTCAGCACCGACTGCGGCCGATGCATCAACAGCACCGAGGCTCTGCGAATATGCCATCGCTGACCCCTCAATATCTGAGGCGCCCTCTGCGGCCGCACTGGCACTCACATCTGCCGCTGCCCGCGCCGCGGTCATGTTGTCTGCGTATGCCGCCGCTCGGGCTGCGGCTTGGGCTGCGGCCCGATTCGAACCGTCTGCTCGCGCAGAGGCTGAAGCCGACGCAGATGCGTTCGCCAGCGCGTTCGCGAGCCCAGAAGCGTCGCTCGACGCATCATTTGAGACATCGGAGTTCGCGGCCGCCTGGGCAGCTCCCTGAGCAGCGACCGTCGCCTTGGCAAACCCCTGTGCCGATGCAGCGGCCTGCGCCTCAGAGTTTCTATCTGCGTCGGCTGCGGCTTGTGCGGCAGCTTGAGCAGCTGCCCTGCTCTGCGACGTAGATGTTGCCGAGGCCTCGGCTGATGCCGCACTCAGCGCGGCGCTCTTGGCTGCCGCGTCGGCATTCACGTTTGCCGCAGCCGAAGCCTCAGATGTTGCGTCGGCAAACGCCGCCGCAACCGCCGAGGCTTGAGCCGCGAGCCGATTGTCACCGTCAGCCTGTGCCGAAGCAGCGGCCGAGGCCGAGGCATTGGCGTTTGCATTTGAGGTAGCGGCGCTCAGCGCGTCGGCGGCGGCGGTCGCGAGAGCGGGATCTGCCGCCCCGTTGGCTGCAGAACTCGCCGAGGCTGTCGACGAAGCAGACGCGATAGCCGCCGCGTTTGCGGCTGCCTCTGCATTTGCGTCGTCGCTCGCCGAAGCAGCTGCCTGTGCAGAGGCTTCGGCGAGCGAGTTTGCCGAACCAACAGCTGACGCCACGGCCTGAGAGTTTGCCTCGCTCTGAACGTTTGCAGATGCTGTCGACGAAGCCACGGTGCGCGCGGCAGATTGTGCTGCAGCAGTCGCGTCACTCTGCGCTGCGGCCGAAGCGTTGGTGGTCGCATTCGCGAAGGCAGAAGCAACCGCAGCGGCGACCGCAGCCGGGTTGCTGTTGCCGTCAGCACGCGCTGAGGCGGAGGCAGAAGCGTTAGCGTTCGACTCGGCCGACGCGGTGCTCGATGCAGTGTTCGAAGAGGTGGCCTGGGCTGCCGCACGGGCCGCAGACGATGCGTTGGCGTTGGCTGCCGATGTGCCCGAGGCCGAGCTCGAGCTCCAAGCTGTTGCGTCTGCAGCGGCCTGCGCCGAGGCCCAGGCTGCGCTCGTCACGTCAGCCTCGACCTGTGCGGAGGCCTCACTCGAGGCCGATGCCTGCGCTGACGCCGCGCTCTGTGCCGCCGCATTTGCTGACACGTCAGCGGCCGCAGAGGCGGTCGAGGTTGCATCGGCAAACGCTGCTGCCCGCGCAGCAACCTGCGCAGCGGCGTAGCTGCTGCCGTCAGCACGTGCCGAGGCTGCTGCCGACGCCGACGCGTTCGCGTTCGCGATTCCAGCAGCTCGAGACGAGGCCTCGCTCGATCCGTTTGCCGAGGCCGCCGCCTGAGCGGCAACTGAGGCGTCTCCGTTTGTGGCGGCAGACGCGTTGGCCTGTGCGCTCGAAGTCGCGTCTTGTTGCCCTGCCGCGGTAGCGGCTGCACGGGCGCTTGAGTTCGAAGAGGTAGTCGCCGAGGCAGATGCGTCGCTCGACGCGGTGGCCGTCGCGGCAGCTTTTGCCGCTGATACTGCGCGAGCGGTCGCTGCAGCATTCGCAGCGGCCGAAGCATCCGAGTAGGCGGCAGCCTGAGCCGCAGCCTGAGCCGCAGCTCGCTGCGTGCCGTCGGCGCTTGCCGAGGCCGGGGCGCTCGCAGACGCATTCGAATTCACCGATGCGGCGGCTGAAGCGTCAGCAGACGAGTTGCTGTTAGCGGCCGCGCGTGAAGCCGACGAGGCATTTGCGTTTGCGGCGGCGGAGGCGGTTGCCTGGGCAGAAGACGCTGCCGTGCTGTTTGCCGAAGCACGCGAGGCTGCCGATGCGCTCGCGTTGGCGCTGCTCGTGACATACGTCGAAGCGTCTGCCGCCGCGTTGGTGTTCACGCGGGCTGCCGCGCCTACGCGGGCGGCGGCCTGAGCAGCCGCGACGGCTGTGATGTCTGCCGCGGCGTCGGCCTGGGTCGAGTTGTCGGCCATGCCGGCCGCGCTTGCTGCCGCCTGGGCAGCGACATTGTTGTTCCCGTCAGCACGCGCAGAGGCTGCCGCCGATGCCGCAGCGTTTCCTGCCGCTGGCGGGCAGGCCACAGTCTCGTTGAGCTCGAAAATGCGCGAATAGACGGTCCCCGAACTGTTCTCGGCCTTCAAACGGTACTGCGTGCCATGCATACCCCGCTGATACTGCGAGGTGAACGAAAGCTTGTCGTCCGATTGTGTGCCGACGGCTGTCGACCATGCAGTCGCGCCAGGCGCTTGTTGTTCCCAGGTATAGGTGGGGGCCGGGTAGCCGTCGTATTCAAGAGTGGCGGTCGCCGTGAAGTTCGTTTCGCACGCGGTATCGAGTTGCATCGTCCATAGAAAGCCACTGAACTGCGGCGTACCGAGCACTTCAAACTGCTGGGTGAATGTGTGTTCGTATTCTGCAAGCATCGGTACGTCGGGAAAGCACCCGCCTCTGTAATTCCCGACGCAATAGGCACCCGCATCGCGCCAGACTACGCTCACAGTTTTGAGCCCGGGCCTGCCGAGGTTCGGCCGCATGCTTACGGTCTGCTGCTCACCGATCGGCGATTGCCCCTTGGCGTTCAGCGTTACCGCGTTGCCGCCATCGAACGACATCTTGACCGCGCGCTGCGGCTGAACCAGGTAGTTCAGCTCTTCGCCGCCGAGTGGGTTGCGTTCAAGCACGTCGCCGTCTTCGGTGACCCAGCGGCTCGTGAAGCCCTGCACATAGGCCAGGCCGTCCGTGGCGATCGCGTTCGCGATCTTCTCACCCTCTGGCACGACGAGCGGTTGCGGGGTCGTCATGCACGAGCTACGAACCCCGTCGCTTGGACCCCACCACCAGGCATGCCCCTGATCGTCGATGGCCGCGGGCGAAGCCGGTGCGCCGAAGATTTTGGTGACGCGCACGTCAGCGAGCGCCATCACCTGCGTGGGTGTAGCCTGGCTCGCGTCTTTGCTGCCATTGCCGAGTTCGCCGCACTCCTGCCCGCCCCAAGAAAACACCTTGCCGCTTTCAGTCAACGCCACTCTCGTGTCGCGAGTACCCGTGACCTGAGCAACACGCTCACCCGCGATCCCGACGGTGATCCATCCTCCGCTGCCTCCGCCGACCTCCCAGATCACACCGTCTTCATCGATGACTGCCACATATGCGGTAGCGCTCATCGTGGTGCGGAGGTCGCCGAAGCGCTGAAACACTACCTCGCTGGGCACTGCTATCTCGCCGAGCGCTGGCGTGTTGTCGATACCTCCACTCAAGCGAAACAGACGCCCGCTCTCGGTGAGCACGTGTGCGGGGCTAATGTCGGCAACAATCTCGCCCTGAGGCAGGCTGACCTGCCGAAACTGCATTGCCGCCCAGCTGTCTTGAAACCCGCCTCCGGAAGAGCGGGCGGAATACCACAGGCTGCCGTCTGTGCCAAGCGCCTGGTAGATGTCGCGTCCGCCGCCGGGCCCCCCGTTGTGGCCAGGTTCGTTGCCGGCACGTAACTTGATGAACCGCATGTCAGGATCTGCCACGTTGGCAAGCCGAAGGCCTCGGTCGTAGCCCTGTTCTCGATCGACGCCCTCGTAGAGTCGGCCGTCTAATCCGAGCAACACGCTGCGGCCGCTCGCCGCGTCTGCACCGCCCCAGCGATTGTTGATGAAGGTCGAACTCCCCTCAGCAATGGGCACACGAAAGCTCGGAAGGCCGACGACCACAGCCGTGGTCGTACTGAAAGCAGGTCCGCTTGAGGTCACGAGGTTCGGCCTATAGTCACCCGGGGCTGGCGTCGGGTCACCGGCCGCCGCACCTGCGAGCATCGGCACGCTTACCAGCAGGCCGAGGACAAGCGCGCCGCTCACCCCCGCCGCGACTACTCCGCGGCGTCGCGCACTCCGAGCATGCATCGATCCTGCTGTGCTTCGCGTTGTCGCCCGAAGAGCGAAGATTGAACGCTTCACCTGCATCCCCCAAAAATTTCGCAACGACCCGCTTTCGCAGCATCGTGGCTCCCCCTGCGATTCCAACGTGGTGTCGGACTCACCTATTAGAGACATTCGTCGATACTCTCACCTGTCGGACGCCAAAATTCCGGGCGTGTCGCACCACAACTCTTCCGAATCAGCTCATCAGGTCTACGCTTTAGGTCTTGCAACGTTGCATGGGGGTTCGAATGAACGAAAAGTTGCTGCTCGAAAGAGCTGCCCAGGGTGATCGCGCCGCGGCGGGCACCTATCTCGGCACGCACTTGCCCACCCTGCGCGCTGCTGCCCGTCGCATTGCGGCTGGGCGCATCGACCCAGACGATCTGCTCGCCGACGCGGTCGAAGGGTTGCTCAGCAAATGGGCCGACGGTCGCACCCAGATCGAGTCACCGCGAAGCTATCTGCTCGTATCAATGCGAAATTGAGTGGTGAACGAGGCCCTTTCGCCAAGATCGCGCACCTCTCAGCTCGATCCAACCCTCGACATAGTCGACCGCAGCGCCGGCACCGTCGACGAGGCGCTTGAGCTAGACCGTGAGCTCGCGTGGTTGCGCGTTGCCCTCAATAAACTCCCCCCCCCCATCACAGCGCCAAGCACTGCTCGAGGCGCCAGCACAGATGCCTGCAACGGCCGAGGCTAAGCCCGACCAGGTACTGAGAAGCGCTCACGCCACGCACTCTCTGCGCAGCCGGGCTCGCAAGTCACTGCGGCGCGCATACCTGCAGGTGGTGCTGGAAGAGGGGGCACCGCCCAGCTGCCACGATGCAATCGCGCAGCTGCCCGCGCAGGTGGGCGACAGCCCCGATCTCACGCCAGAGGCACCCCAACACCTGCATAGCTGCGAGCGCTGCAAGCGCAGATGGGCGGTCTTTGCGGGTCTCGCCGGTAGCTTGGGTATCGCCGGGGTTGCGGTCGTGCAAGCAGAGCAGCCGGAGGTTTCACCGTTTTTGAGCGAGGATCAGCCTGTCGCAGCGGCGAGCCTATCAACAGGGCGGCGCTTGCCTGCGCGCACGATGATCCTCGCCGGTTCTGCGATAGCAACCGTTGGAGTTACCCTCGTCACCCTCGCACTCTTTGGGCCACAACTCGGGATTGGGAGCACCCAAACTGCTTCAGCAAGCGGGCTCCCTTTTGGCACCGTGCTGCGGGTGCCGTTGCAGAGCGAGTCACCGGTGGGCCCTGAGCCAGTGGTCGCCAGCATGCACTACTCGGCCACAGGGGTCAGCGGCGCCAATACAGGGCCCCTTCGCGGTGATGCGGCTGACCTTGCCCCGGGACTCGTTGCGGTGCGGTTAGACTTCGAGGTCTCAGCCGAGTCGTGGCGCACGCAAAGCGTCGACTGGAATCTGCCCGGCACGCTCTCGATCGCCTCAGCGCCAAACGGCTGGCAGTGCAACGGGAACACCTGTACCACCGACGCGACCGGCGCCTTCGGTGGCACGTTCGTGCTGCGCGGGGCTGCGGCCAGCTCCGAAGACCGCATCGAGGTGCGTTGGATCGCCGGATCGGCAGGCAGGCTGGTCTCTGCGCGCGCTTCGAGCAACATACCCGCAGCTGGTGAGACTTTCGTCACGAGCGCGACAGACACCAGCTCGGAGTGACGGTGCAGTTGGTGCGCCTTCGAGTTAGTGCGCGTCGGCACCCCAGAGTGCCGTGTACTCGTGGCCGAGACCGACCACGAGTCGGCGTAGCGCGGGCAGCGACAGTCCGATCACGCAGCTCGGCGCGCCCTCAATGCGCTCGATAAACGCGCCAGCGAGGCCGTCGATCGCGAAACCGCCGGCGAGTTCGAGCGGCTCCCCCGTTGCTACGTAGGCTTCGAGCTCGGCGTCGCTCACATCAGCAGAGAGCGTCACCGAGGCGGTATCGACCGCACCCAGCGCGCCGCGCACCGCACCGCCCGTGTGGTCGATCACCCAGTGCCCCGAATGCAGCACCCCGGTCTGCCCACGGTGTTGTTTGGCTCGCGCAAGCGCTACGGACGGCTCGTGTGGTTTGCCCAGAATTTCACCGTCGAGCAAGAACGCGGAGTCGCCACCGAGCACGATTCCGTCGATCTCGTGGCCGTGCCTGCGCACAACGTCTTCGGCCTTCAGCCGCCCCAGGTACTCGGTGAGTTCGGGCGCGGTCAGCGGCCGCCCAATGGTTGCCTCGCGCGCGACGACCTCGGCCTCTTCATCGACCTCGGGCGAGAAGCACACGGGTTCGATGCCCGCGGCGCGCAGCACTGCGAGACGGGCGGGCGAGGTCGAGGCGAGATAGAGGCGCATGCCCCTAAGCCTATGTGCCGCTCGCGGCCCGGGCGATCCTCGCACTATCGAAGCGCCCGCGGCTGGATTCTGCGATTCGCTACGCTCGCGCAGAATGACGGGGCGATGCGCTACGGCGTGCGCCGCCGCAGCGTAAGCGAGGCGAGCAGCAGAGAAACCATCAGCACAGCGCAGATCACAATCAACGGCCGGCCGAGCTCCCACCCCTCATCGCCGGTCGCGACCGCGTTCACCGCGTCAATGACATAGCTGAGCGGCAGCCAGTCAGAGATTGCGGTTAGGGCAGCGGGCATGTCGTCGCGCGGCATCAGCAGCCCGCCAAGCAGAATCTGCGGAAACACGAGCACGGGCATAAACTGCACCGCCTGAAACTCGGTGCGCGCAAAGGCACTCGCAAACAACCCAAGGCCCGTGCCGAGCAGCCCATCGAGCACGGCGACGAGCCCGAGCTGCCACAGCGGCCCGTCGACGGTGAGGCCGCACACCGTCACCGCAAAGCCAACCGTCACGAGGGCCTGCAGCACCGCCATAAGCCCGAACGCGATGGCATAGCCGAGCACGAAGTCTGCTTTGCCAAGTGGCGTCGTCATGAGCCGTTCGAGCGTGCCCGATCGCCGCTCGCGAAGCGTCGTCACCGAGGTAACGAGAAACATCAGAATAAACGGAAAGAGGGCGAGGATCGGCCCGCCAAATCTGTCGAACGCACCCTCTTGGCCGCTGAACAGCCAGGCAAACAAGCCAACGAGCATGCTTGGCATCAGCAGCATGAGCGCGATCGAGCGTGGGTCGTGGCTGAGTTGCCGCAGCACTCGACCCGCGGTTGCGAACGTTCTCAAGAACATCACCGAGGATCACCCCCGCCGTGTTTCGGCGCATGCGCCATGGGGGCGCTGCCTGCTCGGGGCGATTCCACGCTGTCACCCCGCGCCGCAATGATCGCGAGAAACGCCTGCTCGGGGTCGCTCGTGCCGGTCACCTCAAGCAGTTCACTGGGGGTCGTGTCGGCAACAATCTGACCCTCACGCAGCAACAGCAGCCGATCGCAGCGCAGCGCCTCATCCATGACGTGGCTGCTCACGAGCAGCGTTGCCCCCTGCGCCGCGAGCTCGCGAAAGAGCTGCCAGAGCTCTGCACGCAGCACCGGATCGAGTCCGACCGTTGGCTCGTCGAGCACGACGAGCTCGGGCGACCCCAGCAGGGCTGCCGCGAGCGACACACGGCCCCGCTGGCCGCCGCTCAGCGATTCGACGCGCTGCCCCGCCTGCTGCGCGAGCCCCACCAACTCCGTGACTCGGGTCACCTCACGAGACGGCACCCCGAGCACCCGAGCGAAATAGCGCAGGTTCTGCGCCACGGTCAGGTCATCGTAGACCGAGGCGGCCTGCGTTGCGTAGGCGACTCGACGCCGAAGCGAAGCGGCACCCGCAGCCTCGCCGAGCACCCTCACCTGACCGCTCACGCCCGCCTGCACGCCGACGATCGCGCGCATCAGCGTGGTCTTGCCGCAGCCCGAGCAAGCCGGTGATTTGCCCGCGTAGCACGCTCAGACTCACGCCGTCGAACACGGTGTGGCGGCCTCGCCGCACCGTCAGCCCCTCTACTGCGACCGCAGCATCGTTTGCGTGCACAGCCTCAGCATAGACCCGCAAGCGGCTGGGATGATCCCGCGCGACCTGAAAATTTCAGGCCGAATATAGAACCTTCAGGCGCTCTCAGCCACGGCTACGGGCTTCGATGATTCGCCGCCCATCGCCGTTCGCCATTTCTCACCGATGCCCTCGGTAATGCGCTTCCAGCTGCGGTCGCGAATGAAGATCGAGTCGATCGCGATCAGTGTCAGAGAGAACCAGGGCAGCCCCATCAGCACGCCGATCATCACGTGGAACCCGAGAATGCCAAAGAGCGCGAGCAGCCTGGTTGGGCGCGAGAGCAGGGCAAGCAAGAACGCGCCCTGCAGCAAGATCGAACCCCAGGTGCCGATCGCCACCATCGGCCCCCACGCCGTGATCAGGTCGCTCAGCACCGGCCAAGTGCCGAAGCGGGTGGTCTGCAGCGGGTCGTAGACCGCGTAGCCGTGCGCCCAGGGGTTGCCCTGCGCTTTGAAGAGGCCACCCGAGCCGTACACAAACGCGACCTGCGCGGTAAGCGCGATGAGAGCGAGATTGTGCAGCACAGTGCCGATGTGGCGCGGCGAGCTACCCTCGGCAAACCACTCTTTCTTCGCGCGGCGGCGCGCATCAAGCGACCAGCGCGCGGCAGGGTCTGCGAAGAACATGATGATCAGCGCGATGCGGAACATGTTGTCGCCCTGGTCGCCAACCATGTCGTTCATCTCGATGAAACTCACCCACATCACGAAGAAGATTGGGTGCACGATGCGAAAGCGCCAGCCGATGCAGAAGAGCACCGCGAGCACCGCGAGCAGCAGGTAGAGCGCGGTGAAGGCCACGTCGTTTGCGGCTACCGCGTGAAACGCGCTGAAGATCCAGATCTTCGGAAAATCGCTGAGGGGTGCCGCAAGCTCGCCGTTCCAAGCCGAGCCCGAGCCGAAGGTGTATAGCCGCGTGCTGAAGTTCGATGCCAGCAGGCCGAAGGCGGTGACGCCAAAAATCATGCGGGTCACCGCAAGACCGTAGAGCGCCTTTTTGCCGCCAAAAAGCCAATTCTCAAAACACGCCACCGCGTTGCCAATGCCGTTCATAGTAGCCATCCAAGTGGCCGAAATGAGGCTGCCGATGAATGCGCCGAAGCGCGCCACTGGGGTCTGTGCTTGCTCGCTCATCGCGTGATCCTCTCGAACTGAGCACGGAAGACGTCGCCAAAGTTGCCGTCATTCTGGCCTTCTTCAACGACAGGGCCACGCCAGCCGGGCAGTACCACCATGGGCTCCGGTCGCACGGCGCTCGGGTCGTGCCGCTGAGCGAAAGGAATGATGTTCTGACGGCTCACGCGGTACTGCACCTGCTGCACGCTGTCGCCCCAGATGGCGCGCGCGACCTGCGTTGCGTAGGCGGTGCTGCGGTGCTCTTCGCGCATCAGCTCGTCGATGGTTGCGCTGCGATTTGCTGGCGAGGATCCGCCCTCGCTCTTTTGGCTCTCAAGCGCGGCGCGAAGCCCCACCTCCCAGTTTTCAACCTCGAAATCGCCCGCAATGACCGCACGGTCAACCTCTTGCATGCTGTCGAACGCACCCTTGTAGCTCGAGGCCACCTCGCTCGATTGGATGCCAGCGCGCGGCGGCACCAGGTTGTACTGGATCATCGAAAGCTCGACATCTGTGGCGCTGACCCAACCGGTCTCTTCTGTGCCACCGTCGCTCGTCTTGATGATGGCGCGCACATTGAAGTGGTAGTCGCCGTTAATTGGCTCTGGAGCGAAGACGCTCCACGACTGACCGAAGAACGGAATCATGTAGTTGGTGAGCAGTTGCCCCGGCACTACCTCGCGGGCGTTCTCCGAGTATGGGGCGATCCAGAGAAACGAGGCGAAGACGTGCCAGCCGGTGAGGAGCACCGCGACAAGCGCGACGAGGCGCACCCAGGTTTTAGGTTTCGCGGCGGTCGCAGTCGTGGGCTGCTGCTTAGCTGCCGCGTCACGGACCATTGACGTTGCATCACTTTCGGCGCGCTCAGCGCCGTCGGCTGAGTTATCGGTCACGGTCTCTGTTTCGGCTGAAGATGTGCTCAAGCCGACCCCCCAGTAGCTCGATCGCGCTGACCCGGCTTCTTCACCAGAGACAACGCTGACAATTGCAGTGACTCATACTCTATGGCCAAACCGCGCTCCTACTGTGCGGCGAGAGCGGCCAGAATCTCAGAATCGATTCTGGCCACTCGCCTGGTGATGCTTCGGGAGTTTGCTACACCAGGCTTCGCCCTCGCCGTCTAGTAATCAGCACAAGCGAACCTGCGAGCAGCAGGATCACACCGGCGAATGAGAGGCCGCCGATGGTGGCGCCCGTCTTCACCAGTTGCTTGCCGCCGCTCGCGTTCGCAGCCGCCTGCGAGGCCGCGTGCGAAGCGACGTTTGCCTGCGCCTGGGTGTTTGCCTGCGGGGTTGTTCCACCAACGGCCACCTTGGGATCGACACTCGCCGTGGCCGTCGCAGCGGCGGTCTGAGCCGCGGTAGCAGTCGAGTTTGCGGTTGCGGCCTGTCGCGCGGCTGCTTCTGCTGCCGACTGGTTGTTAGACGAGGCAGCCGCGTTTGCCTGCGCGTTTTGGTCGGCCCTGCTCGAGGAGCTTGCGGTTGACGTCGCGGTGGCCTGAGCCGCCACGTTTGCAGCCGAGTTCACCTCTGCCGAGGTGTTCTGTGAAGCGTTTGCAGAGGCAGTAGTGAGCACGTTTGCCCGCGCCGCGATCTGGGCCGCGATCTGTGCGGCGGCCTCAGCGTTTGCTGTTGCTGCCGCTGAGGTGTCAGCCGTCGCGGTGGTTGATGCGTTCGCGAGCGCTGCGGTTTCGGCCGCAGCCTGGGCCGCTGCATTCGCTTTACTGTCGGCCATCGCAGATGCCGATGCGGATGCCGAGGCGTTCACGTCCGCCGAGGCGTTCTGTGATGCGGTGGTTGACGCGGTCGACAGGGCCGCCGCCTGAGCGGAAGCCACCGCGTCCGCGGTTGCCGAAGCCGAGGTGTCGGCGTCTTGCGCCGCGCTTGTTGTCGCGGTCGACTGCGCCGCTGCGACTGCCTGCGACGTGGAGTTTGCCGCCGCGGTGACCGAGGCCGTCGCGTTCGCATTCGGGCGGGCCGCAGACTCGGCCGCGGACTCAGCGTTTGGCGTCGCCGCTGCCTTCGCTGCCGTGTTGCTGGTAGCTGTTGTGAATGCAGCCGCCTGAGCCGCGGCCTGCGCACTCGGGTTGCTGTGGTTGTCGGCGTCGGCCGAGGCAGACGCCGAAGCGGATGCGTTCGCGTTTGCCTGCGTGTTCGCCGCCGCATCGACCGCCGCTTGTGAGGAGCCCACCGTATGGGCATACGAGGCAGACGATGCTTCTGCAGCAGACCGGGCGGCCGACTTCGAATCGAAGCTGCCGTCAGCCGCCGAGTCGGCGTTGTGGTCGGCGCTTGCCTCAGCATCAGTGCTCGCGGTAGTCGAAGCCTGCGCGGCGGCCTGCGCGGCAACGTTTGCCGATGCAGTCACATCGCTCGATGCGTCTGTCGAGACATTCGCGTCAACCGAGGTGTACGCGGCTGCCCTTGCCACAGCAGTGGCGTCCACAGTTGCTGCCGCGCTCGCGGTGCTATTCGCAGTTGCGATGCTCGAGGTCGTGGAGTAGGCGGCGGCCTGAGCGGCTGCCTGAGCCGCGGGCGAATCATCGCCATTGGCTCGAGCAGACGCCGACGCCGACGCCGACGCGTTTGCATTGGCTTTTGCATTTGCGGTCGCGTCTTGCGATGCTGTCGCCGAGGGGTCTGCAGCCGCACCATTGGCTGCCGCGTCGGAGGCCGCCTGCGAAGAGATGCGCGCATCCACTGTGCCCTGCGTCGAGCCCGCTACTGAGGCGTTCGCGTTGACGTTCGCATTCGGGTTCGCGGTACTATTCGAACTCGCCTGCGCGGCAACTTGGGCCGAGCCGATCGACGTCGAAGTCGACGAGGCGTTCACAGATGCACCGGCCGAGACACTCGCGCGTGCCGCGGCCTTGGCCGCAGACTCGGCGTTAGGCGTTGCCGCCGCGTCCGCCGCGGTGTTGCTGTCTGCCTCAGTAAATGCAGCCGCCTGAGCCGCCGCCTGAGCCGCGATCTCGTTATTGCCGTCGGCCTGAGCCGAGGCTGCAGCCGAGGCCGAGGCGTTGGCGTTTGCGTCCGCCGGGGGGTCGGTTTCGACCGAGGTCTGCGAAGTAGCCGAGCGGCCACTGCCATTGCCGACGGCGGTAAAGCTCAGCACAGTACCGTCACTCAAGGCACCACTAGCAAGACACGTCAGGGTGAAATTGCCGTTGATATCTGCCACCACTGGGGTACCACTGATCACGGCGCAACTTGGGGGCGGCGTGAACGTAACTGCCTCACCCGGCGCAAAGTTGCCGCCGGTGACCGTGACAGTGTCACCTGGCGCCACCGGGTTCGTTGAGGTGAGCGTTGCGACTGCTCTCGTGATAGTCGCCGTGTCACTCGCGGTGCGCCCGCTCGCACCAGTGGCCGTAAACGTCACCACGATAGGCGATTGGGTCTGCGACACCGGCCAACTGTAGCTAATGCTGCCGTCGACGAGCGCGGTAACCGTCGTGCTGCCACCGCCGGGGAGCGCGATTGTCACGGTCTCACCCGGAACAAAGTTGGTGCCCGTGACCGTGACCGTGCCGCCCTGCACCGCGTCACTCGCGGTCAGCGTGGGCGCAACCACCGTCACGGAGTCGGTGGCCACCTTGCTTCCGTTCGTTGCCGTAATAGTGACGGCACCGGTCGCGAAGCCCGCGGGCACAGTCCAGTTTGCGCTAAAGGCACCGCTGCTGTCGGTGGTGGCGACAATCGGAGCGGCCACGCCGGGGATCGTAATCGACACCGACGAGTTCGGTGTAAAGTAGCTGCCCGCGATGGTCACGACCTCACCCGCTGCAACCTTTTCGGGAGTAGCGGAGATGGCGGCCGCAGGATCGGCAGCCTTCACCGTGGCCGAGGCGAGCTCTATTTTCACGAGGTCGTCGGGAAGAAGTGGCAACAGCGTGAGGCTCAGCGCTCGCACGGTAAAGCTGTCTGCGCCTAGGTCGCCACCCGTCGCATTCGTGGGCGCGGAGGTCGGTTGCTCGTTGATTGTCAAAGCCAACACTTTGTTCAAGAGAGGATCAAGCCCGTCGTCAAGCAGGCTCGTCACCAGCGGTTCGAGTGCATTAACCAGCCCAGGCTGCAAACCCGGAATTACAGTGTCAATAGTCGGTTTCAATGCCGTAGCGCCAATATTTGCGATGGCTCCATCGAGGCTACTCACCACAGGTTGCAACAGCGCGCCAAGATTCACCAGGGTACTCACGCAAGGCCCTGTTATCGGTACACAAACATTGCCCAATCCCGGGATCAATGCCACACCGCTCACATCAATATTGAAAGCTTCGGGGTCATACCCGACGGCACCGACGAGCGCACCCACGGTGCTCGTGATGGAGATCGGCCCCTTCGCCACTTCGAGAGTACCAATGAGCGGTAGGCCGGTTGCAAGCTCCAGCGAAACGTTCAAACTCAAGCTCACGTTCGCGTCATAGATACCCTTTGTTACAACCTTCACGACCTTCGACACAAGCGAATTGGTGCCGCTACCGATGAGCAGATCGCTTACGCCGTCAAGAATTGCAGTCACTACAGCGCCAGAGAACACATTGGTGTTTGCGGGCATGTTGTTGAGCGAGGTCGCGGTGGGGTGGTTCTCAACGACAATTTCTGCCAAATCGAGGGTGATGAGGCCGCTACTCAGATTAATCGTGATCGAGCCATCTGCGTTCTGTAGCGGAGCAGCGAGCAGTTCGTTGTTCACGGTCGTAACCAGCCCACTGAGGTCGATAGAAGCGTCACCCACGCTAGCGGTCACGAGCGGCAGCGCGTCGACGGTCGAAACGGTCGACGTCAGTGCGTCGCGCAGCGCTCCAGTCGGGCCGACCAGATCGTTAATTGGTTCAACCAGGTCGTCCACCGTGCTGTGCACCGTCTGCACGAGCCCGCCCACAAGCGGACTGTGCACTTCGGCGTTGAGGTCGGCAAGCATGTACTGGCTCGAAACCTGACCTGCATTCTTCTCTGCTTTCGCGCCGATCGCACCGATCTCAAACCGTGCGGTGTCGAGCACTGTGTCACGTATGGACTCACCGAGCACCTGCTCAAGCAGCGCGCTCACATCGAGCGTGGCCGGCTCAAACGCGTTGCCGACTGTGCTGGGGTCGAGGTTGACCGCGCTCCCGCCGCTACCGAGCAGGCCTGAACTCGCGATGCCGTTCGTGGCGCTAGGCGAATTCGCGGTGCCGACGAGTGCGCTGAGTGTACCGAGGCTGAGCAACCCGCCAGCGCTCGGGTTACTTGGATTCTGCAGCAGCGGCAGTGTCACCGTTCCGACTTCGACGTTGAGGCCGAGCAGGCTCGCTTGCAGGTGCGCGACCTGCTCATCGCTCCAGCCACCGCTTTCGCCCGCGGCACTGTGCGCGCTCGCGGTGCCAGCAAGGTTGAGGCCGAGCACATCGAGATAGAGACCGTGCCCGTGCGCTACTGAAACTTCACCGGCCGGCGGCGTCTGCGAGTCGGCATTTGACGCAGTCATACCGAGCGCGGCTCCCGTGACCGTCAGTGCCGCTGCGGTTCCAAAGGCGACAACTGCAGCACCGATTTTGCGATGCGTTCGCAACTTCTCAGCTTTACTCAAGGTAATCCCCAAATCCCTTGTCGCCATCCGCAGTACCGGTCTCCCCCAACTGGAACTTGGCCCCGCAAACAGCGCGTGTGCAAGAAGAGTAGAGCGGCATCACCTCAACCACGCACGCCACTGCGTAACCCGCAAGTCGGCTGGGTTGATCCCGCGCAAAATCTAAAAACTGGCCCCTCAAAAAGCTGCACACTACTGATTGCTACACGCCTCACTACTGAGGTTTCTGAGGTGCTCCCTCACGTTGCTATGTACAACTGCCCTAAGAGGGATAGTGTGAAACTCACCGACCGGTGTCACTTTTCGAGATTGGGGTAAGAAAAGTGAATCATTTGGAGACGGTGGCGCTTCCGCGCCATCTTTTGACCACCAGGCTGCTGCGAGAAATCACACAGTCTGATGTCATCATGCTCAGCGGGCCGAGCCAGAGCGGCAGATCACACACGCTTCGCGAGCTTGCCGAACATCTCGAGGCATCCGAATTCACCCCCTGTCTCATACAAGACAATTCGCATGATTCGGTTGCGCGGTTAAAGCAGGCCACCACCAAACACATCGTGCTGTTCGACGGCCTAGAGAACGCCACCAGCGAGCTGCTGCACGCGCTCGCAAATCAGGTGGCCGCTGGAACCGTGTGCGTGGGCGCGATCAACACCGATAGTGCGGCGAAGGCCTACCACGACTTCGCATCAGAACTCGTCGTATCAGGCCACCCGGCAGTGCCCCGCGTAACCCAGAGCAAAGTGTTTCGAATCGAGCCGCTTGGCCGCCACGAGGCCGAACAGATTGTGAAAGTCTCACAACGCATGCCGCTCGACTCAGTCACAATAAATGCCGTGATTGCGATGGCGTGGGGGCGCCCAGGCTGGCTTCTTGAGCTGATTGAGCTCGCCGAGGCCGGCAAGGTGCGCGCGGATCCTCACCCTTCGATCTCAGAAATCGACACCGGTGACCTCTACCTCTCAACGTTTCACTTTGCTGTTCAGGCAGCTGAGCGGCATCTCACACCCGAAAGCATCGCAGCCGCCGTCGCCCTCTCGAAACTCGAACCGCGCACCTTGCAGGGCGCGTCAGAGCTCATTGGCACTCAGTGCGTGGCCGAACTGCGCGAAGCCGGGGTGATGATCGAGACCCCGCACGATGCGCAACTCTTCAACGTTCCCGAGCTGCTTTCGGCGCCACTCTCGTTGCTCGCCGATCGCAGGCTCCTTGCCCGCGCTGGGCAGCTCGCGGCCGAGAAGTTACTCGCGCAAGAGGCACTTGGCATTCCGCTGCCTGACCGCGAAGTCGTCTACTGTGCATGGAACTTCACAGCCGGCCCCGAGCCCCTGCCGACGCAGACGCCGCACCACCAAGTCATTGCGGATGCTCACGCACGGTTAGTGGGTGAGCTCACCGCAGATCTTGTGCGTTTTGGTCGCCAAGAGTCTCGCGATCTTTTGCTCCGAGCAAGTACTACTGAGGTGTTCAACGAGTTTATGCGAGTGCGTGCAGCAGCGGTGTTTCGGGGCCCCGCAGAAGCCCTGCGCCTCTTGCACGCCGTGGCGCCCGGGTCGCCCCAGCACCCCGATAGCGATGTGGCTGCGGCCACCTCAGCAACACGTCAGCACAAGATCGAATTCTTGCGCACTCAACTGCTTGCGCAGCTCGGTGCACTTGAGACCCGCACCCGAACAGGTGACCTTAACCCGGAACAGACCGACTTCGATCGGGCGGCCACGGTCTTTGCCAGATGGAACGACGTTGATCCGCTCGGCACAGACCTAGAGCCAATCTTTCACGCCGCACAAAGTCACACCAACGACGAGGTCGCGTTGCTCGCCGAACAACTCCTGGTGCTCGAAAGCGCCCGTGCAGGCACCTGGCTACCGGAAGGGCTCACCCCGCATTCGCAGTCTTCGAACTCAAGCGAAGCCGCGCAACTGCGCCGATCCCGCATCTCGGTTCTCGCGCTGAACAGTGAGCGCGCCTTGCACGACCAGCTGATAGCCGCTGCCGTCGCCGAGGGCACAATTGCGATGCTCACCGCAACGCACCTGTCAACCATGCAAGCGATTGCAGAGACAGTGCAGAACCTGCCCGGTGCCCCGTTTCACCGGCTCTGGGTGCAACATCTCAGCTCGGCTGCGATCGCGGTCGCAGCCGGCGACACCGCACGCGCCGCGCGCGAATGGACTGGCTTTGAGCAGCGTCTACCGCAGTTTCTCCCTATTCGCCTACAGCGAGTCATCGCACTCATCGGAGCCGAGCTCAAAGACCCCGCCCACACCCCAGCGGAGCTGCGCAAACCGACGCATCACATGCTCGACTACCTGCGTGGCGCGCTCGACACGGTTCGAGTGCCGGGGCTCACGCCCGACGGCAAAGAGTCAAGCCCAGGCGGCACCAGCAACACGCTACCTGTATTTTGCCTTGCAGCAGCCCACCTCGGAGCGCTCAGAGCCCAGAACCCCGTCGTGCTCATGCGCACCGCAGAGCAACTTCAGAGGCTCGGGCTCTGGGCCCCTGCGGTCTATGCGTTGCAGGAGGCGCAAACAATCTTCGTGCGTCGGCGCGCGAGCGGTGGCGTTGCCCGATGCACCGCGCTACTGCACGAAATCGAAACAGCGGCCAGGCAGCACGCACCATGGTTCGAGATTGTCGCACTCACGCCCGCGCCAAGAAGCCGGCTCACGAAGCGAGAGACAGATGTCGCGCAACTCGCGGCGCACGGCCTCAGCAATCGCGAAGTGGCCGAACGCCTGAGCTGCAGCGTGCGCACGGTCGAATCTCACCTTGCGGCGGCACGGGCAAAGCTTGGCGCGGCAAGCAGGGCTGACCTTGCAGCGCGTCTGGGCGAGCTCGGCCAGCTCTGATTCGCGCGCCTCGCCCACCCAACGGTGAAAGAATAGTCAGCATGACCGCAACACCTACGCCAGCTCTGCAGCCCGGCGATCTCATTGAACTCGACGTAACCGGCATCGCACACGGCGGCGTCTGCGTTGCCCGCCACGAGGGCCGCGTCGTCTTCGTCTCTGACACGATTCCCGGCGAGCGTGTGCTTGCAAAGGTCACCGAGGCGCGCAAGAAGTCGTTTGCTCGCGCTACGACCGTTTCAGTTCTTCAAGCATCAGAGGATCGCCGCCCGCACATCTGGCCAGAGGCGGCGCTCGAGCGCGATGCCGACGAGCGGGCGGGCGGTGCCGAGTTTGGGCACATCGCGCTTGAGCGTCAGCGCGCCCTGAAGGCAGACGTGCTCGCTGATTCACTGCGCCGCTTCGGCGGGCTCGATGATGCTGCCCTCAATCGCGTGACCGGCGGCACCGGCGTTACCGTCGAGGCGGCCCCGGGCGACGACGAGGCGAACGGCCTCGGCTGGCGCACCCGCGTGCGCCTGCACATTGACCCCGAGACCGGCGAAGTGGGTCCCTACGCCGCACGCAGCCGTAACGTGATTACGGTTGAGTCGCTGCCGCTCGCGGTCGAGTCGATCGGCTACATCGCTCCCCTCGAAGACCACATGCCCGATCTCGAGGCGGTCGACCTGATTGCCCCGAGCGCCGACGATGCGCGCATGCTGGTCTCGCATCCCGGCGAGCGCTCGCGCCCGGGCGAGAATGACGCCGTGCGCGAGTCCGTTGGCGGCCGAGAGTTTCTTGTGCGCGCTGGCGGGTTCTGGCAGGTGCATCGCGAGGCCCCGAACACGCTGTTCGAAGCGGTGCGCGATGCGATCCTCGCTCTGATTGATGCGGGCCGCTTCGACGCCACCGCAACCAACCTTGATCTTTATGGCGGTGCTGGCCTGCTTGCAGCGGCCATGGCCGAGGCAGCTGGCCCATCACTCAAGGTGACCACCGTCGAGGCCGATGGCGGCGCAACCGACGATGCGGCCGAGAACCTCGCGGAGCTGGTCGGTGCGCTTGCACTTACTTCACGCGTCGACACCTACCTTGCCGATCTACTCAAGGCTTCTGCGCCGGTTCGCGAGCGCCTGTCTCGCGCAACCGTTGTGCTTGATCCGCCTCGCTCAGGCGCAGGTGGCGAGGTGTGCGCGCAGCTCGGCGCTCTGCGCCCCGCGAACCTGGTGTATGTGGCATGCGACCCGGTTGCGCTCGCGCGCGACACCAAGACACTGCGTGAGCTTGGTTACGAGCTTGACTCGCTACGCGCCTTCGATCTGTTTCCGCACACGCACCACCTCGAGGCGCTCGCGGTCTTCCATCGCACGAACTAGGCGGCGCCGCCGGTCATCGAGATTGTCGAGATGGCCGGCGATCCTTTTTGCCTAGCGACTGAGCGGGTGCTCTACCATCGCAACTTCTTCTGCGGCATCGAGCAAATCGTCTTCTGACGGGCGAGGATCACGCGCGGCGACGGCCGCGAAGATCAGTGCCGCGATAATTCCACAGAAGGCGATAATGCCGAACGGGTTGCAAAGCGCGATCGACATACCCAGCTGGCTTTCGCCGGCAAGCAGACTGAAGATCGAAACCAACTCACCGTTCACCGAATCGGGCACGGTGAAGCCAAAGCCAATCGCGCACACCCAGGCGACCGCCATCGCAACGTACACGGCGCGCCCAATCGGCCGGCCCCGACGCTCTGCGACACGCAGGCGATGCACCACCGCGAGTTGCAGCAGGGCAAACGGCAGGGCAATCAGCGGAACGTACCAAAAGGTCAGGTCACCGCCAATTCCAAAGGCCCATCGACCCACTCCCATCCAGGCGGCAAGGGCTATTCCAACGACACAAAAGAGCAGATTTCGCACTGACACATATTTGATGGTAGTCTTCTACGGTTGCCACCGCACAGTTCGACTGAAAAGTGGCAGCGCGCCCCGATAGCTCAGTGGTAGAGCACTTCCATGGTAAGGAAGGGGTCGCCAGTTCAATCCTGGCTCGGGGCTCTGACTCTGCTGATCTTTAGATCAGAGTTTGGCTGAGTAGCTCAGCTGGTTAGAGCGCACGACTCATAATCGTGAGGTCGCGGGATCGAGCCCCGCCTCAGCTACCGGAGTCACAGCAAAACCTCGCCCGAAACGGCGGGGTTTTTCTGATTCCAGCACCATGCTCCTAGCAGATTCCGGGTTCCTCAAAGAAAGGGTTACCGGCCAAAAAGAGTGGATGGCGTTGGGCGTGTCTAGCTCCTACCGCCCCACCCGGACCTTGTCCAGAGTCCTTCAGCGGCGCTGAGCCCGGTGTGATTCGCCCTGGGTTTAGTTCCGACCCGTTTGTCCGTCACCGAGTCAGTGCCGGAAGCGATTCAGTGCCAGCATAATACGCAGCCTCGACTTCCATCGGGGTGTGCATACCGAGCTCGCCATGGAG
>JAIUOH010000045.1 GCA_020161315.1 Actinomycetota bacterium | reverse complement strand
GACAGTGATGAAGCCAGGGCCGCAACCTATGGTGCCTGGCTCCATCACTACAATCATCATCGACCCCATACCGGGATCGGAGGACTCACCCCGTCAGCTCGCGTTCACAACCTCACCGGGAACTACACCTAGGCCGCGCCGATGCTGCACATACCCAGCATCTTGCGCGGCCTTTTTACATGTGAACCGAGACGAAAGAAGACCGAAGTGTCCCCTCGCACCACCAGAACCGCAGGCATGGCCTCGCTGCTGATCGCCGCCGCACTGTCACTCTCAGCCTGTTCTGCAGCTACCCCAACCGAGACCAAAGAGGTACCGGCCACCGGCACCGTGACCATCACCGACAACCACGGCAAGGTTGAGGTGCCGGTCAACCCGGCCCGCGTGGTTGCGCTCGACAACACGGTTTTTGACACTCTGAGCGACTGGGATGTCGAGCTGGTGGCCGCGCCCAAGGGTGTGATGGGCTCGGCATGGCCCGAGTACACCGACGACAAAGAGGTGCTCGACGTCGGCAACCACCGCGAGCCCAACCTTGAGGTAGTGGTCGGCGCGCAGCCCGACCTGATTATCGGCGGATACCGCTTCGGTGACTACTACGACGAGCTCAAGGCGCAAAGCCCCGAGGCGATCGTCATCGAAATCAACCCGCGCGACGGCGAAGACCTCATGAGCGAGCTGCAGCGACAGACCGAGATTCTCGGCCAGATCTTCGATCGCGAAGACGATGCCAAGGCGGTGAACGCCGAGCTCGACAGCGCAATCGCTGGCGCAAAGAAGGCATACAACGGCACCGACACCGTGATGGCCGTCAATACTTCTGCAGGCACCATCGGCTACCTTGCGCCAGTGGTTGGCCGCTCGCTCGGGCCGGTCTTCCCGGCCCTCGGCCTCGTGCCCGCGCTCGAGGCCGAGGGCGACGACGATCACAAGGGCAACGACATCGGCGTCGAGGCGATCGCGCAGTCAAACCCCGCGTGGATCATCGCGCTCGACCGCGACGCCGCTTTCGCACCCGAAGAGCGCGAGGCCGGCTCGGTGCCCGCCGATGAGCTGATCACCGGTTCAGAAGCGCTGCAGCAGGTGCAGGCAGTGCAGCAGAAGCAGATCGTCATTCTCGACCCGAACTTCTACCTCACCGAGGGCATTCAGGCCTACATCGCCCTCTTCGGCCAGATCGAGACCGCATTCGCCAAGGCATGAGTCAGGCACTCGCCACCGACACCCCAGGGGCGCCCGCAGCAAGACGCGGGCGCCCCTGGGCACTGCCGGCCGCTGCAGCCGCGACGGCGCTCCTGCTCGCGCTGTCGCTCTCGATCGGTGCCTTCGACATACTCGGTGACGACTTCGGTGCCGAGATGTTCTGGATCACCAGGGTACCCCGCACCATCGCGCTCGTGCTCGCCGGGGCAGCGATCGCGACGAGCGGCCTCGTGATGCAGGTGCTCACCCAAAACCGCTTCGTCGACGCCACCACCTCTGGCACTACCGAGTGGGCCGCCCTCGGCCTGCTGCTCACCGCACTGCTGCTGCCCGACATTGGGCTCGTCGGCAAGATGCTCATCTCGAGTGCGTCGGCCTTTGTCGGCGCGATGGTGTTCATGGGTATTCTGCGACGCGTGGTCATTCGCACCACCCTCGTGGTGCCGCTCATCGGCATCATGCTCGGCGCCGTGGTGAGCGCGCTCACCACGTTTATCGCGGCGCAGTTCAACCTGTTGCAGATGCTCGGCACCTGGTTTCTCGGCAGCTTCGGCGAGATTGTGCGCGGGCGATACGAGGTGCTCTGGGTCGTGGCGCTTGTGACGCTTGGCGTGTTCTTAATGGCCGACCGCATTACGGTCGCCGGGCTCGGAAAGGATCTCGCGACCGGTGTCGGTGTGCGCTACGAGGCGATTCTTATCGGTGGCACTGCGCTCGTGGCAGTTGCGGCGGGGGTCACCACGGTGGTTGTCGGCTTCTTGCCGCTGCTCGGCCTTGTGGTGCCAAATGTCGTCTCGATGATCCGAGGCGACAGCGTGCGCAGCAACCTGCCGTGGGTGGTGCTCGGCGGCGTCGCGCTCGTCACCCTCTGCGACATCATCGGTCGCACCGTCAACATGCCGTTCGAGGTGCCGGTCTCGCTTGTGCTCGGTGTCGTTGGCTCAATCGTGTTTGTCGCGTTGTTGCTGCGACAAGCGAGGGGTGGCACGAAATGAGTGGGATCGCGCAGCTCTCGAGCGCGGGCGATCTGCCTCCCGCACCGCCGGCTCCTGCGGGGCGGTGGCGCCGCGCCCTACCGGTGAGTGTCACGCTGGTGGCTGCGGTGGTGCTCGCCACCGCGATCCTCGTGCATGCAAACCCGGCTCCCGCTGGTACCGGAGGGACGCGTCCCGTGGGGTGGTGTAAATTTCGGGAGCTTGTGTGTCGGCGTGACCGACAAGTGAGCCATCGTGCAATGGTCAGTGAGAACTCTCTACTTTTCTCACAGAAGGACACATCACACGATGGCTCTCAACCAGTCTGCCTTGCTTGAACTCTTGAAGGAACTCGAACTCACCGATACCACCGAACGAATCCGTCTCCTCACCCAGCGCGCCCTCCAGGAACTCATCAACGCGGAAGCCACGGCCGTGATCGGAGCGGCCCCCTACGAGCGCGCGAGCGACCGGACCACGCAGCGTAACGGCACCAGGCCCCGCACCCTCACCACGACCGCGGGTGATCTCGAGCTGAAAATCCCGAAACTGCGCGAAGGATCATTTTTCCCTTCCCTGCTCGAGCGGCGCAGACGCGTCGACCAGGCCCTCTTTGCAGTCGTGATGGAAGCGTACGTGCATGGCGTCTCGACGAGAAAAGTCGACGATCTTGTCCGCGCGCTGGGCGCGGACAGTGGGATCTCGAAGTCCGAGGTGTCCCGCATCTGCGCCGATCTCGACGAGGATGTGGCCGAGTTTCGTGAGCGCCGCCTCGATGACACCAACTACCCGTATGTGTTTGTTGATGCGACCTACTGCAAAGCCCGCGTCGGTCGGCGCGTCGTGTCACAAGCGATTGTGATCGCGGTCGGGGTCGCTGCCGACGGGCGCCGGCATGTTCTGGGGTTCCAGGTCGGTGACACCGAGTCTGAACCGTTCTGGACCGAGTTTTTCCGCGACCTCAAGCGGCGTGGCTTGTCTGGGGTGCAGTTGGTGATCAGTGATGCGCACGCCGGTTTGGTCCGCGCGATCGAGGTCGCATTCCAAGGTGCGGCATGGCAGCGGTGTCGCGTGCATTTCATGCGCAACGTGCTTGCCAAGGTCCCGAAAGTCGCCAGCCAGATGGTTGCGGCGATTATTCGCACGATCTTTGTGCCGCGCGGGAAGAGGGAGCTCGTGCACACCCAGTTCGGGGAAGTTGTCACGATGCTCGCCAGGAGTCATCCGGCTGCGGCTGAGCTCCTCGAGGAAGCGAAGGACGATCTCCTCGCGTTCACCGAGTTTCCGTCACAGCATTGGCAGCAGATTTGGTCCACGAACCCGCTCGAGCGGCTCAACAAGGAGATCAAGCGACGCACGAACGTGGTCGGCACATTCCCGAACCCTGAAGCGCTGCTGCGCCTCACTGGGCATGTGTTGATCGAGCAGCACGATGAATGGGATTCAGCGGATCGTCGCTACTTCAGCGAGAACTCGATGAAACTCCTCAACCCCGGCGTCGAGGGGGTGGTGCTCGCCAGTCTTGAGGCGGCCTAAACTAGCAGTCACTGACTCTTGCATGGTGACGAGAAATTCCACCACCCAAAGGGACGCGGCCGTACCGGAGCGTTCTGGATTATTATGCAGACCCGACTCGTGTCGCTCGTCACCATCTTGCTCGTCGCGGTGGCGCAGTCGGTCGCGACCGTGCTGTTTCACACGGTCACCGCGAACCGCATTCTGACCCCCTCTATTCTTGGCTTTGACGCGCTTTATGTGCTCAGCCAGACGGCACTCGTGTTTGTCTTCGGGGTCTCGTCGACGGGCCTCGAGGGCATACCCAAGATCGTCGCGCAGAGCGTGCTCATGGTGGGCTTTGCGACGCTGCTCTATGGCTGGCTGTTCTCGGGCCGCCGCGCAAACCTGCACCTGATGCTGCTCGTCGGCGTGGTGCTCGGCATTGCGTTTCAGTCGATCGCGAGTTTTCTGCAGCGCATGCTGACGCCGAGTGAGTTCGATGTGCTGAGCGCCAGGCTCTTTGGCAGCATCAGCAAGGCTGACCCCGCCTACCTGCCGATTGCCGGCGCGATTGTGCTTGGCATCTTGATCTACGTCTGGTCGCGCAGGCGCAGCTACGACGTGCTTGCCCTCGGTCGAGACGTCTCTGTCGGGCTCGGTCTCAAGTATCGCCGCGAGGTTGTGGTGAACCTCGTGCTGGTTGCCGTGCTGGTGTCGATTTCGGCTACCATGGTCGGGCCGATGACCTTCTACGGCTTCTTGGTGGCAACGCTCGCCTACCAGTTTGCGCCTGGCGACCGGCACGCTGAGGTGCTGCCGCTTGCCATCGGCATCGGGCTCGTCACGCTGCTTGCTGCAACCTTTGTGCTGCGCCACCTCTTCTCTGCCGCGGGGCTGGTGACCGTGATCATCGAGTTTGTTGGCGGAGCCCTCTTCTTAATCGTGCTACTACGAAAGGGGCTCAGATGAGCCAGCAACATGCGCGTGCCTCGCGCGGAATCGAGTTGCGAGGCGTTGAGAAACGCTACGCTGGGCGCCACGTGCTCGGCCCGATCGACCTCGCGATTGAGCGCGGCGGTGTGACGGCGCTTATCGGGGCAAACGGGGCGGGTAAGTCAACCATGCTTACCATCATCGGGCGCCTGCTCGACGCTGACAGTGGCAGGGTAGAGGTTGGTGGGCTCGATGTGCGGGTCGCGAAGCCGAAAGAGCTCGCGAAGGTCGTCTCGATCTTGCGCCAAGAGAACCACTTTATGGCCAGGCTCACGGTTGAGCAGCTCGTGACGTTTGGTAGGTTTCCGCACTCGGCGGGTCGGCTAAGCTCCGCGGATCGGCGCGCGATACACGCGGCCATCGCTTTTCTCGACCTTTCGGGTTTCGAGGATCGCTTCATCGACGAGCTCTCGGGTGGGCAGCGGCAGCGCGCGTTCGTGGCGATGGTGCTCGCGCAAGACACTGACTACGTGTTGCTCGATGAACCCCTCACTGGCCTCGACATGCGGCATGCGGTCGGCATGATGGGGCAGGTGCGGGCGGCGGCTGACGCGCTCGGAAAGACGATTGTGCTCGTGATTCACGACGTCAACTTTGCTGCGGCCTATGCCGACCGCATCGTGGCGCTCGCCGACGGCAGGGTGATTGCCTCTGGCACGCCAGAAGAGATCATCACGCCCGAGGTGCTCGAGCGGGTGTTCAAGACTCCGGTCGAGGTGCTCGAGCATGCGGGCAAGCGGGTCGCGGTTTACTATCGGCCCTAGGTGTTACGCGGGTGATGCGTAGTTCAGACGCGCACCGCATGTGCGCGTTGCATTAGCTCAGACGCGCACCGCATGTGCGCGTTGCATAAACTCAGACGCGCACCGCAAGTGCGCGTTGCATAAACTCAGACGCGTGCGGTCAGCGACTCGAGCACGCTCGTGAAGAAGCGCAGCCCGTCGGTACCTGAACGCATTGCCTCGGCGGTGTTCGGGCCAAAGCCCGGCTCGACCGCGTGCTCGGGGTGAGGCATGAGGCCGACCACGTTGCCGCGGGCGTTCGTGAGGCCTGCGATGTCGTCGAGAGAGCCGTTGGGGTTCACGCCGCGGTAGCGGAATGCGACCTGGCCTTCACCCTCGAGGCGCTTGAGTGTCTCGGTGTCTGCGATGAAGCCGCCGTCGGCGTTCTTCAGTGGAATCACGATCTCTTCGCCCTGCTCGAACTGGTTGGTCCAGGCGGTCGAGGCGTTCTCAACTACGAGGCGCTGGTCGCGGCGAATGAACTGCTGGTGTGCGTTGCGAATCAGGCCGCCGGGCAGCAGGTGCGCCTCGACGAGCACCTGAAAACCGTTGCAAATGCCGAGCACGGGCAGGCCCTTGTTCGCGGCGTCGACAACCTCGGTCATGATGGGGGCAACCGCGGCAATAGCACCCGCACGTAGGTAGTCTCCGTAGCTGAAGCCGCCGGGCAGCACGATCGCGTCGACACCCTGCAAGTCATGGTCGCCGTGCCAGAGCGCTACCGGCTCAGCGCCGACGAGGCGAATCGCGCGGTGCGCGTCGCGGTCGTCGAGCGAGCCGGGAAAGGTGACAACGCCGATGCGTGCCATTACGCGCCAGCCTCGCCGTTTGCGGCACTGTCGCCGAAGTCGATTGCGACGACATCTTCGATCACGCTGTTCGAGAGCACCTGCTCTGCGAGCTCGCGCACCTCGGCCTTGATTTCGTCGGTGACGGGGCCTTCGACCGTGAGTTCGAAGCGCTTGCCGATACGCACGTTCTCGAACTTGCCGTGCCCGAGGCGTGCGAGCGCACCGGTGGTGGCCTTGCCCTGTGGGTCGAGCAGCTCTGCCTTCGGCATCACATCAACAACAATCGTGGGCACTGCAGCCTCCAGTCGCAAAGCGGAAATACTGCTTTAAGTCTAGACGAGAGTTGCAGGCGAAAGGATCACCGCACCCACTTGGTGTTGCTGTGAGCGGTGATTGAATCTATCGGGCGCGATCAGAACCCGAAGTACAGCAGTCGATAGGCGTTGTCGAACTCTTCTTCTGAGTCGAGCTCGACCTCGGCGATGACCATCGAGCCGCTGACCTTCACCTCTCGCACCTCTTCTTCGCGCTCCGTAACGTCAGCGAGTGCGTCCTTCACGAACTTGAGATTTTCGTTGGCCTTCTCCGCGTCGCCGAAGTCATAGGCGAGCAGAACTGTCGGCGTCTTGCCTCGCAAGCCATAGCTGATGCCGGCGATCTCGACCCTGTCTGAGTCTTCGTCGCCGATACTTTGTAGCGCCTTACCGAGGTACTTGTTGCGCTCTATGTAAAAAGAGAACGCCCCGTCGAGGCTTTCGAGTTGCTTCAGCATGCCCGTGACCTGCTCATCGCTTGCGAGGCTGTCTTCTTTGGCCGGGCGCTCGTCGGGCAGTGAATCCTTTTCTGACGCGAAGTAGGCGGTGCCGTCTTGCAGCGTGAGGTGGTAACCCGCCTCCGATTCCCAGAAGCCGGCTTTGCCCGCCTCAAACAAATCGTCCATCCGCTTTTCGCTCACCGCTCCCGGGTATGCGCCACGGTACTCGTCGTCACCAAACGAAAATGACAGGCCGCCCTGTTCAAAGAACAGGCGCGCCTCCGAGGCAGATCTGAACGCAAGTTGCTGCGCCATGAGCCCGTCTTCATCGAGATCTTCGAGCCAGTTTTCGATCTCTCGGTCGCTGCCGTTTGCCGGGAACTTCTCGCCCGATGCAGTTTCAAGTTTCTTGCTATCGATCGCGGTGAACGAGAAATCTCGGTTGCTCTCGTAGAGCGCAAGCATCGCCTGCGCTGATCCGCCTCCGCCGCCACTGAGCACGAGTGGCACCGTGATCGCTGTCGCGGCAACCAGCGCGGCTGCCGCGACCAGGCCGATAATCAGGCCGGTCTTGCGCTTCTTGGGTGTGGCAGGTGCACCAAACGTGGCTGGTGCACCAAACGTGGCTGGTGCCCCAAATGTCGGTGTTCCTGGGTATGCCTGAGCGGGTGCCTGCTCAAGGCCTTGCCCACCCGGTTGCCAACTTTGCGGCTGGGTCTGCTGGGCCGGTTGCATTGCCTGAAACCCCTGCGCTGCCGGCGTTGCTTGCGGGGCAATGAACCCCTGAGCGCCCATCCACTCGGTCAGCCCCGGGTACACATTGGGGTGCGCCGCAACCTGTGGCCACAGTTGCAGATGCTGCGCGGCGATGTCTGCGAGCGTCTGCGCCGGTGTTGCTGGGTTTGCGAGTAATGCTGCTGCGGTCTGCACGTCGTAGGGGGCCATGGCTGCTCCTAGCAAGTCGGGTGTGTTCGAGTGTATCGGGCACCCCACGCTTTCTACACAGTTGGGTGACTAAGCACCTCGGCAGATTGCTTTGAACTTGGTAGCACGCGGGATCACGCACCCTTCGACAAGCTCAGGGTGCGGCGACAGGCTCGGTGAGCGCGTGAGTGCTACTCGCCGGTGAGTCGGGCCGAGAGTTCGCGATAGCGAGCCAGGGTCTGGTCGACGATCGAGTCAGGCAGCACGGGCGGCTCGCCCTGCTTGTCCCAGTTCGCAGCGAGCCAGTTGCGCACGATCTGCTTGTCGAACGAGGCCAGGCGGTCCTCGCCGCCTGCCGCGTACAACTCGGCATCCCAGTAACGTGACGAGTCGCTCGTCAGCACCTCGTCGGCGAGCGTGAGTTCGCCGGTCGCGGGGTCAGCGCCAAACTCGAACTTGGTGTCTGCCAGCAACACCCCTCGAGATGCGGCGAGCTTGCGTGCGTGCGTGAAGATGCGCAGCGAGGCGTTGCGCAGTGCGGTCGCAATCTCTTCGCCGACCAGTTCGATGCTGCGCTCGAAGGTGATGTTCTCGTCGTGTTCGCCAAACGGCGCCTTGTAGGCCGGGGTATATATCGGCTCGTCGAGCAGGTCGCCGTCGCTGAGGCCCTCGGGCAGCGCGATGCCGCAGACCGCACCGGTCGCGACGTATTCAGCGTAGCCCGAGCCGGTGAGCGCGCCGCGCACGACGCATTCGATTGGGTACATGTCGAGGCGCTTCGTGAGCATTGCACGGTCTGAGACCGAGTCGGGCACAGCGGGGGCTGCAGCAGCTTCACCCTCACCCACCAGGTGGTTCGCCACATCGATCTGCTCAAACCACCAGTTCGAGAGCCCGGTGAGCACGGCGCCCTTGCCCGTGATAGGTGGGTTCAGCACGAAGTCGAAGGCGCTGATGCGATCGCTTGCGACGACGAGCAGGTACGGGCTCGTCTCGATGCTCGCGGCATCTGCGGGAATGTAGAGATCGCGCACCTTGCCCGAGTAGACGTGTGCCCAGCCGTCGAGCTGCGGCGCCGGGTCTGCGCCGACAAAGCCCTCGCTCATGCGACGCGCTTTGCGATGTCGGTGCGGTGCTGGCCGCCCTCGAGCGAGAGGCTGTCGATACCGGCGTACGCTCGCTCGCGGGCCACGGCAAACGATTCGCCTCGAGCCACGACGCCGAGCACTCGACCGCCGGTCGCGATCCAACGCCCTGACTCGTCGCGAGTCGTCGCGGCGTGCACGAGGTGCGTCTGCGCGAACTCTGCTCCGCTCAACTCTCCGTTATCGGAAATTCCAATAACGGGGCGGCCGGTCGTGACATCGCCCGGGTAGCCCTCACTCGCGAGCACCACGACCACGGCGACGTCGTTGCTGAACGACGGGTCTGGCAGCTCGGCAAGGCGGCCCTCGGCAGAGGCGAGCAGGTACTCGCTCAGCGCCGAGGTCATGCGCGGCAGTACGACCTGCGTCTCTGGATCGCCGAAGCGCGCATTGAATTCGATCACGCGCACGCCCGCGGCGGTCACGATGAGGCCACAGTAGAGCAGGCCAACGAACGGGGTGCCCTCGGTCTCGAGCTGGCGCACGGTCGGCAGCGCGACGGTATCGGTGATTTGCTGTACGAAGTCGTCGGCCACCCACGGCAGCGGCGAGTACGCGCCCATGCCGCCGGTGTTGGGACCCTCGTCGCCGTCGAAGATGCGCTTGTAGTCTTGCGCGGGGCTGAGCGGGCGCACGTTGTGGCCGTCAGCGAAGAAGAAGAGCGAGACCTCTTGGCCATCGAGAAACTCCTCGATGAGCACCTCGCCGTGGGGTGCCCAGGTGGCGATGTGGTCGAGCGCGGCGGCGCGGTCTTCGGTGACGAGCACTCCCTTGCCTGCAGCGAGGCCGTCTGCTTTGACAACATACGGTGCGCCGAACTCGTTGAGTACGCGGGCGCCAGCCTCGACATCGGTGACGCGGCTGGCGCGGCCGGTCGGCACGTTTGCCTCGGCCATGATGCGCTTGGCGAACGCCTTCGAACCCTCGAGCGCTGCGGCCGCCTGGTTTGGCCCGAAGACCGGCACGCCAGCTTCGCGAAGAGGATCTGCCACGCCAGCGACGAGCGGCGCCTCGGGGCCGATGACCACGAGCTCGAAACCGCGCTCGCGCACGAAATCGAGCACCGCGGCGGGGTCGGTGTAGGCGAGTGCCGGAGTCTCAACGCCGGCAGCGGCGATGCCCGCGTTGCCGGGCGCGCACACCACCTCGTGCTGCTCGGTCTCACTGAGGAGCGCTTTAACGATGGCGTGTTCGCGGGCACCGGGCCCCAGCACGAGAATCTTCACCTCTCAAGCCTAAGCGATCTCGGATGCGCGCGGGGCTCGAGGGGGACCTGCGCGCGGGGTGGGGGAGGGCCGCGGTGGGCGGTTAAGCTGATGTCGGAACGTTGCGCGATAGTGCAACGTGTTGCGAGCACGTCACAAGTTCGAAGGAGAATCATGGTCAAGCAGCGCGAGAGCGTTACGCAATTGCCGGCGTACGTGCAGGGAAAATCGATCCCCGGCGCAGTCAAGCTTTCGTCGAACGAGAACCCTTACCCGCCGCTCGACCCGGTCGCGCAGGTGGTTCGCGACCTGGCCACTTCGATTCAGCTTTACCCCGATATGGGTGCGGTCGCGGTTCGCGAGAGGATCGCTGAGCACTGCGGCGTGCAGGCTGAGAATGTAGCGGTGGGAGCGGGCTCCGTCGAGGTCGCGAGCCAGCTGATCTCTGCCGCAGCTGGCGAGGGCGACGAGGTCGTATTTGCGTGGCGCTCGTTTGAGGCCTATCCGATTCTCGTGCGTATCGCCGGTGCGACCCCCATCATGGTGCCGCTGACCGCCGACGATCGTCACGATCTGCCTGCCATGGCGGCCGCAATCAACGAGCGCACGCGTCTCGTGCTCGTGTGTAATCCGAATAATCCCACCGGTGCTGGCGTTACGACGCAAGAGCTCGACGAGTTCATGGCTCAGGTGCCGAGTGACGTGCTCGTCGTAGTCGACGAGGCATACGTGCACTTCAACGACGACCCGAATTCGGCTGATGGCCTCGACTTCTTTGCGCGCTACGAAAACGTTGCGGTGCTGCACACGTTCTCGAAGGCGTATGGCCTTGCAGGCCTGCGCATCGGCTACGCGATCGCCCGCACTGACGTTGCAGAGAACCTGCGCCGCGTTGCCGTGCCGTTCGGTGTGAGCTCGCTCGCCCAGCAGGCGGCGATCGCGTCGCTGAACGCCGAGGCTGAGCTTGATGAGCGCGTGCAGGTCATCGTCGCAGAGCGCGCTCGCATGGTCGAAGCGCTGCGATCCAGCGGCTGGACCGTGCGCGAGGCACTCGGTAACTTTGTGTGGCTGCGCACCGGCGACCGCACTCCCGAGATCGATGCCGCGCTGCGCGAGCATGCCGTCATCGCTCGGGCGTACGGCACCGACGGCGTTCGAGTCACGGTCGGTTCTGCAGAGATGAACGACCGTTTCTTGGCGGCGATTGCCGGGGTTGAAGCGGTTTAGCTGAGCTTCTTCAGCAAGGGGGCACTTGTTGTCTGTGCTCGGTTCGGGCAACAACAAGTGCCCCCTTGTTTGATTTGTTGGGTCGCGGGGCGGCTCAGCGTACGCGCCTTAGGCCTTGCGCGGGATCGCACCGCTCATTACCTGCGCGTCTTCGAAGATGAGCTGAGTGCGTGTGCCCCGCACCGCGGGAATCGCCTGAATCTCTTCGAGCACCACGCGCCGCAGGTCTCGGTTATCGCGGGCACGCACGAGCACAATCACGTCGAACTCGCCGCCAATGAGGGCGATGTGGTGCACCTCGGGGATCGCGCCGAGGCGTTTGCGCACCTCTTGCCACTGAGGTTGTTCGACCGCGAGCGTTACGTAGGCTGAGGCGTGCTGGCCGGCACGCACGGGGTCGACAGTGGCCGTGAAGCCCGTGATGACCTGCTCATCTACCAGGCGTTTGAATCGTGCGTGAGCGCTGGCGCGAGAGATGTGCACTGCCTCGGCGAGCTGGGTCATTGAGACTCTTGCATCGTCGACGAGCACGCTCAGAATCGCGTGATCGATGTCATCTAGATCCATGAACCAGTCCCGTCGAGCTTCGTTGATCAGTGGCAGTGTTCGTCTGACACTTCTGGCAGATTACCCGATTTCTGTCGTTCTCGAGCCGCCAAGTTGGCACAGTTTGTCGCGCGGATATGCTGGCAGCATGGCAAAACGGCGAATCAGTGAGAGCGACGGCATGGCTGCGCTGCGTGCCGTGCAGGGCGGCAGTGCAGAGCGGCTGCAACTCGCGACCGCGGTGCGATTTCTGCTCGAAGAGTTGGCCGCGCTCGCGCCCGGAAATTCGGTCGAGGTGCGAGTGCCACCCTTTGGGGCGACGCAGTGCGTTGCGGGGCCGCGCCACACGAGAGGCACCCCGCCGAACGTGATCGAGACCGACCCTGCAACCTGGGTTGCGCTCGCAACGGGAGCGCTCGGCTGGGACGAAGCGATTGCAGCTGCGAGCGTCAGGGCCTCGGGCACGAGAGCAAACCTCGACGGGCTGCTGCCCCTCTTGCGCGCCCCGCGGTAGCTGTGAGACCGGCATTCACTCAGCGGGATCCTGGAAGAATAGAGGCATGTCGAATGCTTCCAACCTGCCTGGCGAAGGCGTGACCTCAGAAGAGCCTCACGAAGAGGTCGTAGAGACCGTCGAGAGCGTGCACGAGCCTGTGCAGGTCGAGCTGCGCCGCACTGTGCGCTACGGTCGCATCATCATCGGTGCGATCGCGCTTGGCGTGGTGCTCGGTGCTGTGGTAAGCCTGTTCTTTCCCGTGGTTGAAGGCGCGAACTATGAGCTCGGCCAGGTTGCGGGCCTGATGGCCGTCGTTGGCGGTGCGATCGGCCTCGTTGTCGGGGCGCTGCTTTCGCTGCTGCTCGGAGTGATCGCCGGGCGCAAACGGGGCGCAGCGATCGCTGTGCAGACTGACGTAAGATAACAACATACTTCTCTGATCGAAGGCGTTTACTCATGGGAAATCTCTTTCACGGGCCCACTCCGTGGATCCTGCTATTTGTTGTGCTGCTGTTGTTTGGTGCACCGAAGCTGCCAGCGCTGGCCAAGAGCCTCGGCCAGTCGATGAAGATCCTGAAGAAAGAAGTCAGCACGCCAGAGGCTGAGAAGCAGGCCGCGAGCGAAGACGCAGCGTCAGCTGCCCCCGCTGCGCAGACACCCGCGGCAGCACCTGCCGCGCCGAGCGTCGAAGACGAGCTTGCCAAGGCGAAGGCCGAGGCCGCTGCAGCGAAAGCCGAGGCCGATGCGCTTCGCGCCGCAGCCGAGCAGCGCGCCGAGGGCAAGAGCGAAGCCTAAGTGCGGGCAAAGATCGCCGTGAGCGGCGATCTGATCCCACGTAGTAACGAAGCCCGGCACCACTTGAAGTGGGTGCCGGGCTTCGTCGTATCTGTCGGGGCTCAGCTGGACTGCGTAGCCTCGACGTACGAGAGGTACTCTTCGCTGACATTGCCCGCAAGGTAGTTGCCGGTGAAGCAGCTCTCTTCGAGTTCGGTCACGGTAGTTTGCCCGGCGAGGATCGCGCGGTTCATGCCCTCGACCGTCTGGTAGACGAGGTGATCAGCGCCCATGACGCTCGCGATTTCTCGGTTGGTGCGGCCGTGAGCGATCAGCTCTTGGCGGGTTGGCATGTTGATGCCGTAGACGTGGGGAAAGAGCACCGGGGGTGCCGCCGAAGCGAAGGTCACCGAGTTGGCTCCGGCTGCGCGCGCCATGTCGACGATCTGGCCCGAGGTGGTGCCGCGCACAATCGAGTCGTCGACGAGCAGCACGTTCTTGCCCCGAAACTCAGTGCTCATCGCGTTGAGCTTCTGGCGCACGCTCTTCTTGCGCACCGACTGCCCAGGCATGATGAAGGTGCGGCCGACATAGCGGTTCTTGAAGAAGCCCTCGCGGTACTCAACGCCGAGCGTGCGAGCGAGCTGCATCGCGCTCGGCCGACCCGAGTCGGGAATCGGCATGACCACGTCGATATCGCCCTTCGGCACCTCGGCGATCACCTGCTCGGTCAGCACGTCGCCCAGGCGCAGGCGCGCGTCGTAGACCGAGATGCCGCTCAGCACCGAGTCGGGGCGGGCGAGGTAAATGTATTCGAACGAGCACGGCAGCAGGCGTGGGTTTGCGGCGCACTGGCGCGAGTGCATCTCACCGTTTGGCTCGATGAAGATTGCCTCGCCGGGTGCGACGTCACGCACGATCTCGTAGCCGCCAGACTCGAGCACGAGCGATTCGCTCGCGACCACCCACTCGTCGCGTCCATCAGCGCTATTGCGGCGGCCGAGCACGAGCGGGCGAATGCCGAAGGGGTCGCGAAACGCGAGCAGGCCGTAGCCGGCGATCATTGCGATGGCAGCATACGAGCCCTCGACGCGCTCGTGCACGCGCGACACCGCTTCGAAGACGGTGCCAGCGTCGAGCGTGGGGCCACCCGAGGCGTGCTGCAGCTCGTTTGCGAGCACGTTGAGCAGCAGCTCAGTGTCTGAGTGTGTGTTGAGGTGGCGGCGGTCGCGGCCGTACATGTCGGCGTTTAGCTCGCGGGTGTTCGTGAGGTTGCCGTTGTGCACGAGAATGATGCCATAGGGCGCGTTGACGTAGAAGGGCTGCGCCTCTTCTTCTTGCGCCGCCGAGCCGCTCGTCGCGTAGCGCACGTGACCGAGACCGACGTTGCCAAGCAGCGAGCGCATGTCGCGCGTGCGGTACGCCTCGCGCACCTGGCCCTTGGCCTTCACCATGTGAAACTGGTTGCCATCGGCGGTCGCGATGCCCGTCGAGTCTTGGCCGCGGTGCTGCAACAGAAGCAGCGAGTCGTAAACCTGTTGATTAACGGGTTCCTGAGAGACGATGCCTACGATGCCGCACATGTATCCGTGATGCTCCTGCGAGTCGACCGAGCGTCGCCTGCCGCGACCACACAAGTCTACTTCGTTTCGGGCCGGGTGATCCTCGCCCCCGAAATCGTGGCCTAGCTGCGTTTACCGTAATTACTGCACCCCACGTCTCGCACCCCACGTCTCGCACCCCTCTGCGAGTTCGGGTCAAAAAAGCAGGGTAGATCGGGCCACGCACCGGCCATTTGTGACCCGAATGTTGAGAGTTGGTGGGTTTTGAGGCGTCAGGGAGGGCTCGTGGTTTCAGGGGCGAGGATCACCGGGCGCGCGGGCAGGTAGGCTTGTAAGGGTGAGCGAACAGAGCAACGCATACGCACAGGCCGGAGTAGACACCGCGGCGGGCGATCTCGCCGTCGAACTGATGAAGTCGGCGGTCGCGCGCACGCACGGTCCCGAGGTGCTCGGGGGAGTCGGCGGCTTCGCTGGCCTCTTCGACGCGAGCGCGCTGCTCGGCTACAAGCGCCCGCTGCTGGCCTCATCGACCGATGGCGTCGGCACGAAGGTCGCGATTGCGCAGGCGATCGACAAGCACGACACCATTGGTCAAGACCTTGTGGCGATGGTCGTCGACGACATCGTGGTGGTCGGTGCGAAGCCGCTCATGATGACCGACTACATCGCCTGCGGCAAGGTAGTGCCCGAGCGCATCGCCTCGATCGTGCGCGGCATCGCCGAGGCCTGCGAGGCCACCGGCACCGCGCTTGTTGGTGGTGAGACCGCAGAGCACCCCGGCCTGCTCGGGCCCGATGACTACGACGTCGCGGGTGCCGCAGTTGGTGTGGTTGAAGCTGACAAGCTGCTCGGCCCAGATCGTGTGCGCGATGGCGACGTGGTGCTCGCGATGGGCGCCTCGGGCCTGCACTCGAACGGCTTCTCGCTCGTGCGCCACATTCTCGCTGGCCGCGACATCATCTACACCGATCACTCCGCCGAGCTTGGCGCAAGCTACGGTGAGGCGCTGCTTGAGCCGACCGCGCTCTACACCGGCCCACTGCTGCGCGTGCTCGAAAACCCGGCACTCGACGGCGCGATTCACTCGCTCAGCCACGTGACCGGTGGCGGTATTGCAGCGAACCTGGCTCGCGTGCTGCCGGTTGGCACCTGGGTTGAGCTGGATCGCGGCACCTGGTCACCGCTGCCCGTGTTTAGGCACCTTGCCGATCTCGGCGGTCACACGCTTGAGAGCCTCGAGGGTGCCTGGAACCTTGGCATCGGTATGTTCGCCGTGGTTGAGGCGTCTCAGGCCGCTGCGGTCTCTGCTGCGCTCAGCGCCGAGGGGCTGAAGGTCTGGCAGGCGGGTGTGATCTCGACGAGCACGCGCGACTTCGCCGGCTTCGAGCAGGGCGCGAAGGGCGTAGATGGTGGTGCCGTGCGTCTGGTTGGTGGCTTCGCCGGCTAAGCCACGGTGGCCGCTCATCGAGCTTGTCGAGATGACCGGGCCCCGGGTCTCGACAGGCTCGACCGGCGAACTAATCGTTGGGCATATCGAGATGACGGGGCTCTGTGCTGGTCACGCTCAGGTGTGGCTCAAGAGTGAGCTCAGCAACCTGTTTTAGGCAGACGGGCTCCGGGGTTCCGACTGAGTCGCTTGCTGCTCGTCGGCGTGCCTACGCAGCGCTGACAGTACGGCGGCGCGTACTACGGCAAACAAGACCGCTGCGCCAACCGCGACCACTACCGCATAGTACAGAAGCCCGGCGAGAAGAGCCACGACTATTCCTCGTCGTCGAAGTTGTCTTCGTCGTCTGCGCCGTACTTGTCGGCGTACTCTGCCCACGCATCTTCATCTGTGCTCGACGAACCCAGCTCGCGCTGAAGCTGTGACAGATCAGTGTTCGGGCTGAAGTACTTCAGCTCCCGAGCTACTTTGGTGTGCTTTGCTTTTTGACGGCCGCGCCCCACGCGTGACCCCCTTACACATTCGGGCCTCGCGGAAGGTCGATTCTCGCGAAGCGCTGCTCAATTTAACGCAAAATGGACGTATAGCACCGATCTTAGCACTGAACAGCGCGCCGCTGCTGCGCTCAGGCTGTCACCGACCATCGGATCCTCGTGGCTGCCGTGGCTATGCAATCGGCCTTCTCTATGCCGTTTTCTTGAAATTTCGTGATGGCGACGGCAGCCAACAGAGATATGGCCGTGCGGTGCATGCCGGGCGCGGCGAAAATGCATACCGGTTCAGGGATACGATGTGAGCATGAATGATCGGGTCGCAAGAGGCAGCAATTCGCGGCGAGTGCTTCTCATTGTGCTCGGTGCCGCCATCGCGGTGCTGCTTGTCTCAGTGGCCGTGATTGTGCTGCCGATCTTGACCCACCAGAGTGCGGGCGGTTCGGGGCAGACGCTTCCGAGTGGCTTCGCGGCGAGTGCCGAGGCGAAGGGCGCAGACGGTCGCACCCGCGTGCTCTCGGTCGAGACGCTTGACGGCAAGGCGGCCGATCTCTCGAAGCTGCGCGAGGGCGACGAGATCGTGGTGCGCGGCACTGGCTATGACGCCGCGATTGGCATTTACGTTTCGATCTGTTTGATTCCCGAGAAGCCCGGCACCAAGCCCTCTCCGTGCCTGGGCGGGTTGCCCGAGGGGGCGATGGAGGGCGAGGCCGCGGGCACCGATGAGGCGCTGTCGAGCGCCTGGATCACTGACGACTGGGCATGGAAAGCCTTCGCCAACAAGGGCTACGATGACCCCAAGAACGGTGCGTTTGAAGTGCACCTGCTCGTGCCGCCAGCGGTGCAAGAGGGCGTCGATTGCACGAAGCAAAAGTGCGCTGTGACGACCCGCTCTGACCACACCGCAGCCACCGACCGCGTGCAAGATATGCAGTTGCCGGTTGCGTTTGCGGGGTAGCTGCTCTCTGCTTGACGTGGGATCGCGTTCATCTCGACAAGCTCGATGAACGAATGCTACGAGGTGAGCGGCAGAATCACGAGTGTTGCGATGGTGTAGATCGCGAGACCCGCAAGCGAGCCCACGACCGTGCCGTTGATGCGAATGAACTGCAGATCTTTGCCAATCTGTAGCTCGATTTTTTCGGCCGCCTCGCGTGCATCCCAACGCCGAACAGTGTCTGAGACGACGCGCGCGAGATCGTGGCGATAATTTCGCACAAGGTGCTCAACCACCTGCATGACCCAGACGTCGATCTTGTACTGCAGGGTGCTGTCTGCCCTGAGACGCCCGCCGAAGTCTTGCAGCGCCGCGAGCATTCTCACTCGCAGTTCGCTCTGCGGATCCTCGAGCATCTCAACGAGAGCCGCGCGAGCCGTAGCCCAGGTGCTATCGGCGAGCGCACGAATACGGGGGCTGTCGAAGACTTCGTGTTTGAACGACTCGACCTGCGCCTGCAGTTCGGGCTTCTCGCCGAGGTCGCGGGCCAGGTCGGCAAGAAAGCCATCGACGGCAATGCGAAACGGATGTTCGCGGTTGTCTCGCACAGCCTGCACGAAACGCACGGTTTCGGCGTGCATTCGATCGTCGACGAAGCGCTGCGCGATGCTTGGCAACCACGAAGGCAGGCGAGACGACACCATTCGGTCGAATGCTTCGGGGTGCTGCTCAAGCCAATCTTGCAGGCGGTCGGCCGCGACCTCGAGCAGCGCCTCGTGGTGACCGCCCTCGAGAAACGAGTCGAGCGCGCGGCCCATGAGCGGCCCCCACTCTGGCTCGATCATGTGTTTGCGCACGAGTGCCTCGATGAGCTCTTGCACATCGTTGTCATTCAGCACGGTCAGTGCCCCGAGGCTCGCGTTGGCAATCATGTCGCTGACCCGCTCGGCGTGATTCTGCTGCTGCAACCAATCACCGGCCATGCGGGCGCCGCTGATCTCGCTGAGCTTCGCGTGCACGACCTCGTCGGCGAGAAAGTTTTGCTCGATAAACGAGCCGAGGCCGTCGCCGATCTCGTCTTTCTTGTTCGAGATGAGGTTGGTGTGGGGAATGGGCAGGCCGAGCGGCCGTCTGAAGAGCGCGGTGACGGCAAACCAGTCGGCGAGTGCGCCGACCATGCCGCCCTCGCTCGCGGCGCGTACGTATCCGAGCCACGGGTAGCGCGACTGAAGCGCGAAGCTGACGACGAAGACCACCGCCATCGCGAGCAACAGCCCGAGGGCGAGGCCCTGCATCTTGCGCAGTTGCGAGAGTCGTTCGAAGTCGTCGGGAGTGACCGCGCCGAGGGTGCGTTTTGCCTTGTTCACCACTCCTCGATTATGCCGGTCATAACTGTCACCGGTGCATGAAACAATTCAGGTATGCATTTGCTCTCGAAACTGAGCCTCAAAAACCGCGCGCTCATCGCCCTCGTCACGATCGTCGCGTCGGTCTTTGGCGTGATTGGCGTTGGCTCGCTCAAACAAGAGCTGATGCCCTCGGTGCAGTTTCCGGCGATCGTGGTGCTTTCGACGTACCCGGGAGCCTCGCCCGAGGTTGTGAACAACGATGTGTCGACTCCCATCGAGACGGCCCTGCGAGGGGTGCCCGGCCTCGAGCAAACAACCGCGACCTCGAGCACGGGCGCATCGATGGTGCTTGCGCAGTTCACCTACGGTGTTGACCTCGCAGCGACCGAACAGAAGGTCGAGCGGGCGGTCTCGCGCATCTCGCGCATGCTGCCCGAGAGCGTCGACCCGCAGGTGATGTCGGGGTCGATTGACGACCTGCCAGTGGTGCAGGTCGCAGTGACGCCCCCGAGCGGCACCGACCCCGAAGACACCGCGCGCCTGATTGATCGCGTAGCGGTGCCCGAGCTGAACGATCTTGACGGGGTGCGCGAAGCGCAGCTCATCGGTGCTCGCGGAGACCGAGTGACCATTGCGCCGAACAGCGACCGGCTCGCAGAAGAGTACCTGAGCTCGAAGGCGATCTCTGATGCGCTGCAGCAGAGCGGTGTGCTCATGGCCGCAGGCAACGTCACTGAGAACGGGCAGACCCTCGCCGTGCAGGCCGGCTCGAAGCTCGACTCGGTCGAGCAGATCAGCGCGCTGCCCCTCGTGCGCGATCCTGGCTTGCTGCAAGCTCGGGCACAGGCTGCCGCAGCAGAAGCCGCGGCACAGCAGGCGGCCGCGGCAAGTGCCGCAGCCAGCGCGACCATGCCGGGTGCGGCCGGGGGCATGGCGCAGGCTGCCCAAGCACAGCCTGCCGAAGTACCGCAGCTCGATCCTCTTCCCGTCATCACTATTGGCGAGGTCGCAGACGTCGCACTCGAGGCCAACCCACAGCAGAGCATCTCTCGCGTGAACGGCGAACCGGCCCTCACGATCGCCGTCACCAAGCTCTCGTCGGCAAACACCGTCGAGGTTTCGCACGTGGTGCGCGGCGCACTCGACGAGCTTGAGGCTTCGCTCGATGGTGCGAAACTCGAGGTCGTCTTCGACCAGGCCCCCTACGTTGAACGCTCGATCGAGACGCTCACCACCGAAGGCCTGCTCGGGCTCGTCTTCGCCGTGCTGGTGATTCTCGTGTTCTTGATGTCGGTGCGAGCCACGCTCGTGACCGCGATCTCGATTCCGGTGTCGGTGCTGCTCACTTTCGTTGGCCTGAACTTCGCGAGCTACACGCTCAACATGCTCACACTCGGTGCGCTCACGATCTCGATTGGCCGTGTGGTCGACGACTCGATCGTGGTCATCGAAAATATCAAGCGACACCTGGGCGAGTTGAAGAGTGGCGAGGATCGCGCAGCGGCCATCGTCGCCGCCGTTCGCGAGGTGGCGGGCGCCATCACTGCGTCTACCATCACCACGGTGGCGGTGTTCTTGCCGATGGCCTTCGTCTCGGGCATGGTCGGCGAGATGTTTAGGCCCTTCGCCTTCACCGTGACAATCGCGCTCGCCGCATCACTGCTGGTGTCGCTCACCATCGTGCCCGTGCTCGCGTTCTGGTTCTTGCGCGATGGAAAGCCCGGTGCCAAGAAACGCGCCGCAAAGCGCGAGCAGAACCTGCAAAACTCACTGCGCCACCCGCACGCCGCGCACGAAGAGCACGCAACCGCGATGCAGCGCGGGTACCTGCCCATCGTGAAGTGGACGCTCAAGCACCCCGCGATCACTCTGCTGCTTGCTGTTATTGTCTTCGGCGGCACCATGGCCGCGACCCCGCTCATGAAGACGAACTTCATGGGCTCAGACGAGCAGAACTCGGTGGGTCTGACCCAGACCCTGAAAGCCGGCACCAGCCTCGACGCCCAGCTCGAACAGGTTGAGCGCGTCGAGGGTGTGCTCGACGGCATCGACGCGGTGAAGATGGTGCAGGTGACCATCGGCAGTGGCGGCAGCGGCATGAGCGCGATCTTCGGCGCAGGCGGCGACGGCGTGATCAGCTATTCGATCACCACCGACGAAAACGCCAAACAAACCGAGGTGCAAGACGCAATTCGCGAGGCCGTAGACGGGCTTGGCGATGCGGGGGAGTTCTCGATCGGCTCCTCTGACGGCGGCATGACCATGTCGAGCTCGATTGAGGTCGCTGTGTCTGCGCCCGATCAGGAGACCCTTGCTAAGGCAAGCGATGCGGTCGTGGCCGCGCTCAAGAAGCAGCCGGGTCTGAAGCAGGTCGAGAGTGATCTTTCGACCTCGCGCCCGTACCTTGCGATTGTGGTTGACCGAGCGAAAGCGTCTGAAGCCGGCCTCAGCGAGGTTGCCGTTGCATCGCTCGTGGCTCAGCAGATGCAGCCGAAGCAGATTGGCCAGATCTCGCTCGACGACACAAACGTGAATATCTACCTGTCGCAGGGCACCGCGCCAAGTGATCAAGAAGGCGTGGCCGCGATCCTCGTGCCGACAATGAACGGTGAGGCGCGACTCGACTCGCTTGCCACCGTCGAGGTGGCTGACGGGCCGGTGACTATTCGTACGCAAGATGCAACCCGCATAGCCACGGTTTCGGCACTGCCCGGGAGCGACAACCTCAGCGCCGCGAGCGTTGAGGTGAATGCTGCGCTTGAGTCGGTGAAGCTACCCGCTGGGGCAAGTGCGAACATCGGCGGCGTGATGTCGCAGCAGAGCGAGGCGTTCCAGCAGCTCGGCCTGGCCCTGCTCGCCGCTATTCTCATCGTGTACGTCGTGATGGTGGCGACCTTCAAGAGTCTCCTGCAGCCACTGTTGCTGCTCGTGTCGGTGCCGTTTGCCGCAACCGGTGCGCTGCTGCTGCTCATCGCCACCGGGATTCCGCTTGGCGTTGCCTCGCTCATCGGTGTGCTCATGCTCGTGGGCATCGTCGTGACGAACGCGATCGTGCTCATCGACCTTGTAAACCAACAGCGAGAACGGGGCAAACCGCTCTACGACGCTGTGCTCAGCGGGTCTTCGCTGCGTCTGCGACCCATCGTGATGACCGCGCTCGCAACGATTCTCGCGTTGACACCGATGGGGCTCGGCATCACCGGCTCCGGCGGGTTCATCTCACAACCGCTTGCGGTTGTGGTGATCGGCGGTCTGTTGTCGTCGACCGTGCTCACGCTGATCGTGCTGCCGACGCTGTACTTCGCGGTCGAACGGCGGCGCGAAAGCGCGCGTGACCGCAGGGTGGCGAGGCGCGAGGCGAAGGCTGCTGCCCCTGTGGCGGTTACCGGGGCTACCGAGGCCGCAGAGCCCGTCGAACCCTTCGCACCTAACGAGACCAGCGGAGCTCCCGAGGCTACTGGAGCTCCCGATGCTGAGCCTGATGCCCCGGTGATGCCTGAAGCCGAGGCTGACCAGAGCGACGAAGAGGGCAAGTAGATGGCGGGCAAGCGGGGGTATCGGGCACCTGGTAATTACGACCCGAGGCGCGCAACCGGCGGCAAGAAGAAAAAGTACGGTGCGGCTCGCGACCAGCAGCAGTCGGGTGATTCGGCCAGGCAGCAGGGTCAGCCAGGCCAGAAACATACGCAGCATTCGCAGGCGCGGGATCAGCGGGCACCTCAGCAACCCGCCGAAAAGGCGCTGCCAAGCCTGAACACGCTTCCCGCGTCACTCGAGGCAAAGATCACGCGGCCTGAAGATGTCGCTGGTCTGAGCTGGGCTGACCTTGGACTGGGCGGTAACATCGTGCGTGCACTTGGCGAGCTCGGTGCAGAAAAGCCATTCGCGATCCAGGCGGCGACGATTCCAGACGTGCTGGCGGGCCACCACCTGCTCGGCCGCGCGCGCACGGGCTCGGGCAAGACCATCGCCTTTGGTGCCGCGCTCGTCGAGCGCATGATGAAGCTGCGGGCCGAGGGTGCGTTTGGCAACGAGAAGCCGAAGCAGCAGCTCAAACGGGGCGAGCGCGCAGAGCGGCCTGTGAAACAGGCGGTGCGTGCGCCGAAGGCATTGATTCTCGCACCAACTCGAGAGCTGGCGCTGCAGATTGACCGCACCGTGCAGCCGATCGCTCGCGCGGTTGGGCTGTACACCGGGCAGTTCGTGGGCGGGCAGCCGTTCGAGCCGCAGCTGCACGCGCTGAAGCGTGGTGTCGACATCGCGATCGGCACTCCCGGCCGCATCGAAGACCTGGCGAAGCGCGGGCATCTCTCACTCGGGCAGATCGCGGTGACCGTGATCGATGAGGCTGACCACATGGCTGAGCTCGGGTTCATTGAGCAGGTGCGGGTCATTCTGCGGCAGACGCGGCGCGGTGGGCAGCGGCTGCTGTTCTCGGCGACACTCGATCGTGGCGTAGATGGGCTCGTGCGGGAGTTCATGCCGAAGCCGGCGGTGCACGAGATCGCTGGCGAGGGCGGCGCCGGTGGTGATGAGGTTGCCGACTGGAAGCCGCAGCCAAACGTGTCGCACCGCGTGTGCATCGTGATGTACGAGCACAAAGAGGCCGCGCTCGTGCAACTGGTGCGCGAGGGTGGGGTGTTTGAGGGTGGCCCGCGCGGCGGTTCTCGTGCCGGCGGCCGGGGCGGTCGCGGAGCGGCTACCCGCGCGATTGTGTTCTGCCGCACTCGCGCCTACACCGAGATGGTGACTGAATTGCTTACCGGTGCAGGTGTGAACGCCATCGCGCTGCACGGTGATCTCAGCCAGGCAAGGCGCGAGCGAAACCTCGAGAAGTTCACTGCGGGCAAGGCCGACGTGCTCGTCGCGACCGATGTCGCTGCGCGCGGCATTCACATAGACGACATCGAACTGGTGCTGCAGGCTGACCCGCCGAACGACCCGAAGGCCTACGTTCACCGCGCGGGTCGCACCGGGCGAGTGGGCCGCGCGGGCAGCGTGGTGACGGTGATTCCGCGCACACGCCAGAAACGCACCCGCGAGCTTTTCGAGACGCTGGGCTTCGAACCCGACTCGTTCGAAGACTATATTCCGGCGGTCTAGGCTTGCCTCATGCAGAGCACACCACGTATCGCCATCGTTACCGGAGCCGCACGAGGAATCGGCGCGAGCATCGCGAAGCGCCTCGCCTCTGACGGGCACGCCGTCGCCGTGCTCGACCTCGACGAGGCGGCGTGCGCGGCAACCGTCGATGCAATCATCGAAGCGGGCGGTCGTGCGGTCGCAGTTGGCGCGAACGTCGCCGACGAAGCGTCGGTATCGGGCGCGATCGAGCAGGTGGTGGCGAGGCTCGGGGCTCCGACGATCCTCGTCAATAATGCAGGCATTATTCGCGACAACATGCTGTTCAAGATGACGGTAGACGACTGGGATTCCGTGATGAACGTGCACCTGCGCGGAGCGTTTCTGATGAGCCGCGCGGTGCAGTCGCACATGGTGGGCGAGGGTTGGGGGCGCATCGTGAACCTCTCGAGCACCTCGGCGCTCGGCAACCGAGGTCAGGCGAACTATGCGGCCGCGAAGGCCGGGCTGCAGGGGTTGACGAAGACCCTCGCGATCGAGCTCGGCAAGTTCGGGGTGACGGTGAACGCGATCGCCCCGGGCTTCATCGAGACCGACATGCTCGTCGCCACGGCCGAGCGCATGGGCGTCAGCTTCGAAGACTTCTTGACGGGCGCTGCCGCGCAGATTCCGGTTGGCCGCACGGGCAAGCCCGAAGACATCGCGCACGCTGCGTCGTTCTTCGCGAGCGAGGGCGCGGGCTTCGTCTCGGGCCAGGTGCTTTATGTGGCGGGTGGCCCAACCTCGTAATTTGTTGGAGTATCGGCGCAGTCAGCGAATCAGTAGATCGCGTACACGCAGCGTCTGCGCATAGCTCGCATAGGGGTAGAGCTGAACGGCCGGTATTTGCTTCAGCGGTTCGGGTAGCTTGCCGATGGCTTCGGTGACAGCACCCTGAATACTTGTTGCAATATGAAGAGCAAAGTAGGTGAGGTGGCCGGGTGCAAGCTCGGCATCGCGTTCAAGCACGTGAAGCTCTTCGCGCCCGAATTCGCCGACCGTGGTGCTGCCGTTCACCGAAAAGGCGAGTTGGACTTTGTCGTAGGCTCGATAGTCTTTCGCGCGAACCAACTCGGGCAATTCGAAGGGCAATGCTGAGTTGAGGTCATAAAACGGCGAGAGAAAAGCGCCGTCGGGCATGTGCGTGAGCGAGTAGTTTTTGGAATGCCCGTCGTTGTGGCCGATAATCCACGAGAAGACGAGGCATTCTGCAAAGCGTTGTTTGGCCAGTTTCGCTGCGGTTGGTGCGAGATCGCGATCAAAGACAGCAAAGACCTTCTGATAGTTTGGGCCGCCGTCACGCTCGTACTTGTTGATGTGTGAGGTACCGGTCGCCTGAGCGAGATCTTCTTGGTGCAGACGCACATAACCGTTGCCGATGGGTATGCGGTCAAAGCGTTCGACAACGAGTACATGCTCGCCATCGAACAGGCGAACCTCCGAGTTCGCTACGGTCAAGCCGAGCTTGCGCGCTACCTGAAGGGTGATGTGCTCGGTTACGTCTGATCCGTCGAGCGTGTGCACCCCGGGCTTGAAGATGTGTGTAGACGGGTGCTGCCCGGTGGGCTCGTACCACCCGCCTTCTCTTAGCGTGAGCGCAAATTTGCCCTGTGCGCCACCGAGTGAGAAGCCTTCTTCGATTGGCCTGTGCTGCAGCCAGTCAGAGTCGTCGGCACGAACCTGGCGAATTCGATCTGCGATGATCTGGTCGCTTGCCGGCGTAAGTTTGGACCCGGTGCGTGGCGCGACACCTGCTGGATAGAACTCGAGCGCACCGGCGACATCGGCGCCGTATACAGAGAGCAGATCGAAGGCGCTGTTGTTCGTGAGCTTTGCTTCTCGCGCCCAGCGCGTTCGTACGTCTGCTCGATCAGGGAGAAGATTTTCCATGAATCGCTTTGTCTGCTCGCCGGGAGCGACTCCCGCGACGACGGGAAGCTGCACAGAAATGGGAACCGGATTTTCACTGGCCACGTAGTCGGGCAGGTAGCGCAATTGCAGGTTGCCTCCCCTGCGTGCGATATGTGCGACCAGGCGGCTATAGAGGTAGACATCGAGCGATTCAGCCATTGCTCGCTTTGCTCTGGTGTGTGTGTGATGAGGAGCTTTTGGTGGTGCGGTATTTGTCAAGGTGGGTGAGGCCGGTGGGTGTCAGGCCGCGAGTAGGAGCTCGTCAGCTGGTGGCTGATTGATCCAGGCCGTAGGGTCACGGTCGAGGAACTTGGGCCGGGCCTGCGCCCGG
>JAIUOH010000044.1 GCA_020161315.1 Actinomycetota bacterium | reverse complement strand
CGATGGACAGGACCACGAGGGGCTGCCCCCGGGTGTCGCCGCAAAGCGCGCCGAAGCTGCCGCAGCCGCTGAGGCTGCTGCCGCGGCCGAGGCTGAGGCCCAAGCCGCTGCGGCAAAGGCGGCCGCAGCGAAGGCCGCTGCGGCCGAAGCAGCTGCCTCGGCCGCAGCAGCGCCCGCAGGGGCCGCGGCTGAGACTGCGCCCACTGCGGCGCCCGCGGCTCCGGCGGCCTCGGCGCAGCAGGCGCCCATCGCGCCAGTGGTCGTGCAGGTCGCGGCGCCCGCAGCGGCTGCCCCCGTCGCCGCGGCCGCCGCACCGAAGGCGAAGGCGAGCGGCGGCGCAAAAGCCGCGGTCGTGGCGCTCGCGCTCGCGCTGGTTGCCTCGCTCTCGGCGCTCGCGCTTGCGCTGCTTGGCACTTTCAGTCTCGGCACGATTGGTCTCGCAGGCTTCGCCGGAGCGGCGGCGGGCTCGACCGGCGCGGTGCCTCAGCAGACGCAGCTTGTGCCGGCGGCGCAGGCAGGCTTTACGAGCTGGCGCGTGAACCCGATAAAGGAACAGTATGCGGTGCCGCCCGAGGTGCTCGCGGCACCCGCATCGGGTGCAGCGCCGACTGATGCCGTGCAGTTCGCATTGACCGAGTCGGCCGGCGATACCAAGAACGCCTATGCGATTGGCCCGTATTCGTGCCAAACAGCTTTGCTGGCGAAAGACTCGCCTGATCGAGTAGAGGCCTGGGTTGCCGCGCTCAACACCGATCCAAAACTCGGGTGGGCGGGCGATCTCAAAGCCCAAGACATCGAAGCGTACATGAGCAACCTCACGCCAGTGATGCTGCTCGCAGACACAGCCGCCACAGTGCACGGGTTTGCTTCGGGCACGGCGTTCGCGAGTCAGGCCGTACTGCAACGGGGCACCCTGGTTGCGGTTGACCGCTTTGGAGTGCCACGCATGCGCTGCCTCACCGCAGAGCCGCTGACCGCCCCGACCAAGAGCGAGACCGTGCAACTGACGGGCCAGGCATGGCCAGATTTCGATCACGGCAAAGTGATGACAATGGCGCCCACAGCGGCCCCCGTGGGCAGCTTTGACGTAAAGTTTGTTGGTGCCTCGAACGTTGAGGGAGGCACAATTGCTGCGGGTTCTTTCTGCGTGGTCGGTAGCGATTGCCCAGCGCCGGGTCCGGGCCAGGTTCCCAACGACTATGCGTTCACGGCAGGGTTGGTGGCGCCTGCGCCTCCGGCACAGTGTGCTGCGGCGAGCGATGAGAAGGTGGGCTTTAGCATCGTGAACCTCAAGACGGAGAACATCGTGCTGAGCTGGGTTGACCTCGATACCTGTGCAACACATGCCGAAAGCGCGTGGTCGTATGTGATTCCGCCGGGGCAGCGCTATGTCGGAACAGGCTCGATTGGTTCCCTGGGGCAGGTCGGTAATGGGGCCGACACGACACCGCTCGCATCGATAGAGATTACCGAGTCACTGAGCTACGCGGTGAAGTAGCCAGGTTCCAGGGGTGAGGCCGTCGGGGAGACCCGGCGGCCTCACCTTTTGCTTTGATCGCGCTATCACCGCGTCTGCCGTATCTATGCGATCTGCCGGTGGTATCGTCGATGGCCCACCCCTCTCATCACGCCGCTACACCCTCGCCGTGTGCTCTCAAAGGTGCCACCCGACACCTCCCGGTGGCACCTTTGAGAGCACACGAAGGGGTTAGGGCAGGCAGGACAGTTCGGCGCAACGCGCCCGCTCGCTGCGAACTGTTTTTGGCGGGCCGCGATCCTCGTATGCTTTAATGGTTGGAAGTTCTACCTTTTAGTGGCGAAGCGGCCCAAAGCCAGCTCGCCACATCTCAACGGCGAGCAAGGAGCACACCGAAATGACGACCCCGCAAACTGCACTCACGAGCGGAAATCTCACCCCCGACGAGCTGCGAAGCGCGGTCGCGAGCGGCGAGATCGACACAGTCATCGTCGCGTTCACTGATATGCAGGGCCGGCTTGTGGGCAAGCGTGTCTCGGCCAGGCTGTTTCTTGAAGACATCATGGATCACGGTGCCGAGTGCTGCAACTACCTGCTCGCTGTCGACGTTGAGCTGAACACCGTCGACGGCTACGCCCTCACCAGCTGGGAGAGCGGCTACGGCGACATGGCGATGATTCCCGACCTCGGCACCCTGCGCCGCACTCCTTGGTTGCCTGGCACCGCGATGGTGATCGCAGACCTCACCACCGCGCGTGATCACACCCCGATTCCAGTTTCGCCGCGCGCGATTCTGCGCCGCCAGATCGAGCGCCTTGCCGAGCACGACCTCGTGCCCTTTGTGGGTACCGAGCTTGAGTTCATCGTGTTCGACGACGACTACCGCAGTGCGTGGCGAAACGGCTATCGCGACCTGACCCCAGCGAGCGACTACAACACCGACTACTCGCTGCAGGGCTCGACCCGGCTTGAGCCACTGCTGCGCGACATTCGCAACCACATGGATGGTGCGGGCATGTACTGCGAGGGCGTCAAAGGCGAGTGCAATCTCGGACAGCAAGAGATCTCGTTTCGGTACGCCGAGGCGCTGCCCACCTGCGATAACCACTCGATCTACAAGAGCGGCTCGAAAGAGATCGCAGACCTGCACGGAAAGAGCATCACCTTCATGGCGAAGTTCAACGAGCGCGAGGGTAACAGCTGCCACGTGCACTCGAGCCTGCGCACGAGCGATGGTAAGCCCGTGTTTGCCGACGCGAGCCAACCAGATGGAATGTCGAAGATCTTTCGCCACTACATCGCGGGGCAGCTGAAGGCGATGCGCGAGTTCACGCTGCTCTACGCGCCCAACATCAACTCGTACAAGCGCTTTGTCGAGGGCAGCTTTGCGCCTACCGCTGTCGCGTGGGGTCACGACAACCGCACCTGCGCGCTGCGCGTGGTGGGTCACGGCCCCGGCATGCGCGTCGAGAACCGGGTGCCCGGCGGCGACGTCAACCAGTACCTCGCGGTTGCAGGCATGCTCGCCTCGGGCCTCTACGGCATCGAACACGAGCTTGAGCTCGAAGACGCTCTGACAGGCAACGCATACACGAGCGATGTAGAGCGCGTGCCGACCACGCTGCGCGACGCGGCTGATCTCTTCGACAAGTCTGCTCTCGCTCGCGAGGTCTTCGGCGACGAGGTTGTCGACCATTACGTACACGCAGCGCGCGTCGAGGTGCGCGCCTTTGACTCCGCGATCACCGACTGGGAGCGGGTTCGCGGCTTTGAGCGACTCTAAAGAGAAGGGCAATTCACGAAGTGAATGACGGGGGAGTAAGGCCGGTCATCGGCATCACGAGCTATCTTGAGCAAGCGCAGACCGGGGTGTGGAACGTGCGCGCCTCGTTCTTGCCCGAGGTCTACATTCGTGCCGTCACTGATGCCGGCGGCACGGTGGTTGTGCTGCCACCGCAGGCCATCGATAGTTCAGCAGCGGCGAGGATCATCGACACCCTCGACGGCCTGATCGTTGCGGGCGGCGCAGACGTTGACCCCAGGCGCTACGGCCAGCAGGCGCACGCCAAGACCGGTGCCCCGCGTGAAGACCGCGACGCCTTCGAAGACGCGCTCATTCGCGCGGCGCTCGACGCCGACCTGCCATTTCTTGGCATCTGCCGCGGCGCGCAGATGCTCAACGTGACTCTCGGTGGCGACCTGATTCAGCACCTGCCAGACCAGATTGGCGATGAGCGTTACCAGCTCGGCGCCGCGCAGTTCAACGAAATTGAGGTCTCGGTTGAGCCGGGCAGCCGCATTGCAGAGGTGTACGGCGGCGATCTCAGCGCGACCGCGCCGCTCTACCACCACCAGGCCATCGGCGAGGTGGCAACGGGGCTCGTCGTCACGAGCCGCACCGAAGACGGCATCATCGAGGCTGTCGAACGGCCAGGCTCGACGTTTTGCCTCGGGGTGCAGTGGCATCCAGAAGAACACGAAAAGGATCGCCGGCTCTTTGCAGGGCTCGTCGCGGCGGCACGTGACCGAATGGCGGCTGATGCTGCCCGCGCAGAAGTTAGCAACGTAAAGGAAGACGTATGAGCTACACCGTCATTAACCCAGCCGACGAAAGCATCGTCACCGAGGTCGAACACCTCGACGAGGCCGCGACCGACGCCGCAATCGCCCGCGCGGTCGTCGCCCAGCGCGAGTGGGCGCGCGTCGCTCCTGCCGATCGGGCACGCGCACTGCGTCGCTTCGCCGATGCGGTCGACGCCGATATCGAGCACCTCGCGCTGCTCGAGACCCGCAACTCGGGCCACCCCATCACCCAGTCGCGGTGGGAGGCCGGTCACGTTCGCGACGTGCTCGAGTACTACTCGGCCTCACCCGAGCGCCTCATCGGCAAGCAGATTCCGGTGGCCGGCGGCCTCGACGTGACGTTTCACGAACCGCTCGGTGTCGTCGGCGTGATCACCCCGTGGAACTTTCCGATGACCATCGCCTCGTGGGGCTTCGCCCCCGCGCTCGCCGCGGGCAACGCCGTCGTGCTGAAGCCAGCGGAGTGGACCCCGCTCACGAGCCTGCGCCTCGGCGAGCTCGCTCTTGAAGCCGGCCTGCCCGAGGGGCTCTTTCAGGTGCTCGCAGGCCGCGGCTCGGTCGTGGGCGAGCGATTCGTCACGAACCCGGCCGTGCGCAAGCTCGTGTTCACCGGCTCGACCGAGGTAGGTAAGCGCATCATGGCGGGCGCAGCCGACCAGGTGAAGCGAGTCACGCTCGAACTCGGCGGCAAGAGTGCGAACATCGTGTTCGCCGACTCAGACATTGAGAAGGCAGCAGCGACCGCGCCGTACTCGGTGTTCGACAACGCTGGCCAGGATTGCTGCGCCCGCAGCCGCCTGCTCGTGCAGCGCAGCGTCTATGACCGTTTCATGGAGGGGTTCGAGCAGGCGGTGAAGAACGTGAAGGTTGGCGACCCCACACTCGAAGAAACCGAGGTCGGCCCGCTCGTTACTCTTGCACACCGCGAATCTGTTGCTTCGTTCATCGACGACAGTGCACCCGTGGCTTTTAGGGGCTCGGCGCCAGACGGCCCCGGTGCCTGGTTTGCGCCGACCGTGGTGACCCCCGAGCGGGGCAGCCGCCTCGCCACCGAAGAAATCTTCGGCCCGGTCGTCTCGGTGCTCCCGTTCGACGATGAGGCCGACGCGATCGCGCTCGCGAACGACACCGAGTACGGTCTGAGCGGCTCGATCTGGACGAACGACCTCGGGCGCGGCATCCGCGTCGCCCGCGCCGTCGAGGGCGGCAACCTCTCGGTCAACTCGCACTCATCGGTGCGCTACTCTACGCCGTTTGGCGGCTTCAAGCAGTCGGGTCTCGGCCGAGAGCTCGGGCCCGACGCCGCTGAGCACTTCACCGAAACGAAGAACGTGTTCTTCGCGAGCGAGTGACCCTGGCACCCCGAGCTTGTCGAGGGGTGCTGTGATCCTCGAACCAAAACAAATTTCTTACGCAACATCTGCACTTAGAAAGGCAACGCAACTATGAGCGACATCACCCCAATCGATCTGACCCAGCGCCTCGCCGGCAAGGTCGCCGTGATCACCGGCGGCGCGAGCGGCATCGGCCTCGCAACCGCGAAGCGCATGCGCGCCGAGGGCGCCAAGATCGTGATCGGAGACATGAACCCCGAGACCGGCGAGGCAGCCGCAGCCGAGGTGGACGGCATCTTCGTGCAGGTCAACGTGACCGATGAGACCCAAGTCAACAACCTGTTCGACACTGCCGCCCGCGAGTACGGATCGGTCGACATCGCCTTCAACAATGCTGGCATCTCGCCAGATGACGACGACTCGATCGAGACCACCGAGCTGCCCGCTTGGCAGAAAGTGCAAGACGTGAATCTCAAGAGCGTCTACCTCTGCTCGCGTGCCGCGTTGCGCCACATGACGAAGCAGGGCAGCGGCTCGATCATCAACACCGCATCGTTCGTGGCTGTCATGGGCTCCGCTACCTCGCAGATCTCGTACACCGCGTCGAAGGGCGGTGTGCTTGCCCTGACCCGCGAACTCGGCGTGCAGTTCGCTCGCCAGGGCATTCGCGTGAACGCGCTCTGCCCCGGGCCGGTGAACACCCCGCTGCTGCAGGAACTCTTCGCGAAAGACCCCGAGCGTGCGGCTCGCCGCCTCGTGCACGTTCCGGTTGGCCGCTTCGCCCGCCCCGAAGAGCTCGCCGCTTCTGTCGCGTTTCTCGCGAGCGACGACGCCTCGTTCATCACCGCGTCGACGTTTCTCGTCGACGGCGGCCTGACGAGCGCTTACACGACCCCGCTCTAAAGAGAGACTCGGCGGGTACTCTCGTTGGTACCCGCCGAGATCCTCGCACCAGAAATCAGGAGATGTCATGACCGAACCGCGTCACCACATCGAGTTTCTGAGCCGTGCCGTGCGCTCGGGCAACCCATACGAAGAGACGGTGCAGCGGTTGCTACAGTCGATTCGCCTCGGTGTTATCGAACCGGGGGAGCGTCTGCCGGCCGAGCGCGAGCTTGCGGTGATGCTTGGTGTGAGTCGCGACACGCTTCGCGAGGCGATCGCGACTCTCGCCGATGCCGGCTACCTGCTGTCAAAGCGCGGCAGATACGGTGGCACATTTGTGGTCGAGGATCTGCCAGCACCGAGCGGCAACGAGAGCCAGCCGCGACTTGACGCCTCGCAGCTCGACGAGATCGCGATGCTGCGCAGAGTGCTCGAGGTCGGGGTAATTACCGAACTCGCCGCGCGCGGGCTTACCGCAGTAGAGCGCGCGGCCATCGCCACTGCCCTAGACGACTGCCTCGACGCTGACGTTGAGTCGTTCAGGCGTCACGACTCCAGGCTGCATCTGCTGTTTGCTGAGCTCACGGGTTCGCCCGGTCTCGTGCAGCTGAGTGCCGACCTCAGGACTCGGCTGAATATGGCACTTGAAGCCATGCCGATGATGCCGCCGAACCTGAGCCACTCGAACGAGCAGCACGCACAGATCGTGAGCGCGGTGCTCTCGGGCCGTCCAGAGGTGGCCGCCAGGGTGATGCTTGAACACCTTGCCGGTACCGAGGCACTGCTGCGCGGCTTTGTCGAGCAGTAACCGACGATTTGTTGAGTACAAAATGTCCAAAAGGTAGTTACATCTACCTTTAATTTCAGTATTCTCGAAGATACGCCCGTGCAACACGGGCGGTCTTGCCAAGATTCACAAAGAAGTGAAAGGGGCCAAAGATGGCCAAAGACACCCTAAAGGTCTCTGGAGTGACCTATACCCACGCCGAGTCGGGGTATTTCGAGAAGCGTAAGCTGAAGCGCGCAGCCGGCATCTGGGGCCTCTGGGGCCTGGCAGTCGGAGCAGTAATCTCGGGCAACTTCTCGGGATGGAACTTCGGCATCGAGGCGGCGGGCTTTGGCGGAATGCTGATCGCGTTCGCGATTCTCGTCGTCATGTACTACGGTCTCGTCTTCTCAATCGGCGAGATGGCGGCGGCGATGCCTCACACGGGTGGTGCGTACAGCTTTGGTCGCGCGGCCATGGGGCCGTGGGGCGGTTTCATCACCGGTCTCGCAGAGACAATCGAGTACGTTGCAACCACCGCTGTGATCGTCTACTTCTCGGCCGGCTATGCAAACGGCGTGACTGAGTCGCTGATGGGCTTCACCCTGCCGACCTGGCTGTGGTGGATCATTCTCTACGTCGCCTTCGTCGCCCTAAACACCGCGGGTGCCGCGATCTCGCTGAAGTTCGCAATCGTTGTGTCGTTCATCTCGATCGGTGTGCTCGTGCTGTTCGGCATCATGGCGCTCGTGAGCGGAAGCGCTGATTTCGGCAGCCTGTTCAACATCGAGCCTGACCCCGGCCAGACCGCGTTCCTGCCGCACGGCCCGCTGCCGATTCTTTTCGCCCTGCCGTTCGCCATGTGGCTGTTCCTCGGTATCGAAGAGCTGCCGCTCGCCGCTGAAGAGTCGAACGACCCGGTGCGCGATATTCCCAAGGCAGGCATCTGGGCTCGCGGCACCCTGGTATTCACCGGTCTGCTCGTGCTCTTCCTCAACACCGCGGTGCTTGGTGCAGAGGCGACGGGCGTTGCCGGTGAGCCGCTGCTCGACGGCTTCCGTGCCATCGTCGGCGACGAGCTCGCCTGGGTTGCCGGTGTGCTCGCGCTGTTCGCGCTCTTCGGTTTGTTGGCCTCGCTGCAGGGCATCATGTTCGCCTACGGTCGCAACATGTACTCGCTGTCGCGGGCGGGCTACTACCCGAAGTTCCTCTCGCTCACGGGCAAGCGTCAGACCCCGTGGGTTGCGCTCGTTGCTGGCGCAATCATCGGCTTCGCGGCACTCGTGCTCGTCGACGCGATGGGCGGCTCGGGTGGCGTCGCTGGCGCGGTCGTGCTGAACATCGCAGTTTGGGGCGCGGTGCTCGCGTACTTCATGCAGATGATCTCGTACCTGATTCTGCGCAAGAAGTTTCCGAACGCCGAGCGCCCGTATCTCAGCCCGTGGGGCAGGGGAGGTGCGATTGCTGCTGCGATCATCTCGGCGTTCATCTTCTTGGGCTTCTTGCTCAACGAGGCGTTCCGCCCAGCGATCATCGCCATCGTGATCGTCTACGTGATCGCACTGATCATCTTCGGCGTCTACACCCGGCACCACCTGGTGCTCTCGCCCGAAGAGGAGTACGCGATCTCGGGCGGCATGCACCGCGATCCAGCGAAGGAAGGCTACGGCGGCGCTGTTGAAGACGAGCTGCTCGCGCTCGACGGCGTCGATGGCGAGGCACCGAAGGCCTAGCAGATAGGGCGGTGTCGCACCCTGAGCTTGTCGAAGGGTGCGACACCGCCGATCCCACGCCTTGGGCGGCTCAACCAAACTGAACTCGGCTCGGCCCAACCCAATTCTTCGAACGTATATGAAGCTAGCGAATGTGCCCCTTAAATACCGTTTGTAAGGGGCACATTCGCTAGCTTGCTGCACAATCGATGCGTGCTGGGCACGGGAGCTTCGGGTTACGGGTGCGGCACGGGAGCCAAAATATTGTCGCGTCAGAAATTGCGCTGCGAGGATCAGTGGGGTGGGCGCTTTCAGCACCCACCCCACTCCCTTTCGCTGGTAAGCTGAACCCACATGTGAATATAGGCCGCTCGGGGGTGCATGCCTCCGGTAGCCGCTGCGGGAGAGTTCGGGTCGATTTGCTGGCCCGGCGCCGTAGGAGCAATCCCTCCCCGGGAATCTCTCAGGCATCCGTACCGCAGTGGCGAGGCAACTCTGGAAAGCAGTGCGTGACTTCTCTTGAGGTCGCCGCTCACCGACGGTGCAAAGGCGCTCCCACTCGTGGGGCGGCTGAATCTCTCAGGTCACGGTACAGAGCGGGGAGGATCCCAGTTCCTGTCGTGTGCGCGATCCCGCGTGCATGACGAAGCGTGCGGCTCGTCGCGCGCAACGCAACCCCGGAGATCCTCTTGAGCATCAGCGCCGCCTACTCATCATTCGAAGACCGTCATATTGGTATCGCTTCGCACGCAGACCGTCAGCACATGCTGCAGGCGCTTGGATACGAGAGCCTTGAGGCACTCGTAAACACCGCGGTGCCGGCCGACATTCTGAGCGAGGCGCCGCTCGATCTGCCTGCCGCCCGCAGCGAGCAAGAGATTCTCGCCGACCTGCGTGCGCTTGCCGACAAGAACACGGTGAAGACGCAGATGATCGGCCAGGGCTTCTACGGCACCCACACGCCGCCGGTCATTCGCCGCAACGTGCTCGAGGCGCCGGCCTGGTATACGGCCTACACCCCGTACCAGCCCGAGATCTCACAGGGCCGCCTCGAAGCGCTGCTCAACTTTCAGACCATGGTGTCAGACCTCACCGGGCTGCCCGTTGCCAACGCGTCGATGCTCGATGAGAGCTCATCGGCAGCCGAGGCCGTGCTGCTCATGCGCCGCGCCAACCGTGCAGTGCCGAACGGTCGCACCGTGCTCGACGCGAACCTTTTCCCGCAGACCGTCGCCGTGATCAAGGGTCGCGCGAGCGCACTCGGCTTCGAGGTCGAGGTTGCTGACCTCTCGGTGGGCCTGCCTGAGGGCGACATCAACGGCATCGTGCTGCAGCAGCCGGGCAATGACGGCTCGGTTGTCGATCAGTCGGCTCTCATCGCTGCGGCAAAGGATCGTGGCGCTATGGTGACCGTGATCGCCGACCTGCTCGCGCTCACCCTGATCACCCCTCCGGGTGAGCAGGGCGCAGACGTAGCCGTGGGCAACACGCAGCGCTTCGGAGTTCCGCTGTTCTTCGGCGGCCCGCACGCCGCCTATCTCGCGGTTCGAGAGGGGCTTGAGCGCTCGATGCCCGGCCGTCTCGTCGGTGTCTCGAAGGATCAGCAGGGCCAGCCCGCCTACCGTCTCGCACTGCAGACGCGCGAGCAGCACATTCGCCGCGAGAAGGCCACGAGCAACATCTGCACCGCGCAGGCGCTGCTCGCCATCACCGCGTCGATGTACGCCGTCTACCACGGCCCGCAGGGGCTGAAGGCGATTGCCGAGCGTACGCACGCGCACGCCAGAACCCTTGCCGAGGCGCTGCGCTCGGCGGGCATCGAGCTCGCGAGCGACTCGTTCTTCGACACCGTCGTTGCGAGCGTGCCGGGGCGCGCAGCAGAGGTCGTTGCGGCGGCTGCCGCCGCAGGCATCAACCTGCGCCACATCGACGTTGACACCGTCGGCGTCTCGACCGATGAGACCACCACCTCGGCTGACATCGCCGCCGTGGCTCAGGCCTTCGGCGTTTCGGCTGAGGCCGCGGCGAATGCTGCGGCCGAGATCCTCGGCTCTGAAGCTTATGGTTTCGACGCGGCCGTCACGAGAACCAGCGACTACCTGACCCACCCGATCTTCCACTCGGTGCGCAGCGAAACGCAGATGCTGCGCTATCTGCGACGACTCGCTGATCGCGATCTCGCGCTCGACCGCACGATGATTCCGCTCGGCTCCTGCACCATGAAGCTGAACTCGACCGCCGAGATGGAATCGATCTCGTGGCCGGAGTTCGCGGGTATTCACCCGTATGTTCCCGCCGAGCAGAGCGCAGGCTGGCGCGAACTGATCGCTTCGCTTGAGAGCTGGCTCGTCGAGATCACCGGCTATTCGGCGATCTCGCTGCAGCCGAACGCCGGCTCGCAGGGCGAGTACGCGGGCCTACTCGCGATCCGCCGCTTCCACCTCGCGAACGGCGACGACGCACGCGACCTCTGCCTGATCCCCGCATCAGCGCACGGCACCAACGCGGCCTCGGCCGTGCTCGCGGGCATGCGCGTGATCGTGGTCGCGAACACCGAGACCGGCCACATCGACATGGACGACCTGCGCGCCAAGATCGACGCGAACCGCGACTCGCTTGCCGCGATCATGATCACCTACCCATCGACCTACGGCGTTTACGACGACGACGTGCGCGAGGTCTGCGACCTGGTGCATAAGGCTGGCGGCCAGGTCTACATCGACGGTGCCAACATGAACGCCCTCGTCGGCGTCGCAAAGCCCGGCCAGTTCGGCGGCGACGTGTCGCACCTGAACCTGCACAAGACCTTCGCCATCCCGCACGGCGGCGGTGGCCCGGGCGTCGGCCCGGTCGCAGTGGCCGCGCACCTCGCGCCGTACCTGCCCGGCGACCCCCGCGACGAGATGGCCGTGGCCGACGGCGTGCCCGTGGTCGCGACCATTTTCGGCTCGGCCGGCGTGCTGCCGATTTCATACGCCTACGTCGCGATGATGGGCGGTGCTGGCCTCACCCGCGCGACTCAGACGGCACTGCTGAGCGCCAACTACATCGCGTCGCGCCTGCGCGAGCACTTTCCGGTGCTGTTCACGGGCAACGAGGGCCTCGTCGCGCACGAGTGCATTCTCGATCTGCGTGAGCTCACCGCAGCGTCTGGCGTCACCGCAGAAGACGTTGCGAAGCGCCTCATCGACTTCGGTTTCCACGCGCCGACCCTCGCGTTCCCTGTCGCGGGCACGCTGATGGTTGAACCGACCGAAAGCGAAGACCTCGGCGAGATCGAGCGCTTTATCGAGGCAATGATCACGATTCGCGGCGAGATTGACGCCGTGATCGCGGGTGAGTTCTCGATCGAGGGTTCGCCGCTTCGCAACGCTCCGCACCCGGCATCGGTGCTCGTTTCAGATTCGTGGGATCGCGCCTACCCGCGCGAGCGTGGCGCGTTCCCGGTGGCGCGCCTGCGAGTCGACAAGTACTTCCCGCCCGTGTCGCGCATCGACGGCGCCTTCGGTGACCGCAACCTGGTCTGCGCTTGCCCGCCGCCCGAGGCGTTTGCCGAGTAGCAACGCATCACAAACCAACAGTTACGAGAAAGAACTCACATGACTGAACTAAAGCACACCGCACTGCACTCCGAGCATGCTGCCCTCGGCGCATCGTTCACTGACTTTGGCGGGTGGGACATGCCGCTGCGCTACGGCAGCGAGCTCGCCGAGCACCGCGCCGTGCGCGAGGCCGCGGGCCTCTTCGACCTCTCCCACATGGGTGAGGTCTGGGTCTCGGGCCCCGATGCCGCGACGTTCTTGAACACCGCGCTCGTCGGCAACCTCGCAATCGTCGCGATCGGCAAGGCGAAGTACTCGCTGATCGTGAACGAAGCGGGCGGCATCATCGACGACCTGATCGTCTACCGCATCGCCGACGAGCGCTACCTCGTGGTGCCGAACGCGGGCAACGCGCCCACGGTCGTCGCCGAGCTCACCGCCCGCGCGGCTGGCTCCGACGTCGAGGTGATTGACGCCTCGGCAGACACCTCGCTGATCGCAGTGCAGGGGCCGGTATCAGAAGCGATCTTGCTCGACATGGTTCGCGAAGAGGATCGTCAGGCCGTCACCGACCTGCCCTACTATGCTTGGGTCGCGGTGAAATCTGGGGATATCGACGTGCTGCTGGCGCGTACGGGCTACACCGGTGAAGACGGCTTCGAGCTCTACGTGCCGAACGATCGCGCTGCCGAGATCTGGCAGCTCGCCCTCTCGCACGGAGAAGCGCGCGGTCTGATCGCCGCCGGTCTCGCTGCTCGCGATTCACTGCGCCTCGAGGCGGGCATGCCGCTCTACGGCAACGAGCTCGGTCTCGACACCACTCCGTTTGAGGCCGGCCTCGGCCCGGTTGTGTCGTTCAAGAAAGAAGAGAACTTTGTCGGGCGTGCGGCGCTCGAGGCCGCGAAAGAGGCGGGCGCGAAGCGCGTGCTCGTCGGCCTTCGCGGTGCCGGCCGTCGCGCCGGCCGCGGCGGCTACGCCGTGCACGCCGGGGGCGCTCAGATTGGTGAGATCACGAGCGGTCAGCCAAGCCCGACCCTCGGCTATCCCGTAGCGATCGCCTATGTCGACCCGCGCTTTGCCGACATCGGCACCCCCGTCGAGGTCGACCTGCGCGGCAAGCTCGAGCCCTTCGAGGTAGTCGCACTGCCGTTCTATAAGCGCAATACACAGTAGGGCTGAACTCAACGTGTTCGGCCGTGTTTTGCGCTCGCGCCACAGCGGGAGGGGACTAAGGGCCGAACGTATCGCGTTCGGTCGTGCGTATGTCCTCGCGCCACAGCGCGAGTTACACGGGTAACCTACGAACAACGACCTGAATCCTTAAGCGATCCCTGAGCTTGTCGAAGGGATCAAGCAAGACCAAAGGTACACCTCTCGACAAGCTCGAGGGGCGTCCACAACCACCAAACGAAAGAGCACAACATGAGCACGGTACAGTCAGGACTTCGCTACTCGGCAGAGCACGAGTGGGTAAACAGTGAGAGCCCGGTTTCGGTTGGCGTGAGCCAGGTCGCAGCCGACGCACTCGGCGAGGTCGTCTACGTTGACCTACCCGAGGTGGGCGCTCAGCTCACTGCGGGCGAGGTCTGCGGCGAGATCGAGTCGACCAAATCGGTGAGCGAGCTGTACTCGCCCGTCTCGGGCGAGGTCGTCGAGGTGAACGACGCGGTTGTCGACAACCCCGCGCTCGTGAACGAAGACCCCTACGGCGCGGCTTGGCTGTTCCGCGTAGCAGTGACCGATGAGGGCCCGCTGCTGAGCGCAGACGAGTACGCCGCTCAGAACGACGCAACCGTCGCGTAACGGAAGCAACTGATTGTCGAGTCCAACCGCTCCTCTCGACAGGGGGTGCCTGAGCCTGTCGAAGGGCTCCAGGAGCGGACCCACAGGCTCGATGAGCGGCAGGCGCCAAAGGAGGCGACATGGCGATTAGCGTGTTCGATCTATTCACGGTCGGCATAGGCCCATCGAGCTCACATACTGTGGGCCCGATGCGGGCCGCTCACGCCTTCGTTGGCGCGCTCGCGAAGCGGGGGGTGCTCGCCGAGGTTGCCGACCTCAAAGTTGACCTGTACGGCTCTCTCGCTGCGACGGGCCGTGGGCACGGTACCTTCACCGCGGTGTTGCTCGGTCTCGAGGGGTACGACCCCGAGACCGTGCTGCCTGACGAGGTTGACGAGTCACTCGCCCGCATCGAGCGCACGGGCGAGCTACAGTTCTGCGCCAAGCTTGAGGGCGTCGAGGGCGCCCCCACCCTGAAGTTTGGCGTTGACGACATCGTGCTGCACCCGCTCACGGTGCTGCCGCGCCACACGAACGGTATGCGCTTCGCCGCCCTAGACGCTTCGGGCGAGAGCATCGATGAGCAGCTCTACTTCTCGGTCGGCGGTGGCTTCATCATTCGTGAGGGCGCCGAGGAGGCTGTGCTCGACAGGCTTGAGGCGGCGCTCGCCGAGCAGCCCTACCCATTTCGCACCGCGGCCGAGCTGCTCGAGCACTGCGAACGCGAAAGGCTCAGCATCGCGGGCGTCATGCTCGGTAACGAGCTCGTGTCTCGCAGCGAGACTGAGATTCGCGGCGGCCTCACACACATCTGGAACGTGATGGAGGCCTGCAAGAATTCGGCGCTCGCGCGCACCGGGGTGCTGCCCGGCGGCCTCAATGTGCGCCGCCGCGCCCCCGACTGGCACCGCCAGCTGACCGAGCGAGACTCTGAGCGCGACCCCGTCTACTGGCAAGAGTGGGTCAACCTCGTTGCGCTTGCGGTCAACGAAGAAAACGCCTCTGGCGGTCGAGTAGTGACTGCGCCGACCAACGGCGCCGCCGGCATCATCCCCGCCGTGCTGTTCTATGCGACGCACTACCTGCCGGGTGCGGCCAACTGGAGTGACGACGAGAAACAGCGCGTCATTGCCGATTTCTTGCTCGCCGCGGCCGCTGTTGGAGTGCTCTACAAGGAGCAAGCCTCAATCTCGGGCGCCGAGGTGGGTTGCCAGGGCGAGGTCGGCTCGGCGTCGTCGATGGCAGCAGCTGGCCTCGCGCAGGTGCTCGGCGGCACCCCCGCCCAGGTCGAAAACGCGGCCGAGATTGCGATGGAGCACAACCTCGGCCTCACCTGCGACCCGATTGGCGGCCTCGTGCAGATTCCGTGCATCGAGCGCAACGCGATCGCGGCGTCGAAAGCCATCAATGCGGCCAAGATGGCGCTCATGGGCGACGGCTCGCACCACGTCAGCCTCGACGAGGTGATCGTCACAATGCGCGAGACCGGGCGCGATATGAGCGAGAAGTACAAAGAGACCGCAATGGGTGGCCTCGCCGTCAACGTGATTGAGTGCTGAGTGGGGGCTGATCCCGCGCGCCAGAATCTCAGCCTGCCTCTCAGCCTGCGCCGCTAACCTAACCAGGTGACTGAAGTGCTGCTCTACGTGCTTGGCGTGCTGATCTTGCTGATCGGCCTCGCCGTTTCTATTGGCCTGCACGAGATCGGGCACCTGCTGCCCGCGAAGCTGTTTGGCGTCAAGGTGACGCAGTACATGATCGGCTTTGGCAAGACGATCTGGTCGCGGCGCAAGGGTGAAACCGAATACGGTGTGAAACTGATTCCGCTGGGCGGCTACGTCGCGATGAGCGGCATGTTTCCGCCCGCAAAGCCGGGGGAGAAGGCTCGCGACGCGAGCACTGGCTTTTTGGACAGCATGGCGCAAGACGCGCGCGAAGCTTCGGCAGAGTCTATTGATGAGGGCGAGGATCGCCGCACCTTCTACCGCTTGCCGGTATGGAAGAAGATCGTCATCATGCTCGGCGGCCCGGTGATGAACCTCGTGCTCGCGTTCGTTTTCTTTGGAATCGTCTTGATGGGCTTCGGCACCGCGCAGTACAGCACGACGCTTGGATATGTGAGCCAGTGCATTCTGCCTGCCTTGAGCGAACAGACCGAATGCTCGGCGAGCGACCCGCTCGCTCCCGCAGCAGAGGCCGGCCTGCAGCCGGGCGACCGTGTGCTCTCGATCGGTGGCACCGAGATCACCAAGTGGGAGCAAATCGGTGAGCTCGTGAGCGCGTCGCCGGGCAAAGCACTCGACGTCTCGGTTTCACGCGATGGCAAGACGCTTGAGGTCACCATGACCCCGGCGGCGACCGAGCGCTGGGTCGTAGACGCACAGGGCAAGCAGGTGCTCGGTGACGACGGCAAGCCGCTCACCACGACAGTCGGCATGATCGGGGTAACCCCCACTACAGAGGTGGTGAAGCAGCCGATCACCGCAGTGCCCGCGTTCGTCGGCAACAACGTGGTGCAGACCTCGCAGGTGATCATCGGCCTGCCGCAGCGCATGGTCGGCATCTGGCAGGCCGCCTTCGGGACCGAAGAGAGAGACCCGAACGGGCCGATCGGCGTTGTCGGCGTTGGCCGACTCGCCGGTGAGATCGTGAGCCTCGATGAAGCTCCGGTTGCCGCCCGCGCGCAGATGGTGCTCGGCCTGCTCGGCTCGCTGAACATTGCACTCTTCGTGTTTAACCTCGTGCCGCTCATGCCGCTCGACGGCGGGCACGTTGCGGGTGCGCTCTACGAGGGCATCAAGCGGCGGCTCTTCAAGCTCTTCGGCAAAAAGGATCCCGGCCCGGTCGACACCGCGAAGATGGTGCCGATCACCTTCGCGGTCGTCATCGTGCTCGGTGCGATGAGCCTGCTGCTGCTTTACGCAGACATCGTCAAACCGGTGTCGCTGTTTGGCTGACGCCAAACATCTGGTTTCTCGCCGCCGTGTGCGGCGCTTTCACGTCGCTACAAAAGGCGTTGTCTTTTGTTGACGCGTCGTGCCAGTCAGCCTGTTCGGCTAGGTGGTCGGAGCCGGGGGCAAACCAAAGAAGTCTTCGAGGTTGAGTACACCCTGATCGTGCATAGCTGTTGCGACGTCTACCCCGACATAGCGAAAGTGCCAGGGCTCGTAGGTGTAGCCGACTGTGGCCTGCTCGCCGTCGTGGTAGCGCAAAATATAGCCAAAGCGGTATGAGTTGTCACGCAACCAGATGCCCGTCGCGGTTTCGCCGAAGCATGCATCGAGTGAGCACCCCTCTTCGCCGAACAGGTCAACAGTCAGGCCAGTCTGATGCTCTGAGAAGCCTGGTCTGGCCGTGTCTTTGTCGGCAAACGCAACGCCGCCCTGTTCGACAAGCCCGTCGTAGATCTCCTTCTGCAGTGCGTAGTCGCGGTATCCGCTCGTCACGGTAAAGGGCACCCCCGCGTCGACGGATGCCGCATACATCGCCTCAAGCGCTGTCGCGGCCTCGGCGCGGATCGGGTGATCCCACACGTTCGGAACCCCCGCGGGCAACACCAGGTCGTCGGGTGCCCAGTCGATCGGGTTGATGGGGCGTTGCTTATTCACGACTACCGTGATCGACGAGGGGGAGTCGAGATCGTACTTCGGGGCTTCGTTCTTCGGCGGCTCGGTCGTGGGCTTCACCTCGGCGCTGGGCATCGGGCTTGTGGCCTGCGTGCTCTCTACGGGCTGCGCGGGTTGCATCGCCGACACTGCCCAGGCCACGCCGCCGCCAATGAGCAGCAGGGCTGCGGCTCCGCCCGCGACACTCAACGTGATCTTGCGCCTGCGCAGCATCCGTGCCTGTGCTGCTCGACGGTTCGGTGAAAACTCAGTGTCGCTCATCAGCACTATCTTGCCACGTCAGATTGAGCGGCGATCCTTTTCGATGCAAGTGTTCGAAAGTAATTGTTTGAGCCAGGCAACCAGACGAGCACCACGCCAACGATGTGCAATGCAATCACCACTAGGCCAAGACGGTTGGCCCAGAGCGCGTCAATGGGAAGCCAGGCGACAGCCGCGAAGGTTTGCCAGACGAAGAAGACCGCGATCCCAGAAATCAAAGAGAGGCTCGTACCAAAGATGCGGGCCGTGCGCGACCCGAGCAGTGTGTACTTGGTGGTGATGAGATACGCGGCGATGATTGCTGCTGCGGCGAGTAGGTAGAGCCCGAGAGTCAGCATGACCACCCACCCGGCGGAGTCGGCGAGAACTGCCTCGACGCGCTCAAACTCGGCAACGTACGGTGCGAGATTGACAACGTCGTCGGGGGTGACAACCTCGACCAGATCAGTGAGGCGGTATGCGTTCTTGCGCAGCGACCGATACTGCAACCAGACCAGCAGCGCAGCGAGCACGGGGCCAAGCGCAAGCACAAACCCGGCGGCCGCCCACGCCCACGAGCCGATGCGCAGCGCCCAGGGAGGGTCCGCGTGCGCGTGGTGTTGCTGAGTTGTCACGCTACCCAACTTACTCGGTGCGTCGCATAGGCTGGGGGTGTGGACGTTCACTCAGAAGCAGCCCCCGAAAACACCCCCGAGAAATCGCGCCAAGACAACGCCATTGCGACCCTGCTTGAAACTTGCGAAGTCGACTGGCAAAAGAAGCTAGTGTCGAGGATCATCGAGACCGGCATCGGCCTGGGTCTTGATGGGACGAGCCGACTCAATCTGAAGATCTCAGCAGCGGCACTCGAAGAGATGCGAGCGGCATTTCGCCTGTTCGCGCCCTTCTCAGCAGCGCCGAAGGTCACCATCTTTGGTTCCGCGCGCACGACAGCGGATGACCCACTTTCAGGACAGGCACTGCGGGTATCAGGCGAGCTCGCGGCGCAGGGCTGGATGGTCGTGACCGGAGCCGGGCCCGGCATTATGGAGGCGGCTTCGACCGGTGCTGGGCCAGAGCACTCGCTCGGTGTTTCGATTCGCCTGCCGTTCGAAGAGCAGCCGACGCACGAGATCGCAGGCAATGACCGCCTCGTCTCGATGAAGTACTTCTTTACCCGCAAGCTCATGCTCGTCAAAGAATCGCGCGGCTTCGTGTGTTTGCCGGGCGGCTACGGCACCATGGATGAGACGTTTGAGCTGCTCACACTGCAGCAGACCGGCAAGATGGTGCCGGTTCCGATTGTGCTGCTCGACCGCCCAGGCGGCACCTTCTGGCGCGGCTTCGAACGATTCGTGCTTGAACATCTCGAGGGCGACAGCATGATCTCGGCGGGCGACCTTGACCGCGTGCTCATTACCGAATCTGTTGACGAGGCGGTCGCGGAAATCACCGGCTTCTGGCGCAACTACGACTCGCTGCGATGGGTGGGCGAGCAACTCGTGTTGCGCCTACGTGCCGCCCCGACCTCTGCCGAGGTGCAGACGCTCAACGAACAGTTTGCCGGGCTGCTTCATTCGGGGCGTATCGAGCAGACCGACCCGTTGCCGGCAGAGGCCGCAGACAACGACGAACTCGAACTGGCACGCCTCGTGTTCACACCGCGTCGCCGCGCTGTGGGAGAGTTGCACCGTCTGATCCGCGCGGTGAACGAGCTTTCGTCGGCCCCCGCGAGTTGCGCGCTGCCACCAGCGAGCTAGGGCATGTCTTGTAAATGATGGCGCGCTGCGGTGCACCCGAAATCAGCGCTCGTTTCGTTGTCGTCGTTGGCTTTGCCACCAGCAAAGCCGCCTCCTCCGCCTCGCGATCACCGACTTCGGGCACATCCTCACCACCACCACCATTTACAAGACATGCCCTAGAGGCCTATGCTGCTGGGCCGCCCGCAAGCTTTGCGACGCACGCTTCGATGCGACGTGCCCGGGTCTCGGGCTTCTTTGCTTCGAGGATCGCCTGCACGTGTTCCTTGCGGTGCGTGTAGGGCAGCTTCTCGAATGCCTCGCGGGCACCGCGAACCGAGTCGAGCGCCTGCGCGAGGTCGCCTGGCACTTCGACCTCGCGGGGCGCCTCATCGAGGGCGATGGCAGCGTCAATCTCGTCACCGATCTCGACCGCCAACGCGGCCCGGTTAGCCTTCGAAATTCCGATCAGATTCTTGCCGCCCATCACCGCGAGACGAAGCCTTGCCGATCGTTCGCCCACCGTGACGAGCACCGCAGCGCGTTTGCCGCCACCGAGCAGTTCGAGCTGTGCATCGCTCAGCTCGATCGCGGTGGCAGGCCCGTGCGGTTCGAGCGTGGTGTGTATCTGTATTGACATCTGGGGTTCCCCTCTCGCCAGCGAGTGTGCCTCTGCCGATAGTCATGTGTGCGGGCCTGGCGATCCCGCTTGCGGTAATTGCTGAGCGCCTCTTCTTCTGGTGAACGCTCACCTCTATGCTCTGAGTATGCACGCACCCGCCGACATTCTCGCGTACCAAGAAGCGCTCGATGAGATGGCCCGCCCGATCTGCGACCGATTTCTCGGGCTGATCGAGCAGGCGCTACCCGATGCAGAGCGCAAGGTTTGGCACGCACACCCGGTTTGGTTCTTCGACGGCAACCCTGTAGTTGGCTACGACCGCTTGAAACACTCGGTGCGCCTGCTGTTCTGGAGCGGACAATCGTTTAATACCCCCGGGTTGCAGACGGAAGGGTCGTTCAAGGCCGCCGAGATTCGGGTGACCGACGTGTCGCAGATCGATGACGAACTCGTTGCGAGATGGTTGGCAGAATCGCGCGAGATTCAGTGGAACTATCGTGACATTCGTCGCAACCGTGGCCTAGAACCGCTGAAGGGCCTGGGGTAGCGAACTACCTCAGACCCCTCAGCCGGTTTGGCTCAGCGATGCCGGTGCGCCTATGCGCGAGCGCGCGGCACCCGGTGCTGCGCTAGAACTCGCGCTGCGCGGTCTGGCGCCTAGCTTCAGCGGCATCTGGCCCGTAGAACTCAGGGTGCTGTGCCTTGTATGCGAGCAGGTCGCGCACGTTCTTCTGTACCACGATCACGGCGAACACCGCCATTGCGAAGGTCATACCGTAGAGCCCGTTCTCGCTCGGCAGCAGGGGGCTGTTCCAGAGACCCCACGCGAGCATGCCGAGGCTGATCGCGAGACCCAACCAAGAAACCGCGAGGTAGATGGTGGTGACAGGAACGCCCTCGTGGCGGTCGCGCACCGACTTCTGCAGCCCAACGGCGCTCACGATGCCGAAGAAGAAGGAACCGAGAAAGAAGCCCTTCTCGAACGATTCCATGTCAGCGCGCCAGAGGCTCACGAAGTACACGATGACCGCGAGCGCGAGAGCGGCCCACGCTGCGCCGATGAAAGCACCCGTCGGCTTGCCGAACTGGCTGTTTTGGGCGCCCAGCTGGGGCATGCCCTGCGCAGCGAGTGGCTGAAGGTGCGTCTGGTTCTGCTGGGGCACTGGTTGCTGCTGAGGTGCTGCTTGCTGAGCCGTTGCTTGCTGGGGTGACTGGGGGTTCTGCGGGCCTGCAGTCGTGGGTTCCATGATGCGGTGCTCCTTTGCTTCGGGGGATTTTTACTTAGCGTACAAGCTGCCGCATTTCGAATGCGGAATGGGGCATGCGATGCGCGTGGCGACTCAGGTCGGGTGCCGAGCTCAAGCTCCGACGTACTCTGCCAGGTGCTGGCCGGTGAGCGTGCTCTTTGCCGTCACGAGCTCAGTAGGCGTGCCCTCAAAGACGACCTTGCCGCCCTGCTGCCCCGCCCCGGGGCCGATATCGACGATCCAGTCTGCGTGGGCCATCACAGCTTGGTGATGCTCGATCACGATGACGCTCTTGCCCGCGTCGACCAGGCGGTCGAGCAGACCGAGCAGCTGCTCGACATCGGCAAGGTGCAAGCCGGTGGTCGGCTCGTCGAGCACGTAAACGTCTGCGTCTTCGCTCATGTGAATCGCGAGTTTCAGGCGCTGGCGTTCGCCGCCCGAGAGCGTTGAGAGGGGCTGGCCGAGCGTGAGGTAGCCGAGGCCCACATCGACGAGGCGTTCGAGAATCTTGGTGGCCTTGGGCACCTTGGATTCGGCGTGCTCTGTGCCGGCAAAAAACTCGCGTGCCTCGGCCATCGAGAGGTCGAGCACCTCGGCGATGTTCTTGCCGCCCAGCATGTAGCCGAGCACGGCCGAGTCGAAGCGCTTACCCTCGCACACCTCGCACACGCTCTCCATGGTCGCCATCATGCCGAGGTCGGTGAAGATGAGGCCGGCGCCCTTGCACTCTGGGCAGGCACCCTCTGAATTGGCACTGAACAGCGCGGGCTTCACTCCATTGGCCTTCGCGAACGCGGTGCGCACCGGGTCAAGGAGCCCGGTATAGGTCGCCGGGTTCGAGCGGCGTGACCCTTTGATCGCTCCCTGGTCAATCGCAACGACGCCCTCGCGCTTTGACACGTAGCCGTGGATGAGTGAGCTCTTGCCTGATCCGGCGACGCCGGTGATCACGCAGAGCATGCCGAGCGGCAGATCGACGTCGACGTCTTGCAGGTTGTGCCTGTCTGCGCCGCGCACTTCGATGGCGCCCTGCTTTGCTCGCACAGACTCTTTGAGTTTGGCTCGGTCGTCGAGGTGCCGACCCGTGAGGGTCTGTGAGGCGCGCAGCCCCTCAACGGTGCCCTCGAAACAGATCTCGCCGCCGTTCACGCCAGCGCGCGGGCCGAGGTCAACCACGTGGTCGGCGATCGAGATCATTTCGGGCTTGTGCTCGACTACGAGCACGGTGTTGCCCTTGTCACGCAGCTTCAAGAGCAGTTGGTTCATGCGCTGAATGTCGTGCGGATGCAAGCCGATTGAGGGCTCGTCAAACACATAGGTGGCGTCGGTAATGGGGGAGCCGAGGTGGCGAATCATCTTCGTGCGCTGCGACTCACCGCCCGAAAGTGTGCCGGTCGGGCGCTCAAGTGAGAGGTAGCCAAGCCCGATCTGCACGAACGAGTCGAGCGTGTCAGCGAGCTTCGCGACGAGCGGAGCGAGCCCCGGGTCGTCGATAGTGCGCACCCACTCCGCAACGTCTGAGATCTGCATGGCGCAGATGTCTGCGATCGAGTGCTCGCCGATCTTCGAAGATCGTGCAGTGGCATTCAAACGAGTGCCTTCGCACTCGGGGCAGGTATGAAACACGATTGCACGATCGACGAAGGCGCGAATGTGCGGCTGCATCGCTTCACGATCTTTCGAGAGCATCGACTTTTGAATGCGCGGAATCAGGCCTTCGAACGTGAGGTTGACGCCCTCAACCTTGATCTTTGTGGGCTCCTTGTAGAGCAGGTTGTCGAGGTCTTTCTTGCTGTACTTGCCAATCGGCTTGTCCATGTCGAAGAGGTCGCTAAACATACGGCCCCACCAGCCGTCCATGCTGTACCCGGGCACCTTGAGCGCACCCTCGTTGAGCGACTTGGTCTCGTCGTAGATCTCACTGAGCTCGAAGTCGCTGACCGAGCCGCGGCCTTCGCACTTCGCGCACATGCCACCGAGAATCTCGAAGCTGCGCCGCTCTTTTGTCTGCCTGCCGCCCTTCTCGATCGTGACTGCGCCGGCACCGCTCACGGAGGCGATGTTGAACGAGAAGGCGTTGGGCGAGCCAATGCGCGGCGAGCCGAGCCTCGAGAAGAGAATGCGCAGCATCGCGTTGACGTCGGTTGCGGTGCCGACTGTTGAGCGCGGGTTGGCGCCCATGCGCTCTTGGTCGACCGTGATCGCGGTGGTGAGACCCTCGAGCACATCAACATCTGGCCGCGACTGCGACGGCATAAAGCCCTGCAAGAATGCGCTGTATGTCTCGTTGATCAGGCGCTGTGACTCGGCAGCGATCGTGCCAAAAACGAGTGAGCTCTTGCCCGAGCCCGAAACTCCTGTGAATGCGGTAAGACGGCGCTTCGGAATATCGACGCTGACATTCTTCAGGTTGTTCTCGCGGGCACCCGAAACGTGAATGCTGTCGTGCGAGTCGGCGGGGTGGCGGGGCGGGGTTGCTGGCATGTTTTTAGCGTACCGGGGGCCGCCGACATTGGTACTGAACAACTACCGTGTTTGGGTCTGGCTCAGCTGCAGGCCGTCGGTAGGCGGGGGCGGCCCTTTGAGCGCGTTTGTGGTGACTTTCCGGCTACTACTCCGATGCTGCCTGTACCGTTGCTCCCGTCCGGTGGAAACACCTTTCAAGCCGGCCTTGTCGCGCGCTGTAGTCGGGTGCTGAGCCGCTCGAGTGCGGCGATGAGGCTCTCGCCCTCGATCACCTCGAAGTCGACGCCGATCTGCGTGACCCACATGGCGAGATGGTCAGGGTCGCCGGATCTGAGTTCGACGCGGCACGAGGCCGCATCGACAGCTTCGATCCGGACCGGAACGACGAGCTTGGCAGCGACTACGTCCGCGGGGGCGTGCACGAGAATCCGAGCGCGGTGAGCCCATCCCGCGTGGAGCACGCGATCCACGACGAAGTCGACCTCGTCGCGCTCGGGGATCGCGCGCGGGCGGAACCGCTTGCCCGTCGGCAGGCGCGGGCGCATCCGATCGACGCGGAACACGCGCCAGTCGCCGCGGTCGAAATCCCATGCCAGGAGGTACCAGAGAGAACCCCACCCGACGAGACGCTGCGGCTCCACATGGCGGGATTCCTCCGCTCTCTTCGGTTTGACGTAGCCGAACCGCAGCCGCTCGTGCCGGTGGATCGCTGCGGCGACGCAGCTGACGACGGTGAGGTCCAGCGCCGGCCCGGCGCCGGGCACCATAGCAGATGCCTGGCGCACCGCTTCGACGCGATGGCTGAGATGGGGCGGCATCACCTCCTCGAGCTTCGCGAGAACCGCGATCGAGGTCTCCTCGACGCCGAGGCGGCCGCTCGCGGCAGCGCTAAGGCTCACCGCCACGGCGACTGCTTCATCGTCGTTCAGTAGCAGCGGAGGCATGGTCGCCCCGGCGCTCAGCCGATACCCACCTGCGATTCCCGGGCGGGCATCCACCGGGTATCCGAGGGAGCGCAGCTTGCCGATATCAGCGCGCACCGTGCGGGTGCTCACGCCCAGGCGCTCGGAGAGGGCGCCGCTCGTCCAGTCGCGGCGCTGCTGGAGCAGCACCAACAGTTCGAGCAATCGCGCCGATGTTCCCAACATGCTTGCAAGTATTTCAGGAATCGCGGAACGAAACCTTCCGCATTACCCGAGAGAGTGGAGGTATGAACGCACACACCACCATTACCCCGTTCCGCATCGAGATCCCGCAGAGCGCCCTCGACGATCTCGAGGCCCGGCTCTCACGCACGCGTTGGGCGGCCACCCCGCCTGGACGAGACGATCGCGCCGACTTCAGCCGCGGCATCCCACAGCCCTACCTCCGCGAACTCGTCGAGCACTGGCGCGACGGCTTCGACTGGCAGGCGCAGGAAGCCGCGCTCAACGCCTTCCCGCAGCTGCTGACCGAAATCGAAGGACAGACCTTCCACGCCGTGCACGTCGCGTCGTCGAACCCAGATGCGACACCGCTGCTACTGTGCCACGGCTGGCCCGGATCGTTCATCGAGTACCGGCACCTGATCCCGCTACTGACCGAGGACTTCCACGTCGTCGTCCCGTCTCCACCGGGCTTCGGGTTCTCGACCCCGCTGTCGTCGACGGGCTGGGAGGTCGGCCGCACCGCGGAGGCGTACGGCGAGATCATGACCCGCCTCGGCTACGACCGCTTCGTCGCCCACGGCAGCGACCTCGGTTCGGGTATCGTCTCGCAGCTCGCCTCCGTGCATCCCGAGCGCGTGATCGCCACCCACCTCGCGGGCGAGCAGCGTCTGCTCGGCCTGGTCGGCGTGATCTTCCCGATGCCCGACGGGCTCACGCCCGAAGAGCAGTCCGCGCTGGCCCCGTTGGCCACGGAGGCCGCTTCCGAACGCGGATACCTCGAAATGCAGAACCACAAGCCCGACACCATCGGCGCCGCCCTCGCGGACTCGCCCCTCGGCCAGCTCGCCTGGATCGCGGAGAAGTTCAAGACCCGCGGTGACCGTCACCCTACGCCGAGCTACTCGGTCGACTGCAACGACCTGCTCGCGAACGTGAGTCTCTACTGGTTTACCAATAGCGGGGAATCGAGCGCGCAGTTCTACTACGAGGCGGCGCACTCCGGAATGCTGCCTGCGATGGGCGCACCGGTGCCCGCGGGATGGGCCGTGTTCGACACTCACCCGCTCGTGCGCCGGGTCATGGATCCGCAGCAGATGATCGGCCACTGGACGGAGTTCGCCGAGGGAGTGATGCGCCCTGGGTTTAGTGGAGACTCAGCTCATTTGATTTCTACCAGTTCTTTGGCGCTGGTAACCCCAGCATAGAACTTTTCTTCATGCTCGAGCGGAGGCACATCCCCGAGGTAGCCGTGCAGCCGCTGCGTGTTGTGCCAGTGCACCCACCCCAACGTCGCAAGCTCGAGATCATCGATCGTTTTCCACGGCCCCGACTTCGCTGGCCCGCGCACCAACTCGGCCTTGTAGTAGCCGTTCACCGTCTCAGCGAGAGCGTTGATGCTCCTATAGTTGTCAACTCATGATTTCTCCGGTTCTTGGGTTGACTTTGACCAGGTGGTAGAGCTCTCGGATCACGTAGCGCTTCAAGCAGCGGATGATGTCGCGTTTACTCTTGCCCTCG
>JAIUOH010000043.1 GCA_020161315.1 Actinomycetota bacterium | reverse complement strand
TCGTGAGCGAGATCAATAACCGCCCCCGGAAGGTCCTGGGGTGGGCGACCCCGGCAGAGGTCTTCAACGAGCTAGCCTGGGAACTCACCCCCACGACCGGGTGTTGCACTTCCAACTAGAATCCGGGCCCACGGTAACGCTCGGGTGACGTTAGTGTGAATGCTTCGCGGCGGCCAAGCGGAGTTCGGCGATGCGCTGCTCGGGCACTCCACCGTACACGGCGGAGCCCGCAACGAAGGTGTCGGCACCCGCCTCTGCGGCGATGCCGATGGTGTCGACCGTGATGCCACCGTCAACCTGCAGCCACACGTCGAGGCCGCTCTTCGCCTTTGCCTCGGCGAAGCGGCGCAGCTTCGGCATCATGTCTGCCATGAACTTCTGGCCACCGAAGCCTGGCTCGACGGTCATGACGAGCACCTGATCGAACTCGGGCAACAGCTCGAGGTAGGGCCCGGGGTCGGTACCGGGCTTCAGCGCGATGCCTGCGCGGGCACCGATCTCGCGAATGCGCCGAGCAAGCTTTACAGGATCTTCAGTCGCCTCAGCATGAAACGTCACCGAGAACGCGCCCTGTTCGGCGTAGCCGGGGGCCCATCGGTCGGCGTCAGAAATCATGAGATGCATGTCGAGCGGGATCGGCGAAACCGCCTGAATACGCTCAACAATGGGCGGACCCATGGTGAGGTTCGGCACGAAATGGTTATCCATCACGTCGACATGCACAAGGTCGGCGGTGCGAATTGCCTCAAGCTCGGCCTGCAGGTTCACGAAGTCGGCGGACAGAATGCTCGGGTTAATGCGCTGCGCGGTCACGCTTCAATCTTAGGCGATGCGGGCACCGCGCTCTGATACGAGCGAACCAGCGTGCGATAGGTCGGCGTCAGCAGGGCGGCCGCCGCGATGAGCACCATGAAGATGCCCGCGCACAAGAAGATCAGTGCAATGCCACGGCTCTCACCCTCGCCGAGCAGCCAGCCCCACCGCTGCTGACCCCGTTCGCCATCCATGTAGGGCACCACCCAGTACTGGGCTATCGGCGCGATGAGCAGCGAGGTGATCGGTGCGGCTGAGGCCTCGAACGTCATCGCAAGGCCAAACACCCGCCCCTGTTTTTCAAACGGCACCACCCGCTGAATCACGGTCTGCTCGGCGGCCTCGACCGCCGGCATCATCACCATAAACAGCCAGATGCCGACGATAAAGAGCCACTGCCACTCACGAATTGTGAACGCCGCACCGAGCACGCCGAGCGCCATGATGAGCACGAGCATGGTACGCAGTGGGTTCTTGCCGAGCCCCCACTTTGCGACGATCGCACCGCCAACAATAAAGCCTGTGCCCGCGATGCCAAAGACGATGCCCCACATCTCGACCGAGAACATGTTGAGCCCGTAGGGGTCGAGCAACGCCATGTAGACACCGCTCGTGAGGTTGTTGAAGGTGGTGAAGAACACCAAACCGAGAAGCCCCGGCACGGCGAGCATCGCGAGCCAGCCGCCCCTGAAATCGACCGCGCTACGATTCGGATCGTGCGCAATCTCGGGCTCCGGAATGCGTAGCAAATGCAGGTGCATAACGGGAATCGCGGTCAGCACAAACGCAATGATCATGGTCGGCCCCATGCCGAGCATGCCGATCGAGAGGCCACTGAACACGCTCGTTGCGATGAACGACAGCCCCTGCACGGTACCGACAAGCCCGTTCGCGTTTGCGTGCTTCGGCTCGGGCACGAGCAGAGTCACCGTGGTCGAGAGCGCGAGACCGCGAAGCAACTCGACCACGCATCCGGCGAGCAGGATCAGAATAAACACCCAGAACCACGGGCCACCGATGTCGAGCAGCGCATCTGCGGGCAAAGCGAAGAAGACGACGCAAGCGATCGCAAACGCGATGAGCGAGAACCATGCCGACACCACCATCACGCGGTGCTTGCGGTAGCGGTCGACGAGCGAGCCGAACCACATCGAGCAGGCGGCAAACAGGATCATGTAGACGCCACTCAGCACGCCGACCGCGAGAATGCTCTTCGTTTCGAGGTAAATCCAGAAGATTACCGAGAACCAAAGAAAGTTCGTGGTGAGCCCCGCGACCGCAGTGTTGATTAGCACGTGCAGGAACGTGCGCCACCCTTTGGCTTCGTCAACCCCTGATACCGTACTCACCTATCTAGAGTAACGGTTTGAGGAGCCCCTCCACGGGCTAGTTCGCGATCTCCTGGTACGCGAACTGCAGCACCGATTCGTCTGCGCCCGCGAGCACGCGCGGCTTCGCGATGTCGTCGAGCACGATGAAGCGCAGCATGCCCGCGCGCGCCTTCTTGTCGCGCTGCATCGTCGCGAGCAGCCCGGGCCACCGCCCCGCAGGGTACGCGACAGGCAAGCCGAGCAGCCCGAGCACGCGGCGGTGCCGATCCACCGCGCCGTCTGAAAGGTGACCAGCCATGCGCGCAAGCTCAGCCGCGTAGACCATGCCGATCGAGATGGCGACGCCGTGACGCCACTGGTAGCGCTCGGCGTGCTCGATCGCGTGGCCGAGCGTGTGCCCGTAGTTCAAGATCTCGCGCAGGCCGCCCTCTTTGAAGTCTTCGCTGACGACGCGCGCTTTGACGCCGATCGCGAGCTCGACGAGGCGCCGAAATTCGGGGGTAGCCGGGTCGGTGGCGCGATCGACATCGGCCTCGATCGTGTCGAGTATCTCGGGCTCGGCGATAAAGCCGCACTTTACGACCTCTGCAAACCCGGCGAGGATCTCATTTCGCGGCAGGGTCGAGAGCAAATCAAGGTCGCAGATCACCGCGGTGGGCGCGTAGAAGCAGCCAACCAAGTTCTTGCCTTCTGCGGTATTGATGCCGGTCTTGCCGCCGACCGACGCGTCTACCATGCCGAGCACCGTCGTCGGAATCTGCACGAGGCGCACACCTCGCAGCCAGGTTGCGGCGACAAAGCCCGCGAGGTCGGTGACGGCACCACCACCGAGACCCACCACCGCGTCGCTGCGGGTAAAGTCGGCCTGTCCCATGATCTGCCAGCAGAACGCAGCGACCTCGACACGCTTCGCCGACTCGGCGTCGGGCACCTCAGCGAGCAGCACCTGCGCGTAGTGCTGTTGCAGTTCGGCGCGCAGCTCTTCTGCGACGCGCCCGACGGTAGGCGTGTGCACGATGAGCACCTTGTTGACCCGGTCACCAAGCGCCCCGGCGACGGTGCCGAACAGCCCGCGGCCGACAGTGATCGCGTATTCGGTCTCGCCGGTCACCCGAATCTGGGTGCTAGTCTCGCCGTGCTCTGACACGTTTTCGCTCCTTATGCTTCGCGTTGCTGTGTGGTCTGGGCGGCCTGTGCTGCAGCCTTGCGCGCATCGCGCCTGCCGCGAGCACGCGCCCACTCAATGACTCGCTTGCTGAGCTGCTCCTTGGTCGCCCGATCGGTGCGAAAGGTGACGTCAGCGACCTCTTCGTAGAGGGGCTTGCGAACTGCAAGAATGCGCCCCCAGGCCTCTGGATCGTCGCGCAAGAGTGGCCTGCGAGAGAGGTTTGCAGTGCGCAGCACTGCGGCCTGAGTCGTCATCAGCAGCACGACTGGGTGCCCGCGAAGCAGCACACGGGTCGACTCGGTGAGCACCGCTCCCCCGCCGAGCGCAAGAATGCGCAGACCCGGCTGAGCGAGTTGCTCGGCGATAATCTCGGCCTCGATTCGCCGAAACTCTGGCTCGCCCTGCCGCTCAAAAAACTCGGTGATGACCCCGTGTCGAGACTGGAACACCGCGTCGCTGTCGACAAACTGCACGCCGAGGTCTTTTGCCACGCGACGCCCGAGGCTCGTCTTACCAGCCGCCATTGGCCCCACGAACACAATCGCACGCTCAGGCAGGCGACCGCGCCCCCGCCGCCTGCGGCGCCTGCGGCCCCGCTTCGGCGCGTCATCAGCAGCCCCAACGATCGCAATTGGCTGCGTCAGGGGATGCTTGGGTGGCGACGGCACCGGGTGCGGTGCCTGGGGTGTTTCGTTCACGACTCGATAGCGGTCTGCAGCGACTCCGGAATGGCCGCCAGGTAGCTTTCAAGGTTTCTGCGAGTCTCAGTCACGCTGTCGCCACCGAACTTCTCGGTCACGGCGTCGGCGAGCACGAGTGCCACCATTGCCTCGGCAACGACACCTGCGGCGGGCACCGCCGAGACGTCGCTGCGCTGGTGGTGAGCCTTCGCCTCTTCGCCCGTCGCTACGTCGATCGTCGGCAGCGCGTTTGGTACCGTCGCAATCGGCTTCATTCCGGCTCGAACGCGCAGCACCTGGCCTGTCGTCATGCCGCCTTCGATGCCACCCGCGCGATCGGTGTCGCGCGTGATCTGGCCGTCGCGCAGGTGCAGCTCGTCGTGCGCCTCTGAGCCGCGGCGTCGCGTCGTCTCGAAGCCGTCACCGACTTCGACCGCCTTGATTGCCTGAATGCCCATCAGTGCGCCGGCGAGACGCGAGTCGAGCCTGCGATCCCAGTGCACGTAAGAGCCAAGCCCGGGCGGCAGCCCATAGGCGAGCACCTCGACGACGCCGCCTATCGTGTCGCCGGACTTCTTTGTGTCTTCGACTTCTTCGACCATGCGTGCGCTGGTCGCAGCATCGAAGCACCGCAGCGGATCGGCATCGAGCGCGTCAACGTCTTCTGGCCTGGGCAACTGTGCGCCTGCGGGCACAGTCACGGGGCCGATCGAGAGCGTGTGACTCACCAGACGAATACCGAGCTCGCCGAGAAACGCACGTGCGACTGCGCCGAGCGCCACTCGCGCCGCGGTCTCGCGAGCGCTCGCGCGCTCGAGCACGGGGCGAGCCTCGTCAAAGCCGTACTTCTGCATGCCTGTGAGGTCAGCATGACCCGGGCGTGGGCGAGTGAGCGCCGCACCACGCCCGCGCGAGCGATCGCCGAGTTCGGTGGGCTCGGGGCTCATGACCTCAACCCATTTCGGCCACTCGGTGTTGCCGATACGAATGGCGATGGGGCCGCCGATTGTGCGGCCCTGCACCACACCGCCCGAGAAATTCAGCTCGTCTTGCTCAAACTTCATGCGCGAGCCACGGCCGTAGCCGAGCTTGCGCCGCGCGAGGTCTTCACGCACGGCATCGAGCGACAGGGGCACGCCCGCGGGCATGCCTTCGAGCACGGCAATGAGTTCTGGGCCGTGGGATTCACCAGCGGTAAGCCATCTGAGCATAATCTCCATCTTCCCACACTCGGGGTGCTCACCCGCGCCTGCGTTACTCCGCGTGCGCTCCCGAAAGGTAGTCGAGTTGTGCCCTCACACTCATCTCGGCCGCAAACCAGAGCGATCGCTCGACGTCGGCATAGACCCGCTCGACCACCTGCATTGGCGTGGTGTCCCCCGCGGCGACCGCCGCGCGCACCTGCTGCAACCGCTCAGCGCGGTGCGCAAGATAGGCGTCGACCACGCGCAGCGGTTCGTCAATGACGGGGCCGTGACCCGGCAAAATTTTGCTCATGTTGCCAGACACGGTTAACGAGCGAATCGCGCGCAGCGAGTCGAGGTAGGGGCCGAGCGCGCCGTCCGGGTGCGCGACAACAGTTGTGCCCCGACCAAGAATCGTGTCGGCGCTCAGCAGCGAACCTTCGCCCGGCAGCAACAGGCAGATCGAGTCCATGGTGTGCCCGGGCGTCGCCACCACGCGGAGGGTAAGCCCACCAATCTCAAGCGTCTCACCGTCTACGAGGGGCATCGCATCGCGACACCACTTCTCATCAAGCGCCCTGGCGGGCGCTCCCGTGAGCTCAAAGAAGCGATCAATCGACTCGGTGTGATCGGGGTGCCAGTGCGAATAGAGCACAAGCTCGACACGTCCGTTGTCGCGCTGAGCAACTTCGAGTACCCGCTGCAAATGCGTCTCATCGAGTGGGCCAGGGTCGAGCACAACCACACCGTTCGAGCCTGGTTCGCGCAACACCCAGGTGTTGGTGCCGTCGAGCGTCATTGCGCCGGGATTGTCGGCGCGCACGAGCGTGGCACGCGAAGTTGCCGCGGTGATCATTTCGTCACTCATGCGACACCTCCAGTCTCGATACCAGTGTCAAGCCAAAGCTTGCCGTTGAGCTCGACAAGCCTGGGTTCAATCGTTTCAATACTGCGTGCTGTAGCGGCCGCAAGCACTGTCTCTGCACTCTCTCGAGCAAGCTCACCGCAGGTCACCCTGGTTGGTGGCATCATCGCGGCCTCACCCCGTTCGACCAGGGCAAGGGCCTCACTCAGTGGGAGCCACCCAGACACATCTGCCTCGTCGCTCACGGAGTCGATCCGCTGCCCCGCCGGCAGTACCGCCGCGAAGAAGCGAGTATCGAAACGGCGGGGTTCAAATCGGGGTGTAATCCAGTGTGCCCAGGCGCCGAGCAGATCGGCTCGTAGCGACAGCCCGTTCTCGCGCAGAAACTCGCTAAACGTAAGTTCGTGTGCTTCGAGCGCAGCTCGCGCGTCGTGATACGGCGTCACGTCGCTCACCACGCTGTGCTCGTCGGCACCCGCGATGAGCACCCCGGTTTCTTCGAACGTCTCTCGCGCGGCAGCGACCACAAGCGAATGCGCGGTGTCAACCGAGCAGCGAAACCTGGCGGCAAAATGCGCGGCTTCTGGCCCGAGCCATGGCAGCGGCTCAGCATCGGCCTCGTGCACGCCACCACCCGGAAACACGTACATGCCAGCGGCAAACGCCATGCTTGCCTGACGCCGCATCAGAAATACTTCGAGTTCTGCAGCCCCGGGTCGCACGACCGCGATGGTTGCCGCGTCTTTCGCGGGCGCCGGATCATGCGCTGCCTGCAGCTTGTCGCGCCAATCCGCGGGTGCCGGAATCAGCATTGCCACATCGCTTCCCGCAGCGCGTCTTCGTTCTCAAGCGGCAGCGCTGGGTCTCCGTTTACAAAGATACGAATCTGCAGCAGCGCCTGCTCGATCAGCATGCCCACCCCCGAGAAGACGGGTGTGCCGGCCTCGCGCGTGAGCTCCGCGAGCGGCGATGGCCACGGGTCATAGGCAACGTCGAAAGTGGCGGCCGAGCCCACAAGCGGCACTCGCTGCCACTCGATGCCGTGGCCGGGCAACGTGGAGATGATGAGCGTTGCATCGCTTGCAGCTGCTGCGTCGGTAGCTTCACCGCCCAGGGGTGCGAACAACTCCCCCGCGGCAACTGGCACCGGTGTACCAGCTGGGCCGGCGCACCCATCAAAACGCGCAGCGAGCGCCGCTGCGGCTTCGATCCTGCGCGCAAACACCGAGATGCGCTCGGCACCAAGCGACCTGGCCGCAAGCACCGCCGAAACCGCGGTCGCCCCCGCACCGAACACAATTGTGCGCGTCGCATCGAGCCCCTCACGCGAGATCGCAGAGGCGAGACCGCCAACATCGGTGTTAAACCCTGCCCAGGCTGCCGAAGCACCCACCCCAGCCACGCGAAATAGCGTGTTTACAACCCCGCTCTGCTCTGCGATAGGGTCGAGCACACGGGCAAGTCGATGCGCCTCTTCTTTCAGCGGCATCGTGAGCGAGAGCCCCCGATAGTCTTCGCCGAGCATCGCAAGATAGCTTTCGAGCTCGCTCGCCACGAGTTCGTGCCTGTCGTACTGCCAGTTCAGACCGAGCACGCTGTAGGCCGCCGCGTGAATTGCTGGCGACTTCGAGTGTGAGATTGGAGAGCCGAGCACCGCGAGACGCGCGTCTCGAGGAAGCTCGAGGCGCGCGTCTGTCACGGTGCCCGAATCAGTCACAGTATTTGCCGCCAGCGCTCTCGTGCGCCGCGCACCACTCATGCAGCTTGGCGACGTTCGCTTCGTGACCCGCCTCGTCTGCGGCAAACGCGGTCACGCCGTTCTCGAGATCGATCGCGGTGAAGAAGATCCACGGACCGTCTGCCGGATGCATTGCCGCATCAATCGCCGCGTCTCCAGGCAAGCCGATCGGCCCGATCGGCAAGCCGGGGTTTGCGTAAGTGTTGTACTTGTTGCTCGCATCTTCGCGCTCGGCGTCGCTCGTCCAGACAGTGTTGTCTGGGTTGCCTGTGCCGTACGACACAGTCGCGTCCGATTGCAGATGCATGCCAATGTCGAGGCGATTGAGGAACACCCGCGAAATCATCGGCATGTCTTCGGTATTGCCCGCTTCTTTCTGCACGATCGAGGCGAGCGTCAGCACTCGAAGCGCGTCGCTCTCGGGCACGCCGTGTTCATCAAGCGCCTGCCACATGCGATCGACAAGCTTCTGAATAATCGTCTCAGCGGTATCACCCGGCTCGAACACGTACGTCGCGGGGAACAGGAACCCCTCAAGCGACGGGAAGTCGGCCGGTACCCCAAACTTTGCCGGATCCTTCGCCGCAGCCTCGAAGTCGCTCATTGGCAGGCCCGTCACCTCAGCGGCGCGTGACAGCGCGTCCATCGCGGAGATTCCCTCTGGCAGCACCACGGTGAGCTCTACCTTGTTCGCCTCGTCTTGCAGCGCGGCGAGTGCTGCCTTGGCGCTCATCTCGAGCTTGAGACGATACGAGCCAATCTGAAAGTCGACCGGGGTTTCTTGTGCGAGCAACAACTCGTAGAACGCCTGCGAGGTCTTCACCACGCCAGCCTTCTCGAGGGTCTTCGCAACGTCTTCACCGATATCGCCTTCGCGAATGGTGACGATCGCCTCGCCGTGCCCCTCGCCCTCAAAGTCATTCGACGTCCAGCCGAGTGCCAACGAAACTCGCTCGCTGTACTGGCCCCACAGGTAGACCCCGGCTCCGCCGAGCACGAGCAGCAGCACGAGCACCGTGCTGAGCGCGATGATCCATCGCTTTCCTGTGGGTTTCTTGTCGCTGACGCTGTGGCTCATGATGGGTCACTTTCTGCGGCGTGGTCTGAATCTTGAACTACCAAGGTACCGGGCGCTTCCCCGCGAGCCCGTTCCATGTCGAGTGCGTGCTGCAAGATCACGACCGCAGCAGCCTGGTCAATAATGCCCCGGCTCTGCTTCGTCTTCTTGCCCGCCTGGCGCAGCTGGCCCTGCGCAGACACCGTCGAGAGTCGTTCATCAACGAGCCGCACAGTGATGGCGGCGGCCGAATCACCGGCATGCGCAAGGCTTGCCGCGATCCTCTTCGCAAAAGCTTCTGCGTCTTCTGTCGAGGGGGTGCGGTGCCCGCTCATACCAAGTGGCAGCCCGATCACAAGTTCTGTTGCATCGTACTCTTTGGCCAGCTCAAGGATCCGCGCGATGTCGAGGCCACCCGAGGCAGCACGCGGCACCGTTTCAAGCGGGGTCGCGAGCATGCCGTGCAGATCGCAACGAGCGACGCCGATGCGGGCCTTGCCCACATCGACGCCGAGGCGCACACCTGACCGCACGGGCTAGCCAGCTAGACTGCGACGAATCTCGGCGAGTGCGTCGTCGATCTTCGCGGGATCAGCGCCGCCACCCTGCGCGAGGTCGTCTTTGCCGCCGCCGCCGCCGCCGAGCACCTGGGCTCCGAGCTTCGCGAGCGCGCCTGCCTTCGCGCCGGCATCGCGGGCCGCCGCAGTCGTCGCCGCGATCACAACGGGCTTGCTCGCCCCGTCACCAGCAGCCACCGCACCAGCAAGCACCACAACCGCGGCCTCTGCCGAGAGCCGCTCGCGCAGCTGCTGCACGAGCCCGCGCACGTCGTCGGCCGAGCCAACAGTGCCGAGCGAGGCGGCGACGACCTTGAGCGCGCCGAGCACTTCTGCACCCGCAAGCAGGGCAGGCACACGCTCGGTGAGCTTTGCTGCCTCGAGCTGAGCGATCTTCTTCTCGGCGGCCTTCAGCTGAGTCGCAAGGTCGCTCACGCGCTCGACCAGCTCGAGGCGCGGCACCTTGAGGCCCGAGGTGAGCTGCTGCACAATCGAGCGCTCAACCGCGAAATTGCGGAACGCCTCGATGCCAACGAGCGACTCGATGCGACGGTTCGTGCTGCCAACCGAACTCTCGCCGATCAGGTTGATCATGCCGACCTCGGCCGAACTCGAGACGTGGGTGCCCGCGCAGAGCTCGCGCGACCAGGGGCCGCCGATATCGACAACGCGCACGCGATCGCCGTACTTCTCACCAAAAAGGGCCATCGCTCCGAGTTCTTTAGCCTCGTCGAGGCCCATCTCACGGGTGATGACCTCGTAGTCGCTGCGCACCGCGAGGTTCGAGATCTCTTCGATCTCGCTCTTCGTCTCGGTGCTCAGCGCCTCGCTGTGAGTGAAGTCGAGTCGCAGGTAGCCAGCCTTGTTGTAAGAACCAGCCTGGTGGGCGTTCTCGCCAAGCACCTGGCGCAGCGCGGCGTGCACGATGTGCGTGCCCGAGTGCGCCTGGGTTGCGCCGCGACGGTAGTCGGCGTCAACGCGGGTCTCGGCACGCGCGTCGATGGCAACCGTGCCGATCAGCACCTTTACCGTGTGCACGATAAGCCCGGGCACCGGCTTCTGCACGTCGAGCACCTCGGCCTCGAAGCCGTCGCCGACGATGAGACCCTGGTCGCTGTCTTGGCCGCCCGACTCAGCCCAGAGGCTTGTCTCTGCGAGCACCAGTTCGGCGATCTGCCCCTCGCTCGCAGCAGCGGCAGGCTGGCCGTCAACAACAATGCCGAGCACGCGGCTCTCGTGCTGCAGCTCGTCGTAGCCGACAAAGACGGTCTCGCCGAGGCCGCGCAGCTCTTTGTAGACCGAGAGGTCGGCGCGTTGCCCCTTCTTGGCCTTCGCGTCGGCCTTCGCGCGATCCCGCTGCTCTTGCATGAGCGCCAGGAACACATCGCGATCAACCGAAATGCCGGCTTCTTCGGCGACCTCAAGGGTCAGCTCGATCGGAAAGCCCTGGGTATCGTGCAGGAAGAACGCGGTGTCGCCGTCAACCGAGCCGCTCTCGTCGGTCTTTGCCTTGGCGATAGCGTCTTCAAGCGTCTGCAGGCCAGACTGCAGGGTACGCAAGAACGTTTTCTCTTCGGCAAGCGCCGTGCGAGAGATGAAGTCATAACTCGCTTCGACCTCTGGATACGCTGCCTTCATGGCGTCGCGCGACTCAGCAAAGAGCGTCGCAAAGGTTGGGCCTTCGACACCCAGCAGGCGCAATGAGAGGATCACCCGGCGCAGCAGGCGGCGCAAGATGTACCCGCGACCCTCATTCGATGGCGTTACGCCGTCGGCAATCAGCATCAGGCCGCTGCGCACGTGGTCGGCGATGACGCGCAGGCGCACGTCGTCTTCGTGATTCTCACCGTAGGTCTTGCCCGCGAGCTTTGCAGCGGCATCGAGCACAGGGCGCACCTGGTCGATCTCGTACATGTTCTGCACGCCCTGCTTAATGAAGGCGACGCGCTCGAGGCCCATGCCGGTGTCGATGTTCTGCTTCGGCAGCGGGCCGACAATGTCGAAATCGATCTTCGATTTCACATTGCCTATCTGGTACTGCATGAACACGAGGTTCCAGATCTCGACATAGCGGTCGTCATCGGTGGCGGGGCCACCGTCGATGCCGTACTCGGGGCCGAGGTCAAAGAAGATCTCGCTGCAGGGGCCAGCTGGACCGGGCTGGCCGGTCGACCAGTAGTTCGTGTCTTTGCCGAGGCGCTGAATGCGCTCCTCAGGCAGGCCAGCGATCTCGCGCCACAGACCGAACGCCTCGTCGTCGTCTTCGTAGACGGTGACCCAGAGATCCTTCGCCTCAAAGCCGAGGCCGCCCTCGGCCTCCGAGGTTGTCAGCAGATCCCAGGCGAAACGAATTGCGCCCTCTTTGAAGTAGTCTCCGAAGGAGAAGTTGCCGCACATCTGAAAGAAGGTGCCGTGGCGAGGCGTCTTGCCGACCTCTTCGATGTCATTCGTGCGAATGCACTTCTGCACGCTCGTCGCCCGGTCGTACGGCGCTGGTACCAGGCCCGAGAGGTACGGGACAAAGGGCACCATACCGGCGACCGTGAACATCAGGCTCGGGTCATCACTCACGAGCGACGCCGACGGCACAACCGTGTGGCCGCGCTGCTCAAAGAAGCTGAGCCAACGCTGGCGAATCTCTGCGGTCTGCATGCTACTTCTTTGCCTCCAGCTTGGCGAGACGACGCTCGACATCATCGAGCGCGTCAGAGAACTCTTCTTCGGCGACGCGGTAGCCCTCGGCGAGCGCATCACCGAACTCGCGCGCACCGCGGTTCACCTGGTCGAAGAAACGACGCCCACCGGGGGTCTGATTTACGAAGTGCGCGCCAACGAAGCCAAGGGCAACCCCGACCACGAGCCATGACAGTCTGCGCATGAGTTCTCTCCAGTTCTCAGTACCGAATATTCACCGCGCGTCACAAGTACGCGCTAACCCGCCAAGTCTAGCGTTTGGCGCTTGCCCAAAAAGGAAAGAGCGCCGGGATCCTTACGGAACCCGGCGCTCTTTGAAGAAAGCTTGAAGCTTAGCGACCCGAGTAGTGACTGCCGCTGACGCGGCCGCCGACAACCCAGTGCTCTTTATGAGTACTACTCGCCTCGCTTAGCGACCCGAGTAGTACTCGACCACGAGCTGCACGTCACAGGTCACGGGGACCTCTGCGCGCTTGGGGCGACGCACGAGGCGTGCCTGCAGCTTGTCGAGCTCGACCTCGAGGTAGCCCGGAACCGGGGGCAGCACCTCGGCGTGACCGCCGGCAGCTGCAACCTGGAAGGGCTCGGTGCCCTCTGAGCGCTCCTTGACGTGCACGAGCTGGCCCGGCTTCACGCGGAACGAGGGGCGGTCGACGATCTTGCCGTCAACGAGAATGTGACGGTGCACAACCATCTGGCGAGCCTGTGCGGTGGTGCGGGCGAAGCCTGCACGCAGCACGAGTGCGTCGAGACGCATCTCGAGCAGCTCGACGAGGTTCTCACCGGTCAGGCCGTCCTGGCGCTTGGCTTCCTTGAACGCGATAACAAGCTGCTTCTCGCGGATGCCGTACTGAGCGCGCAGACGCTGCTTCTCGCGCAGACGAACAGCGTAGTCGCTGTCGCTCTTACGCTTGGTGCGGCCGTGCTGGCCGGGGCCGTAGGGGCGCTTCTCCATGAAGCGAGCAGCCTTGGGGGTCAGAGCAATGCCCAGGGCGCGTGACTGACGCACCTTGGCGCGGGTACGGGTGGTCTTCGACAACTCGTAGTCCTTTCGGGTTTCTGTATTTGTAAATTCGGGCGAGGATCGCAGCGCGTTCGCACTGCCTGCCCGATGTTCTCTCGGTCATACCGAGTCCGCACTGGTTGCAGCTGGTGCTGCACAGCGCACGCGACTCGGCGCACCGAAACTCGGCGAGGAACCGTGTTTCGGTAAGGGAACGACCAGTGCAGAAACCCGGCTACAGGGCGACTGCCATGTGCGCTCCGCATGCAGCCTGCTGCGGAATGCCATGTTGGCCAACGAATAGCTTATCAGATCTGCTGCGAGAAGGCGCGCCCACGCGGCTGCATCACCCACGGGGTGCTGAGCACGGCCCAAAACGAGAGCGTGCCAACCAACGTGGCAACAACGATTGGCGCAAACACCTCCCACTGAAACACAAGCTGCGCAATGGGCCAGATCGACTCCGGCGAGAACGCCGACGGGAAGAACATGCAAAATGGGAGCGCAATCGCGAGGTGCAGCGCACAGAGTGGACCGACCGCTGCAAGCAACAGCCTCTAACTCTTCTTCTGCTGAGCATTGCCGAAGCGCTGCTGGGAGGGAAGGGTGGCCAGCGTGGCACAAGCGCTGATCAGCGCAGCGACTACCCCGCCCGGGAGAAACCACACCATCCAAAGAAAGGTTCCGCAGTCAACACCGGCGAAGTTGCACGAGAGGAGACCGCCGCCTTCGATCACAAACATCAGACGCTCAATGCCCCAGTCCGCCAGGGCAGCGAGCACCGAAACCGACGCCGCCGCGAGCAGCAAGGTGACGAGCACCCGAGCCCTCGAGAGCTGAGCAGCGGCCTGATACTCAGCCACGCGTGATCCTGCGAATCTTTTCGAGGCGCTCTGCAACGGCGCGCTCGTTTCCGTGCTGACTCGGCTGATAGTAGACCTTGTCGACGAGTTCGTCGGGAAGGTGCTGCTGCCTCACCACACCGAGCGGGTCACTGTGCGGATACCTATAGCCCTTGCCATGACCGAGGCGCTTCGCCCCCGGGTAGTGAGCATCTCTGAGGGGCGGCGGTACCCTGCCGAACTTGCCCGCGCGCACATCAGAGATGGCGGCATCTATTGCCGAGATCACAGCGTTCGATTTTGGTGCGGTCGCCAGATAGATGGTGGCCTCAGCGAGGGGAATGCGCGCCTCGGGCAGGCCGATGAGCTGCGTCGCCTCCGCCGCGGCGACCGCAATGGGTAACGCCTGCGGGTCGGCCATGCCGATGTCTTCAGCGGCGTGCACCATGAGCCTGCGCGCAATAAAGCGCGGGTCTTCGCCAGCCTCAATCATTCTCGCGAGGTAATGAATCGCTGCATCCGGGTCGCTACCACGTATCGACTTGATGAAGGCGCTAATAACGTCGTAGTGCTCGTCACCGTTGCGGTCGTAGCGCAGCAGCGCCCTGTCAATCGATTGCGCGACAATCTCGGCAGACACGACCGGCTTGTCTAGTGCTCCGCCGTCTTCGCCGGAATCTGACAGTGAGGCAAGCGCCGAGGCCGCGGCAGCCTCGAGCCCGGTGAGCACCCTGCGCGCATCGCCTGAGGCGAGCTGCACGAGAGCCTCAAGCGCCTCATCGCTGAGTTCAACAGCACCATCGAGGCCGCGGGGGTCTTCGACGGCGCGCTTCAACAGCGTTGCGAGGTCTTCGTCTTCGAGCGGCTGCAGCGTCAACAGCAGCGAGCGCGAAAGCAGGGGGCTAATCACCGAGAAGGAGGGGTTCTCTGTGGTTGCCGCAACAAGGGTCACCCAACCGTTCTCGACGCCCGGCAGCAACGCATCTTGCTGCGCCTTCGTAAAGCGGTGAATCTCGTCAAGAAAGAGCACCGTCGCAACCCCGTAAAGGTCGCGATCGTTGAGCGCTCGTTCCATGACCGTACGCACGTCTTTGATGCCTGCCGTCACCGCCGAAAGCTCAACAAAGCGACGACCGCTTGACGAAGCAATGGCCTGCGCGAGCGTGGTCTTGCCGGTGCCGGGTGGGCCCCAGAGAATCAGCGACACTGCGCCCGCCGGGGCATCGCCTGACTGCGCAAGCACACGCAGCGGCGAGCCACTGCGCAAGAGATGCTGTTGACCCACAACCTCGTCGAGGCTGCGCGGCCGCATACGCACCGCAAGCGGGGCGGTCGAAGCTGCGGCTAAGGCGTTCATGATTTCGATGTTACTCGCGGCCACCGACATTGCTTACCGAGAGGCGCGGGAGACTAGAGTAGAGAACGCACTGCACGGTCGACGAAGTGTCGGCATCTCTATAACGAACAGGTGAGCACGGTGAGCGAAACCACAAACGAACAGCCTTGGGGCCGGGTCGACGAGAACCGCACGGTATTTGTGCGCGAAGGCGACACTGAACGAGAGGTTGGTCAGTTTCCTGACGGCACCGCCGAAGAGGCACTCGCCTACTACGAGCGCAAGTTTGCTGACCTCGCTGGCGTAGTCACCCTACTCGAGGCCCGCGTTGCACGCGGTACCGCATCGGGCGATGTCGCCGAGCTCGTGTCGAAGATGCAAGAGCAGCTCGTTGCACCCGCCGCTGTTGGCGATCTCGACTCGCTGCGCGCGCGCGTAGAAAAGCTTGGGGGCAAGGCGAGCGAGCTCACCGAGAAGCAGCAGGCTGAACGCGAAGCAGCCAAGCAACAGGCCGTTGAGCAGCGCGAGGCAATCGTTGCCGAGGCCGAGCGCCTTGCAGCGCAACCCGAGACCTCGGTGCGCTGGAAGGAGACGGGGCAAGCCTTCGAGCAGCTGTTCACCGACTGGCAGGCTGCTCAGCGCGGTGGTCCGCAGCTGCCCAAATCAGTCGCAGACGCGCTCTGGAAGCGCTTCCGCTCGGCACGCCAGGTCTTCGACACCGCCCGACGCGCGCACTTCGCTCAGCTCGATGCAACCAACAAAGACGTAAAGCAGCGCAAGGAGCGCCTCATCACGCAGGCCGAGGCCCTGGCACCTCGCGGTATCGATGGCATCCCCGCCTACCGCACGCTGCTCGATGAATGGAAGGGCGCCGGTCGCGCCAGCCGCAAGCTCGACGACCAGCTCTGGGCTCGTTTCAAAGCCGCTGGCGACCTGCTCTACCAGGCGAAGGCCGCTGAGGTCGCGCAGACAAACGAAGAATATGCAGCGAACCTCACCGCAAAGCAGGCTCTACTTGACGAGTACGCCGACACCCTGCTCGCACTGACCGACCGTGTTGCCGCGCGCAAGCGCCTCACCGAGCTGCAGCTGAAGTGGGATGAGATCGGCCGCGTGCCCCGCGAGTCGGTGCGCGATGTCGAGGGTCGCATTCGCAAGATCGAAGACCACGTGAAGTCACTCGAAGACGAGCACTGGCGCAAGACCAACCCCGAGACCAAGGCCCGCAGCGAGGGTCTGCGCGGCCAGCTCGAGGCCTCGATCGCCGAGCTGAAGGCCGAGATCGAGGGCGCGAAAGATGCCAAGGCAAAGGCCGAAGCAGAGCAGAAGCTCGCGACTCAGGAGTCCTGGCTCGCAGCAATCGGCGACTAATCAACGCTGAGCGAGTATTCAAAATGGCCTGGGCAATGCCCGGGCCATTTTGAGTTATCCACAGTTTTTGGTTTCGCCACTTGGCGCGGCGGCATTTCGGGGATCATTAGTGCATGCATCCCCCACCACACCAACAGCCGCCGCGGTACGACCGGCTGCCCCTCGCAGTGCAGCACGCACTACGCCTGCGCGGCGCGCTCGTGCCCTGCGGTCCCGGCATGCGCGGTGTTGGGTGGCCCGATACCCCGAGGGTGCGACTTGCCGCAATCGCAGAAACGATCGAAGACGGCTCAGTCGCGGCACTGCTGACCGCGGCATGGGTGTGGGGCGCGACCGAGCACCCGGGTCTACCGCTCAGCGTTTCGGGCAACCCGACGCGGGCGTACCTGCGGCACGCCCGAAGGTACTATTTGCGGTTCGATGAAGAAGAGGTGGCTTCGTTTGGTGGGCTGCGCGTCACGACTCCTATACGGACGATACTCGACCTGCTACACATGAGCGAAGCCTTCGAAACCAGCGAACGCGACGCGTGCACGGCTCTGCTGTCACTCGCCGAACTCGAAGTGCACGAGCTGTCTCAGCTACTCGAGAACAAGCGTCGGCCCTACGCTCGAATTGCTCGCAGAAGATTTTTCTCGCTCGCACACGAGCACGATGCAGCACTCCCCTAGACTCGAAGCGAGCGTCTCCGAAGGAGTAGACAAATGACCCAAGCTGCCACACCAGAATCGCACGACCAGGCCGACATCATCGTTATCGGCTCGGGCCTCTCTGGCCTCGTCGCCGCGGCCGAGGCACTCGATGCGGGGCGCACTGTGCTGCTCGTTGATCAAGAGAACGAGGCCAATCTCGGGGCGCAAGCCTGGTGGTCGTTTGGCGGGCTGTTTCTCATCGACTCCCCAGAGCAGCGCAGGCTCGGCATTCGCGACAGCATCGAGCTTGCGCGTTCAGACTGGTTCTCAAGCGCGGGCTTCGACCGCGATACCGACTTCTGGGGCCGCCAGTGGGCTGAGGCCTATCTAGACTTCGCCGCGGGCGAGAAGCGCTCCTGGCTGCGCGAACGCGGCGTCGGCTTCTTTCCGGTGGTCGGCTGGGCAGAGCGCGGTGGATCAACCGCGTCTGGTCACGGCAACAGCGTTCCGAGGTTTCACATCACCTGGGGCACCGGCCCGGGCCTCGTGCATCCGTTCGCGAGCAGGCTCCGGCAGGGCATCGCAGAGGGGCGTGCGAGGTATCGCCCCAGGCACCGCGTCACCGAACTCATCACCACCGATGGCCGTGTCGAGGGGGTGCGCGGCGAGGTACTGGCCCCCGATATGGCAGCGCGAGGCGAGTCGTCAAACCGCGATGTCTTCGGCGCGTTCAAGTTCACTGCCGAAGCGGTCATCGTCGCAAGCGGCGGTATCGGCGGCAACCACGAACTCGTACGTGAGCACTGGCCGACCCACCTACCGGCCGCACCAGAGCACATGCTGAGCGGCGTGCCCGCGCACGTTGACGGGCTGATGCTCGGCATCGCCGAACAGGCCGGGGCGAATCTGGTCAACGGTGACCGAATGTGGCACTACACGGAGGGCATCACAAACCACTCGCCGGTGTGGCCGATGCACGGTATTCGCATCTTGCCGGGCCCATCCTCGCTCTGGCTCGATGCGACTGGCAAGCGCATGCCTCCCCCGGCGCTGCCCGGCTTCGACACCCTCGGCACCCTCGAGCAGATTCTGCAGACTGGCTACGACCACAGCTGGTTCGTGCTGACACAGCGCATCATTGAGAAAGAGTTTGCGCTCTCGGGTAGCGAGCAGAACCCAGACCTCACCGGGAAGTCGGTGCGCGAGTTGCTGAAGCAACGACTCGGCAAGGGTGCCCCCGGGCCAGTGCAAGCGTTCATCGACAACGGCATCGACTTCGTACACGCAAGTGATCTCGACACACTCATCGCAAAGATGCAGCAACTCACCGACGCGCCGCTCGACGGCAACGCAGTGCGCGACGCCGTACGCGAGCGCGACCTTGCCTATGGCAACAAGTTCACAAAAGACCTGCAGCTCACCGCGGTGCGCGATGCACGGCACTACGTGGGCGACAAGCTCATTAGAGTTGCCCCGCCGCACCGCCTGCTCGGTCCCGCTGCTGGCCCGCTGTACGCGGTCAAACTGCACGTGCTCACCAGAAAGAGCCTCGGGGGTATTCAGACCGATTTGCAGGGTCGCGCGATTGCGGCCGATGGCTCAGTCATAGAAGGGCTCTATGCGGCAGGAGAGGCCTCTGGCTTTGGTGGGGGCGGCGTGCACGGGTACCGGGCGCTTGAGGGCACCTTTGTGGGTGGCTGTATCTTCAGCGGTCGCGCTGCTGGCAGGGCTGCGGCGGCCGCCACCGCCTAGCCCCGGCTAAATTACAAACGAGCAACTAGCCCGAGTTCACGCGGTAAGCGTCGTAGACGCCCTCGATGCGACGCACCGCGTTCAGCACGTGGTCGAGGTGCACCGCATTCGCCATTTCGAACACGAAGCGGCTAATCGCGAGGCGTGAGCTTGAGGTGTTTACCGAAGCGGAAAGAATGTTGACGTGGTGCTCAGAGAGCGCGCGCGTAACGTCTGAGAGCAGCCCCGAGCGGTCGAGGGCTTCGACCTGAATCTGCACGAGAAACACGCTCTTTGAGGTCGGCGCCCAAGACACATCGATCAGGCGATCTTCTTGGTTCGCGAGGGCGACGAAGTTTGGGCAGTCGACTCGATGCACCGACACCCCCTGCCCCTTGGTTACGAAGCCGCGAATCTCATCACCGGGCACCGGCGTGCAGCACTTCGCAAGCTTCACCAGCACATCGTCTGCGCCCTCTACGATCACACCGGAGTCAGACTCGCGCTTTCGCGTGCGCGTCGGTTGCGACGAAATAATGGTGGCCGCAGCCTCGGCCACGTTCTCTTCGCGATCGATGATCGATGTGATCTTCTCGATCACCGACTGGGCCGAGACGTGCCCCTCACCGATTCCGGCAAAAAGGCCTGCCACATCAACGTAGCGCAGCTGCGCAGAGACCTCTTTGATGGCCTCTGAGTTCATGAGCTGATGCAGCGGCAGGTTCTGCTTACGCATGGCCTTGGTGAGCTCGTTTTTGCCGATCTCGACGGCCTCTTCGCGGCGCTCCTTGGTAAACCACTGACGAATCTTCGAGTGGGCACGTTTGCTCTTGACGAAGTTCAACCAGCCCTGGTTTGGCCCAGCATTCGGGTCACGGGAGGTAAAGACCTCGACCACGTCACCGTTGTGTAGCGCAGTCTCGAGCGGCACAAGACGCCCGTTGACGCGCGCGCCCATTGTGCGGTGACCTACTTCGGTATGAACCGCGTAGGCGAAGTCGACCGGGGTGCCGCCATCGGGCAAACCCACGACGCGGCCCTTCGGTGTGAAGACGTACACCTCTTTGGCACCGATCTCGAAGCGCAGCGCGTCAAGAAACTCGCTCGGATCTTCGGTTTCAGCCTGCCAGTCGCTGATGTGCGCGAGCCAGGCCATGTCGTTCGAAGCGGTATTGCGATTGGCGCCCTGCTTGTACTTCCAGTGGGCGGCAACACCGTACTCTGCACGCTGGTGCATCTCGAAGGTACGAATCTGAATCTCAACGGTGCGCCCGTCTGGGCCGAGCACTGTCGTGTGCAGTGACTGATACAGGTTGAATTTGGGCGTCGCGATGTAGTCCTTGAAGCGCCCCGGGATCGGCGTCCACCGAGCATGCACCGCACCCAGTACCGCGTAACAATCGCGAATGGAGTGCACGAGCACTCGAATGCCTACGAGGTCGTAGATATCGTCGAAGTCGCGGCCCCGCACCACCATCTTTTGGTAGATCGAGTAGAGCTCCTTCGGGCGCCCGGTGACCTCGCCGCGCATCTTGCCATCGCGCAGATCAGCGTCAATCGAAGCGATCACCTGGCCGACGAGCTCTTCACGTTTCGGGTTGCGCTGCGAGACCAGGTTCTCGATCTCGGCATAAAGCTTCGGCTTCAGCACCGCAAACGAGAGGTCTTCGAGCTCGGTCTTCATCGACTGAATGCCGAGGCGGTGCGCGAGCGGCGCGTAGATCTCGAGCGTCTCTTGCGCTTTGCGCTTCGCCGAGTCTGCGGCTACGAAACCCCAGGTGCGGGCGTTGTGCAGGCGATCGGCAAGTTTGATCATGAGCACGCGAATGTCTTTCGACATCGCAACAACCATCTTGCGCACGGTTTCAGCCTGAGCAGATTCGCCGTACTTCACCTTGTCGAGCTTCGTGACGCCGTCGACCAGCATCGCGATCTCTTCGCCGAACTCGGCGGTGAGCTGCTCGAGCGAGTAGTCGGTGTCTTCGACTGTGTCGTGCAGCAGCGCCGCAGCGATTGCGACCGGTGCGACGCCGAGCTCCGCCAGAATCTGCGCGACCGCGATGGGGTGCGTAATGTACGGCTCGCCACTGCGACGCTTCTGGCTTCGGTGCGCCTTCTCGGCCACCGTATAGGCACGTTCAATGACCGAGAGATCGGCCTTAGGCCAGCTGCTTCGCACGGTACGGATCAGCTGATCCACCGCCCCAGGCGCCCCGGCCCGCGAGAAAATTCGCGGTACGAGGCGCCTGAGCGAGACGCCGTTTTGTGCACCGGTTTCGTTGCTCGTCACGTTCGCCTCCTAGCAGTAGTTCTTGAACGTTACACCACGCTGGGTTCCGAGTTCGAATCGGCCTCGCGGGTACGCGCCTTCAGCACGCGCGCGGCCTGCTTCTTGATCGCCGGCTCGTTCTGTCGCAGCTGCACGTACATGGGCGCAGCGATGAAGATCGTCGAGTATGCGCCGACGAGAATACCGATGAAGAGTGCGAGCGCAATGTCGCGCAGCGTTCCGGCTCCAAGCACAAACGCACCAATGAAGAGGATCGACGCAACGGGCAGCAGCGCGACCACCGAGGTGTTGATCGAGCGCACGAGGGTCTGATTCACGGCGAGGTTCACCGACTCCGCGAAGGTGCGGCGGTCGTTGAGCTCACCCGGCGAGGTGTTCTCACGAATCTTGTCGAAGACCACTACGGTGTCATACAGCGAGTAGCCGAGAATCGTCAGGAAGCCGATCACGGCTGCCGGGGTGATCTCGAAGCCCGAGATGCCGTAGATGCCGGCGGTCAGAATCAGATCGTGGAACAGCGCAATGATCGCGGCAAGAGACATCTTCCAGGTTCGGAAGTAGAGCGCCATCACGAGGGCCGCGAAAAGAATGAATACACCGAGGCCGATCAGCGCCTGCCTCGTGATGTCCTTGCCCCAGAGCGCGCCGATGTACGAGGCGGTCACCTCATCTTCGCTAACCCCGTAAGCCTCCGCGAGCGCGCCGTGCAGCTCGCGCGCCTGAGTATCTTCAAGCTGCTCGGTCTGCACCCGAATGTCGCTCTGCCCCACCATCGAAACGCGAGGAGCAGAACCAGGAAGTACCTGTTCGACGGCACCTACGGCGAGTGACTGGTCACGCTTGCCGTCAACGGTGTGAATCTGAAACTGGCTACCACCGGTGAACTCGATGCCGAAGGTGAAGCCGCCGCGAAGCAGCGGACCAACGATGGCGATGACGATCATCACCGCGGCGATCAGGTACCAGGTCTTGCGGCGACCAATAAAGTCGATCGACTTCTCACCGGTGTAGAGAGCGTTGCCGAAATCGGCGAATGTGCTGCGAGCCATGATCAGCTCTCCTTTCCGGTCGATGCAGTGCCAGCTGATTCAGCGGCCTTGCGCTCGGCGATAGTCTGTCGCTTCGCCGCTTCCTTCTGAGCGCCCTTTGCCTTCTTGGCGGCGCCGCGCGACGCAACCACAGGCTCGCGGAACTGGGCCCGGCCACGGTACACCGCACCAAGCTGCCTCGGGTCGAGCCCCGAGAACTTGTGGCCCTCAGAGTAGAACTTCGTGCGCGCAAGCAGCACCATCACCGGATGGGTGAACAGCACCACGACGAGCACGTCGACAAGGGTCGTCAGGCCGAGAGTGAACGCAAAACCGCGCACGCTGCCGACTGCAAGGATGAAGAGGATCGCTGCCGCAAGGAAGTTGATGCCGTCAGAGGCGAGCACCGTGCGAATAGCTTTCTTCCAACCGTTCTCGACCGCGCGGTCGAGAACGAAGCCGTCGCGCAATGCATCACGAATGCGCTCAAAGTAGACGATGAAGGAGTCGGCGGTAATACCCACCGCCACGATAATGCCCGCCACGCCCGCAAGCGAGAGGCGGTAACCCTGACGCCACGAGAGCAGCGTAAGCAACAGATACGTCAGCACGCCAGCGATCGCGAGAGAGGTGATCGTGACCGTGCTGAGCGCGCGGTACTGGAACATCGAATACACGACGACGAGCAGCAAACCGATGAGGCCCGCAAGCAGACCCGCCTGCAGCTGGTTCGATCCGAGCGTTGCTGAGATGTCTTCCTGGCTCTGCACGGTGAAGCCGATTGGCAGTGCGCCAAACTTCAGCTGGTTCGCGAGCACCTGTGCGGTCTCCTGGGTGAAGCTGCCGCTAATCGAGGGGCGACCGTCGAGAATGACACCGTTCATCGTGGGCGCCGAAAGCACCTTGCTGTCGAGCACGAACGCGAACATGTTCGCCGGCTCGGGCTGGCCGTGCATGCGGGTGCTGATCTCGCCGAAGGTCTTGGTGCCCTTCTTGTCGAGGGTGATCTGCACGACCCACTGACCGGTGCTCGCACCGGTCGAGGTCGCCGCCACCTGGGCGACTGCGTCAGTAATTGTCTCACCGCTCATCTCGACGGGGCCGAGGATGTACTTGTACACGCCGGTGTCGTCACAGGTCACGAGCGGACGATCAGAGGGCGCCTCGCTCAGGCCGAGCGTCTCTTCGGCGCTACACGTGAAGTCGTTGAACTTCTTCATGAGCCCCTCGGTGAGCCATGCCTGATCGTATGCGGTCTCAGGAATGGTCTCGGGGTCTACAGAGGCTGTGTCTACGGCGGTTGCGGCGGCATCAGCTGCCGCACCATCCGCAGCTGCGGAACCGTCGGCCCCGGCAGCGGCGTCTGCGGTTGCTTCAGCTTCTGCCCCGGTCGTCGTGCCATCGGCAGCGGCCTCGGGATCGCCGGTTACCTGCTCGCCCGTGGCAGCAGCGTCAGCCTCTGCCCCGGCGGTCGCGTTACCAGCCGCGCCGGTGTTCGGGCCAAGGAACAGCACGGGACGGAAGTCAAGCTTCGCCGATGCTTCGATGCGCTGCAGCGTGGCATCGTCTGCCTTGCCTGGGATCGAGACAGAGATGTTTTGGCTGCCCTGCGTGGTGATCTCAGCCTCGGATACGCCCGATGCGTCGACACGCTGGCGAATGATCTCGACTGCCTGTTGCAGTTGCTCGCCCGACACTGACTGCCCGTCAGACAGCTTCGGGGCGAGAATAATCTGCGTGCCACCCTGCAGGTCGAGCGCGAGCTTCGGGGTCCAGGTGGCGCCACCGCGCCACACACCGATTGCGATCACGCCTACCAAGGCAACGATGATGACCAGCAACGTGGTAAGCGAGCGCCAGGCTCGCTTCACTGCGGGTGACTGCGCCACGTATCAACTTCTTTCTTCTGCGCGCTCAGCCTTTCGGCTGAGCGCGCGCAACGGGTAAGAACTGCCGGTTGCAACTTCGCACCGGCGGTCATGGCTTAGGCCTTGGGCGCGTCGCCCTCGTCAGCCTTCGGAGCTTCTGCATCGACGACATCGCTTGCGGCCTGCTCAGCGTCGGCAACAGGGTCAGCAGCCTCGGTCTTGACGTCGCTGACGCGCTCGCCGAACTCTGGGTCGTCGTCGGGTGCGAGATCGCTGGTCTCGGCGATATCTGCGGGAGCATCGGCCGGGGTCACGATCTGGCCGATCGCATTGCGGTGCACAACGAAGCTCGAGTCACCGCTGCGCACGGTTACGCGATTCTCTTCCTCGTCAACCGACTCGATGGTTGCAAAGATGCCCGACTGCAGCATCACCTGAGCGCCGGGGCGCACGTTGTTTTGCATCTCCTGCTGAGCCGCCTGGCGCTTCTTGCCATTGCGGAACATGAAGAAGATGAGCACGGCGATGAGGCCGAACATGACGATTGAGAGCGGATCCAGAGCCACGGCTGTCCTTTCGAAGGCGCGTTAAGTGCGGCGCGAGTCACGCCAAACCATACAAGCCTACACCGCATCAGGCATGGGAATGCCTGTGTGTTCCCAGCCGCGCCTGGTTGCGATGCGGCCGCGCGGGGTACGACTCAGCAGCCCTGCTCGCACAAGGAAGGGCTCTACGACCGCCTCGATGGTCTCGGCTTCTTCGCCCACCGAAACAGCGAGCGTGGTGAGACCCACCGGGCCTCCCCCAAATCGTTCGACCACGGCGTGCAGCACCTCACGGTCGAGCCTGTCGAGCCCGTGCGCATCGATGTCGTAGAGGGCCAGCGCGGCCTGCACCGCCTTCAGATCACCGGGGGTGTCGTGCACGAGGCTGTAGTCGCGCACGCGACGCAGCAGGCGGTTCGCGATGCGCGGCGTGCCGCGCGAACGGCCAGCGATCTCTTCGACACCCACGGGATCAATTTCGAAGCCAAGCAGGCCCGCCGCGCGGCTCACGACCGAGGCGAGCTCGTCTTCGGCATAGAACTCGAGGTGCGCGGTGAACCCGAAGCGATCGCGAAGCGGGTTGGGCAGCAGGCCCGCGCGCGTTGTAGCACCGACGAGTGTAAAGGGCGCAAGCTCGAGCGGGATCGAGGTTGCACCCGCTCCCTTGCCCACCATGATGTCGATCTTGAAGTCTTCCATCGCAAGGTAGAGCATCTCTTCGGCGCTGCGCGCCATGCGGTGAATCTCATCGATGAAGAGCACCTCACCTGGCGTGAGCGCCGAGAGTACCGCCGCAAGGTCACCCGCGTGCTGAATCGCAGGGCCCGAGGTCTGGTGCAGTGGCTTGTCGAGCTCGGTCGCGACGATCATTGAGAGCGTCGTTTTGCCGAGGCCCGGTGGGCCCGCTAGCAGAATGTGGTCTGGCGTGCGCTGCTGCATAATCGCAGCATCGAGCAGCAAGCGCAGCTGCCCGCGCGCCTTCGCTTGGCCTACGAACTCATTGAGCGACTCAGGTCTGAGCGCCCCTTCGAAGCCAATTTCATTTGGCGCGGCCTGCGACGACATCTCGCCCGTCATCGGGTACTACCGCCCTGTTTTAGCGATGAGTTTGTCGACGAGGATCGCGCCCCGCCGAGGCGCGGGGTCTGCAATAGGGCGAGCGCGGCCCGGAGCAGACCGGCCTGGTCTTCGGGCGCGCCCGCATCGAGCGCGTCTTGCACCGCATCGGCGGCCTGCGACTCGGCGTAGCCGAGCCCGATAAGCCCCTGGGTCACGATCGCCTTCGAGACGAGGTCACCTTCGCTGCCCTGCCCGCTAGCAGCGTGCCCGCCGGCTGCCCCGCGATCCTCTGCCCCAAACATGCGCGGATCAAGCTTGCCCGCGAGCTGCACTGCGATGAGCTTGGCCGTCTTCGGGCCGATACCCGAGACCTTGCGAAACGGTTTCTCGTCTTCACTTGCCGCGGCCTGCGCCACCTGGGCCGGCGTCAACTCGCTCAGCACACCGAGCGCGCTGCGGGGGCCGACGCCCGACACGCCAAGCAAGATGCCAAAGACCTCGAGCTCGGCACTCGTAGCAAAGCCAAAGAGCGTCAGCGAGTCTTCGCGTACCACGAGCTGGGTGTGCAGTTCGAGGTAGGCATCGACGTGCGCGTTTGGTGTGCGCGTCGGAATCTCGACCCGAAAGCCCATGCCGCCGACCGCAATCACGACCCAGCCGGCACCGGCCGAGAGCACCTCGCCACGAATAGAAGAAATCACGGTCTCACCCTATGGCGAGCCACCGACATTCGCGGGATCGCCACGCCGAGCATTCGAAGATATGTACGAATCATTGCGTGCCCGTGCCGACCCTTCGAGAGTCGCGTTGCTCTGCTTTCGCGCCATCAGAAATGTCGATGGCCTGGTATTGCATGAAGTCATGACCAATGCACCCCGCCCGCGAGCACTCGAGCAACCATGTCGTTGCCCGGCTCGAGCGCCTCGAGATGCAGCAACGAGGTCTCGACGCCACACGGCTGCAGCTCATCGGCGCGGCCGTCGCGGTGGCCATTGGCAATCGGCAGCACATCGGTCACGAGCGCGAGATGGCGTATCGCGCACTGCAGGGTCATTGTCGACGCGGCGAGGAGTGGGCCGACCGCTTCCAACGCAATCTCGCGTTCCTCTGCCGCTCCCACCACAGCCTCAAACACCACAGTTTATGGCGGGTGAGCCAAGAGTTGCGCGGCATATTGCGCTGGGCGAGCCCGACCGGCCACAGCTACGTCGACCGGCCGGCGGGTCAGTATCCCGCACATTCGGGCGGCTCTCCCCCGCCCACGCAAAAGGGCGGGCCGCCCGGTCATCCACCGGGCTGCCCGCCCTCAAACAATGTGGGGTTGAATAGCCCTCAGCTTAGGTAGCTACGCCCCGACCGCGACCTTCTCGTCGCTGCTCGAGCGCACCGCACGGTTCAGTGACGAGACAATCGCCTTGAGTGTTGCGCGCGTGGTGTCGGGGTCGATGCCGACGCCCCACAACCGCTGCCCGTCAACCTCGAGGTCGACATACGCCGCGGCAACCGCGTCGCCGCCCCCGCTCATCGCGTGCTCGACATAGTCAAACAGCGTGACCTTGTGACCGGCGTGGTTGAGCCCGTTGATGAACGCGTCGATCGGGCCGTTGCCCACTGCCTTCAGCTGTGCGGTCTCGTCGCCGCGACGGTAATCGACCTTCAGCTCGGTCACCCCGTCACCAGCGCTCTTCGACACGGTGCGGAACAGTTCGTATCGGCCCCACCGATCAAACGACGCATCCGTCATCGGCAAATACTCATCCTGGAAGATCCGCCAGATCGTGTCAGACGACACCTCACCACC
>JAIUOH010000042.1 GCA_020161315.1 Actinomycetota bacterium | reverse complement strand
CATCAAGGGTCAAGTGGCGGTAGTGTGCAGGCAAGGAAGCGCAACCCTCCGGGTCAAGGTGTGAACAACCACAACCTACGAGGTGTTGCGCTTCCGTTTAGAATCCGGGCGCGCGCTCTGGAACGCGGCATACCGGTAGCGTGGAAGGGTGACCTCTTCTCAGCTGCACTCCACGCTCGTTGGCGACGAGACCGCCGCTACCCGCGTCGTCTTCTTGCACGGCCTGTTCGGGCGCGGCCGAAACTTCACGAGGATCGCGGCCGGGCTCGAGCCCGAGGCGCAGAGCCTCATGGTCGACCTGCCGAACCACGGGCGCTCGGCGTGGACCGAGCACTTCGACTACGCGCAGATGGCCGACCTCGTCGCCGCACACCTGCGCGGGGGCTTTGCAGAGTCTGGGCCCGTCGATGTTGTCGGGCATTCGATGGGTGGCAAGGTCGCGATGGTGCTTGCACTGCGCCACCCCGATCTGGTGCGCCGCCTCGTCGTCATCGACATCTCGCCAGTATCTTCTGGTGGCTCGAGGGGTGAGTTTCAGCACCTGCTCGGGTCGCTTGCGGCGTTGGATCTCCCGTCGCTTGAGCGGCGCTCTGATGTCGACGAGGCGCTCGCCGCAGCCGTGCCAAACGACACGGTGCGCAGCTTTCTGCTGCAGAACCTGAAGCACCGTGACGGCGGCTTCACCTGGGAACCAAATCTTGACCTGCTCTACGGTGAGCTCGAGACCGTCATGGGCTTTCCTGATGCTGCCGGCGCCGTGTTTGGCGGGCAGGTGCTCTGGATTCGCGGCGACCGTTCGAACTATGTAACAGACGGCGATGCCCCGGCGATGCGGGCGCTGTTTCCGAAGACGCGACGCATGACGGTGCGCGACGCCGGGCACTGGGTGCACTCGGAGAAGCCCGAAGAGGTGATCTCTGCCCTGCGCACATTTTTGTTGGCGCAGTAGCCGGTTCTGGTGAGATTCGGCGCAAGAAGCGCTGAGATAGTCTGGGCGTGCAAGCCTCGGAACGAGTGAGGCCCGAACTACTGCGAGAGGATCCTCGTGACCGAATCTTCGCTGCCTGACGAGACGCAGCTGCCGCAGTGCCCCGAGTGCGCGAGCGAGTATACCTACGAGATGGGGGCTCTGTTGGTGTGCCCGATGTGCGGGCATGAGTGGGCGGCGAATGGCCAGCCTGACGAACAGCCGGCAGACGGAGCACAGGTCATTCGTGATGCAGTCGGAAACCCGCTTGCCGACGGTGACACCGTCACGCTCGTGAAGACCGTGAAAGTGTCTGGCGGCGGTGGCGGCACCATCAAGATAGGCACGAAGGTCGCCGGGATTCGCCTCATCGAGGGCGCAGGCGATCACGACATCGACGCGAAGGTGCCGGGTTTCGGCAAGATGCAGCTGAAGTCAAGCGTCGTCAAGAAGGTCTAGCGCTCGAGCATGTTTTTCACCCACGACCTCGGCGACGGTTTTGCGCTCGGGCTGCGCACAACCGACTCGGTCGACGAACTGCTTGCCCTCATCAACAAGAATCTCGCGCGGTTGCGGCAGTGGGAGCAATGGGCGCTGGCCGAGCAGACCCCTGAAGTGCTGCGGGCGCACGTTGAAGAGCGGCTGCAGATGTTCGTTTCTGGCGCCGCGGTTCCCTGCAACATCTATGCCGGTGGTCAGCTGATCGGCAATATCGAGATGCGTATCAACGCCTACAACCGCACGGCAGAGCTCGGTTACTGGATCGACGAAGATTTCGAGGGCAGGGGAGTGGTGACGCGCGTGTGTCAGGCACTCATCGAGCACGGCAAGACCAGCCTCGGAGTGCGGCGTTTTGAGCTCTACACTGCGGCACACAATGATCGCAGCGGCGCGGTCGCGAAGCGGCTCGGTTTTGCGCACGAGGGTGTGATGCGAAGCGCGACACCGCTGGGCGAGCAGCGCTTCGACACGAACGTATACGGCCTGGTGGTCGCGAGTGCCGCGGGCATAAGCTGAGGTATTCCATGCCAAAGGAGGCAACAGTGTCAGAACCGGTGAAGGGCCCCAAATCGTACTTCCCTTCGATTGAGGCGAAATACGGCAAATCGATCGACGAGTGGATCGCCGAGCTGCGCGCGGTCGCCGGGCAGAACCACATGGATCAGGTGCAGTTCTTGAAGGATCAGGGCATGGGCCACGGGCACGCAAACGCCCTCGTGCACGTGTTTCGGGCGGAGCACGACGGCGCGTGAGCGAGCGGCCGAGTGACGAGGAGATCGCCTGACATGGAGCTTCCCGCGGGCCTTCGTGAGCACCCTTTTTCGTATCGAATCACGAGTGCTGGCGAGGTGCGCGTCGTTCGAGACGGTCGCTCTATCGTGACGGTGAGGGGTGCGGCCGCGCGAAAGCTGGCGGCCCAGCTGGGCAGCGACGATGCGAGGGATCAGCAGCTGCTCGCAAGAGCCACCGGAAACTACAAGCGCGGCAACGAACGTGGGGCCTCGGCGCGATGAGCGACTGCGTTATGAGCGCCCGAGTCGATTCGTTGACGAACAAACGCAGGGTCCATTCGCCAGATGGTGGCACGAACACCGGTTCGAGGTATCGGGGCGACAGACCCGCATGATCGACCACATCGAGTTCGAAGCTCCCTTTGGATTTCTTGGCAAGATTGCTGAGCGGCTTGTGCTCGAGCGCTACATGAAACGACTCATCGGGCAGCGAAATCTGTGGCTTAAGCAGCGCCTCGAAGCGTGACGGTTCGTGCAATTCGTCAGCTCGAGGCGGGAGTTCGGGCTGAAATTCTGTAGTCTGTCAGGGTGAATGACGATGAATTGCGCGCATTTCTCGACTCCGCGACCGTAGGTGGCGAAGAGGATCAGAGCCAAGAACCCGAAGGTTCAGGCGCTGAACCGGTCGCGCCGACCGAAACGCCCTTGGCTGCACCTGTGCCTCAGCGCCGCGGGGTCCCGAGCTTCGACGAGCTGATGAGCATGGGCGAGCCCGCCTCGGATTCGTCGCTTCCCGAAGCGACCGCGCCCTCGGCCAGTCCGGAGCCCGCACGCAAGACGCCAACCGAGAACGCTGCCGCATCACCGGTTCAGCAGGCGAAGCCTGACGAGCAGCCGTGGTCTCAGGCTTTTGCCACTGACAACGAGCAGCTCGTGCCGCTTATTCTGCCTGGATTCTCACCTGAGCCCCGCGAGCGGCGTGACCTGCCCCCGGTGTTTCAGGCAGAGCCTACTCAGCAGGCGCCGCAGCCGGACTTGTCGGCATCGAAGCAGTACGAGGAGCCGGCTCCGACGCAGCCCTTTGATGTACTGGCCTCGACAGAGACAGGCAAAACGCAGGCCACCACAGCAAGCGCAGCTGCGAACGCCACGGCTGCCTCGACTGGTGCCGCAGTCGCAGCCGCCTCCGCGGCTACAGCTGCGACAACTCCCGTAGCGGCAGCATTCCCACCGGCCGCAGCGACGCGCCCGACTCAGGCTGCCGCCGACACTGATCCTTTTGCGCTCCTTGCCCCTGAGCTCGCAAGTGATGCTGAGACGGAACCCGAGCCCGACTACGAACGAATCTCGGTCACGGGCAGCGAGAACCGCGGACGCAAGGCTCTGCCGTGGCTGATCGTCGGTGGCGGGGTCGTGGTAGCGATCATCGCCTCGATCTTTGTGGTCAACGGTGTACGCGGCAACGAAGCGCCCGCGACGACCGAGAATCCGCCGGCGACCTCGCAGCCGACGACCGAAGCCCCCGCTGAGACCGAAACCCCGGAGCCGAGCGAAGAACCGGCCCCCGAGCCCGACGCTGCACCCGTGGTCGATCCGGGGAGCACGTGGCCACTGCCGATCGAGCAGTGGGGCCTGACCGTGCAGGTCTCTGAGAAGCTCGGTGGAAGCACCCCCTACACGCTGTTCGACGGCAATACTCGCGCAACGTTCGACTCGATCCCGGTCGCCGCCGGTTTTTCAGACGCCTGCGCTGCGGCTCGCGAGCCCAACGTGTGGGGTCTGCTGAAGACGGACGATGGCAAGCTTGAGGTGGTGAAGCCCGAGCCTCGCTGCACGAGCCAGGCAGACGCCGCGCTCTACGACACGATCTGGGGCACGCTCGACTACATGGCGAAGAGCGCGAAGCCCTCATAACTCACGCTGCAGCCGGGAGCGAGAAGAACGCTGGCCAGAGCGCGACCGCGAGCGGGTAACCGACGAAGCTCACGATGTCGAGCACCCAGTGCGCGACGATCAGCGGCAAGGATCGGCCCCAGCGCTGATACGCCCACCCGAAGACGAGGCCCATCACGACGTTACCGACGAAGCCGCCGAACCCCTGGTAGAGGTGGTAGCTGCCTCGCAGCAGCGCGCTCGAGACGATCGTCGCGATCGGGCCGACTCCGAGCCGCTTCAGGCGGTCGAAGACGTACGCCACGACGATGAGCTCCTCGCCGAGCGCGGCCTTGAGTGCCATCAGCACGAGCACCGGAACCGTCCACCAGTAGGTATCGAGCGCCGCAGGGATGACCGTCGTGTTGATGCCGATCCCGCGTGCGAAGACATAGAACACGAGACCTGGGATGCCGATCGCGGCCGCGAGCAGCAACCCGAACGCGCTCTCGCGACCCCACCAGCCGCGCCGCATGCGAGGGAGCCTGCCGAGCCCGAGGTTGCCGAGATGCGGAGCGCGCCGGCGCCAGAGCAGATAGGCGACGAGAGCAACCGGGGCGAGGCCGAATGCGAAGCTCAACAGCTGGTAGATGAGGTCGAAGGTCGCGCGATCCGCGAGTGGACGATTGATGGTCGCGGTTTGCGAGGAGAGGGCGACCTCGCTCGAAAGTCGCTCTACGATCACGACGATCGCGCGCACCCCGGCGGCTCCGAACGACAGCGCCAGCACGATGGCGAGTTCCCACCGCAGCTGGGTCTTTGAGGGCGTAGCGATCACGCGCCAAGCGTAGCGCGTGGTCAGCACCCGCACGGTTCTCACAGTGGACGAAAGAGCAGAAACCCCTGCTCATGTGAGCAATGTCTCGATCCGCTTACGATCGCTCCCGGCACAGGTCCGTGGCGAGACACAACCCCCGAGGTCAGCTAGGCTAGGCGGGTTCCCAAAAAGCAACGGCGATCGAACAGCTCCGTTGCTCACGCAACACAAGGAGACCAAGTGAAACTCTCACGCACTGGCTATGGCGTGCTCGCATTTGCCACCTCGAGCGCACTGCTGCTCTCGGGCTGCGCATCTGGCGGTGGCGATGCGGGCGGTTCGACGGGCGGCTCGGCCATCACCGTTGGCACGACCGAGGTCGTCACCTCGCTCGACCCCGCAGGCGCATACGACAATGGGTCGTTCGGCGTTATGACGAACATCTACCCAATGCTGCTGAACAACCCGGTGGGTTCGAGCGACGTCGAGCCCGACATCGCTGAATCGGCAGAATTCACCGAGCCCACGAAGTACACCGTCAAGCTCAAAGAGGGCCTGACCTTCGCCAACGGAAACGAACTGACCGCTTCTGACGTGAAGTTCACCTTCGATCGCCAGCTCGCGATCGCCGATGAGAACGGCCCGTCGAGCCTGCTCGCAAACCTCGACAGCGTCGAGGCCACCGATGACACCACCGTCGTGTTCACGCTGAAGGCTGGCGACGACCAGACCTTCCCGCAGGTGCTGTCGAGCCCGGTTGGTCCGATCGTCGACGAAGACGTGTTCCCCGCAGACAAACTCGCCACTGACGCAGAGATCGTCAAGGGCAAGGGCTTTGCTGGCCAGTACTCGCTCGAGAGCTTCGACAAGGGCAACCTCGCCGCGTACAAGGCATTCGACGGCTACCAGGGCCTGTGGGGCGCAGCCAAGACCGGCGAGATCAACGTAAAATACTTCGCCGACGAGGCAAACCTGAGCCAGGCCATCGAGACCAAGGCAGTCGACGTTGCGTTCCGCAGCCTGTCGGCTACCGACATCGAGAAGTTCGAGGGCACTGACGGCCTCAACGTGGTGAAGGGCCCGGGCGGCGAGATTCGCTACATCGTGTTCAACTTCAACGTGCAGCCTTTCGGCGCTACCACGGCTGACGCCGATCCGGCGAAGGCACTTGCCGTGCGCCAGGCCGCAGCTGACCTGATCGACCGCGACAAGCTCTCGGAGCAGGTCTTCAAGGGCACCTACACCCCGCTCTACAGCTTCGTTCCCGACGGCCTGACCGGTGCGACCGAGTCGCTCAAGGGCCTCTACGGTGACAACGAAGGTGGCGCTGATCCCGCTCGCGCGGCGAAGCGTCTCGCCGATGCCGGCGTGCAGACCCCGGTCGTGCTCAACCTGCAGTACGCGGGTGAGCGCTACGGTGCAGCCTCGGCTGAAGAGTACGCTCAGATCAAGGCGCAGCTCGAGACTGACGGCCTGTTCACTGTGAACCTGCAGTCGACCGAGTGGGGCCAGTTCACCAAGGATCGCGTTGAAGACATGTACCCGGCTCACCAGCTCGGCTGGTTCCCCGATTACTCGGATGCCGACAACTACCTGACGCCGTTCTTCCTTGAGGGTGGATTCCTTGAGAACCACTACAACAACGAAGAGGTCAACAACCTGATTCGTCAGCAGCTCGTCACTCCTGACCCGGCAGCGCGTACTGCGCTGATCGAGCAGATCCAGGATCTCGTCGCTCAGGATCTGTCGACCCTGCCGATGCTGCAGGGCGCGCAGGTTGCTGTCGCGGTTGACGGTGTCGACGGCGTCACGCTTGATCCTTCGTTCAAGTTCCGCTTCGGTACGCTCACCAAGTAGTTCTTATCGAGACAGGGAGGGGGCCGCTTGCGGCTTCCCTCCCTGTGCTCTTTCTCAACCATGACTCTTGATATTGCCGCGGGCGCACCCGCGAAAGTCTCGAAAGCTCGGTCGGGGGGTGGGCTCGGGCGCTACATCATCTGGCGCGCCCTGCTCATCGTGCCGACCGTGTTTATCCTTGTCACGATGGTATTCGTGCTCATGCGCACCATCGGCGACCCGATCACCGCTTCTGTCGGTGACCGCCTCCCCCCTGAGCAGCTCGCCGAGCGCATTCACGCCGCCGGCTACGATCGTCCGGTTCTCGTGCAATACCTTGAATACCTCGGTCAGGTATTCACCGGAAACTTCGGCACGACGATCAGCGACAACCGCCCCGTGCTTGAGGTGCTCACCACGTTCGGCGCGGCAACGCTCGAACTCGCTTTCTTCACGCTGATTGTGGCGTTCGTCGTGGGTATTCCCCTCGGCATGCTGGCCGCGTACTATCGCGACCGCGGGCCAGATGCAGCGCTTCGCGTCTTCGCGATCTTCACCTACGCAACTCCCGTGTTCTTCTCGGGCCTGCTGCTCAAGCTCATCTTCGGAATTTGGCTCGGCTGGCTGCCGGTTTCGGGGCGCGCCTCGATCGCGACCGAGCTGAAGATTCAGCTGCTGCCAAACCCTTCGGGCTTCTACTTGATCGATGCGTTCCGCCTTGGGAGCCCCGAAGCAGTCGGTGACGTGCTCGTGCACGCGATCCTCCCGGCGTTGACGCTCGGCCTGATGACCGCCGGTATCTTCTTGCGCCTCGTACGCACGAACATGATCGGCACGCTCGGGCAAGAGTTCGTTGATTCGGGTCGTTCGCGCGGTGTGAGCGAGTTTAGGCTCGTCACCAAGCACGCCTACCGGCCCGCACTGATTCCGATCATCACCGTGATCGGTTTGCAGATTGCGCTGCTGCTCGGCGGCGCGGTGCTGACCGAGAGTACCTTCGAGTGGAAGGGGCTGGGCTTTCAGCTGGCCTATTACCTGAGCGCGCGCGACTTCGTGGCGGTGCAGGGCATCGTTGCACTGCTCGCGGTGATTGTGGCGCTGTCGAACTTCATTGTCGACGTGCTCGCTGCGCTCATTGACCCGAGAGTGAGGTACTGATCATGACTGACCTCTCAATGTCTTCGAAGAAGGGCTGGCGCAGCTGGCCGATCATTCGTGACGTACGCGCCAGCGTCGGCTTGCAGCGCGGAATGCTCGTGACCGGTCTGGTGCTTGTCATTGTCTTCGTACTGATGGCGGCGTTTGCGCCCCTGATCGCACCCTACAGCTACAACGCGATCTCCGGCCCCGACGGCGACTTCGGCAGCCGGATGGCGCCGTCTGCAGCGCACCCGTTTGGCACCACAATTGCTGGCTACGACGTGCTCTCGCGTGTGATCTGGGGTTCTCGAACCGCGTTTCTGGTGATTGTCATCGCAGTGCTGGCATCGATTTTTCTTGGATCGCTGCTCGGTCTCGTCTCGGCATACGTGGGTGGCGTGGTTGACCGCGTGCTCGTGATGCTCGCTGACGCGATCTACGCGTTCCCGTCGCTGCTGCTTGCGATTGTGATGTCGATCATGATCTCGGGTGGGCAGTCGAGCCTGTGGGGTGGCATCTGGTCTGCCTCGCTATCGATCACTGTGGTCTTTATTCCGCAGTACTTCCGCGTTGTGCGCAGCGAGGTGATTCGGGTCAAGGCTGAGGCCTTTGTCGAGTCGGCTCGCGTGATTGGTGCCTCGCACCGACGCATCATGTTCCAGCATGTCTTCCGCAACTCGACCAGGTCGCTGCCTCTTGTGTTCACACTGAACGCATCTGAGGCGATCTTGACGCTCGCGGGCCTCGGCTTCTTGGGCTTTGGCATCGAGCCAAACTCGGCTGCGGAGTGGGGCTACGACCTCAACAAGGCCGTCGCCGATGTCACGAACGGCGTGTGGTGGACCAGCCTCTGGCCGGGCATCGCGATCGTGCTCGTGGTGATGGGTCTGACCCTGACAGGCGAGAGCCTCAACGACCTGTCTGATCCTCGTCTGCGCCTCAGAAAGCGCGCAAAGGCGGGCAGCGGTGCGGTCACCTCAACCTCGGTTATTGCCGTGCAGCAGGCTGCAGCAGCTGCCGGGGCAGCGGGTAACGCAGACTCCGCAACCCGTGAAGAGGGAGAACGCTCGTGAGCAACGTACTCGATATTCAGAACCTCGAGGTCACCTTTGCGACCGACCGCGGCCCCGTAAAAGCCGTCGATCGTGTCTCGCTCGCGGTAGCGCCGCGTAGCGTGCTCGCGGTCGTCGGCGAGTCGGGCTCTGGCAAGACCGTCACCGCAAAGACGGTGCTCGGGCTGCTGCCAGAGACCGCGGTCTCGCAGGGTGTTGTGCTGCTCGCAAATGCGGGCGGCGGTGAGCCGAGCAACGTGTTGAGCCTCAGCCCAGAGCAGTTGCGTGCAGTGCGCGGGCGTGACGTGGCGATGGTCTTTCAAGAGGCCTCGACCGCGCTCAATCCCGTCTACACCGTGGGCTGGCAGATCGCCGAGGGGCTTCGCGCCCACGGCAAGGTCTCGAAGAAGGCAGCTCGCGAGCAGGCCATCGAGATGCTGCGCAAGGTCGGTATTCCCGAGCCCGAGCGCCGCGTCGATTCGTACCCGCACCAGCTTTCTGGCGGACAGAAGCAGCGCGTCGTCATCGCGATGGCGCTTGCCCTGAACCCCGGGCTTATTGTGGCCGACGAACCGACAACGGCGCTCGACGTGACGGTGCAGGCCGAGATCCTCGATCTGCTGCGACAGTGCCGCGACGAGTTCGGTGCCTCGATCATGCTGATCACGCACAACATGGGTGTCGTCGCAGACCTTGCTGACGAGGTGGCAGTGATGTACCAGGGTGAGGTCGTTGAGCGCGCTCCGGTAGCCGAGCTCTTTGCGGCACCCCGCGAAAAATACACGCGGGATCTGCTCGCAGCCGTGCCTCGCCTCGGCGGTGAGGGCCGTATTCGTGCGGCCGAGCGTGCCATGGAGCGGGCGCAGCAGCCCGAGCGTGAGCCGCTGGTTCGTGCTACCGGTCTCGAGATCGAATACCCGGGCCGCCTCGGCAAGCCAGGTTTCAAAGCGGTCAAGGGCGTCGACTTTGAGATCGGTGCGGGCGAAGTGCTCGGTCTCGTTGGCGAGTCAGGTTCGGGCAAATCAACGATCGGACGTGCCATCGCCGGGTTGACCCCGGTCACCGGTGGCTCGCTGCAGGTGCTGGGTGTCGAGATGCTCGGGTACAAGGAACGCACGTTCCGACCCGTTCGGCGCGACATTGGCTTTGTCTTTCAGGATCCGGCCACGAGCTTCAACCCGCGGTTCACGATCGCCGAGTGCGTCGCCGAGCCGATGATTGTGCACGGTCTAGCGCGTGACGCCGATCGTGCCAGATCCCGCGTCAATGAACTGCTCGAAGCAGTGCAGCTGCCGGCTGCATACGGTGACCGATACCCGCATGAACTTTCGGGTGGTCAGCGTCAGCGCGCCTCGCTTGCGCGCGGGCTGGCGCTCGATCCGAAACTGCTGATTGCCGACGAACCGACGAGTGCGCTCGACGTGTCGGTGCAGGCAAAGGTGCTTGAGCTCTTTGCCGAACTGCAGCGTGAGCTTGGCTTCGCCTCGCTCTTCATTACGCACGACCTCGCGGTCGTCGATGCGTTGGCAGACCGCGTTGGTGTGCTGCTGCACGGCGAACTCGTGGAGGTCGGAACAGGGGAGCAGGTGCTCGGTTCGCCCGAACACCCGTACACCCAGCGACTGCTGGCATCACTGCCAGTGCCTGATCCAGTGGAACAGGCGACCAGACGCGACGCATGGCGAAGCACCCTGTCGGGTAGCTGAACCTTACAGATTGTGACTCCCAAGGGTCACGATTCTGTTGCGTCTGCACAGCCGAGGCGGTGCGCCCAAGCGCATCTCGTTAGGCTGAACAAGTTAGATCCATCTCTGCCCCCGGAACGCTCATCCCGAGCTGCCCGGGTGCGGAACAACAAGGAGGAAGATCAGTGAAGCGATCACGGATCGGTTTGGGGCTCATCGCCCTCGCCGCCGCGGGTTCCCTGGCTCTTGCAGGCTGCGCATCTGGCGGCAGCACTGCAGGATCGGGTGAGGCCAAGGGTGGCATCATCACCGCAAACGGCTCGGAGCCACAGAACCCGCTCATCCCGACCAACACCAACGAGGTTGGCGGCGGCAAGATTCTCGACTCGATCTTCGCGGGTCTCGTCTACTATGCAGCAGACGGTTCGGCCCACAACGATCTTGCAGAGTCGATTGAGACCGAAGACGCAACGACCTACACCATCAAGATCCGCAAGGATGCGAAGTTCGCAGACGGCACCCCCGTCAAGGCTGAGAACTTTGTGAAGGCGTGGAACTACGGTGCAGACGTTGCCAACGAGCAGCTCAGCAGCTACTTCTTCGAAGACATCGAGGGCTTCAGCTACGAGGAGAGCGTGGCAGAGCTGCCCGGCCTCAAGGTTGTCGACGACAACACCTTCACCGTGACCCTGAACAAGGCTGCTTCGGACTTCCCGCTGCGCCTAGGTTACTCGGCGTTCTACCCGCTGCCCGATGTCGCATTTGAAGACATGGAGGCCTTCGGCCAGAACCCGGTTGGCAACGGCCCCTACAAGCTCGCTGACGAGAAGGCTTGGGAGCACGACGTGCAGATCAAGCTCGTCAAGAACGACGAGTACAACGGCCCCCGCGAGGTCAAGAACGATGGCCTGACCATTGTCTTCTACGCTTCGCAGGACGCAGCTTACGCTGACCTGCAGGGTGGCAACCTCGACGTGCTCGATGCTGTGCCCGATTCGGCACTCGCCACCTTCAAGGACGACCTTGGCGACCGCGCTGTGAACCAGCCGGCTGCTATCTTCCAGTCGTTCACCATTCCTGCTCGCCTCGCACACTTTGATGGCGAAGAGGGCAAGCTGCGTCGTGCAGCTATCTCGATGGCTATCGACCGCGCAGAGATCACCGATGTGATCTTCGACGGTACTCGTACCCCCGCAAGCGACTTCACCTCGCCCGTTATTGACGGCTGGAGCGATTCGCTCGAGGGTGCCGAGGTGCTCGAATTCAACCCTGAAGAGGCGAAGAAGCTGTGGGCTGAGGCCGACGCAATCAGCCCCTGGAGCGGCACTTTCGAGATCGCTTACAACGCTGACGGCGGCCACCAGGGCTGGGTTGACGCTGTGACCAACAGCGTCAAGAACACGCTCGGCATCGAGGCAGCGGGTCACCCGTACCCGACCTTCGCTGAGGCTCGCACCGAGATCACCAACCGCACCATCCAGACCGCGTTCCGCACTGGCTGGCAGGCTGACTACCCAGGTCTCTACAACTTCCTGGGCCCGATCTACGCGACCAACGCTGGCTCGAACGACGGTGACTACTCGAACCCTGAGTTCGATGAACTGCTGAAGAAGGGCTCGGTCGAGACCGATGCCGCTAAGGCAAACGAGTACTACCAGCAGGCACAGGAGATCCTTCTCAAGGATCTGCCCGCGACCCCGCTGTGGTACTCGAACGTGACCGGCGGTTACGGCGAGGGCGTGTCGAACGTGCAGTTCGGCTGGAACTCGGTTCCGCTCTACTACGAGATCACCAAGGGCTAGTTTCTACTAGCTCAAGAGGCCCCGCATGCCACCGCATTCGGGGCCTCTCCCTTGGGGGCACGCGATCCGTGCCCCGCGGCAAAGTAGCCGTAGACTACGTATCGCACCATAACTGCGAGAGAATACCCACTATGCATATTGAATTTGAGCGGAGGGAATACTCGTGCTGAGATACATCCTCTTCCGCATCCTGCAGGTGATCCCGGTTCTGCTGGGCACCACGTTCCTCATCTACTTCATGGTCTTCGCCATGCCGGGCGACCCAATCGTCGCAATGTTTGGAGATAAGACCCCCAACCCCGCTGTTCTCGCAAAGCTGCGCGAGCAGTACAACCTCGACCAGCCCTTCATCGTGCAGTATCTGCTGTACCTCAAGGGCATGTTTGTTGGCGACTTCGGCACGAGCTTCTCGGGCCAGCCAGTGAGCAGCATCCTGGCGCGTACCTTCCCCGTGACTGCAGCCCTCGCGGTGATGGCAATCATCATCGAGTTCACACTCGCTGTGATCATCGGCCTCTTCTCGGGCCTGCGCAAGGGCAAGCTCTTCGACAACGTGAACCTGATTGTCGGTCTTCTCATGATGAGCGTGCCGATCTTCGTGATTGCGTTCATCGCTCAGTACTTCTTCACGATCAAGCTCAGCTGGTTTAAGACCACTGTCGGCTCAGATGTGTCGTTCTACTCGCTGTTGCTGCCAGCAATCGTGCTTGGGGTCAGCCTCTATGCGACCAGCATGCGTCTCACCCGCGCCTCGGTCATCGACACACTGAATCAAGACTTCGTGCGCACCGCCTACTCGAAGGGTCTCTCGCGCGGTCGCGTGATCCCGGTGCATGTGCTGCGTAACTCGCTGATCCCGACGATCACGAACAGCGCCGCTAACTTCGGCGTGCTGCTGGTTGGTGCGACCGTGACTGAGGGTATCTTCAACGTGCCCGGCGTCGGTAACACGCTCTACCAGGCCATCCTGCGCGGCGAGAACGCAACCGTTGTCTCGTTCGTCACCGTGATGGTGCTTCTCTACCTTGGCGTGAACCTGATCATCGATCTGCTCTACGCCGTGCTTGATCCGAGGATCCGCTATGTCTGAGCCAAAGAACCCTGAAATCGAGCACTTCGTAGCTCCGTTTGAAGAGACCCCGGTTGCCGCCGTCGACGCTGTCAAGGTGAGCGACAAGAAGCAGAATCTCTGGACCGACGCCTGGGCAGACATGCGTGGCCGCCCGATGTTCTGGATCTCGGCAGCGATCATTTTGTTGGTCGTAGTCGTCTCGCTCTTCCCGACCCTGTTCACGCAGGTTGACCCTCGCGCCTGCCAGCTCTCGCTGTCGAATCAGGGGCCGGCCGCAGGCCACCCCCTCGGCTTTAACAAGCAGGGTTGTGACATCTACTCGCGCGTGATTCACGGCACCTCCACTTCTGTGTCGGTGGGCCTCATCGTGATTCTGATGACCTTTGTCTTCGGTACGATCATGGGCGCCCTGTCTGGCTACTTCGGTGGCTGGGTAGATACCGTGATCTCGCGCATTGGCGACATCTTCTTCTCGATTCCCTACATCCTCGCTGCTGTGGTCGTGATGAGCGTCCTTTCGTCGCACCGCAACATTTTTGTGATTGCCCTCGCGATCGGCGGCTTCTCGTGGCCGGTCACGGCGCGTATCTTGCGTGCCGAGATTCTGCGCGTGAAGAACAGCGACTTCGTGATGGCGTCTGAGGCGCTTGGCCTTTCGGGGTTCAAGACGCTGTGGCGCCACGTGATGCCGAACTCGATCGCACCTGTGCTCGTGGTGACCACGCTGTCGCTCTCAGCCGCGATCGTTGCAGAGGCGACGCTCTCGTTCCTTGGCGTCGGTCTGCCGCCCGCTCAGTTCATGAGCTGGGGCCTCGACATTAGCGCTGGGCAGAGCGATCTGCGCGTGCGACCACAAAACCTGATCTACCCGTCAATCGCGCTCAGCGTGACCGTGCTCGGCTTTATTATGCTGGGCGAGGTTGTGCGAGATGCGCTCGACCCGAAGGCGAGGGCGCAGCGATGAGCGAACGCAAGCCAATTCTGAGCGTGCGCGACCTCAAGGTCGCGTTCAAGACCGACAAGACCGCCAACCAGGTGCTGCACGGGGTCAATCTCGACGTGTACCCCGGCGAGACCGTCGCTATCGTGGGTGAGTCGGGCTCCGGTAAGTCGACCATGATGCACGCGGTGATCAACCTTCTGCCGGGCACCGGCCACATTACTGGCGGTTCGGTGAACTGGAACGGGCGTGAACTCGTCGGCATCGGCCGCCGAGACATGGAGTCGATCCGCGGCCGCGAAATCGGCCTCGTGCCGCAAGACCCGATGTCGAACCTCAACCCAGTGTGGTCGATCGGCTTTCAGGTTGAAGAAGCGATCCGTGCAAACGGCCTCGCTTCGGCCAAGAAGGACGTGAAGAAGCGCGCAGTCGAGGTGCTCGAGCAGGCAGGCCTGCAAGACGCCGAGAAGCGCATGCGCCAGTACCCGCACCAGTTCTCGGGCGGTATGAAGCAGCGTGCGCTGATCGGCATTGGCCTGTCGGCGAACCCGCAGCTGCTGATTGCCGATGAACCGACCTCGGCGCTTGACGTGACCGTGCAGCGCGTGGTGCTCGACCATCTCGCCAAGCGCACTCAGGCGCTCGGCACCGCGGTGGTCTTCATCACGCACGACCTTGGCCTCGCGGCCGAGCGCGCCGAGAAGCTCATCGTGATGTACCGCGGCAACATCGTCGAGTCTGGCCCCAGTCGTCAGATTCTGCAGAACCCGCAGCACCCCTACACGAAGCGCCTGGTTTCGGCTGCACCGTCGCTGGCATCGCGCCGCATCGGCAGCAGCGCAGACCTGCCGGCCGCACCGACCGAGTCGTTCAACGTCGCAGCGCTCGCTGATGACAACCAGCGAGTCGTCGGCAAGCCGCTCATCGAGGTCGAAAACCTGCGCAAGGTCTACAAGCTGCGCAAGGGTAACTTTGCGAGCGAAGACTTCGTTGCAGTTGAGGGCGCTACGTTCACGATTAACCGTGGCGAGACCATGGCGCTCGTGGGCGAGTCGGGCTCGGGCAAGTCGACCATCGCGAAGATGGTGCTGCAGCTTGAGAAGCCGAGCGGTGGCACGATTCGCATCGACGGTAAAGACACCTCGAAGCTCGACCGCAAGGGTCTGTTTGACCTGCGCAGCCAGCTGCAGCCGGTGTTCCAAGACCCGTACGGTTCGCTCGACCCGCTGCGCAATATCGGCAATACGATCATGGAGCCGCTGAACATTCACAACGTGGGTGATCGCGCGAGCCGCCGTGAACGTGTGCTCGAGCTGCTCGATCAGGTGGCGCTGCCGCGCACGCTCGCTACCCGCTACCCGAACGAGCTTTCGGGCGGCCAGCGTCAGCGCGTCGCCGTAGCTCGCGGTCTCGCGTTGAAGCCCGAGATTCTCGTGCTCGACGAGGCTGTCTCGGCGCTCGACGTGCTGGTGCAGGCGCAGATTCTTGATCTGCTCGCCGAGTTGCAGCGCGACATGGGGCTGACCTATCTCTTCATCACGCACGACCTTGCGGTGGTGCGTCTGATTGCCGACCGCGTGTGCGTGATGCAGCAGGGCAAGATCGTGGAGCAGGCGACCACCGACGAGGTGTTCGACAACCCGCAGCAGCAGTACACCCGCAACCTGCTGGAGGCCATCCCAGGCCGCAGCATCGAGCTCGGGGTCTAATCACCCCCAACCTTGCTTGCAGGGTCTAAAGAAGCCCGTTCACTGAGCTTGTCGAAGTGAACGGGCTTCTTCGCTGCCCGGGGCGTCTTTCCCGCACTGCCCCGTCGGGTGCCTTGCCCTGGCTTGCTTTGCCTCGGGGTTTTCCCCTGAGCTCAAGCAAGGGGGCACTAGTGTTGTTTGACCTGTTCTGAGGCAACGTTTGATGCCCCCTTGGGTGGGAGCTCACGTTGGTGGCTGGCAAGGTGCGTCGTTTGCTGTTTAGCAGTGCCTTTCGGTAGCGTGCGTGGGTCGATCTGGTAGCGCGGGCGGGTCACCGGTAGCGGTGCGCCGCCCGCGCTCCGCCGTTCAGCTCTCGGGCAGGTCCTGGGCTGCCGCGGTGTGGCGGCGCATGTTCGGCCCGTTCAGTTGCACGATCTCCGCGTTCGAGACGATCCGGTTCAGGATGGACTCCGCGATGACCTTGTCGATGTCGATGGGCACGAACTCGCCTGTCACGCTTCTCCTACCGTCGGTGAAGAACCGCTCCAGGTCTTCTGCGGTGAGCGCATGGATCTGCTCGGGCGTGGTCAAGTGCTCGGCGTCGAGCACGCGGCGTGCCCTGGAGATCGCGCGATGCGAACAGCCAGCCATCACCTGGATCTGGCGATAGGGCTGCTCCTGCAGAAGCAGGGCCATGATGAGTCGGTAGTCAGCCATCCGGTTTCCTTTCCTCCGCCACAACCATCGTTGGTTGCGGGTGAAAGCAATCCTCAGCGAAGTCCCGCCAGAGTGCTACCAGATGCACCCACGAGTGCAACCAGATCGACCCACGCCTGCTACCGACAAGCTCGGCTAAACAGTTTGCGTGGGATCAGCCAACACTGGGCGCTCCGTTTGTCGGCCTCGTTGCGCTTGTGCGCGGGTGATCAGCTGCCGGAAGCCGGATGATCTGCCGAAGGTGTGCCCGATCGCGAAAGACTGGCAATAGTCTCGGTCGATCGCATAGCTGTCGCAGACGGCAGCCGCCCGGGGGAGCAGCCTTGTTCTCGCGAGCAGTCCGGCAGTTGCTGGGTTCCTCGAATCTAGGCAACCCCGAGTGCCGGATTACTTGAGTGCGGGCTACCACCGCAGTGAAACGAGTGAGGGGGCTGACACGCGATGCGTGCCAGCCCCCTCAGATCAGGTGGTGGTGTGCGTTACAGGGTGTTCTCCTGTGCGCGTGCGTGGCGCACGCGATGCACGATCCAGAGAGCCAGGCCGATGATACCCGCGAGCACGACGCCAGCAACCCAGGGGAGGGTGCTTGGGGCGATGCCCGAGCTCTTCGTTGCGAGGGTGCCAGCACCCTCGCTGATCTGGGTGCTGCCCGAGACGAGCTTGTCTGCACCGTCAGAGAGGTCGCTGGCACCCGCTGCGAGCTTCGCAGCGCCCTGGTCGAGGGTGCCTACGCCCTGGTCGAGGGTGTCGATGCCGGTTGCGAGCGAGGTTGCACCCTCTTGCAGCGTCACGGTGCCCTCGGAGAGGGTCTGAGCGCCGGTGCTGAGGTTGCCGGCGCCGCCGCTGAGCTTCTGCACGCCAGCGTTCAGGCTGCCTGCGCCCTCGGCGAGCTTCGCGTTGCCGTCAGACAGCGACACAGCACCGCCGCGCAGTTCGCCGACACCTGCGCCGACTTGTGCGGGCAGGTTCGCGGTGCCTGGCCAAGCCTGGCCGCTGAAGGTGCCGCCGTTGATGTACGCGCCGAGCTGAGTATCGAGGTTGCTTGCGCCTGCAGCGAGCTGAGCTGAGCCGAGCAGCGGCTTAGCCTTATCAATTGCAGTACCTGTAGGCGTGGTGCTGGCAAGCGTTGAAGTGCCAGGCCATTGCTGCCCCTCAAAAACTCCGCCATTGACGAAGCTGCCAACCTGGCTGTTGAGCCCAGCAACGGCCTCGCCGAGGGTCGGCGCGCTGGGGTCAGGCGTTGCGCGTACCTGAATGCTGCCATTGAGTTTAGTGACCGCACCAGAAGTCATCAATAGTGCGCAGGCGCGAGTGCCCTTGGGGATGAACTCGGTGGGGGCGCCTGCCGCACCGCAGCTTGCGTCCTGAGCGTTGGCGCTTGAGCCTGCTGCGAAGAATGACTGGTACGCTGCGTTGCTGGGATCAGCGATTCCGAGCGCGTACACCGCGCCGAGCGAAGTAACAAGCCCGTTAGTGTCGTTGATGGCATTTACTCCGGCAACCTGAGCGGCAAGGCCGGTGGGGCCATTGATTGAGGCGTTGAGCGGAGTGGTTCCGCGGGTGAGGATGCCGGAAGCGATGTTGTTGTTGCCGCCGAGCGCATCGTTAAGGCCAGCGTTCAGGTCGCTCGCGCCCTTCTTGACGAGCGCCGTGCCGTCAGTCTTCAGGCCGTTTGCAATCGCGTTGTTGCCGCCGAGCGCGGTTGCAAGCTTGCCGTTCAGCGTGTCCACGCCGCCGACGAGACGCCCTGCGCCATTCGCTGCGTCGCTCGTGCCACCCGCGAGCTTGGCTGCGCCCTCTGCGAGCTCGTAGCTGCCCGAAGCGAGGGTGTTTGCGCCCTCAGCGAGGGTTGCCGCGCCGGTGCTGAGGTTCGTGGCACCCGCCTGCAGGCGGCTCGCGCCCGCGTCGGCAGTGGTCGCGCCGGCAGCGAGCTTCTTGGTGCCCTTTGCGAGATCGGCGGTGCCGGTCTCGAGCTTGTCAGCGCCCTGCGCGAGCGTTGCAGCGCCATCGCTCGCCTGGCCAGTGCCAGCTGCGAGCTGCCCTGCACCCGCAGAGACGGCCGTGTGTGTGATGTAGAAGAGTGCGGTCATCGCCAGCAGCAGCAGGGCCACTATGGCGAGGGCAATCTTGAAACCGAGGCCGTGCTCGTGGGTATTGGTGCTCGTCATTGAGTACTCCGGGTTCGAGTGCCCGGCCGCACGCCACCGTGGCCTGCGACGCGTGTGGACACAGGTCGTAGCTGCGATCATCTTGGAGTTTGCCGAGAATCGAAAAGCGAACTTCGAGACTGATCAAAAGCAACAGCGAAACAGGGAAAAGCTTTGTTGAGCTTCTACAAGACAAATATTTGAGGCACGCGAGGATCGCCCCGCCCGGCGACCGCACTGCGCAAGAATGGGGGAGTGACTCAGCGCCCGAGCCTGCCCGCGCACCTGCGCCCGCGCAATGTTGGCCTGGTGTTTATTGGCGGTGCCCTTGGGGTGCTCGCGAGAGAGCTGCTGATGCTCACGCTGCCAGACAGGGGCAGCCTGCCGGTTGCGGTATTCGTGGCGAACATCGTCGGTGCGTTTCTGCTTGGGTTGCTGCTCGAATCGCTCGCGCGAAGCGGCCCTGAAAGCAGTTCAGAAACCGGCGGGCGCACCGCCGTGCGCTTGCTGCTCGGCACGGGACTGCTCGGTGGCTTCACCACCTATAGCGCGCTCGCGCAGGCGATTGCGCTTCTGGTTCAGGGTGGCGAGGCCTGGCTTGCAGTCGGCTACGGGCTCGCAACGATCGTGCTGGGTGCGATAGCGAGCTGGTGCGGCATGCTGCTCGGCGCCCTGCCGAAGCGGTCGCGGGGGTAGCGATGTCTGAACAATTGCTCCTCATGCTGCTTGCCGCGGCTGCCGGCGGTGTCGGTGCTGCCCTGCGTTTCGTGGTCGATGGCGCAGTCACGAGGCGATTGGCGCAGCGCGCTCGCGGCCAGGCGTATCCCTACGGCATTCTCGTCGTGAATCTCAGTGGGTCGCTGCTGATTGGGTTCTTGCTTGGCGCCGCAGGCCCGATACACCCGCTGGTCACGGTGTTTGGTGTGGGTGCGCTTGGTGGTTACACCACGTTCAGCACCGCGAGCTTTGACACCGTGAGGCTGCTGCGGCGAGGTCGACCGCTTGCGGCATTCGCGAACGGGCTTGGCCAGCTTGTGCTCGCCGTTGCCGCGGCCGTCGCCGGCTTCGCGCTCGGCGCCCTGCTCTAGCGAACTCTCATCGCGAGGGTGTATTCTTGCAGCGTGAGAGTTATGGTCAAAATGACTATAACTAATATTTTCGCAGACGAGGATCAGCATGAGCTACGAGAGCATGAGTGTGAGTGAGCGGCGACTGCTGCCACCCGCGGTCGCCGTCTCAACCGTCGCGTTTGCGCTGAGACCACCCGAGGGTGCGCAGCTCGGCCCGGCAACCGCAGTGTCTGTCGGTGCTGCCGCAACCCTCTGGTTGCCGCTCGTGCGACGCACCCGGCCTCCCTTCGCGAACAGCTGGGCGCTGCCCGGAGGGCCGATCCCGTGGAACGAAACCCTCGTCGACACCGCACTGCGCACCCTGCGGGCCGCCACCGAACGCAACCCTGGTTACCTCGAGCAGCTTTACAGCTTCGGCGCGGTCGAACGCTCGGCCGAGGCCCAGCGCCTTGTCACGATCGCGTACTGGGCGCTCTTTGGCGAAGAAGATCTGGTGCCCCGCGAGGCAGCGTTGTCTCGCGAAGCAGCGAGCGATGGCGGTGATCCCGTTGTGCCCGAGGCCGACCCGAACGTCGCCTGGTTCTCTGCCGACGCGCTGCCCGATCTGGCATTCGACCACGGCGATATCGTGGCGCACGCGCTCGACAGGCTGCGCAGCAAGACCGGCTACTCGACTGTCGCATACCGCTTTCTCGGCGAGAGTTTCACCCTCGCGCAGCTGCGTGAGGTGCGCGAGGCGATCCTCGGCGAAACCATCGACCCCGCGAACTTTCGTAGGCAGGCCCTGTCGCAGGGCCACCTCATCGATACGGGCAACCTCACGAGTGGCGACCGCCACCGACCGGCAAAGCTCTACCGCTTCACCGAACATCAGGGCAACGCAACTAGGAGCAACTCATGACCAGCGTCGCAGAACTCATTCGCCGCACGGCCGAGGCAGAAATGATGAGCGCGGGCCGCACTGCACCGCGCGTGCCGGGGCACCGACGCCCAATCGTGCTGCAGTCGACGGGAGCGTCGAGCTGCGACTCCAAGCTTGCAGACGATCCGTGGGCGGTGGATCGCGACCCCGGGTATGGCCCCGGTGCCTCGGCCGCAGACGGCGTGCCCAGCTCTGCTCCACGGCAGGGCCCCCTGTCTGAGCGCTACACCGGGGCGAGCGACGAGCAACTCGATCGGTGGATCCTCGCGGCCAAAGAAACCCTCGGTGACCGCGTGCAGATTCTGGGCCACTTTTACCAGCGCGATGAGATCGTGAAGTACGCCGACTTCGTTGGCGATTCCTTCATGCTTGCACAGGCTGCGAAACAACACCCCGAAGCCGAAACCTTTGTGTTTTGCGGCGTGCACTTCATGGCCGAGACCGCAGACATTCTTTCGGGTACTGAGCAGGCCGTGGTGCTGCCGAACCTCGCGGCGGGCTGCTCGATGGCCGACATGGCGACCATCGACCAGGTCGAGCAGTGCTGGCGCGAACTGGTCGTGGCGTTTGCGGTCGGCGCAGAGGGCGCAGGCCCGGGCAGCGCCGAGGGCCTGCAGCCCGTGATTCCGGTGACCTACATGAACTCGTCTGCCGCAATCAAGGCGTTCTGCGGTCGCAACGGGGGCATCGTGTGCACCTCATCGAACGCGCGCACCGTGCTCGAGTGGGCGTTTGCGCGCGGCCAGCGGGTCGTGTTTTTTCCAGATCAGCACCTCGGCCGCAACACCGCAAAAGAGATGGGCATTAGCGAGGAGCAGATGCCGCTCTGGCGCCCGCACCTGCCGCTTGGCGGAAACACGATTGAGCAGCTGAGCGATGCTCGCGTGATTCTGTGGAACGGGTTTTGCTCGGTGCACAAGCGCTTCACCGTTGCACAGATCGAACGTGCGCGCGCCGAGCACCCCGGGGTGCGGGTGATCGTGCACCCAGAGTGCCCGGCGGCCGTGGTCGAGGCAGCCGACGGTGCGGGGTCAACCGAATACATTCGGCAGCAGGTCGAGGCAGCAGAGCCCGGGCAGGTGCTCGCCATCGGCACCGAGATCAACCTCGTGAACCGGTTGCAGCAGCAGCGCCCCGATCTCACGATCTTCTGCCTCGACCCGGTCGTTTGCCCGTGCAGCACGATGTATCGCATCCACCCCGCATACCTCGCGTGGACCCTCGAGTCGCTCGTCGCGGGATCAGTGCCCAACCGCATCACGGTCGACGGTGCTGTGGCAGCCGAGTCTCGTGTGGCGCTCGAGCGCATGTTGGCGGCAAAGCCATGATGCTCATCATCGGCGCGGGAGTGGCCGGCATCGCCTGCGCGCTTCAGGCTGCGGCGCTTGGCACCGAGGTGATGCTGGTAACCCCGGGGGTGCTGGGGCTTGACAGCACTGGTGCGAAGGGGGGTGGCAGCGTTGGTGCCGCCGACCTTGCTTTGGCGGGAGGCAACACCGCGCTCGCTCAGGGCGGCATTGCGTCAGCGCTTGGTGCCGGTGACTCGCCCGCACAGCACGCCACAGACACCGTTGCCGCGGGGGTGGGGCTCGTCGATGCGGATGCCGCGTGGCAACTGTGCAGTGAGGGCGTGGCCGCTGTGAGCTCGATTATCGATCTCGGGTTTGGGGCCGATCGCAATGCCCGCGGAGAGGTCGCGCTTGGCCTCGAAGCAGCACACAGCATGGCGAGGATCGTGCATGCAGGCGAAGATCAGAGCGGTGCCGCACTGCACGCTTTTCTGAGGTCTCGGCTTGACCTGGTGGCTACTCGCGGGCGCGTGCGAGTCTCGGAACACACCAGCGTGGTGTCGCTGCTGAGCGATGCGGGGGCCGTGACGGGTGCCGTGCTACGCGATGCCGTGGGCGAGCTGAGCGCGGTGCGTGCCGACGCCGTGGTGCTGGCAACCGGCGGCTATGCGGCGCTGTACCCAGCGAGTTCGAACCACTCGGGAGCCCGCGGAGAAGGCATCGTGCTGGCGGCCCGACTCGGAGCAGCCGTTGCTGACCTTGAATTTGTGCAGTTTCACCCGACGGTGCTCGCCGGTACGGGATTCTTGATCTCAGAGGCGCTGCGCGGTGCGGGGGCAGTGCTGCGCGACGATGCCGGTGCGCGCTTCATGCTGAGTCAGCACGCGGCGGCCGAACTCGCGCCGCGTGACGTGGTCTCGCGGTCGGTGCATCGCTCGATGCGGGCGAGCGGAGCCTCGCAGGTGTGGCTCGACGCAACGAGCATTGAGCGGAGAGGCGGCCGCGGCACCCTCGCGAGGCGCTTTCCATCGATTACTAGGGCAGTGCGGGCACTCGGCATCGATTGGGCGCGCGAGCCGGTGCCGGTGGCACCGGCGGCGCACTACACGATGGGCGGGGTGGTGACCGATCTTGACGGCCGCACGAGCCTGCCGGGCCTCTTCGCGGCCGGCGAGGTCGCCTGCACCGGGGTGCACGGGGCGAACCGACTTGCCTCGAACTCGCTGCTGGAGGGCCTCGTCTTTGGGCCGCGCGCGGCAACGGCCGCGTTCGAGTATGTCTCGGGCGCTTCGAAGGGATCGTGGCAGCTTCGCGGCGCTGGTGCGACCGGGCTGATCGGGCGAGCCGAGGCGCTTGCGGTTGAGTTTTCGTCTTCACGTTTGTCTTCGTCTTTGGCGCGGGAGCCGGGAGAATCGGCCATGATGACTGCAGAGGGGGCAGCCGAAGACGCTCTCGGCTCCGTGGTCGCCGCAGGTCTCGGCATCGAACGCGACGCAGACGGGTTGCGAGAGGTCGCGCGGTACGCATCCGCACACGGTGGACCGGGTGATGCGCTCGCCGCAATGATTGCCACCGCGGCGCTAGAGCGTACCGAATCTCGGGGCGCGCACCAGCGCGCAGACTTCACGAACCCAGACCCCGCGCAGGAGCGGCGACGTGCCTGGGTGATGAGGTCACAGACTTCGGGCGGGATCCCGCGCGAGAAAAACAACGCAACCCACTCGAACACGATCGCCGGCGGTGTCGCCGTTGCAGAAAGGCCGCACGCATGCTGACCAATCAGATTGTGACTGATGCGGTGCGGGGTGCGCTGCAAGAAGACGCGCCCTGGGGTGATCTCACGGTGGCGCTCACCATTGCCGAGGACGCGCAGCTCGAGACCGCGGTGACCGCGAGAGAGGCGGGGGTGTTCGCTGGCGGCGCGCTCATCGCGGAGGCGTTTCACCAGGTTGATTCGCGAATACGGGTGACTGAGCTTGCCGCAGAGGGGCAGCGCTTTGCGCCGGGTGATGTACTCGGCGTCATCTCAGGGCCGGCACGCGGCATACTCACGGCCGAACGCATCGCACTGAATTTTACTCAGCGGCTCAGCGGAATCGCGACGCTCACCGCACAGTATGTCGAGGCGGTGCGTGGCACAAAAGCCGCAATCGCCGACACTCGAAAGACGACGCCCGGGCTGCGTGCGCTAGAGAAGCACGCGGTGCTCGCGGGTGGCGGACGCAACCACCGATTCGGGCTGAGCGACGCGATCATGGTGAAAGACAACCACTTGGCCGCGCTCGGAGCGACCGAGGGCGAAGCGCTTACCGAGGTGCTGCGCGGGCTGCGTGCCAGGGCCGGCCACACGACCTCGATCATCGTCGAGGTTGATCGTCTCTCGCAGCTCGAGCCAGTGCTCAACGCGGGTGTCACAGGAGTGCTGCTCGATAACTTCTCGCTTGCCGATCTCGAACGCGGGGTAAGTATTGTCGCCGGTCATGCGGTGTGTGAGGCGAGCGGTGGGGTGAACCTCGATACGGTTGCGGCGATCGCTGCAACCGGCGTCGACGTGATCTCGGTAGGGCGGCTCACCCACGGAGCCACCGCGCTCGATCTGGGGCTCGACGCGCGATGAGCGGGGTCTACCTCGACGCAGCGGCGACCGCGCCACTGCGACCCGAGGCACGCGCTGCGATGCTCGCCGTACTCGAAGCGGGGCAGGCGAACCCATCGAGCGTGCATTCGCCGGGGCACCGAGCGTCGGTGGTGCTGCGCGAGGCTCGGGAGGCGATCGCGGGCGCACTGCAGGCGCGCGGCAGCGAGGTGGTGTTTACCTCGGGCGGCACAGAAGCCAACAACCTTGCGGTGATTGGGCTCGCGCTCGCAAACCCGCGCGGCCGACACATCGTGACCTCGGCGATTGAGCACCCCTCGGTGCTCGAGAGCTGCCGCTACCTCGAACGAGTCTTTGGCTTTGAGGTCACCGAGGCACCCGTCGATAGGCAAGGCCGCATCGACCCGCACGCGCTCGCCGCACTGCTGCGCCCCGACACCACGCTCGTTTCGATCGGTCTTGCGAACGGCGAGATTGGCACCGTGCAGCAAGTCGGCGAGATTGCCGGGGCCGCGCACGCCGCGGGCGCGCTCGTGCACACCGACGCCGTGCAGGCGGCCGCGTCACTGCCGGTCTCATTTGCCGCCGATGGCTGGCCGGGAGCCGTAGACGCAATGACCATCGCGAGCCACAAATTTGGTGGCCCGCAGGGCGCGGGCGCGCTGCTGTTGCGAAGCGGCACTTCGATCGAGCCACTCATGCACGGGGGCGGGCAAGAGCTCGGGCGGCGATCTGGCACCGAGAACGTGGCTGCGATCGCCGGGTTCGCGGCTGCAGTGGCCGAAAGCGCGAGGCAGCCCGGCGCCCGGGCACTCGCGCTCGTCGCGGCGCGAGACGAGCTGGTGGAGAGCCTGCTGGCCGCGGTGCCTGAGTGTCAACTCACCGGACACCCCACCGAGCGGCTGCCGGGTCACGCCTCCTTTGTGGTCGAGGGAGTGAGCGGCGAGTCTTTGCTCGTTGCTCTCGACGTCGCAGGTGTTGCGGCCTCGTCTGGGTCTGCCTGCGCGGCGGGCCGAGACGAACCCTCGGCGGCGCTCCTGGCGATTGGGCTCACCCCCGAGCTCGCGCAGACGGCGATTCGCTTTACTCTGCCCGCGCCGATTGACGCTGAGACGATCGCTGAGATTGTGCGAATTGTTGCCGCCGAGGTGCGCTCTGCGCGTGCGAGGCGGCCGTAGCGTTCGTCGCTTCCGTAGCCTCCAGCAGCTCCGTTGCCTTTGTTGCGTCTGGGGATCCGTTACGTCATGGGGCGAGGGCACAAGCTATGCCGCATTCGCAAACTGCTCACGCAGGTCAATGAGGTGTGCGGCTGGTGGTGTCTCGCTGAGTTGCTGCACCATAACTAGAAGCTTGTGCTTGGGTGCGAGTGCGAGCCCATCGCCCACGATTCGCGCGGCGACCGATTGCATACCGAGTGCCCACCATGCCCAAGCCAACAGCGCATAGAGTGCCGGTCGGGTCTCAGCAGGCGCGTGCACTATCGCGTCTTCAGTGACTGCGATCGCCGACCTCAGCCGTTCTCTTGGGGGCATCTCGTAAGAGAGCGAGGTCAGCAGGTGGCGAATACTCCAGGCATCGTGGGGGCCGGGTGGAGAGTCGGGTACGCTCTCGAGCGCAATCTCAGCAAATCTCTCTGCGCCGGTGTCGTGCACCATCTCAACCACGAACTCTGCACGAGTGAGTACCGTGAGCACGCAGACAAGCCAGCCCTGTTGCTGCTGTGCGGAGTCAATGAACTTAGCGAGCAGACGCGCTGGCACCCGTCGTCGCTGGTGCTTCTTGGCCGCGTGCAGGCTTGCAGTCGACTCGGGTGAGGCCAGAGCGGTCTGGTGTACCGCTCTGAGGCAGGTGTCAGCGACGCTCGCGGCCCGGCTGATGCGAAGCAGCACGCGGTTGACCTGGGCTGTCGCTCCGTGCGCTTCATCGTCAGACTGACGCTGTGTGATCGTGCGCAATTGATTCTGTACGGCCGCCGTTCGAGCGGGGTCGGCCTGCGGCAAGGTGCCGACCATTGCGAGGTCGCCATATGATCGGTCGCGCCGGCGTGCTTTCGCCGCAATGGGGCTCTGCTCAATCTCGCTCAGCGGTCTGGCGCGGCCGCCACTTTCTCCGAGCAAGCCGCACCAGCCATCGCTCGCAATCACCGCGAGTTCGCGCAGCTGCCACCCCTCTCGACGAAAGCGTCGTTTGATCTGATGCGCGAGCCGGCCACGCGGCACGGCACCTGACTCGGCAAAGCTGAGAGTCGTGGTGATTGCGAGTGCGGGCCGCTCGGCACCTGCGCCGGTGTCGTGCAGCAGCGATACCACGCAGTCGAGAAAGCCGGTAGCTACTTTTGGCGCATCAGAATCCGGTAGGTCGATGCGGATGACGTTGCCGCCTCGATTACCTTGAAAACAGACCACAAAGAGACTGTTCTCGGCGGTGAACCCAGCGAGCGAGGGGAGCGCGGCAAGAAAGTCGGCAGTGCTGCTGCACCGCAAGATCTCTGGCGGCGGTTCTGGTGAGTGCAGCTTGTCTGCGCCCCCGGGTGGGGTGTCTGAGGCGAGGGTGATCAGTGGTCTGGGATCGGGGGCATGAAGTGTCATGCCCTAAGCATGCGCCCCCAAAACCATCAAATATGAGTTACTCACAAAACTCGCAAAAGCTGAAGAATTCAGCTGCTTGTGGAAAGCAAATGAGAAAGTGGGTCCAGGGTCCAGGGTTCAGAGTCCAGGGTCCAGGGTCCAGGGTCCAGGGTCCATGGTGATGTGCAGGCGCGAGTAGCTAGGGGCCGATGGCCACGAGGCGAGAAGCTAAGTACGTGAGGCGGGCAGCGAGCGAAAAGCTGCTGGTGGCCAGGGGGCCATCGCGCTAGGGCGTGTCTCCTATATCGGTGGGTGATGTTTCGGCAGACTGAAGTGCATGGTTCGCCGGTCGAGGTTTACGCAGTTCACGAACGAGCAGTGGGAGCGAGTCGATCCGCTACTCCCCTCCAACG
>JAIUOH010000041.1 GCA_020161315.1 Actinomycetota bacterium | reverse complement strand
CCATCATCAGCGACCACGATGACCGGGGCCAAAGAACTCAAACTCATCAGACTGGTGATCCTTCAACGCCCTGCGAGGCGAACTTGCTATGAACCGGTGGACTCACCCAACCCTGACACGCAGGGGTCAGCCAATCTGACGGAGCTCGCACTCGGACTTGCTGCGATGGCAACCGGGAAACCCATATCCGAGATTCACCAAGCACTGGCCGCAGCGGTGGCGAACGGTGACTGGAGCACCTAAGGAGGACCCGACTATCATCTCGGCCGGCCCTTCCCCTAGTTGTGCAGCCAGCGGAGAGCCGCAGCAATCATGACCCCGATAGGGAACTTAGAAGATCTGTGATTGAGACAACATCAGCACATCGTCGAGAGCTGTACTAGCAAAGACAAAGGGGCATGTTCGAAGGCGAGCAGCACAACAATGACGGGAGACAGAAATGAAGGTTCGGCATGGACCTGACGGCGTTCATCTCTTTGACCGAAGTTCCGGCCTGAATGTACTTCTCGATGAAGTCGATTCGCCTGAACCCTCCTGGTCAACAGCGCCTCGACAGGTCTCGATCGCACTAACAAACGCATGCAACTTAGCGTGCTCCTATTGTTATGCCCCGAAGCATCGAGCTGTTCTCGCAGTGGACAAACTCCTCTGTTGGATCGACGAGCTTAACCAAGCGGGAGCAATGGGTGTGGGATTCGGAGGTGGCGAGCCCACACTCTACAGACACCTTCCAGAAGTGTGTGCCTACACGACTGAGAAGACAGAGCTAGCAGTCACCCTCACCACGCACGGGCATCGCTGGAACAAGGAGCTTGTGTCGAAGCTTCGCGGTACTGTCAACTTTGTACGAGTCAGCGTAGATGGGGTTGGAAGTACCTACGAACGCCTCAGAGGTAGGAGCTTTCCGCGGCTACAAGCTGCACTAGAAATGATCGCAGCGGAGTTTAATTGGGGCATGAATACAGTCGTCAATCGCGACACCATCGAAGAGCTCGATGCGCTCGTCGCTTTCGCCGCACACTATGGTGCGTCGGAGCTCCTCCTGCTTCCGGAACAACCGACGAAGGAAACGCCGGGAGCGGATGGGGTAACCCTCCGCGCGCTTGAAAGCTGGATTGCTTCATACACTGGTCCTATATCGCTCTCTACATCAGCCAATGCAACCCTCATTGCGCCGATTGCAGAGCCGCTTCCAAACGAAAGGGGACTTCGATCGTACGCGCATATTGATGCGGGCGGAGTGGTGCGAACGTCTTCCTACTCGCAACAAGGAGTAAGCATCGGCGAGGAAGGTGTGATGGCTGCGTTAACGGGTCTCGCGCAAATGGAGGCAGTATGAAGATGTGGCGTGGATATGGGACAGAGCACTCAATGAACCTCAAGCTCATAGGGCACTTCGCGGAGGCCCGCGACGCACGTGCGGCAGAAGAAGCGATAAAGGAATTAGCAAGCGCTGCAGAGAGGGAACTTGACGCCAAACGCCTAGATTACGGCGAGCCCCCACAACTATTCAGTGATGAATTCAGCGAGGTGATGAGGAAGGTAGAGGTCTATAGCCTCGGGCACGCCGATATCGAGCAGTTCCTCTACGACGCAGAGGTCAAATCGACTGGGGTCGATGTTGTCGTCCAAACTGACGAGATCGACGTAATTGCTTTCGTGAAGGTACTCATCGCGAAGGGAGCCAAGGTGGAGATGTATTCCATGCACGATCATGGTTCGGATGTGGCAGGCAGCTAGGCTCTCGTAGTGGTAGCGATTGGAGCCGCAAAACATTGTAGAAAGTCTTTGCCGTATGACTGAGCTTGACTGGAGCAGATTCGAAAACCTGCCCGGAGATCCAACCGCGAACTTTGAACTCCTTTGGCGGGGCGCAGTGCGACGCACCTATGGGAAGTATGGGACGTTCCAGGCGCGCGCCCAGCAGCCAGGTGTTGAGTTTCATCTAAGACTCGAGAAAGAATGCGGGCTTGGAGACGCCGGACAATGGTTTGGGTGGCAAACCAAATGGTGGCAAGGTCTCGCGGATTCTCGATCTATCGGAAAGAGTCGGAAACGAGATGTAGAAGACTCGCTTGCGAAGACCGAGTCATACGTACCAATGCTTACCAATTGGGTACTGTGCACCCGCCGGCCTCTTGCACCAGTCGACGAATCTTGGTGGGGTAATTTAAAGACTCCCTTCAGACTCGACCACCAGGTCGCTGATGATCTCGCAAATTTGCTTACCGGCGATGCCGGGCTGTTGCGGGAGACTTACTTTGGGGACCTGGTGCTAACACCAGACCGCCTCGAGCGGCTCAACGAGCATGCCCTGGCCGACGTTAGAGAACGCTGGTTCCCCGAAGTTCATCAGAGTAGCCCAGCTGAGGCCACTCTTCGGCGTATGCTCGCCGAGCCAGATGCCTGGGGACATCTTGAGACGTTAGGGACAGCAATCACGTCTCTCACAGTAGCTATCGAAAGCGAGATAGGCGCCGAACCTCTTGGCCCGTCAGTACGGACAGAACTAGCTGAACTACTCGAGATCGCAGACAGTATCCGACAGCTTCTCGAAGATGTTCACCAGCACCTTTCCCCAGACGGCGATCACACCTGGCGAGAGCTTGACGAGGTCGTTGTTCCTGATCCCCCTCCGCGGACACCTCGCGTGCTGCGTAAGCTTCGGGCCTCCAACCACCCAGTAGCCCTCGCCTGTTCTAACCTGGTGGTGCACACTCGTGATGCTGCTGTTCTCGCTAAAGAGATATTTGAGGAGCTTGCGGTCCACTGTGTCGTGGTCACCGGCGACGCTGGCTACGGGAAGACTCATTTGTCGGCGAGGCTCACAAGTTCTACGTTGCACCGACCTGCCGGTCTGCTGCTCTTTGGTCGACACTTGCGAAGTCGTGACGATCTCGACAACCTCGCACAACGAATTTCCATCAACGGGAAGAAAGTAGAAACCTTCGAAGCGCTTCTCGCCTCGGTCGACGCAGCTGCTGCACGCGCGCAGTGCCGACTTCCGATTGTCATCGACGGTCTCAACGAAGCCGAGGATCCGAACGAGTGGAAGCCGCTCCTTGAACGAGCACAGCTTCTGCTCAAGGACTATCCCTCTGTTCTTCTCGTCTGCACTCTGAGGTCAGCTTTCGTAGACCGGGCAATCCCTGCATCGCTGACAACATCCGTTGACCTCAGTGGTTTCGGAGAAGAAGTCGGTCTAGCAGTGCAGAAGTACTTTGACTACTTCAACATCGATGCAGCGGACGTTGATCTGCCGCTAGAGCACTTCGAGCACCCGATCGCTCTAAGGGTGTTCTGCTCTGTTACCAATCCGACCAGACAGTCTCGCGTTCAACTCGTAGGTCGCGTCTCCTCGTTGAATGCAATGTTCGATGAGTATCTTGATGGCACTGCAAAACGGATTGCGACGCTTTCTAAATCTCGTCTTAGCGTCACCGACGTTCACAAGGCCCTTCAAGCGCTTGGCGTTGAGATGTGGAAAACAAACTCCCGCGAAGTAAGCGAGACTCGAGTAAAAGAAATTTTTGGCGACACCAACCGACTTTGGAATGACAGCATTCTTCACGCTCTTCAGGAGGAAGGGGTTCTGATCCGACAAACTTCCCAGGAAAACGAAGAAGAGGCTGCTTGGAGCGGTCCTGGTGCGGCTAGTAATCGAGGGGAGCTGGTTGTATCGGTTGTCTACGATCTTCTCGCAGGCCACATTGTCGCTTCCGCGATACTAATAGCCGGCGGCAACGGCTTCGCAAGTACACTTGGCTCCCCCGAAGTCGCGGCCAAATTCAACGGAGATCCAGCCGGCGTGCATCCGTTGGCTGTCGACATTTTTGACGCACTAGCTTTCTTGCTCCCGACGCATGCACTGGGCCATCTCTGGGAACATACGCAAGGGGATCTATTCGGAGCCGCGCTACTTCGAACAACCGACCTCCCAGCTGAAAGCGTCAACATCGACACTGTTTCGGCATGGGAAATGAACATGCCAGCTTTGTCGCAGCACCCAGGCTTCTGGGCTCGACTCAGGTCCGTCCGCGCTGTTCCTAATCACCCTCTCAACTCATTGTTTGCTGACAGGCTCCTTCGATCACTGAGCGTGGCTGATAGGGATCTTACTTGGACAGAATGGCTTCGTGCGTCAATCCAGCCATACCAACATCAGACGCCGGGAGCTGACGCTCGCGCGATGGATGACCTTCGGCTATGGTCCGAGCATTGGCGGAGATCTGACCAGAGAACTGAAGCAGACACACTCCGAGCGCGTTGGTTCATGTGGATGCTCACCAGCACAGTGCGAGACCTTCGTGATGCGGCGACCGCAGCTCTCTACTGGTACGGTCGCAGCGCCCCTAGCTCACTGTTCGCACTTGCAGCAGACGCGCTTGAAATTAATGACCCATACGTCGGGGAACGGGCTCTGGCGTCGGCATACGGCGTCACAACCACATATCAGCGACCAGACGCACAGTTCGCAGAGCATCTGGGCAAGTATCTGAATGCGCTTGTGGTTGCGCTTTCCGGAGACACTGCTATTGCACCAACGTATCATCGGCTCATACGCTACTACGCCGCAGGTACTCTCGAGTTTGGAAGGGTGTTTTATCCAGCAGCAGTGCCGACTTCTGCTGCAAGCGGTATCGCGTTCGCACCTGGCCACCTTCCCGAGCCAGTATGCGATGGGGATGAAAGACACGGTGAAGTTGAACACACCATCCAGATGGACTTTGGGAACTATACAGTTGGACGGATCTTCCATGACCGCTCTAACTATGACTACGAGCACGAAGGGCATCGGAACGCAATCCAGCAAATTCTAGGCGTGACTTATGAGCTTGGATGGCGCAAGAGCGAGTTCTCATCGATTGATCAAACTATTGGCCGCCAGAACCATAGCCGAAACCCGGGACGAGTTGAGCGATACGGCAAGAAATACGGTTGGATCGGCCTGTACTTTGTCGCTGGAATGCTGAACGCGCGCGGAGACCATATTTATGATCTTGAGGTCGATATCGACCCGACATTCCCTCAAGCGCCGCCGGCACTACCGACCGATATTCCCAGCTGGGTACGTCCGACGCCGAAAGACGAAAGAGCCTGGCTTCTTGACGGGATTGTCACTATTCCTGATGAGCTTATGTATGCTGAAACACTCGCGGGTGTAGAAGGCCCGTGGGTACTCCTTCACGCCGAGCTTGGCGCCAAGGACAGCCGAACGGGTCGTGATGGATATGGTCTATTCAACACAATTGCTGTCGATCCAGGTGACCTTGAGTCACTGATGGACTGGTGGGCAGGTAAAGATCATCCTGGACGCGACCTCATCGACATTCCAACGGCCTACTATGTCTTTGCTGGCGAAATACCGTGGCATGTACGGATGGTGACATCAGGCCAAGACATCGCAGGAACAGGATCTTTCCCAATCAAACGGAACGACGACGGCTGGGTAGATCCGCATATTGATGAAGATCCCTACATCGATCATCTTCATATTTCTCTATCTGGCGCTGAAGCGGATGAGCCTCGTCGAAGTACCTCGGGTCATCTGCAGGCAGAAGACTCTGATCAGGATTCGCAAGAAAACGTGGCAGCGGAAGAATCAGACTATCTATCTAACTTTATGAACTGGGCGATGAGCCAGCGAACGAGCCTTCCAAACTACTCAGAACTGGAATTTGAAAGGCTAGCTCATGCTTATGGCTGGGAAGGTCACAACAGTTCAGAAAATCAGACATTCGCTTATGTGCCAAGTCGGCGGCTCTCGTGCTGTTCAGGCCTCTATTCGGTTGCTGGAGGGTTTAACCAGGTCGACAGAAGCGGTCGTTTGGCGGCGATGAGTTTCAGAGCACCTGAGGGGTTCAGTGGACATCTCCTATATGTCCGAGAAGACGTAGTGAACGCCTATGCCGGAGAACGGTCAGTGGTTTCTTTCGGCTTTGGGGAAAGGCAGGTTCACTCCAATTGGCCTGAGAAACTCCCCGAGCGGCTACTAAAGGTGTATCGCGACCACCGCAATGTATGGCGTACTCACCGGGTAGTTCTAAAAGGAACAGAAATGCCGGTGTCGGGTCAGTTCGATCAAGATGATATGACCGAGTAGCTCTGTCCGTTGCTATGCCCAAAAACTCGTCAGTTCGATCTGAGGCAGTTGGGCGTTGTTCTCTGCACAGGCTCCCGAAATTGACCATGAATTATCCAGTGAGAGCCGATTAAACTTCCCGCGAGACTGCGAAGCTAGTGGACCAATCTAGTGGCCAACGTCCTGCAAAGCATGAAATCTGTGATGCGCTGTGCAACGTGAGAAAGGGAATAACCTCGGTCAAGTGGGGTAAATCGGCCAGCTTCTTGCCTGGGGGTCAAGTGCAATAGAGCTTCCCTCGGTCCGAATCAACTAAATAGCGGGATGTGGCGCAGCTTGGTAGCGCACCTGACTGGGGGTCAGGGGGTCGCAGGTTCAAATCTTGTCAACCGGGGGTGTCCAGATCGTTGTTTGTTCCAGTTTTTCAGGAATCGAGACAGCGAATGCGTACCAGATCCTTGTTGAAAGCACGGGCGTCGCTGACCATCTCCCTGGGATCAATCACCTCGTCACCCAGCATCTACATCATTCCCCTCGTCGGTGGCTGATGCCAGAATGAGAAGCATCACCCAGTTCGTCGCGCACCGCCGCGACAGACCCGCAGGAGACAGAGATGTCGACAGATAGCAATACGCAGAGCTCAGCCAAGCCCAGCTCCCTCACCATCGAGCACACCGGCATCGAGATCGTGCCCGAGTCCGAGCGCACCGCCAAGCCGCGCGACCTGTTCTGGCCGTGGTTCGCAGCGAACGTCTCGGTCTTCGGCATGTCGTACGGCTCGTTCGTGCTCGGCTTCGGCATCTCGTTCTGGCAGGCGACCGTCGTGTCGATCGTCGGCATCGTCGTCTCGTTTCTACTCTGCGGCCTCATCGCGATCGCGGGCAAACGCGGATCAGCGCCCACCATGGTGCTCTCGCGCGCCGCGTTCGGCGTGCACGGCCAGAAGGTGCCCGGCATCGTCTCGTGGCTCACGTCGATCGGCTGGGAGACCTTTCTCGCGATCATGGCGGTGCTCGCGACCGCGACCGTCATCACGCAGCTCGGTGGTGACGGCGAGAGCATTGCGCTGAGGATCATCGCAACTGTCATCGTCGCCGCCCTCATCGTGGCGGCATCGGTGCTCGGCTACCACACCATCATGAAGCTGCAGTCGCTGCTCACCTGGGTCACGGGCGCGGTGACGATCCTCTACATCATCCTCGCAATCCCGCACATCGACCTCGCCGCCGTCGCCTCGCTGCCGAGGGGCAGCATGGGGCAGGTGATCGGCGCCCTCGTGATGGTCATGACCGGCTTCGGCCTCGGGTGGATCAACATCGCCGCCGACTGGTCGCGCTACCAGAAGCGCACCGCCTCAGACGGTGCCATCGTCGCCTGGAACACCATCGGTGGCGCCGCGGCCCCTGTGATCCTCGTGATCTTCGGCCTGCTGCTCGCAGGCTCAGACCCGGCGCTCGCCGCCGAGATCAGCTTCGACCCCATCGGCGCCCTCGCCAAGCTGCTGCCGGTGTGGGTGCTCGTGCCGTTCCTGCTGACCGCCGTGCTCGCGCTCGTTTCGGGCGCAGTGCTCGGCATCTACTCGTCGGGCCTCACCCTGATCAGCCTCGGCATCCGCATCGCGCGCCCCGCGGCCGCAGGCATCGACGGGCTGATTCTCACCCTCGGCACCATCTGGGTCGTGTTCGTCTCTGACGACTTTCTCGGGCCGTTCCAGAGCTTCCTCATCACCCTCGGCGTGCCCCTCGCCGCCTGGGCGGGCATTCTCATCGCGGACATTCTGCGCCGCCGCAAAGACTACGACGAGAACGCGCTCTTCGACGCGCGCGGCCGCTACGGCTCGTGGGACTGGGTCTCGATCGGCACCATGGTCGTCGCCTCGATCATCGGGTGGGGCTTCGTCGTCAACGGCTTCGCCGACGCCGCCCCCTGGAACAACTGGCAGGGCTACCTGCTCGGCCTCGTGGGCGGCAAAGAGGGCGAGTGGGCCTACGCCAACCTCGGCGTCTTCTTCGCCCTCGTGCTCTCGTTCGTCGTGACCTGGTTCGCGCGCGCGGGCAAGATTCGACAGCAGGAGGCGGCATGACCGCCCCTGATTCAGCAGCGACCGAAGCGCACGTTGCGGGCGCGAGCATGAGTGCAAACGAAGAGGATCGCCGGGCCTGGCTCGTGGTCATCGACCCGCAGGCGATCTTCGCCTCACCCGCCTCGGCCTGGGGCTCTCCCTACTTTGCCGACGCCTTCGCGAACATCGAACGCCTCGCAAAGGCAGCGGGCGACCGCGTGCTCGTCACCCGCTGGCTGCCCACCGCCGACCGCAGCACGAGCTGGGGCGACTACTTCGAGGCGTGGCCGTTCGCCGACCAGCCGGCCGACGATTCGCTCTTCGACCTCGTGCCCGAAGCCCAAGCGCTCTCGCCGCATCCGACGCTCGACTTGCCCACGTTTGGCAAGTGGGGCGACGAGCTCGAGCGCCGCATCGGGCGCGGCACCCCGGTCGTGCTGACCGGGGTCTCGACCGACTGCTGCGTCATCTCAACTGCGCTAGCGGGTGCCGACGCGGGCGGCCGCATCACGATCGCCGCCGATGCCTGCGCCGGATCCAGCGCAGAAAACCACGAAGCCGCACTCAACGTGATGGGCCTCTACCCGCCGCAGCTCACGGTTACTGACACCGACGCCTGTATCGAGTTGCTTCGCGCCTAACGTTGGGCTTGTTTCTTCGCACCCTTCGACAAGCTCAGAGCGACAAGCTCGACAAGCTCGACCAGCGGAGGAGCTACCCGCGATAGTCGATGCCGTACGGCAGCAACAGGTCTGCCGCCTCGCCAGTCGCGCTGAGCCCGGCGGCGGGCCGATCCTCGAGAAAATACTCGCGAAAATCGCTGCTCGGGTGCTCAAGCATGAGCGAGATGTTCGCTCCCCACGTGCCGTCCGGCCCGTCGAACGCCCACAGGTCGAGCGGCGCCGCCGCGACGTTGCCCTGCGTAATGTCGCCACCCTCCCAGGGCAAACCCTCGCCGGCCTCGAACGGCGTGACGGTGCCATCGGCAAGCACATACGCGCGGTCACCCAGCACCCACGCGGCGACCGCGTCGGCGAAGCCCTCGGTCCAGGCGCAGCTCGGCGTGCTCGGGTGGTCAACGAAGTGCTGCTCGCAGCCAGTCACCTCAGGAAACCAGCCGCCATACAGCTCACCGCTCCACCAGTGGCCCATCTCGTGCAGCACCAGGTGCTGCGACGAGGGGTCGGCTCCCGCGAGCACGATCTTGTCGCCCTCAGGGTCCCACCAGCCGCCCTCGTTCTCGGGCACCTCGGAGTTCCAACTGACAACGACGGGGCGGCATTCCGCAAGCGTAGCGAGGTTAGGAGTCCAGCAGGGTGTGTCCATGCCCCGAGCGGCATATAGCCGCGACACTGAGTCGGCAGCCTTGAACGCGCCCGCGACGTCATCGGGCGCAGCGAGTGTTTCGAGGTCGATAACCCCGCTTACCTCGGCGACGGGTTCTGAGCTAAACGCAAACACTGTGCTCTCGTCGTAGGTGTCAACAACTCGCCACACGCCCTCGTTCTCGGCAGAGACTGTTACGGTCGCGTTATAGATCGGCCCGCCATCAACGCACGCCTCGAAGCTGCCGTCGAGGGCGGTCGACCCGGTCGCGCTCACCGCAGCGCCGTCGCCATCGACGGCGCTCAGCGTCCACGTCGCAGACGGCGCAGGCAGGCTCGGCGTGCTGCCACTCTCGGCGTCGTAGTGCTCGTAGACGACCGTTCCGGTGAGGCAACTTTGATCGCTCGCGGGCTCGTGCCCAGGCGACGACGCACACCCAGAAAGCAGGGCAGCAGACGCGATCAATGAAAGCGCCGCGGTCGTGCCCCGCCTTGCCTGTGCAGTCCTCTGCTGGCCCCGTTCGCAGAGATAGCTGGCTGCCGAGGGGCGGCCATGGAAGCAATCGTAGCGATCCTTTTCGAAAGGCGTCGCGGCCGGGCGCCAACAAACAATTGCCTCAGTTTGTGAGCCAATCTTGCCGCTAAATATTGCGTTCAGCGTGGGCGAAGCCGGCTTTCGAAACGATCCACGAAAGATGAAGACCAGGGGGAAGATGCGTTTACGCACAGGGGTTTCAGTGTTACATTCTCATAAGCGAGCAGCGGCTGGGGCCCGGAGAGAGGTGCGCGCCTGAGCTTCGCGCGAGAGCAATGGCCTGGTCAGAATGGGGGCAACGATGCGAGACGACCTACTGCGACAGCGCATTGCCACCAGCTCTGACGCCGAACTTTGCGAGCTGGTTCGCGTGCCGACCGAGCAGAGAAGCGAAGTCGCAGGTGCCAACCAGCCCTGCGAAAAACTTGCGAGCGCGGCGTTCGGTGAGCTCTATTCGCGGCACCGCGAGGCGGCAATGGCCAACGCCTATCGCCTGCTCGGCAATCGCGATGCGGCCGAAGACGCGGTGGCCGAGGCGTTTTCGAAGTGCCTGAGTGCTCTGCGCCGCGGTCTGGGCCCGAGCGAATCGTTTCTCGGATATCTCATGGTGGCGGTGCGCGGTGAGGCCATGCGCGGGTCGCGCACCGAACGCAACACCGATGCGGTTGCGCCAGAAGACTTGCTCGAGTCACGCGAGTTGGTTGCAAAATTGTTCACCGAGGATCACGCGATGGGCCTCTCAGAGCGCGACCAGCTTGTGCGCGCATTTGGTGAGTTGCCCGAAAAGTGGCAGCGCGTGCTGTTGATGATTGAGATTGATGATCTGTCAATGACCGAGGCTGCCGCGAAGATTGGCATGACGGTATCGGCGACCAACTCGCTTGCGGGGCGGGCCCGCGAGGGCCTGCGCGCGGCGTATCTGCAGCAGTATGCGGCGGTGGCCTCGAAGTCTTGTTCGGGCAGCGCGGGTCAGCTCGCCAGGCTCGTGCGCGGCGGGTTGTCTGCCCGGTCGGCGATCAAGGTGCAGGGACATCTTTCGGGTTGCCCACACTGCACCGAGCAGATGCAGCGGCTTTCGCGCGTCAACGAACAGCTCAAGACCGTCGTTGGGCCGGTGCTCGCCGTGGGTGGTGTGGCCGGGGCAGCGGCAGGTGCGGGTGGCGCGGCGGGTGCCACTGGTGTCGGTGCCAGTGGCGCGGGGCTTGCGGTCGCGAGCGGGGGTGAGCGTACCGGTCGCGCCGCGATCTACTGGAAGGCCGGTGCCGCCGCGACTGCCGTGGCCGCAGCTGGGGTCGCGGCAGTGTTACTGTGGCCAAAACCGGTCGAGCCGCTCGATGTGCCTCCACCGATCAGCGAGGTCAACCACCCGGCGCCGGCCCCTGAAGTGCCCGAGCAGATCGAGCCCGCGCAGCCGCAACCCGCCGTGCCTGTGCCTGAGCCTTCGGTCGGTCCCCAGCCGGTCGAGGTGCCGGTGCCGCCAGCGCCGGCCGAAGACGACACATCGCCGGGTTGGGTAGTCGTCGGCTAGCGCCGTTTCGTTTACCCCGCCCGCACCCTACTAAAAAGTCTTGAGAAAAATTTCTCAAACCCGCGAGAGATTCACGACACATCGTGGTCTTTAGCTATTGAGGGCGGGGAGAGCTGTGCAGAAGTTTGCCCTCACGGATCTCAAATGGGAGGCAACATGAAACACAAAGCTTTGCGGGCCGCACGGCACGCAGAAGAGCAAAGGGGCTCGGGTGACCTGTGGCGGCGCCTCGCTGTCGCCGGGCTCTCGTGCGCGCTTGCATTCACGATTGCGCCGATGAGCGCCGCGATCGCAGAAGAGCCGGTGAGCTCGTTGCAGGGCGGGGGATCGGCCGACGCGAGCGGCCAGCAGAACCCGCAGGGCGCAGACGGCGCGAGCAACGCGCCGCCAGCTGGCGATGCTCCGCTGGCGAACGATGCGCCGCAGGCCGCACCGCCTGGGGCAGCCCCCTTCGACATCGGTGACCCAGACCCTGCTCTGCCCGATCTCGACCTCAAGGTGAGCATCGCGGCTGACGGCACCGGCGATGGCGCGGATGGTGCATGGACCGGCGAGAACAACCAAGACGACCTTGCCGGCAACGACTCAGGGCCGAACAACGGCATCGTGCGCGTGAACGACACGGTGACTTACAACGTCGAGTACGCAGTGCCGAACGGTACTGCCAATAACGTGACGTTCTCGCTGAAATTTCCGAAGGGCATGGAGATCGTTGAGTTGCCCGGGTACTGTTCCGAAGGGGGCGCGCCTAGACCGGGGTCAGCGATCACCCCGGCGACCGCAGGTGAGCCGGCGCTGCCGCTGAGTGCAACGTCGATCGACGAGCTTGCCGAGCAGACAATCACCTGCAACCGTGGCACGATTACCTCGGGCACCGACATCGTGCCCGTTACGGTGCGCGTGCTCAACCTCGCGCACCAGGGGCAGGCGCTGCCGCTGCTCTCGGCTGAAATCACGGCCGACGGTTTCAACGGCGCGGTCGCACCAACGCTGCCGAGCGTGACGGCGTCTTCACGCCTGATGTGGGACATCTCGAAGAACGGTGTGGCGCTGGAGGAGAACAGCGGGTACGTGAGCGGGCCCGCCGATCTCGCCTGCCCGTGGGACAGCGCGCTGGTCTGCAAGGTCACCTACTACTCCCTGCTGTTCTCGGCTCCCGCCGGCGGCAAGGGCGCGATGCCGGCCGTCGGCGATGTGACCTTCGTCGACGATCTCTCTCCCGAGGCGATGTACCCGAGCCTCACCCCGGCGCAGCACACCGCGATGAACGCCGATCTGAACAAGTACGGCAGCCGCATCGTGTTCGCCAACCTCGATACGAACTACAACCGACCCGGCCACAAGATCGGAAGTACGCTGGTCAACCCGCTCAACGCGACGAACTCGGTGCGCGACTCGGGCACGATCACGATTGATCAGCCCGGGCCGGGCGAGTCGGCAGAGTTCACGATCGCCGGTGCGGACTGGTCCCTGCGAACCTATCCGACTCAGGTCTCGTATCCGGTGGGCAACGCTCTCCCCGGCAATGCGGCCTATGCGGTCTCCAGTGCGTTCAGAGTGTACACGCCGGTCGCGACCATCCGCGATTTCGGTGTTGAGTCGAGCAACTCCTGGACGCTCAGCACCTACAACTCGTTCACCGATCTCGACATTCGCGGCTTCGATCAGGCGACCGACGTGCAGGGCTCGGACGATCAGCCCGGCGCTGACGCCGTGCACCTGCCTACGGGTGTCCCAGTGCCGGTGCACTGGAACGACTACCGCACCACCACTCCGCTCATCAGGCTGCCCGGTAGCTTCGACAAGTTCTTCATGGGTATGCCCGGACTCGAGGGCAATATCCACCCCACCCTGTTCGCACCCGGCAACGCGGCCCTGGGCGAGGGTCCGCCCGGCGGAGCGACTCGCCTGAGCGGCGGCATCACCGTCGCGCCCACGCAGATGATCACCTCGCAACTCTACGTCTCGGGCTCCACACCATCGTTGCCCGCAGATGTGAGCTGGGTCGGCTGCGACTCATGGGACAACACCAAGCTGAACCTCGCGACCGGCGACTTCGGGCCGGGTCTCTTCGGTGGCGTCATGCAGCGCGTTCCCTCGAACGGTGACGGAGTCTGGGTGTCCGGATACAACAATGTGCCCGAGCCGAAGTACTACGCCACGCAGAAATCCGAGGTACCCGAGCTCACCGTGCAGTACTCGGCCGCTCCCGGCGGGGCCGGAGCCGCTTCCCTCTGCGGCAACGACATGGGCCCCTGGTACAGTGACCCCTCTCAGGTGCCCGGCAACGATCCCGGTCTCGCTGCGGAAGGAATCTACACTGCGGTATCTCGTGTACGCGTCCATGCGGTGATCCCTCCCGCCGTCGAGGCGAACTCCGCGACGGGTTTCGGTGTCCGGGTCTCGGTGTCGATCGCCCTTCGGGTCGCGAACAACGGCATGGCGACCGGCACCATCCTGCCGAACTGGGGCACTGAGAAGCGCGTCAACTTCGAGGATCTCTCCCTCGAAGAGGTGCTATCCGCGCCGGGTGCGCCGCGGCAGAGCACCTACAATCCCGAGGATCACAGCGGCAGCTCGGGCGACCGCCTGATCCTCGCCCATGCGCAGGCCCGCATCGACAAGCAGGTGCGCAAGGGCGACAGCGGCTCCTTCTCGGACACGCCGCCGCAGACCACCGGTGGCGATCTGGTGCAGTACCGTCTGCAGCCGTCGCTGACCTCGGGTGCGGCGACGCCCGGCATCCTGAAGGACGTCTGGGTCGAGGACTGCCTGCCCGGTTCGCAGATCTACGCCTCGGCGTCGTTGACGCCGGTGTTGGTGCAGCAGACCACCCCGGGTGACGCGAAGCGACCCGCGTGTGCCGCTGGCGAGACCTACATTCGCTGGGTGCTGCCGAAGCACGAGGTGAACAAGCCGATCGAGCCGATCATCATGTCGGTGACCGTCGACCCGACTGCCGAAGACGGCGTGTACACGAACACAGTCGTGGTGTGGGCTGAAGACGACGCATCGACTCTCGCGCAGCGATCGAACGAAGCCGCAATTCAGATCTCGAACGTGCGCGGCATTCGCATTGTGAAGCAGCCGCTCACCCCCGTGGTGCAGGTGAACCGCGCCGACTCGCAGGCAGACCAGCGCGAGCTGAACGAGTGGTCGGTGCGCTTCTCGAACCGCCTGCCAGGCGACGCGCCGGTACCAAACAACCCCGACGTGATTGACGTGCTGCCAAGGCAGGGGCTACACGGCTCTGCCTTCAACGGTACGTTCACCTTCGACTCTGTCGAGGTGACCGAGGGCGACATCGCCGGCCAAAACGTGCGTGTGCTCTACACGAAGGCGGCGAGCCCGTCTGACGATCCTCGTGTCGCATCAAATGGCGCGACCGGCGCAACCACCTGGTGCGACGCAACCACCGGCGGTGCCGTGGTTTCGGGATCGGGCACAACGGCAGACTGCCCCGCCTCGGCAGCAGAGGTGACCGCGGTGCGCGTGCAGCGCCCCGGCCCGTTCTCGACCGGCTCGGCCATCACGTTCACCATTCGCATGGTGGGTGTCGACAACCGCGGCGGCGACGTCTACGTGAACCGGGCAACCGGCTTCGCGACTGGCCTCGATAACGCGGTGCGCACCCCGGAATCGCCCGAGGTTGCTATCGAATCATCGATCGGCGACTACACGTGGTGGGATTTCAACCGCAACGGCGTGCAAGACTCGTTCAAGGGATCGCCAGAGCAGCCAACTCAGGGCGTGACCGTGCGCATCGCGGGCACCGACGACCTCGGCAACGCAATCGCGCTGCAGACAACGACCGATGGTTCGGGCAAGTACCTGTTCCCGCAGCTGCGCACCTCAGATGCCGATGGCTACACTGTGACGTTCGTGAAGCCAGACGGCAGCGAGATCACCGTGAAGGCCGCGGGCACCGACCGCGCAGTTGACTCGAACGCCGACCCTGTGACCGGCGTTGCCGACCCCGTGGTGCTTGGGCGCAACACCCAAGACCTCACCATCGACGCTGGTTTCATGCCCTTCGGTGGCATGCAGATCAACAAGGCGTTTGGTGGTGCTGGTGCAGGCGACTTCGCCATTGGCGACACGCTCGTGTTCGACGTGGTGTGCGTCTTCGATTCAGAGCTTGATGGGGTTGACCCCGTCGAGGTGCTGAACGAGCATGTGACGCTCGTGGTGCAGGGCACCGACGCGACGACGAGCGATGTGCTCGGCCCGCTGCCCGCCTTCACCAAGTGCACCGTCACCGAGACCGACTCGGGAGCCGCCGACGGCGCAGCCGCACCGGTCGAGGTCACAGTGCCCTGGGATGCCACGGCACAGACGGCTGGCACCCCGGTCGCATCGATGACGAACTTCTACTCGGCTGGCACCGTCACGCTGACCAAGGAGCTCGCCGGTGACGCGAAGGCGATCGAGTGGGCAAAGAACAAGGTGTTCGAGTTCGCCATCACCTGCCAGATCGAAGAGCCGAGCGAGGATGGCACCGTTCGCGCCACCGTTTACTCGGGCAACGTCAAGATCAAGGGCGGCCAGAAGAAGATGCTGGTGAGTGACACGGGCGACCCCCGAACCCTGCCGCTCGGTGCACGCTGCTTCGGCGAAGAGATCAACGACGGCGGTGCAAGCTCGTCGAAGATTGATGCAGCCTCGTTCGAAACCGGTGTGGCTGTGACACAGGGCACTCCCGATGAATTGCAGCGCATGACCATCAACGCAGTGAACACCTTCAACTGCACCGATGCCATCTGCGGCAAGCTCCAGATCACCGGCGCCGGTCAGCTCGCGCTGATCGCGGCGGGCGGGCTGGGTGCACTCCTGCTGCTGCTCGGTGGGGCACTGCTGATGAAACGACGTCGAGAGGATCAGGTCGCGTAACGCGCAAGACCTCGACGTAAGAGCTGGGGCGTAATCGCTTTACGCCCCAGCTCCCCGGCACTGAGAGTTGTAGCAGGGCGCCCCCATTCCTTCTCAACACTCCGTGCGACGCGGTGAGCCTCTCTCCCTGGCTCACCGCGTCTGGGTTTTGGGGCGGGCTCACCCCGCAAGGTCACGCCCGCCGGTCGAGCTTGTCGAGACAAGGGTCGCTTATCTCGACAGGGGTCCCTGAGCTTGTCGAAGGGCTCGGTGAACGGGTTGTCAGGAGGCAGCTGCAGTCACAGGTGCAGCCGAAGCGATCAGGTCGCGCAGCGTCGCGTCGGGCAGGTAGGCCCTCGTGAGTGCGATGCCGATGCGTGGCAGGTCGCCCTCGTCGCGGTAAAGCAGATAGAGCGGGTCAGCGCGCGGGTTGAATTTCTGCTTGAAGCGGTGCAGCGACCTGAAGCCATACATCGGCTCAATCAGCTCGCCGATGCGGGTCAAGACCTGGTCAACAGGAGTTAGCTCGCGATCCTCTGGGTGAATAAACGGTGCCCCAGAAAGTGAGACAAACTCGTAGCCGTGCTCGGCGAAGTGCTTAGCCGACAGCCCGATGAGCAGCTCCATAGTCTGCGAAAACGCGCCATCGGCACGGCGCATTACGTCGAGCGTCCAACCGACAACGCGCGACCCGGCAACGCCAGAAGCAGTCGTTGCAGCCCCGGCATCAGAGCCAGTATCAGCGCCACCCGCCGCACCGTACACCGGCAGCCACGACGTGACGCCCTGCAACTCGTCAGCCTCGTTGAATGCGAGCCCAACCATCACCTCGGGGTCGAGGGCCTCGGCCACCGTGCCGAGCGTGAACTTCATCTCGGGCAGCGCCTTGTCGCCCGTCCACTGCTCAGAGATCTTGCGCACCTGCGCCACCACGTGCCTTGGCTCGTCGGTGAGGCGGGTCATGCGAAACGTGATCGCCTCACGGTCAGCTTTGTTGATCGCTGCACGCACCGCAGCCCACGGCTTGCCGGTGAACGCGAGCCCGGGCAGATCGACAATCGTGTCTTCGGCAACAATCAGCGAGCGCCAGCCGTGCGGCATCGCGTCGAACGAACGCTGCCCCACCGAGAACATCGCCGGGATCAGCCCCGCACGCTGCGCCGCGCCCGCAAACTCCTCGATGGCCTCGGCCTGGCGATCCTCGTCTACCAAGGCATCGCTCAGCATGATCGCGACCCCAGCGTGCGACTGAAATGCCGCGCTGCCGCCGGCGAGGGCAACGTGCCGGTTGAGCGGCCACGTCGTCATCCATGAAATGGTGCCGCCACCGTGCTGCTTGAGATGCGCCTCGCTTTCGGCCGGTGTCACCGCAGCGGCATCAATGACTCGCTTCGACGAGCGCATCGAGACCCGAAACGCCCCGCGGCCAACGATCAACAGTACGGCTTGCAAGAACCACAGAATTGCAGGGGCGAGGATCAGCCCAAGCACCTCGGCGGGGCTGTCGAGCAGCCCTGATTGCACGAGCAGCGGAACCACCGCAAAGGCGAGTGCTGCCGTCAGCAGGTTGAACGCGGCGAGGCAAAGCGTGATGATCCAGGCGACTCGGTAGCCGCGGCGAATGCCGTTTGCGACGAGTGCGATGATGACGATGTCGGTGGCGACATCGATCCACGAGGCGACAGGTGTGCTGTTGCCGAGTGGGCCGTTCGTGGGTATCGCGAGGTCGAAGAGCTGCATCGCGCCGACCGTGATGAGGCCAGCGAAGGCGAGAAAGCGCCACTCTCGCTCGGTGGGGCGGCCGCCGCGGTGCCTGAACGCGGGCAGCGAACCGCTCACCGTGAGTGCTGCGGCGAGCGAGACCGCGTGTTCGACGTCATAGACCTGACCGAGGTAGAGCACCGAGAGCAGAATCCAGACGATGACGAGCGCGCGGGCACGAAGGCGCCATGGTGAAGGGAGTGTTGCGATCGCGAACACCAGCGCGGCGATGGCGCCGCACGAGGGGCCAACGTCGTACTGCGACTGCAGCATTGTGGCCCAGTGCGAGCCCGTGAGTGCCATCAGCCAGATGACGAGTGCACCGCCGAAGACGCCGACAATGTGGCCGCCGACGAAGAGCGCGATCGTGCGCAGGGTGCCGAAGCGCCACTCGGCCCAGACGAGGCTGCCGAGCAGTAGGGGAGTGATGGTCAGATAGACCCACGGCTGGTCGACGAAGAACATCGACGTGAGTGGCGACCACCAGCGGCCCTCGGCGAACGCGGGAATGCCCGTTGCAACCTGTGAAAACCAGGGCTGCGCCGATGCGGGAGCAAACATCGCCCCGCTGATCGCGCCGACCGTGAGAAACACGACGGTAAAGATGATCGCGAACGGCGCGCGCCGCAGCGCCTCTTTGAGCTTCTGAGCCATGTGTCAAGTGTAGTGAGTGCGGGTTTGCTGGGCCTCGTACGCTGAGCCCCTGAATTCGGGTCACAAACGCACGGTTCGAGGGCTGGTTCACTAGCCATTTGTGACCCGAATTTTGGGGGAGTTGAGAGCGGGGCGCAAGGCGGCATTCGTTCGCTGAGCCTGTCGAAGTGAACGCAGCTCGGTCACCTACCCGTTCGCCAAGCCTGTCGCGGTGAACGCCGGCTCAGAGCCACTGCCGACGCGAGCATGGTGCAGATTGCGCACGAGCGAGTTGCAATCTGCGCACCCGCCCGCTGGGCGGTGCTCGCCGCCGATAAGCTGACTGCTTCTGTTGTCATCGCAGAGCTAACGGGGGATCATGCGGACACGTCAGTTTTTTGCGTCAGCTGGTGCTGTCGCGCTTGTCGCTACTGGGCTGATTGCGGGCGGTGGTGTGACCGCTGCTGCGGCAGATGCGCCAGCGAACCCCGCGGCGACCTGCGTTGTGAGTGACACGCCAGGCCATCTCGACTGCACGGTGAGCTACGCATCGACCGGTGCGGAGCAGGCGTTCACTGTGCCCGCTGGGGTGACGAGCGTTGCTGTCGAGCTAGTGGGGGGCCGCGGCGGGTCCGCTATTGGTGTGAGCGGTGGACGTGGTGATCGAGTCACGGGTGCCCTGCCGGTGTCAGCTGGCGCGACGCTGTATGTGCATGTCGGAGGCAACGGCTCTTTTGCCGCAGGCGGCTACAACGGTGGCGGTGCCCCTGGGGCACCCGCTACCACCTTTTGGCAGGCCGGTGGTGGAGGGGCCACGGACCTGCGCGCATCGACAGACTTGGGATCACGTTTGGTGGTTGCTGGCGGCGGCGGTGGCGCTTCGGGTGGTGCCGCCGGTGGCGACGCCGAGCAGGCTGGGGGCAATGATATGGATGATCCGAGCAGCGGCGGCGGTGCGGGTACCCAGAGTGCTGGGGGCGCGGGTGGAACGGCTTGGGCCCTTAACCCGGGGAACGTCGGCGCGCTTGGGTTTGGGGGTGCTGGTGGTGACTACGGCACTGTTGGAATCCGCGCAGGTGGCGCTGGTGGTGGGGGCGGTTACTACGGCGGTGGCGGTGGCGCTAGCGGCGCAACCGGTGGTGGTGGCGGCGGCTCGTCGCTCGTGCCCGCCGGAGGATCAAGCGGTCCCAGCGACGAGGCTCCCGTCGCGCGCATCACGTACGAGGTGCCGGTTACTGCGATCGTGGCCAGCGCGCCTGCCAGCCCGGCACTGCAGTCGACGCCGGTCACTGCGAGCGCTTCGACAGCACTGGCCGGTCACAGCGCAACCGTCACGAGCAAGATATCGTCGGTTATGCAGTTCGCAGGCGGGCGGCCGAACGACGTAAGCTGCATCACGGCAAGCGGCACCACGAGTTGCGTCTCGGCCAAGGCCGGTACGCACGACATGCGAGTCTCGTTCGTTGGCTGGTCGAACATCCAACCTGAGTTCGCGCTCGAATCTAGTTCACTTGCGCAGGCCATCAACTTCTCTGACGGGACCATCAACGTGCAGCAGCCAATGCAGCTCGGCGCGACTGCGACGAGCGGGCTGCCCGTCAGTTACGCGCTGGTATCGGGCCCGTGCACACTTTCGGGCGGCACACTTACCGCCACTGACAACGGCTCCTGCCGCGTCACGGCCTCGCAGGCGGGTCAGAACCCGTACCTTGCTGCGGTGAGCGTGACGCGAGACTTCACCATCGCACCGGTCGAGCTGGTCAAATCGAGCGACTCGGCCGCCTACGTCGCGACTGCGGGCGTTCCCTTCACGTTTCCAGTCGTGCTCCAGACGGCTGGGGGTGCTCCGGTATCGCCGCAGCCCATGATCGACTACACCTTCGCGCCCGGCTGCAGTTTTGGTAGCGACCGCATCGCAACTCGCGCGGGTACATGCGAAGTTACCGCGACCGTACGAGGATCAACCACCCTCACGACCACCTTCACTGTCACGGTGGTCGCCGCGCCGCGGTCTGCTGCCGACACCGCTGGTTTGGTGAACACGGGTGTGGCTGAAGGGGCAGACACCATGGCGGCCACCGCGGCCCTCGCGCTGGTGGTGCTCGGGGCCGGGCTGATCCTCGCCCGAAGAAAGCCGGTCCGCTAGGTGGCGCTCGCTGAACCTGTCGAAGCGAACGAGGCCTGGCACGCGAAACGCCTCGCACCCTTCGGCAAGCTCAGGGGCGAGGCGTTTCGCCTAAGTCAGGCGTGAGCTACCGCAGCAGGCCGACGGCTTCGTAGACACGGCTGAGCGTCTTCGACGCCAGCTCGTTCGCGCGCTCGGCGCCGCGCGCCAGCAGGCGGTCGAGCTCGGCGGGGTCGGCCATCAGCTCTTCGGTGCGCTCGCGCACAGGCGTGAGTGACGCCTCGACGACCTCGGCAACGGCCTTCTTCAGGTGCCCGTATCCGAGACCCGCGAACTCGGCCTCGATCGACTCGATCGTGCGGCCCGACAGCACCGAGAAGATGGTCAGCAGGTTCGAGACGCCAGGCTTCTCGGCGCGGTCGAAGCGAATCTCGGCGCCATCGTCGGTCACCGCGCGCATGATTTTCTTCGTCGTCACCTTCGCGGGGTCGAGCACCTTGATGAGCCCGGCCTCGGTCTCGGCAGACTTCGACATCTTCGCGGTCGGGTTCTGCAGGTCGTAGATCTTCGCGGTCTCTTTCGCGATGTGCGCCTCGGGCACCACGAAGGTCTTACCGAAGCGCGAGTTAAAGCGAGTCGCCAGGTCGCGGGTCAGCTCGACGTGCTGGCGCTGATCCTCGCCCACGGGAACGCTCGCGGCCTGGTACAGCAGAATGTCGGCCGCCATCAGAATCGGGTAGGTGAAGAGGCCGACCGACGAGGCGTCGGCGCCCTTCTTCTGCGACTTGTCTTTGAACTGCGTCATGCGGCTCGCCTCACCGAAGCCAGTGATCGTGTTGAGCACCCAAGCGAGCTCGGCGTGGGCCGACACCTGCGACTGCACGAACAGCGTCGACTTCTCGGGGTCGATGCCGGCGGCAATGTACTGTGCGGCCGTGCGTCGTGTGCGCAGCACCAGCTCGGCGGGGTCTTGCGGCACGGTGACGGCGTGCAGGTTCACGACGCAGAAGATCGCATCGTAGTCCTCTTGCATCTGCGTCCACTGGCTGAGCGCGCCGATGTAGTTGCCGAGGTGCAGCGAATCGCCTGAGGGCTGCATGCCACTGAAAAGAACTGGCTTGGTCATTGAATCAACCTTGTCTTCCGACCGAGGGTGGCCGGGTAAATTTGGCGGCGAGAATCGCGCCCCCGGGGGTCGTCGAGTTTCGGGGAGTTACGCGGTGTAGTCGACCACGACAGGCGCGTGATCAGACCATCGTGCGTCGTACGATGCGGCGCGATCCACCGTGTAATCTGCAACGCGCGCTGCGAGCTGCGGGGTGACCACGTGGTAGTCGATGCGCCAACCCGTGTCGTTGTCGAAAGCCTGGCCGCGGTTCGACCACCAGGTGTAAGGGCCGTTGACCTCGCCGGCAAACTGGCGCCCCACGTCAACCCAGCCAAAGCCTGCGCCCTCGGTGCCATCGATGCCCGTGACGGTCTCGCCGAGCGGGCCGAAGAAGCGGTCGAAGTATGAGCGCTCGCGGGGCAAGAAGCCTGAGCGCTTCACGTTGCCCTTCCAGTTCTTGATGTCGAACTCGCGGTGGCCGACGTTGAGGTCGCCGACGACCGCGGCGTACTCGCGTTCAGTGGCGAGCTCGAGCAGGCGCGGGCCCATCGCGTCGAGAAACGCCCACTTTGCCTCTTGCTTAGGGGTGTCGACTTCGCCCGAGTGCACGTAGGTGCTGACCACAGTGAAGGGCTTGCCGCCGAGCTCGAAGTCGGCCTCGAGCCAGCGCCCGCTCGACTGCACGCTGTCTTGCTGGTCGGCGGTGCCGAGCCCGATGCGGTGCGCGGTGGCGGGCACGCGGCTCGCGATTGCGACGCCCGCGCGACCCTTGATGTTGCAGGGGTCGTGCAGAATGTGCCAGCCGCTCGCCTCGACGCTACCGAAGAGCTCTTCGAGGTGCGAGTCGTCGGCGCGCACCTCTTGCATCGCGAGCACATCGATGCCGCGGTTCTCGAGCCAGTCGCCCATGCCTTTGCGGTAGGCGGCACGAATGCCGTTCACGTTTACGGAGGCGAGACGCAGTGTGTCAGACATGCTCAACAGTCTAGTTGGCAGGCGGCGGGTCGGCGAGGTTCTGAATCGCTCGTGCGTAGGCGTCTAAGTTGGCTCGCCGCCCTACTGCGACCGCCTCAACGGTGACGGCCATTGCCTCGTTTGGAAGCAGTCGAACTACCAGCCGAAATCGGGGGCGATCGCGGTGGCCTTCGAGGTCAAAGTAAACCTTTCGGCACTCGCTGAGGTCTCCTGTGCTGACCCGAGCGTCAAGGGGTGCACCTCGTTCGAGGCCGTTGGCGATGTATCCGAGCACTTCGAGTGCTCTCTTGCGAACTTTGTCGTTCGGTAGTTCGGCGATGTCTTGGCGAAAGCCAGGCAGCGCGGTCACCTTGAGTCTCACGGGTTGTCGAAATCCACGCCGAATGCAGCGGCCAGGTCGTCAATCGATTCAGGCGGGCCCGCGGCGATGCGTTTGCGCGTGATCTCGGCAATTTCTCGATCATCGATAAGCGGAATCAGTGCCTCGAACAGATCGTACGAAATGACAACGGCCTCAGGCTTGCGGTGCGCGCCGATAACCACGGGGGCGGCAGACGCTCGTTCGGCGCGAAACCTGCGCAACACAGAAGGTAGCTGCTTCCGAAATTCAGCAGAGGGAATGACTGCGGGGAGCGTGAATGTTGCCATGGTCACAGCGTAACAAATTTGTCCATAAATATGTACGTATATTCGTACGGAAATGAGTATTTATCGCCCGACTGCGATGCCCTCATGGTAACTCGGACCTGTGACAGTTGCGCCGAAACCTGAAGGCTGCCCTTATCTAAGAGATCTGCAGTATCAATCACGCTCGGCTGAGATTTGGGCATAGGAATGGCAGATTGCATATCTACGGTAGGCCGAGGTCGGGTTTGGTGCTCGTAGTGAGGATCACCCACACTCGCGGCCTGTCAGCCCCCAAGAGTAGGCTCGGCATATGGCAACGCAGCACACCGCAGACCACGTCATTGCGATTGATCAAGGCACCACCAGCACCCGTGTGATCGTCTTCGACCGCGAGGCGCGCGAGGTGGCGAGCGCCCAGCGCGAGCACACGCAGATCTTCGAGAAGCCCGGCTGGGTTGGCCACGACGCGAACGAGATCTGGCACACCACCAAGACCCTGCTGCGCGAGGCACTCGGCAAGGCTCGCCTCGGCCGCGACCGCATCGCGGGCGTCGGCATCACGAACCAGCGCGAGACAACCGTCGTCTGGAGTGCCGAGACCGGCGAGCCCATCGCCGATGCGATTGTGTGGCAAGACACCCGCGTGCAGCCGATCATCGACGCGCTCGCCGCCGAAGTCGACCCCGCGACGGGCGAGGCTTACGGCACCGAGCGCTTCAGAAAAATCACGGGTCTGCCGCTCGCGAGCTATTTTTCGGCGGGCAAGGTGCGGTGGTTGCTTGACGAGATTCCAGGGGCGCGGGATCGCGCAAACCGCGGCGAGCTGCGCTTTGGCACGATCGATTCTTGGTTGATCTATAACTTGACGGGTGGGGCTGCGTTGAACGGCACCGCCAGCATCCATGTCACCGACGTTACGAACGCGAGCCGCACGCAGCTCTGCGATCTGCACACCCTCGACTGGAGCGACGAGGCCCTCGCTGCCTTCGACATTCCGCGCAGCATGCTGCCTCGTATTGTGTCGAGCTCCGAGCGCATCGGCGAGATTCACGGGGTGCCGGGCCTTGAGGGCGTGCCCATCGCGGGCGTGCTCGGTGACCAGCAGGCCGCGACCTTCGGTCAGGCCGCCTTCGCCCCCGGCAATGCGAAGCACACCTTCGGCACCGGTGGGTTCTTGATCGTCAATACCGGCGAGCAGCCAGTGTTCTCGGGCAACGGCCTGCTCACCACGGTCGCCTACCGCGTCGACGGCGAGAACCCGGTATACGCGCTTGAGGGATCGGTGGCAGTCGCCGGGTCGCTGCACCACTGGCTGCGCGACAACCTCGGCATGCTGCGCGACTCGACCGAGATCGAGGGCCTCGCCGCGAGCGTGCCTGACACCGGCGGCGCCTTCATCGTGCCCGCGTTCTCGGGCCTCTTCGCCCCGCGCTGGCAACCCGATGCCCGCGGCGTCTTCGTCGGCCTCACTCGCTTCGTCACCCGAGCGCACATCGTGCGAGCCGCGAGCGAGGCAAGCGTCTACCAAACCGTCGAGGTGATCGACGCGGCGGCGGCCGACACCGGCGTGCGCCTCGGCGAGCTGCGCGTCGACGGGGGCGGATCGGTGAGCGACATGATGATGCAGTTTCAGGCCGATATGCTCGGCATCGACGTCGTGCGCCCCGAGATTCTCGAAACGACGGCGCTCGGTGCGGCGTTCGCGGCGGGCCTCGCGACCGGGGTCTGGTCGAGCCTCGACGAGATTGGCGGCTTGGTTCGCGAGGGCAGGCGCTGGGTGCCCAGAATGGGGGCCGAGGATCGCGCCCGCCGCCTGCGCCTCTGGAACCGCGCGGTCGAGCGCTCGCTCGGCTGGGTCGACGAAGACGTGCGCGTCTATGCCGATGGGCAACCCCGCAGCTGAGCACCTCGCTAGGGTGAGACTGAAACGTATCGAGATTTAAGGAACGACTGTGATCCTCGCATTTTCTGTCGCCCCGAGCGGTGTCGGCCCGGCTGGCCCCGCGACCAACGAAGACGGCTCGGTATCGAAGGCGGTGGCAGAGGCGATTCGCGTGGTGCGCGAGTCGGGTCTGCCGCACCGCACGAGCAGCATGTTCACCGAGATCGAGGGCGAATGGGACGAGGTGTTCGACGTGGTGAAGCGCGCGACCGAGGCCGTGATGCCCTTTGGTTCGCGAGTTTCGCTCGTGATGAAGGCCGACATTCGCCCCGGCTACGAGGGCGAGCTCAACGGCAAGCTCGAGCGCCTCGAGGCCGCGATCGAAGCGCAGTGACCGAAGAAGCGGTGGGCGCTCCGCATTTCGAGCTTGTCGAAGGGCTCGATACGCGGCTCTGCGGTCGGTAGCCGGTCATCGAGCTTGTCGAGATGGCCGTGGTTCCTTGGCCTTGACAGGCTCGACCTGCGAGCATCGCGCCCGGCATCGAGCACACACTAATCCGCTCAGTCGTCGCTGGCGACGAGAAGGGTCACCTCGTCGCTGTGCTCGGACACGGCCGCGATCTCGATGAACCCACCTGCGCCCACAACCCAACCCCAGTCGTGCTCGGCTGCGGCGCGCAGATCGTCGAGGCGGTACAGGCGGTGAGACTCTGCGAGCACGCGGTCGACCAGCACAGAGATGTCAGGGTTCACCCGACCAACGCTGTCCTCATAAACGCGACTAGAAGTCGCAATCGCTTGCTCCAAGCTGGGGGCATCTTGACCTAGCGGGGCCTCTGTGCCGAAGGCACTCAAGGAGCCGGGAGCGTAAATCCAAGTCTCGAGTTCTCTGCGTGCAGTGTGGTGACTGATCGGCTGGTAGCTGTGTTCGCTGATCGCCTTGCGCCAGTAGGGGCCGTGATAGTCGGGACTTTCAGCAAGCATCGGATTTACTCGAGGTGCCGCGTATGAATGGGCATAGCCGGGTACGTCGATGAGTTTCCCTAAGATCTCACGGTCCGTGCCGCTCCCGTCCACCGCGTACCGAAGTGTATCGATCCAGCTGAAGTCCCCAGCCTCAAGCTCGACCATGGTGAGGGACGAATGCAGAAATCGCAAGTTGAACTTGCTCTGCGGATCTTGTTTCGTAGGCTTGGGGAACACAGTCCCATTCTCACGGTTGCTATCAGCAATGTCCTAGCGAAATCTCACGCTACGTGATGACAAAGTTCGCCCGCGCATCAAGCCTGCGCGTCCTTGAACCGGCGAATCGCGTCTTCAGGGTGAGCGAGAAGGTCACGCTCTTGCGGGCGATCGAGGTAGTACTGCATGAACGCGGCCACAATATTCGGATCAGAACCGAGCTCAACTATGTCGACATGGAATACGCGACCATCGTCTGCATCGATCCGCACACACGAGACAGGGCGCTTCTTACGCTCTGTGCCCCGGTTCACCGCCTCAACCGTGACGTTTCTGATCTGATGCCAATACAGAAAGAGATCATGGTGCTCATGATTGACACCCACACTGTCGGGCAATAAACGAATACCGATGTTCGCTCGAAATATACGCGAAACCTCACGCCAGGCGCTGACGCTCAGCGCAACAGAGATGCTTCCGAGTATCCAAGCTGACCAAGGAGCAGCACCCCAGATACCTCCGCCGTTCTGAACAACGCCGACAATCACAAAGCAAATGCTATAGATTGCGAGCGCACTAACGATGAAGGTGCACCCGAGCAGTATCAGCGGACCAAATAACGGTACCTGTGACACCCAGGTCAATCCAGAGCTTTCCCGATATCTCAAGCTGCCGCTCCGGGCAGCAAACCATGCTCCGAGCGCCATAGTTACCACAAACATCACCACCACCAACGAACTGATGGAAAAGAACCCAGCAAGATAGGGCGGTGGTGGGGAAAAGGTGAACGCCCAGGCCGAAAGTAGGGAAATGCCGACCGTTGGCACAATTAACAGAAACCACTGTGTGGGTCTGATGGGGGTTGAGTCAACCTTCGTGCCGAGACGCTCCTGGAATTGCGAAGTTAAGTCGATCCGAGTCAGGTGCGTTCTGGTGGTTACCATCGGTATGATCCTTAGGTTTCAGGTTGGTACCGGGTGCGCCGGTCAGTTGTGGAAGATATGCGGTATCTACCCGTAAGCCCCTCGCCGCCGAAGCTGGATGTGCGCATCGTCGTGGATCTACGTCACACCTGCGCCTCGCGGAAGCGACCAATTGCCACTTCTGGTCTGGCGAGAAGATGACGCTCCTGTGGGCGATCGAGGTAGTAGCACATCAATGCCGCGACCGCGTTGGGATCGGAGCCGAGTTCCGCTGCTTCTACATGAAAAACCCCTCCGTCTTCAGCCCCAATCCGCAAGCATGGCACGATGTTCTTTCTCATTGCCGTCCCCAGATTGATCTCTTCGACTCCCAAGTGCCGGATCTGATTCCAGGAGACATACAGGTCCTCAGATTTCTGACTGAGACCGACCCGATCCGGCGAAAGCCGGATACCGCGATTCGATCTCAAGGCTAGGGACGCAGTTCGCCACATATAGATACTCAGAGGCAAGAAGATTGCTCCCCAAACCCATGCCGAGCGAGCCCTGCGTGTCAGGGTTGGGTGAGTCCACCGGTTCATAGCAAGTTCGCCTCGCAGGGCGTTGAAGGATCACCAGTCTGATGAGTTTGAGTTCTTTGGCCCCGGTCATCGTGGTCGCTGATGATGGTG
>JAIUOH010000040.1 GCA_020161315.1 Actinomycetota bacterium | reverse complement strand
GACGAAAAACCGGCGCAAACGACAAACTGGCGGTGTGAAGCTTCGCTCCGCTTGAGCAGTGCTACGCGATCAATCTGTGTGAGGCACGACCCGGGTTACGCGATCATCTTGACATGAGGCACCACGGGCACACGCAAGCCCCCTCTCAGCAAACTCGGTGCCGTTTACCGAACTCGGCCCTTTTCTTGCATAATCTGGGCCGAGTTCGGTAAACGGCACCGAGTTTGGCGGGGTGGGGCGCGACTGGATGCGACAGGATAGAGACATGACCAGCGAATACTCAGCCCCAGCTGCCCCCGCGGGCGCGCCCGCAGACCGCATCGAGATCGGCAACCGCATTGCAGATCTCATGCCGCGCGCAATCGACGAGCTCGCAGAGCTCGTCGCGATCCCTTCTATTGCCGACGAACGCATCGTCGACCCTGCTGAGTGCGTGCGCGCGGCCGAGTGGGTGCGCGAGGCGTTTCGTGCCGAGGGCATTCCGGCAGAGCTCGAACTCACACCCGACGGCACCTACGCGGTCATCGGACACCGCCCGGCGCCCGAGGGCGCACCGACTGTGCTGCTCTACTGCCACTACGACGTGCAGCCCATTCTCGATGAGCACGAGTGGCTCAGCCCACCCTTCGAGCTCACAGAGCGCGACGGGCGTCTCTACGGCCGCGGCTCGGCAGACTGCAAGGGCAATGTGCTCGCCCACCTCACCGCGCTGCGTGCCCTGCGCAACGGTGCGCCGACAGACGGAGCAGACACCTACCCGGTCGGGCTGATCCTCGTCGCTGAAGGCTCCGAAGAGCAGGGCCGCGCAAGCCTCGACCAGTACGCGATCGCGAACCCGGAGCTCTTCAAGAAGGCCGACGTCATTCTGATTCAAGACGCGGGCAACGCTGCGTTCGGCCTGCCGACGCTCTCGGTCAGCCTGCGCGGCGCGGTCGACGTGGTGGTGCGGGTCGAGGCGCTCGAGGCCTCGGTGCACTCGGGAATGTTCGGGGGCGCCGCGACCGACCCCATCGCAGCGCTCATCAGCATGCTCGCGACACTGCGCGACGAGCGCGGCAACACGACCGTGCCGGGCATTCGCGCCGACCAAGTGTGGCAGGGTCTGCAGTACGAAGAGGCCGCTTACCGCGCCGACGCCGGCCTGCTCGAGGGCTCGCAGCGCCTCGGCTCTGGCACCGTGAGTGATCAGATCGTCGCACGCCCCGTCGTGACGGTGCTCGGCATCGATGCACCGCCTGTCGTCGGCGCGGTAGCCGCGGTGCAGGCGAAGGCCGCCGCAAAGCTCAACCTGCGCGTGCCGCCGGGCGAAGACCCCGCGCAGATGCGCGACGCACTGATCGCCCACCTGCACGCAGTCGCACCCTGGGGCGTGAAGGTCGAGACCGAAGCTGGCGAACTCGGCTACCCCTTCATGAGCGACACCACCAGCCCATCGTTCAAGCTTCTCGAACAGGCGCTCACCGACGCCTACGACGGCGTCGGTGCCGTCTCTGCTGGCATGGGCGGTTCGATTCCGCTCACCACCACGCTGGCCGGTATCAACCCGACCGCAGACATCGTGCTGCTCGGCGTGCCCGACTCAGAGAGCCGCATTCACTCGACAAACGAGAGTGTGCACCCCGAAGAGATTCGCCGCATCGCACTCGGCGAGGCGCTCTTCTTGCAGCGCCTGGCTGGCGGCAACTAGGGCATGTCTGACAAATGGTGGTGCTGGCGAGGATGCGCCCGAAATTAGTGATCGCGAGGCGGAGGAGGCGGCTTTGCTGGTGGCAAAGCGGGCGACGACAACGAAGCGAGCGCTGACTTCGGGGGCACCGCAGCGCGACACCATTTGTCAGACATGCCCTAGACCGCACGAGCGCGGCGGGCCGCGCATTTTTGGGGCGAGGATCGGGTCGCGATCCTCGCCCCTCTCCGCTTAAACCTGCAAGACACCTGAACAAATTTGCCACAAAGCTTGCTTTGTAACAGAACGGTAACGCATACTAGAGGGCGTTGTGCCAATTCCGGCCGATACCCAATCCGAGGAGGACACCGCGTGAGAGTACCCGCGAAGGCTTTCATAGTCACGCTCGTCTCACTGGTGACCCTGGCGTTCGGAATCGCCCCGGCAACCGCGATGCCCGAGGACCTCTCGCTCTACGAGGGCGTCGCCGCTGTGCAGCCGGCAACCCCCGCAGCGCAGAAGTTCAGCACTAGCGAAAACTCGCTCGAGTCAAAGTCGCTTGACACGCTGATGAAGATGAGCGAGTTCGGCAACAACCCCCACAACTTCAACGTCGAGGCAGCAATTGCCGCCGCGCGCAGCGAGATCGGCACGAGCCGCGCCACTGGCTGGAGCGCCCCCGGCGAGTGCATCGTCTCGGTGATTCGCTGGGTCAGGGGCGCCGGCGGCGCCAACTGGATCGGTGGCAGCGACCCCGTTAGCGCCTACACCGGCGCCACCCGCCTCACGATCGAGTATGCACAGCCCGGCGATATCGTGCAGTACGAAAGCATCGACTATCCCACTTCGTGGGCATCGGGAGTGCACACTCTGCTGATCGCAGGCGTGAACGGCGACGGCACCTTCGATATCGTGCAGTCGAACGTGCCCGGCGGCAGCGGTCTCGTGACCGAGGTCAAGGACTGGTCACCTCAGCCCCCGAGCGGCTTCCAGACCGTCGTTTGGCGCTTCTAAGCCAAGTTTCTCACGCTGCCTCATGATGAGGAGCGCGGATCAGCGCCTCGCCCAGGGCCCTGAGTCAGATCAGCGAGCTGAACCCAGCACGCGTTCGTAGTGCGCGACGAGCAGTCTCGTCTGTTCGCTCTGCAAAAACGCCTTCGTCTGCGCTTCGTCAACGCGCAGCTCATCGCTCGACGCGTTGATACCCGCCTGCAGCTCCTGTACGGCCGCACTCAGCGTGTGTGCGAGTGCCCGCACTGCAGCATCTGCGCCGCCCTCTTCGTGAGGCACCACCCACGCCGGCGACACAGCCGCGTCTTCGGCGATTACGGCGTCGCAGAAGATGGTCGGGGTGCCGAGCACCGCCGCCTCGAACGGCGTGAGCCCCTGGGTCTCGAACCCCACAGAGGTTTGCACGAGCGCGTCAGCCTCTCTGAGAGCCGCAAGCGCCGCTTCGTGCGGCACAGGCCCGACCACACGCACACGGTCGGCAAGGCCGTGCGCTGCAATGCGCGCGTTGACCTGGTCGAGCAGCAGCCCGGCCCCATACAGGCGCACGTCGGCATCGATCTCGGCCAGCGCGATCGCCTCAACAAACTCGAGCACGCGCTTCTCACCGCTCATGCGCCCAAGCCACACCAGCTGCGGCCGAGTTCTCGGGCCACGCGGCACATCGCGCGCTGCCGACATGAGCGCATCGTCAACGCCGCCGCGCAACGCGTGCACCTCAGGCGCAACGCCCCGTCGCTCGAGCTGCGCCGCGAAGTGTCGCGACGGCGCGAGCACCGTGTCTGCCTCGGCGGCCAGCTCAGCAAGATAGCGCCACGCCCCGCGAGCGCCTGTCGCCACCGCACCCCGTACGCGCCCAAGCGAGAGCGCACGCCAGGCACGCAGCGCAAGAAACACGACCGGTGCCAACGGGGTCACAGCCCGCGTTCCCTGGTCAACGTTGTTGTGCATCGTGAGTAGCAGCGGTACGCGCAGACCACGCGCAGCCCGTATGCCGATCATCGCACCCCAGAAGTCACCCTGCACGTGCACAAGATCTACCTGTGGCAGCCCGCGCAGCGCGACTGCCAGGGCCCGATCGGTGCGCCTGGTCGGCCAGCTTAGGCCGTACTCTCGATCGCGAGTGATCGGCCGCGAGGGTAGCTCGATGTAGGCGGCGCGATCCTTTTCTGAAACTCGATAGCCGCGGCGATGCAGTGCGGGCGCCGCGATGGTGACCCGGTGCCCGAGTCGCTCAAGAGAGGCTCGCTGCGTACGAATCGCCACCTGAGCACCCCCAAGCGAGTCGGGGTGCTGGTCGGTGACGATCAGAATGTGCACTGCGGCTACTTCGCGGGAGTCTCGCCGCGGTACAGCGCCTCAAACGTGTCAAGGGTGCGATCAAGATCGTGCACTTTCACGGCCTCTAGCGAGGCCTGCTGCATCTCGGCGTATCGCTCGCGGCTCGCAGTCAGCACCTCGGTAATGCGGTCGGCAAGCTCGCGGTCGTTGCCCGGCTGAAAGAGATATCCGTTCTCACCGTGGTGCACAAGGTGCGGCAGCGCCATCGCGTCAGCGGCGAGGATCGGCAGGCCGCTTGCCATCGCTTCCATGGTGGCGATCGATTGCAGTTCTGCGATCGACGCGATCACAAACGCCGAGGCGCCGGTGAGGTGCGCGCGCAGTTGTTCGTCGCTGACGCGGCCGGTGAAGGTCACGCGGTCAGCTACACCGAGCTCGCGGGCGAGCTTCTCGAGGTTCTTGCGCTGGTCGCCGTCGCCGACGATGGTAAACGTCGCGTCGAGCGACTTCTCGAGCCTGGTGAGCGCCCGAATGACCACATCGATCTCTTTTTCGAGCGTGACGCGGCCGACAAACACGAGCTTGTTCTGGGCGCGCGGTGTGAGGTCAGCGGTGTAGTCGGCGGCGCGCAACCCGCAACTCACCGCCAGCACCCCGCGGCGGGTCGTGTTTCGCTCAAGAAAATCTGCCGCACGACGGGTCGGTGTGGTGACCGCGCTCGCCTTGCGCAGCACTCGATCTGCCTCGCGCCAGCCCCAGCGCACGAAGAGGCGCTTTGCTCGCTCGGGCAGCAGGGTGAAGTCGAGCACGTTCTCTGGCATGAGGTGGTTGGTCGCGACGATGCGAATGCGGCGGCGCGAGCCTTCTGCGACGAGCCCGCGACCAATGATGATGTGCGACTGAATATGAATCACGTCGGGCGTGGTGTGGCGCAGCACCTGGCGCGCATAGTGACCGGCGCGCCACGGCAGCACAAAGCGCACCCAGTCATGCGGCAGCCAGCGCAGTGCCGGCAATCGGTGCAGCATCATCGGCTGCCCCTCGATAATCTCGGTGCGCGGCTGGGTTTTGCGCCAGCGCTGCCCCGGAGCAACCACGTGCACCTCGTGACCCCGCTCAACAAGACCGGCTGCCAGACGCTCGGCGAAGCGTGCCGCCCCGTTGACGTCGGGCGCAAAGGTGTCGCAAGCGAGCATGATGCGCAGTCTGTCGGATCGATCGGCTCGGCTCAAAGCATCTGTCTTTCGCTGTGTGGTCACCGCCGGTCGCGGCGCACTAAGTCTATTCGGGCTGTCTGTGCGAGATCTCAGTGTTGCGCCAAGCGGCCGAGACGAGCGCAAACTGCACATTCGGCCCGCACTTCCTCAATCTCAACCCCGCTCCCATCAATTCCCAGTTTCATTCCCGACCCCACTCCCGCTCTCATTCTCAACCCACTCCCCAACTCCGCCCCTGACCCCGCTCCCTCCCGCCGCCAGAAAGGCACAAACAGCCAAAATGGCACACGAAAACCTGAGAATCGTGTGCCATTTTGGCTGTTTTGCGTCATTCAGTCACCCAGAAAAATGATGCGTTTACGCTCAGGGCATGAATGCACAGGGCACTAGTGCGTTGGCGTATTTCACCTGCGGCGGCCACGCTTGATGCGTGCCCAAGATTCATTCGCCAGCAGCCGAGCAGATTGGCCAGAGAGTTCGTGCCGCACGCAATGAAAAACAGATATCGCTCGAGGATCTTGGCCATCTCTCAGAGGTGAACTGGACAACTATCGGCAAGATCGAACGTGGCACATCGAGCCCCACAGTGGAGTCTCTCGTGCGAATCGCAGACGCCCTCGACATCGACCCAGGCACCCTCATCAGCGGGCTAAAGGCAAACGATTACGGCGAGCGGCAGCACCAGCTGACCGCCCGCGACCTCATCGCCGCGAGGCGTCGCCCCGGCCACTAGCTCAGGCGATCCCACGTGGCTGCGCGAGCGGCCCGCAACCCATGGGCGCTACCGGCGCACAAACATCGGCACCCAGCGCCAGAACCCGAGCGCGCCGAGAAGCGCGATGACGCCCATCGCACCGGTTGCAACCCCGAGCGTGGACACCGCGGCGAGCACCGAGAACAGCACCGGCGCGGTCGCGCCACCGGCATCGTTCAAGGTGCGCCACGAGCTCAAGAAAGGCGCGGGATCGTGCTGCGGTGCGACGTCTGCGCCGAGTGTCATGAGGATGCCGCTCGACAGGCCGTTGCCCACACCGATCACCGCGGCGAACATCGCGAACCACATGCTGGCGTCGGGCAAATCGTGCGTCAGCGCGAGCGCTAGGAAACCCACTCCCATGAGCAGCATGGCGGGCAGCACTGCCCAGAGCCTGCCGAAGCGATCCATGACTTGGCCGCTAGCGTAGAACAGGGCGAAGTCGATCGCGCCCGAGATGCCGACAACGAGCGAGATGGTGTGCGCATCGAGGCCGATCGAGAGCCCCCACAGCGGCAGCACCACTTGGCGAGCCGAGCGCACCGCCGCAAGCGATGCGGCCGCGACACCGAGCCTCGATAGCACCCGACGGTAGCGCGCCATGGTGCGGAACACACCCTCACGAGCCAGCAGTTGTTCGTCGTCGCGACCAGGCAGTCGAATACTACCCGTCACGGCCTCGCCGGTATCGGCGGGTTGCAGCACGCGGGCTGCCCGTTCATCGGTAGCGGCCCGGGCGCGGTCGGCCGCCGCCTCGTCTGCGATCGACGGCTCAGGGTCAGGGCCGAGCAGCACGAGCAGCACGCACGCAACCAGACAGATTGCAAGACACCATGCCGCCGACGCTTCGGTGCCGGTCAGACTCAGCAGCAGCGCAGCAATGAACGGACCCACGAACATGCCGAAGCGAAACGAGCCGCCGAGCAGCGCGAGCGCTCTCGCCCGAAACGAAAGCGGCACCTTCGTCGTCATGAAGGCGTGCCGGGCAAGCCCAAATGCGGCGGCGCACAGGCCGATGAGAAACACCGACGCGGCGAGCAAGCCGAGGCTCGGCGCAAAGATCAGCCCCGCCGCGCCCGCGAGCGCGATGGTACCCGCGATCGCCATGGTGAGCCGCTCGCCCGCCCGCGCCACCAGCCAGCCCGCGGGAATATTGCCGCAAAGCTGACCGATCACAAGCGCCGACGCGATCAGGCCAGAGGTCGCGAGGTTCGCACCGAGCCGTGCAGCGACGACCGGGATCAGCGGGATCACGGCACCCTCACCAAGCCCGAAGAGCACGGTGGGGCCGTAGATCATCGGGGCAAACCGCAGCAGCAGCCGTCTTGCTGAGTCTGCCATGCTCGCCTCCTGACGCTCACTCCTGAATATCAACCGTACCGCGCACGCAAACAACAACGCCGACGAGGCTGCGGCGGGCCAGCTCCGACGCAAGATGCCGCCCGCCGCAAGCGAGTTTCGAGAGAATAGAGGCACCCCCCCGACACAAGGAGTCGTCATGACTACCGAAGCCTCCTCCCCGCCCGAGCTCAGGCCCCTAGCGCCCACCTGGCTCGACCGGTTTTTCTGGACCGCTTGGGTGCCGATGGCGTGGCTGTTGCCCGCTTCGTTGCTCAGCCTGTTCTGGACCGTCGGCGGTGGCGGCTGGGATGTACTTATTTTGGTGATGGTGTCGCCCGTCGCGTTGCCCGCTTACGCGCTGCTCAATTTGCTACCGCGTCGCATCTTGCGAAAGCGCCACGGCTTTGAAGCGGGATCAACACCCCTTACTGTGCTGCTCGCCTTGCACTGGTGGGGGCTCATCTGCACCATTCTGTTCTGGCGGGGCACCGGCGACTCAGGTACGTCTGACTCGATGGTCGGCGAGGCGTTCTGGTGGATGCCCGAGGAGCTTGAAACCGTGCTCTCAAGCTCCGGCCTCTGGCTGTGGCTGCTCACCGCGGCTGGCCTGCTCGTATATGCGCTCAGCCGGGGCGCTCGTTCAGCCGCAGCAACGCCGCGTCGCCTGCAAAGGTTCGCGGCACGATGGGTGGGGCCGATCCTCGCCATTGCCTTGCCACCCCTCTCCATGACGCTGGCGGTGTCGATCACTTATGCAGCCGGCAACGACCGCCAAACCGATGCAGCGGGCCAAACCGAGGCGCAAGCGCTCTCGCAAAGCGTTGAAGCCTCTCGCGGAGCAATGTCTGCCAACTGGAACACGCTGCAGGCGCAGATCGTGCCGCTTCGCACCGCGATCACGGCTGACGATTGGCAGGTCACGTCGAGTGCTGAGCTCGGTGACAATGACTGGCTCACCACGGGCATAGATGGCTCCACAGAGCTCGACAGTAACCGCGACCCGCTACCCGGATATCGGCTCGCGACCGGCTGGATGGTGCCGCTCGATGGATCGTACGACGATGCCCGAACGAGGGTGGCGGCGGCCGTTTCCGCGCAGGGTTGGCAGCTGACCGACACGCTTGAAGGGCACGTGCTCGACAACGAAGCTCTGCCCTCGTGGGGCGGGTGGCGATACGCAGACGCTGAGGGTTACGAATACGTCGTCTTGGTCTGGCCGGCCGTCGACGAGAGCATGAGCCCCGAATTGGGGGGCCGGTTAGAGCCCGCCGGCACGCACGCAACGATCACCGCGATCAGCCCCGAGTACTGGCGCGGCAGCGGCTACGAATCGTTCTGGAACGAGGCGGTGGGCGCCAAAGGACCGCAAAGGATCTCAGAGGAGCGCTTCCCGGCGAGCGAATGGCCCACACTGGGCGAAGTCGAGTCGGCCACGTACTACGGGTGGTGATGCTGGGGCCTGCCGAGGCCCCAGCCCGTCGAGACGACAACCGCCGGGTATCGAGCTTGTCTAGATACCCGGCGGTCAGCAAACCGCTACGCGAGCGAAGGGATCGGCCCAGCGCTCGTCACCTCAAGCGCATCGCCACCGTCGGCAAGCGATACACGCACTGCCTGCCCATCGCGAACCTCTCCAGAAAGGATCGCCCGAGCCAAGCGGTCGTCGATCTCTTTCTGCATGAGCCGCCTGAGCGGCCTCGCCCCATAGACCGGGTCGTAGCCGCGCGAAGCGAGCCAGGCCCGCGCCTCGGGGGTGACCCCGACGGTGAGTCGGCGATCCTCGAGCCGCGTCTGCAAACGATCAATCGAGATGTCGACGATCTGCGCGAGATCTTGCTCGCTGAGCGGCCTAAAGATCACCATCTCGTCGAGACGGTTTACGAACTCGGGCTTGAAAGCGCGGCGCACGGTCTCACGCACAGCGTCTTCTTTCTCACCCCAAGGCATATCGGGGTCGATGAGGTACTGCGAGCCCAGGTTCGAGGTCAGAATCAGAATCACGTTTCTGAAGTCGACCGTGCGACCCTGGCCGTCGGTGAGGCGGCCGTCGTCGAGCACCTGCAGCAGCACATCGAACACCTCGGGGTGCGCCTTTTCAACCTCGTCGAGCAGCACGACCGAGTACGGCCTGCGCCGCACGGCCTCGGTCAGCTGGCCGCCCTGCTCGTAGCCGACATAGCCCGGGGGCGCCCCAACGAGGCGCGACACCGAGTGTTTCTCGCCGTACTCGCTCATGTCGATGCGCACCATGGCGTGCTCGTCGTCGAAGAGAAACTCCGCGAGCGCCTTCGCGAGCTCGGTCTTGCCGACACCGGTTGGGCCGAGAAACAGGAACGATCCGGTTGGCCTGTTGGGGTCGGCAATACCGGCGCGGGATCGCCTGACGGCGTCGCTCACAGCGGTAACCGCGTCTGTCTGCCCGATGAGGCGTTTGCCGAGTTCACTCTCGAGCGCGAGTAGCTTTTCGGTCTCGCCCTGCAGCAGGCGGCCAACCGGAATACCGGTCCACGCTGCGACCACGCCGGCGATGTCTTCGTCGGTGACCTGGTCATTGACCATACGAGCTTCGCCCTCGGCTCCTGCGACCAGCCCGTCTTGCTCGGCACGCTCGGCCTCGGCGAGCTGCTTCTCAATCTCGGGCAGCTGCCCGTAGCGAATCTTTGAGACCTTGCCGAAGTCGCCCTCGCGCTCTGCGATCGCCTCTTCGACCCGCAACTGATCGCGCTTCTCGCGCAGCTCGCCGACGCGGTTGAGCGCCGCACGCTCCTTCTGCCAGCGGGCCTCAAGCACGTCAAGGTCGGCCTGCTTCGCCGCAAGGTCTTCGCGCAGCTTCACGAGACGCTGCTTTGAGGCGTCGTCTTTCTCTTTCTTGAGCGCGAGCTCTTCGATCTTCAGGCGGTCGACTGCGCGGCGCAGCTCATCGATCTCGACGGGGGCTGAGTCGATCTCCATGCGCAGGCGACTCGCCGCCTCGTCGATCAGGTCGATTGCCTTGTCGGGCAGTTGGCGAGCGGTGATGTAGCGGTTCGAGAGCGAGGCAGCCGCGATCAGCGCCGAGTCGGCGATGGCCACCTTGTGGTGTGCCTCGTAGCGCTCCTTGAGGCCGCGCAAGATCGCGACCGTGTCTTCAACGCTCGGCTCGCCAACATACACCTGCTGAAAGCGACGCTCGAGGGCGGCGTCTTTCTCGATGTACTCGCGGTACTCGTCGAGCGTGGTCGCGCCGATGAGTCGTAGCTCGCCGCGTGCGAGCATCGGTTTCAGCATCTGCGAGGCCGCAACTGACGATTCGCCACCACCCGCACCCATGAGCGTGTGCAGCTCGTCGATGAAGGTGATGATCTTGCCGTCACTGTCTTTGATCTCTTGCAGCACGGCCTTCATGCGCTCTTCGAACTCGCCACGATACTTGGCGCCGGCGATCAGCGCAGAAATATCGAGCGAGATCAGCTCTTTGTCTTTGAGCGACTCGGCCACATCGCCGGCGACGATGCGCTGGGCGAGGCCCTCAACCACTGCGGTCTTGCCCACACCGGGCTCGCCAATCAGCACCGGGTTGTTTTTCGTGCGGCGGGTGAGCACCTGGCTCACGCGGCGAATCTCGCTGTCGCGCCCAATAACCGGGTCGAGCTTGCCGGTGCGCGCGACCTCGGTGAGGTTCACACCGAACTGCTCGAGTGCGCTTTGCTCGCCGTTTTCAGCGGCTGGTTGCCAATTTGCCTGCATGGTTCCTCTCCTCTATCGGAACGGTGTGGCTGGCGCCTTGATCCCGCGCCGCCACAAACTTGAGTGATGTTGACTCAAGTTTAACAATTCGCCTCGATTTGTGCCAGCAATCTGACCCAACCGGTGCTGACCGTTCGCTGTGAAATGCATCTGAACAAATTCTGCCCAGCCATGCCCCGAATGGCGCTAGGCTTCGGTCATCTCTTGCGCAACGTTGCGCCGAGCGGGCCTGGCCGCGAGGGCGCACCGGGCAGAAGGAGTGAAGCACTCGTGACACAGCACAGCTCAGCCGGCCGCTCGCCACGGCACGCCGCCGAGTCATCCCAGAGCTTTCCGCCCCACCCACTGCCTCGCTCGGCACCGCGTGGTATTCGTTGGTCAGCCGCAACGGCAGCCTTTCAGATCGAGGGTGCACGAACAGCAGACGGCCGGGGTCGCAGCATCTGGGACGATTACGTCGACACCCCGGGGCTCGTGAAAGACGGTTCGACCGCAGAGCCGGGGCCCGACAGCTATCACCGCTTCGCCGAAGACATCGCGCTCGCGAGGGGGCTCGGCCTCGACCGCTACCGCTTCGGCATCTCGTGGGTGCGCGTGCTGCCAGACGGGTCTGGCGCAGTGAACCAGGCGGGTCTCGACTACTACTCGCGCCTCGTCGATGGGCTGCTCGAGGCGGGCGTCACCCCCTTCCCCACCCTCTATCACTGGGATCTGCCGGTCTCGATCGAAGCCTCCGGCGGCTGGCTCGATCGCGACACCGCGATGCGCTTTCGTGACTACGCCGAGGTGGTCGCGGCGCACCTCGGCGATCGTGTGCACAACTGGTACACGATCAACGAGCCGGCAATGACGACGCTGCAGGGCTACGGAGTCGGTACCCTCGCGCCGGGCCGCACCGAACTCTTCGGCGCTCTACCGAGCGCACACCATCAACTGCTCGCGCACGCGATCACCGCACCGATGCTGCGCGAAGAGAGTGCGGCAGCGGCGCAGGCAGCGGGCGCCCTCCATGCGCAAGTCGGCCTCACCAACAACCACACCTTCGTGATGCCCCTCGCGAACACGCAAGAAGACGCCATGGCGGCCTACGCCTACGATCTCGTGCACAACCGGCTCTTCGCCGACCCGCTACTCACCGGCAGCTACCCCGACGTCGAGGCACTCGGCCTGCCGCCGATGCCCGTGCAGCCGGGCGATCTCGAGCTGATTCGCGGCTCGGTCGATTTCTATGCGGTCAATTTTTACAACCCGACTACCGTCACTGCGGCAAGCCCAGACAGCCCGTTACCCTTCGACATCGTGCCCACCCCGGGCGCGCCAGTGACGGGCTTCGGCGAGGAGTGGCCAATCGTGCCAGAGAGCCTCACCGCCCTGCTCGTCGACTTCAAGGAACGGTACGGCGATGCCCTGCCACCCCTGGTCATCGGTGAGAACGGCGCCTCGTACCCCGAACCAGACACCGTTCCGCCGGGCGAGACGATCGACGACGCCGAGCGCATCGACTACCTCTCAGGGCACATCTCGGCAGTCGCCGACGCCATCGAAGCCGGCGTCGTGATCGAGGAGTACACCGCCTGGTCACTCATCGATAACTTCGAGTGGGCCGACGGCTTCACACAGCGCTTTGGCCTCGTGCACGTCGACACGCAAAGCGGCGAGCGCACCCCGAAAGCCTCATATGACTGGTACCGCCAGGTGATCGAAAGCAGCCGAGCATGAACGCACCAACACCCCGGGCACCGGGATCCGGTTCGCACGCAAGCACCGGCACCGCACACGGCGCAGCACCCAAGAAAGTCGGCGCCCTCTGGTTCACGCTCTTCACCGTCGCCTGGCTCGTCATCTGGACGGTGCAGCTGACCCCGCTACAGCTGCTGCTGCCGCTGCAGCTCGACACCTCTGACAGCGAGGCTGGCTGGGTTGCGGGCGTCGTCTCGTCGGGCCTGGTGCTCGGCGTCGGCGGCCTCGCGGGCGTCATCGCGGGCCCGATTGCGGGCGCACTTTCAGATCGTAAGAAGGGATCGCGGCCGCGCCGCAGGCCGTTCGCCCTCATCGGCGTCTGGATCACCGCGGCCTGTCTGCTGCTCACCGGCCTGGGCACCACGCCGCTCACCATCGGCGCATCGTGGGTCGGCGTCTCGATCGGCATCGCGATCGCGTCGGCCGCATTCACCGCGATGATCGCAGACCAGCTGCCCGTCGCGCAGCGCGGCGCTGCTTCGTCGTCTGCCTCGTCGGCGCAGGCCGTCGGCATCGTGGTCGGCGTCGGCACCGTGGTAGTGCTCGGCCTCGGCGTGTTCGATGGCTACCTCGTGCTCGCGATCGCGATGGCGGTGCTCGGAACCGCTACGGCGCTGCTCTTGCCGGATCCCCCGGGCACAGGCCTCGAAACCCGCGAACGCGAGCTGGGCGAGCCTCGCTTCGCGTTCTTGCACGACCGCGACTTTCGCTGGATGCTGATCGGCCGCCTCGTCGTCAACATCGGCAACGCGCTCGGCACCGCGCTGTTTCTGTTCTTCTTGCTCTACGGCATTGGTCAAGACCCGACAGAGGCCGAAGACAATCTGCTGCTCATGATCGTGGTCTACACGGTGTTCGTGGTAGCCGCCTCGATCATCGCGGGCCTTGTGTCTGACCGCATCGGGCGCAGGCGCGGCCTCACCATTGTCGCGGCGCTCGTGCAGGCGGTGTCGGCACTCATCATTGTGATCTCGCCGACGTTCACCATGACGATGGTGGCCGCGGGCCTCATGGGTGTGGGGTACGGCGCGTTCATGACCACCGGCTTGGCGTTCGCGACAGATTTGCTGCCGAGCGAAAAGGATCACGCCCGCGACCTCGGCGTGGTCAACGTGATTGCGGCGCTCGGGCAGTTGCTCGGGCCCGTGATCGGAGCGGGCCTCGTGTCGCTCGTCGGGGGTTTCTGGCTGGTGTTCGCCGCTGCCGCTGTGCTCTCGCTCGTCGGGGCGGGCCTGACCGCGCTGGCTCGCGAGCGGCCGCAGGCGTAGCGCGCAGGGGCGGGCCGCGGTTCTCGCCCCGCTCGGGCCTGCGCCGCCCGAACCTTTGCCGCTCGGGCCTGCGCCGCGATCCTCACCCCGCCCCGCAACCCAGCCACGCCGCCCCTCAAACAACACACTTTTGCCGAAACCACACGAAATTCTTGTGTGGTTTCGGCAAAGTTGTGTTGCCTCGACGGACGCCAGCGGGCCTCGGCGCTCACCCCAGAACACAACGCTTGACTTTCGGACGGTTCGTACCGTAACCTCACAATCATGCAACGAAGCAGCGATACCGGCGGTCGCCCCATGGACGAGGCGCTCACAACGCGCATTCTTGCCGTCACGCGCGAGCAGTTGGTGCGCGACGGCTACGCGGGGCTTAAGCTCGACCGGGTGATTCGCGAGGCCGGCTGTGGCAAGTCGGCGTTGTACCGCCGCTACCCCACCAAGGCAGAACTTGTGGTCGCCGCGATGCTCGACGTCGTGAGCCTCGGCGAAGTGCCCGACACAGGATCGGCAGTCGAAGACCTGGTCGCCCACGCGATGTACAACCACGAGCTGCAGGCGCAGCACGGCACCCGCATCACCGCGCTCGTGCTCTTTGACGCAGAGGTGTTTCCGCTTGCGTGGGACCGCTGGCTGTCGCTGCGACACCAGGCCGCGCGCACCATACTCGAACGAGCGATCGCGAGGGGTGAGCTGGCTGAAGATGCCGACTGCGACATGATCATCGACACGGTCGCGGGCCTCACGCTCTTTCGCTCGACAGTCAAGGGGCGCCCGCTGACCGAACAGCACTACCGCAGCATCATCAGCGCACTACTGGCCGACCCGCCTCGCCTCTCCGAGGGCTAACGCCGGCATCGCGCCGGTTAGCTCGCGCCACCACCCAACTTGCACACACAACCCATCACAAAGGAGTGACGCGTGTCACAAATCGCCCCCGCCGATCACGGCACCTCGAAGCTGGACATCGGCGTGCGCAGCATCGTCGGCTTTCTGATCTTCTGCGAACTCGCGAGTGGCTTCGCGCAGGGGTTCCATGCGCCCCTGCTGAAAGACATCGCGGCACACCTCTCGGTCACAGACGCCGACATCACCTGGTTTCTCACACTGCAGACACTCGCAGCCGCAGTATGCGTGCCACTGCTCTCGAAACTCGGGGACATCTTCGGCCACCGCAAAATGCTGCGCATCGCGGTTGTGTCCGTGCTCGTCGGCACACTCATCACGGCGCTCGTGCCGAGCTACCCGGTAGTGCTCTTCGGCAGGCTGCTGGTCGGCCCACTCGCCGTGTGGTTGCCACTCGAAATCGCACTCGTGCACGGCCGCATCACGGGCGCCACGGCCCGCAAGTCGGTTGGCCTGCTGGTCTCGTTTCTCACCGGCGGCGCCATTCTCGGCACACTCTCCGCGGGTGTAATCTCTTCGATCTCGCCGAGCATCACGGTGACGCTGCTCGTGCCGGTTGCACTCGTGCTCGTCGCCACCTACGCGGTGTTCTTCAAGGTGCCCGAGTCACCGAACCGCACCGAGAGCCGCATCGACTATGTCGGTTTTGCCGGCATCGCGGTGTTCATGATCGCTGGGCTCATTGGCCTACGCGTCGCCGGCACGAGCGGCTTCTTCACACCAGCGGCGCTGATTCCACTCGCGGTCGCCCTCGTAGTGTTTGCGGTCTGGGTGTGGTGGGAGCTCAAGACACCATCACCCGCCGTCGACATTCGCCTTGTGACCTCGCGCACGACAGGCCCCATCTACCTCGCCGCGCTCTGCTTCGGCATGGTGATGTTCGGCGGCCAGGCCCCAATCACCACCTTTCTCGGCTCGTCACCAGAGGTCGAGGGCTACGGTTTCAGCGCGACCGCTGGCTTGGTCTCGATTGTCATCGGCATCATCACGATTCTGGCAACGGTTGGCGCTGGCATGTTTAGCATGCTCGCAGCGAGGATCGGCATTCGCACCGTGCTGCTGATCGGCGCGGTGCTCGCGGCGCTCGGCAACTTCATGCTGCTGCCGCTGCACACGAGCCTGGGCGGGTTCATCGCCGCCGCCGTTGTGCAGGGTCTCGGCTACGGCCTGCTGCTCGGCGCGCTGCCGGCTCGCCTCGCAGAGCTGGCCCCCGCAGACTCGACGGGCATCGCCACTGGCATCTACAACTCACTGCGTACGCTCGGCGGCTCGCTCGCGGGCGCCATCTTTGCGGTCATGCTCGGTGCGGCAATGGCGCAGGGGGCGAGTTTCGCATCAGTCGGCGGCTACATCGCTATCTGGACCTTCTCTGGAGTCGCCTTCGTCGTTTGCACAGTCGCGCTGCTGTTCTTGAAGAAAGATCAGCGCGCGGCTCAGCCAGCAGCGTAGCCACCCCGGGCCATCACGCTCGCCCCAAAAATTTCTACTCATCCCCGAAAGGACTCCACATGATTCCCCAGTTCTCATCAGAAGCTGTCGCCCTGCTGCCCGGCCTCACCGCACTGCGCCGCGAACTGCACGAGCACCCCGAACTCGGCCTCGACCTGCCGCTCACACAGAAGCGCGTGCTCGAAGCAATCGAGGGCCTCGGCCTCGAGATCACGCTCGGCAAGCAGCTCACGTCGATCGTTGCGGTGCTGCGCGGCGCGAAGCCCGGCCCGACCGTGCTGCTGCGCGGCGACATGGATGCGCTGCCCGTCGTCGAGCAGAGCGGCCTGCCCTTCGCCTCGCAGAACGGCAACATGCACGCCTGCGGGCACGACCTGCACACCGCAGGGCTTGTCGGTGCAGCGCGGCTGCTCACCGCGCACCGCGACGAGCTCGCGGGCAACGTGATCTTCATGTTCCAGCCCGGCGAAGAGGGTCAGGGCGGCGCGAGGCTCATGATCGAGGAAGGCATGCTCGAGACGGCCGGCGAGAAGCCGATCGGCGCCTACGCGATTCACGTTGCACCCGGCCCGCGCGGGGTGTTCATGACGAAGCCCGGGCCTATCGCCGCGGGTTCGAACGAGCTGCACGTCACGGTGCGCGGCCGCGGCGGCCACGGTTCACAGCCGCATCAGGTGCTCGACCCAATGCCCGTCGCAGCCGAGATCGTGCTCGCACTACAGACGTTTGTCACGCGTCGCTTCGACGCATTCGACCCGATCATTCTTTCGGTGACACAGATCACGGGCAGCGAGGCGACAAACGTGATCCCCGAGTCGGTGTCGCTGGCCGCAACCGTGCGCACGCTGTCACAGGCCTCGCTGCAGCGGGTCATCGACGAGGCACCCCGCCTCGCCCAAAAGATTGCCGAGGCACACGGCCTCACCGCCGACGCTGAGGTGCACGTCGACTACCCGGTCACCATTAACGACGACATCGCGTCTGCCGAGGTGCTTGGCTGGCTTGGTGAGGAATTCGGGGCACAGCGCATCGTGCAGATGCCCACGCCGATGATGGGGTCTGAAGACTTCGCCTACGTGCTGAACGAGGTGCCCGGCACATTCATCGCCCTACTCACGAGCCCCGACGGGGTCGACCCGGCCACCGCAGAGTTCAACCACTCACCGCGGGTGCTGTTCGACGACGGGGTGCTTGGCGACCAGGCAGCAGCGCTCGCGACCGTCGCGTGGCGCAAGCTCGCTTCTGCAGCTTCAGCTCAGTAGCGCGTGGGATCGCGGCCCGGCCCCGTGCCACCCGGGTCTTGGCCGCGATCCTCGCCCCCAAAATAATCTCGAAAGCATGGGCGAAACGGTGAAGACACTCGCAGACGCTAACCTGGTGTGATGCCTAAAACCACTCGCGGCAACAGCTGGGTGCCCATGTTCGTCGCGGTCTGCCTGGTCGCGGTCAACATGCGCATGAGCATCGCGGGCGTTGGGCCCATGCTCGACAGCATCGCGAAGGCCGAGGGGGCAAACCCGGCAGTGCTCGGGCTGCTCGGGTCGCTGCCGCTGCTCGCCTGGGCGCTCGTGTCGCCGCTGGCGCAGGGGCTCGCGAGCCGCATCGGGCTCGACCGGGCGGTGAGCTGGTCACTCGCTGTGCTCTTCGTGGCGACCGTGTGGCGTTCGCTACCCGGCAGCCCGATCAATCTCTGGCTTGGCACCGCACTGGTCGGTGCCGCGCTCGCGATCGCCAACGTACTGCTGCCCGCATCGATTAAACGCGACTTTGGCAGCCGCGTGCCGCTCGTCATGGGCGTGTACTCGGCGCTGCTCGGGGTCTCTGGCGCACTCGGCGCGGCCATCGTCGCCCCAGTCGCGCAGATGCAGAACGCTTCGGGCGATCCTCTTGGCTGGCGCTGGGGTCTTTTTGCAACGGGGTTCGCCGTGCCCGTGGCGCTGCTCGCGTGGTGGCTGGTCACGAGGCGTGCCGCGAACCGCCGGCGGGCTGAGCAGCCCGCGGCGCAGCCCACCGACACACCCGCGCAGAACCAAAACCTGACCAAGCGCGTGTGGCGCGACCCGGTCGCCTGGTGGATCGCCCTCTACATGGGCAGCGTCTCTTGGACCTTCTACATCAACGCGATGTGGCTCTCACCGATCGACGTCTCTCGCGGAGCAGATACCGTGCTCGCTGGCAACCATGTGACGTTCTTTCACATCTTCGGCATGCTCGGGTCGCTACTGGCGCCGTTCCTTTTGCGGGGCGCCGGGCAGCGCCTTGTGCCCGTGCTCATTCCGTTCGTCGGCGTTGTGGGTGCGATCGGCCTAGTGTTCTACCCACAGCCCTTGCTGTTGCTCTGGCTTGCACTGCTCGGGCTGACGAGCGGCGCCTCACTCGGCATCTCGCTCACGTTCATTGCGCTGCGCTCACCAAGCACTGAGGCCGCAGGCGCGGTCTCTGGCATGTCGCAGTCGTTCGGCTACCTCATGGCGGGGGCTGGCCCCGTGCTCTTCGGCTGGTTCCACGGGCTGAGCGGCGACTGGGCGCTGCCGCTACTGGTGCTGTTTGTTGGTGCGGCGGTGCAGTTCATTGCGGGCGTTGCGCTGCTGCGCGGGCGGTTGGCGCTGAGCGCCCACTGACCCGCAGGGTCTGCTGGTGGCCCTTGGCCCGCTTGAGGCCTGCGCCCGAAAACCGGGGCTTATGGGCGAATGGGCGTATAGACGTATTGCCCAAACCCGCTCGTGTGCTCTCAAACGTGCCACCCCGGCCGGTCCGGTGGCACGTTTGAGAGCACACGAAGGGGGTCAATACGGGGTGGCGGCCGGCGAACCCGGTAGGCCGACAGCGACGGTGACCCGGGCGATCCCGACGGCCCCGACGACCTCAAGGAGGCACCCAGTACAAAATAGAAAACCCCCGCGATCGCTGTATTTTCAACAGAATCGCGGGGGTTTTGCTGGCGGAGCCAGGGGGATTTGAACCCCCGGTCGAGTTTAACCCCGACCCTTCATTAGCAGTGAAGTCCGTTCGGCCGCTCCGGCATGGCTCCGTAGAACATCCTAGGGCACTGCACCCGAGCATCGGAAATCGAGGGGGCGCAGTCGGCCAAATTGGCCCGGCGCTAGTACATCGTTCGGCCCGCAGAACAGGTCTGAGTCGCGGCACTCTGACCGGTGACGTTCGGCGGTAGCACCGTCACCGGGGGTGCCTCGGTGCCTTCAGCTGGGGCCGTGCCCTCAACAGGAGCCGCACCCTCAGCGGGCGCCTCACCCTCGACGGGAGCTTCGGCCGGAACTGACCCATCGGCGGTCACGGCGGCCCGACCGACACCCGCAACTTCGAACGGTACGCCGCTCATCACGATATCGATCAGCTGGTCGCCAGAGTAGCGATCGGGCGAGAGCCTGCCCGGGCTGTAGGGGTGCGTGCCCGACGGGTACTGAACGAAGTTCACGCGGTTCAGGTCGATGTTCACCGCGGTGCCGGCAAGCTTCTGAAGAAACTCAATCGAGGCCATGCTGCTCGACATGGTGAGGTTCTCAAACCCGGCCTTTGCGAGGCTGTACACCTTCATCGGGTTGCTCAGCGTCTCGGCGCTGCGCATCTGACGCATGAGCGCCGACATGAACACCTGCTGGTTGCTGATGCGGCTCACGTCGCTGCCGTCGCCCACACCGTAACGCGTGCGAACGAAGTTGAGTGCGTCAACACCCGAGACCGTGACCTCGCCCGCAGGCAGGTAGAGACCCGTCATATCGTCTTCAATTGGCTGCGCAAGGCAAACAGTAACCCCACCGATCGCGTTGGTGATGTCAATCACACCATCGAAATCGACCATTGCGGCATACGGGATCTCCATACCGGTGAGCTCGGTGATGGTTGCGGCCACGCATGAAAGGCCACCGTAGCTCAGCGCAGTGTTGATCTGCTGCTCGCTCATCGCGCTCGACACATCGCCGGTCTCGGGGTCGGTGCACTCAGGAATCGGAACCATGAGGTCACGGGGAAAGCTAATCACCGTGGCGCTCTTGTGGTCTGCGGGAATATGCAGCAACAGGTTAACGTCGTTGAGCTCGCCCTCTTCGCCGTCATACATGATCGAGCCCTCAACGCGCTTATCTGAACCAACCAGCAGAATGGTCAGTTCACCCTCGAGCGTCTGTGAACCGGCACCAACAGCCTGAGCCTTTGGCGCCCCCACGAGTTCGACGATGTTCGCGTCTTTTGTGAGGCCCCACACGGCATACGCACCCACCGAGACCCCGCTCACCACAACCACCAGTGCAGCTGTGAGCAACACTTTGAGTGCGTTTGCCCACGAGGCAGAACGGCGCAGCCGACCGTGTCGCGCGCCCAGGTTGGACGTGGCGACTCCACGATGCTGTCGTGCCATGTATCAAGCTCCCGATCTACAAAACATGCGCGCAAAAAAGACGCATACAACGCAGATTTTACCGGCCAGCTCTGAAATCTCCCTGACACGAGCCAAGAACGGCACGAGATTGCGGCTCAAACACACGTGTGGGGCCCGCCAGTTCAGGCGAGCCCCACACGATCAAGAGCGGAAGGTAAGGGATTTGAACCCTTGGTACGGGGTTACCGCACGCTTGTTTTCAAGACAAGTTCCTTCGGCCGCTCGGACAACCTTCCGCATACGAGCTTAGCCCAATTTAGCGAGTGGTTCAGACCAGATCAGCGAAAAGGATCAGCCGAGCAGCGAAACGAACCGCTCACTCAGGGCGGTCGCGAGCCCGTTCTCGTATACGGTGCCGGTCACTCGACCCGCCGACTCTTGCACGTGCGCGTCGGCTTGCCCCATCGCGACCGAATCACCAAAGCGCTTTGCCCACTGCAGCATCTGAATGTCGTTCTCGCCGTCGCCCGCTGCAAAGACGCGCGATGGGTCGATTGCGAGCTTGCCGCGAATCAGCTCGAGCGCGCTCGCCTTAGTGACGCCCTCGGGCGCAATATCGAACCAGGTGGTCAGACCCACGGCGTAAGACACCCTGTTGAGACCGAGGCTCTTCGAGATTTCGAGAAAGTCTTGCAGTGCGTGGTCGGGCGACACGACCAGCAGTCGACTGGCACGCGCCTCAAGCAGCTCGTCAAACGTCACCTTTCGCTGCCACCGCGGCAGCGTACCCGAGGGCATCTTCTCGGTGTAGAGAAACTCACCTTCGTCGGTCTCAACACCGTAGGCCGCGGTGATGAGGTGCGTGCGAATGCGCTCGAGCAACCCGCGCGGGTCAAACGATTCGACACGATCGCGACGGTATGCGCGGGGTGCGAGCGCGTCGCGCCTCAGCGTCACGGCACCGTTTGCGGCAACCACCCAGTCGGGCTGAATGCGCAGTTGTTCGACCACGTCAAGCGTCGCGTCGACCGCGCGCCCGGTCGCCACGACGACCTCGTGCCCAGCCCGGTGCAGGATGCGAATCGCTTCGGCAACCTCTGCCGACGGCGTTGCCGGAATGTACTCGCCCCGCTCGTCGCGCTCACCAAACGGCATCACCGTGCCGTCAATGTCGAGCGCAATCAGGTGACGCTCGGCGGCAGGCACAGAAACCGAAGGCACAGAAGCAATCACTACGCGCCCACCGGGGTCAGCACTTCAAGCCCACCGAGGTACGGCCTGAGAGCTTCGGGCACGCGAACACTGCCGTCTGCTTGTTGGTGTGTTTCGAGGATCGCGACGATCCAACGTGTGGTTGCCAACGTGCCGTTGAGGGTCGCAACTGGGCTTGTCTTGCCGTTCTCGCCACGGTATCGCGTTGAGAGGCGGCGAGACTGGTAGGTCGTACAGTTCGAGGTCGATGTGAGCTCGCGGAACGTGCCCTGGGTGGGCACCCACGCCTCGATGTCGAACTTACGCGCGGCGCTCGAACCGAGATCGCCTGCGGCGACGTCGATCACACGATAGCTGAGGCCGAGCGCCTGCAGCATGTCTTCTTGCCAGCCGACGAGGCGATCGTGCTCTGCCTCAGCCTCTTCTGGCGTGGTGTAGACAAACATCTCCAGTTTGTTGAACTGGTGCACGCGCAGAATGCCACGGGTGTCTTTGCCGTGCGAGCCGGCCTCGCTGCGATAGCAGGTGCTCCAGCCGGCGTAGCGCAGCGGCCCGCGCTCAAGGTCGACGATCTCGTCAGCGTGGTAGCCGGCGAGCGCAACCTCGCTCGTGCCCGTAAGAAACAGGTCTTGCGATGGCAGGTGGTAGACCTCGTCGGCGTGCTCGCCGAGAAAGCCAGTGCCCTGCATGATCTCGGGCTTCACGAGCGTCGGCGGAATCAGCGGCACGAAGCCAGCGGCGAGCGCGCGGTCGAGCGCGAGGCTCATGAGCGCGAGCTCGAGACGAGCCCCGACGCCCTTCAAGAAGTAGAAGCGCGCGCCCGATACCTTGGCACCGCGCTGCATATCGATTGCGTCGAGCATCTCGCCGAGCTCGAGGTGGTCACGGGGTTCGAAGTCAAACGCGGGCACCTCGCCAACCTCGCGTAGGGTCACGAAGTTCTCTTCGCCGCCCGAGGGCACACCCTCGACAACGATGTTCTCGATGCGGCTTGCGGCAGCATCGAACGCGGCCTCTGCCTCGCGCGAGCGGGCCTCTGCGGCCTTCACCTCGGCGGCGAGCTGCTGGGCGCGAGCGATCAGCGCGGGCTTCTCTTCTTTCGAGGCAGCCTTGACCTGCTTGCCGAACTGGTTCTGCTCGGCGCGCAGCGTCTCGAACTCGCCGAGCGCTGAGCGGCGCGCCTCGTCAGCGGCGATCGCGAGATCTACCGTCGATTCGTCATTACCGCGCGCGCGTTGCGAGCGCTTGATGGTCTCAGGGTCGTTGCGCAGGAGCTGAGGATCAATCACCCCTCCATCCTATCGATCGCGGCACCGCTCCTCCTGGGCAGTCGAGCGGGCGCGCGCCAGAACAAGACAAGAACAAAGCGAGAACGAGTAACGTTGATGCATGGTCACCTCTCAGCCCCGCGCCGCTGTCGTGTACCACCCGCTGAAGACCGACGTGGCCGCGCTGCGCGCCGCGGTGCAGCAGCACGAGGCACGAGCGGGCTGGGCACCAAGCCTCTGGCTCGAAACGACCGAGAGCGATGCGGGTCAGGGCGTCACCGCCGAGGCACTCGAGGCCGGGGCGCGCGTTGTGCTCGCGTCGGGCGGCGATGGCACGATTCGCGCGGTTGCAGAGGCATTGCGAGGATCAGGCACCCCTCTGACCGTGATTCCTCAGGGCACTGGCAATCTGCTTGCGCGCAACCTCGGCGTGCCCCTCGGCGATTTTGATGAGGCGGTGAGCGCCGCGTTCGTCGGCGAGAACAAGCCCATCGACCTCGGCGTTGTGACGATCACTCGCCCCGACGAGAGCGAAGACGAACACGTCTTTCTGGTGCTGGCTGGCATGGGCCTCGACGCCCGGGCCATCACGGCCACCCGATCCTCGCTCAAAAAGAAACTGGGGTGGCTCGCCTACGTCGACGCGGGCATGCGCACGATGATCAAAGATGCGCCGCTGCAGATTCACTACTCGGTTGACGGGGCGCCCGTGAAGTCGCTCACGGTGTTCACGGTGATGATCGGCAACTGCGGTCTGCTGCCAGGCGGTGTGCTGCTAATTCCCGACGCCGAGCTCGACGACGGCAAACTTGATGTGGTCGCCCTGCGCCCGCTCGGCCCGTTCTCGTGGCTGCGCATCTGGCACAAGATCGGCTTTGAGAATGGCGTGCTGCGCAAGTCGAAGACGGGCCGCAAGGTGATCGACCTGGTGAACGACACCCGCTCGGTGACGTACACACGCGCGAAGCGGTACGCGCTCTCGGTGTCACACCCCGAGCCGATTCAGCTCGACGGCGACGACTTCGGCCTCGCCCTCACCGCGAGCGGAGCCGTCGACCCGGGCAGCCTCGTCGTGCGCGTGCTTGCCTCGTGGGCTCCCGCAATCTAGTCCACCCGCCGGGCGGGTCGCACCTCTGCGTTCGTAAAACCGGCTCGCGCACGTAACAGCGGATGGATTTGGCTGATTGATCCGCTGTTACGTGCATCATCCGGCTGAACGAGCAGGCCGAGGGCGGCGTTGCGGCGAGGCCAAGGGCTCGATGATCGAGGGCGTCAGGCGTCGCGGTCGCCCGAGACCACTCCCTGCAGCCAGTCGCGCGCCTCACGGAACGCGTCGTTGTGGTGCCCGTCTTCGGTGGTCGCCGCGACCCTGTCGGCCCGCTGGTACGAGCCGAGAAACACGACGCGGGGGCTGAAGCGTTTCACGCCGAGCACGGCATCGGCAACGCGCTCGTCGCGCACGTGTCCCTCGGCATCGATGACGAAGCGGTAGCGACCCATGCGATCGCCGATCGGCCGAGAAGCAAGCAGAGTCAGGTTGACGCCGCGGGTCGCGAACTGCTCGAGCAGTTGCAGCAGCGAGCCTGCCTCGTCGTCGGGCAGCTCTACGATGAGGCTCGTCTTGTCTGCCCCTGTGGGCTCGCCGACGGGCGCCGTGCGCCCCACCAGCACGAAGCGGGTCACCGCGTCTGGGTTCTCAGCGATGCCCTCGGCGAGCACCTCGACGTCGTAGTACTCCTCGATGCCGGGCGGCGCGATCGCCGCGTCGACGCCCTTGTTCTCATCGAAGAGGTCTGCCGCCGCCTGCACGTTCGAGGTAGCAGGCAGATGACGGTGACGCGGCAGCTGGTCGTCGAGCCAGCGTCGGCACTGACCGTATGCGACCGGATGGCCCGCGACGACGCTGATGTTCTCAAGCTTCGTACCGGGCTTCGCCACGAGCACAAAGCGCACGGGCACGAGATACTCGCCAATGATCTGCAGGCCAGGAATCGTCGCGAGCGCGTCCTGCGCGACCGTGACGCCACCGTCAACAGAGTTCTCGATCGCGATCATGGCGGCGTCGCTTGCGCCCGTGACCACGTCGTTCAGCGCCTCACCGAGGTTGGCGACGGGCGCCCACTCCTGGCCCTGCGCCTCGGGCACCTGCCGCAGCGCGGCCTCGGTAAACGTTCCGGCCGGCCCCAAGAAGCTGTAGCGGCGGGGCGTGGGCGATACGTCAGACATGCGTCAAGCGTACCGCTGCTTGGGGGCGTGGGATCAGCCCAGCACCCGAGCAACCAACGCCTTGGCGGCGGCCTGCACCTCGGCCAGGTGATCCTCGCCCCTGAATGACTCTGCGTAGATCTTCATGACATCTTCGGTGCCGCTCGGCCGCGCGGCAAACCAGGCGTGCTCAGTCTGCACCTTGAGGCCACCAATCGCAGCCCCGTTGCCCGGGGCCGCAACCAGCACCGCGGTGATCGGGTCGCCCGCGAGTTCGGTGTCGGTGACGTCGGCGGGCGAGAGCGCTGCGAGCGCCGCCTTCTGCGCCGGGGTAGCCGCCGCATCGATGCGCGCGTAAACCGGGGCCCCGAAGCGCTCGGTCAAGTCACGGTAGCGCTCGCTCGGCGACTGGCCCGTGACCGCCTGAATCTCGGCGGCGAGCAGCGCAAGCAAGATGCCGTCTTTGTCGGTGCTCCAGGCGCTGCCGTCGAAGCGCTGAAACGAGGCGCCCGCGCTCTCTTCGCCGCCAAACACGACGCCGCCATCGCCGAGGCCAGGCACAAACCACTTAAACCCGACGGGCACCTCGAGCAGCGTGCGCCCGTGCGAGGCCACTACGCGGTCGATGATCGCCGAGGACACAAGCGTCTTGCCGATACCAGCGCTAGCCGGCCAGTCGGGACGGTGTGTCAGCAGATAGTCAATCGCGACGGCGAGAAAGTGGTTCGGGTTCATGAGACCCGCGTCGCGCGTCACGATGCCGTGGCGGTCTGAGTCGGCGTCGTTGCCCGTAATGATGTCGAAGTCGAACTCGGGGTCATCTCGAAAAGCTGCGACAGTCTGCATCACGCTGGCCGACGAAGGATCCATGCGAATCTTGCCGTCCCAGTCAAGATGCATGAACGCCCACTTCGGGTCGACGCCCGGGCCGAGCACGGTGAGGGTCAGTTCGTAGCGGTCGCGAATGGCCGCCCAGTACGCTTCGCTGGCACCACCGAGGGGGTGGGCACCGATGCGCACTCCCGCTTCGCGAATCGCTCGCATGTCGATGACGCTCTCGAGCTCTTCGACATAGCCCGCGACGTAGTCGTAGTGGCCGATGCTGCCGGGGGTGTGGGCCTCACGATCGGACCCTTCGACGGCCTCGCGCCACTCGCCGTTCTCGAGCATCTCGTTCGCGCGGGCCGCGATCCACCCCGTCGCGTCGGTGTCTGCGGGGCCGCCGTGCGGCGGGTTGTATTTGAAACCACCGTCGCGCGGCGGGTTGTGGCTTGGTGTCACCACGATGCCGTCTGCCCGGTGCGGGTCGCCTGCGGCACGGTCGTGGTTGTGCGCGAGAATCGCACGGCTCAGCGCGGGGGTCGGCACAAACGTCTCGTCGCCGCTACCCGCGGGCAAGAGCACGTGCACGCCAGCCGCTTCGAGCACGCTGGCCGCAACCTCGAGCGCCGGCGCCGAGAGCGCGTGTGTATCGCCACCGAGAAACAGCGGCCCCTCGATGCCCTGTGCGGCGCGATACTCAGCGATCGCGAGACTGATCGCGGCAATGTGCGCCTCGGTAAACGAACCGTTCAGCGCGGTGCCCCGGTGACCGGAGGTGCCAAACACCACCCGTTGCTCTGCGACCGCTGGGTCGGGAATCACCTCAGCAAACGCGCGCAGCAGCGCTTCGACGTTGATCAGATCGCCCGTTTCGGCCCGCAACCCAGCTCGTTCATGCATGAGACAAGTCTGCCAGTAGCCAGCGTTTCGCAAGAGGTACACTCTCAGAAACGCAACGAAGCAACGATGCTCGGAGGCACCATGTCCGGTCTAGAACCCTCGGCCCCGCTGCCAGAGGAACTAGCTCCCACCGTGTCGCCACCCGAGAAGCAGCGCAAGCGGCTGCCGGCCTGGGCTTGGCTGGTCATCGCACTCGGGTTGCTACTCGTAGCTGCGCTCATCGCCGCTACCGTCTACTTTCTGATGCCATCGCAGGGCGGTGCGAGCGACACTGCGGAGCCAAAGCCGAGCGCGACGCAGTCAACACCGAGCAAGACGCCAAAGCCGAGCACCTCGACGACGCCCAGCCCCTTGCCGAGCGCAACTCCCGCCGCGCCGGTCACGCTGCCGGGCTGCTCGACGCTGCTACCCGAACGATACGCACGGGCGGCCGACCTGGCGGCGCGGTGGCCGAGCAGCGAGATCAAGTACAACGATTTTGGCGACCACCGCTTTGCCGAACACTTCGGCCCCGCCGCACAGGCGGCGCTCGGCTCTGCCACGAAGATGATCGGCTGCGGCTACCCCGCAAGCATGGAAACCTACACGCACCTCTACATCTCGGAGCTGCCGGCACCCGCCCGGCAGACGTTCATCGACATGCTTCGCGCCGATGGCGATTTTGTCGAGCAGCAGATGGGCAAAGCGCAGGTGTTCGTCTGGCAGGCGCCGGTCGAAGGTGGCCATTGGACGGCCGCGTACACTGCCCACGCGTTCGTCGGCGACGTCTGGGTTGCGGGATACGGTAGCGACCCGGTCGAGAGCTACATGCCGACGGTGCTCGACGCGATCCTCGCAGCAAACCCAACGTTGCAGTAGCCACGCACGCACGCAACTCACGTCACCAACCCGCAACCCGCTGTTCACAAACCCCGCGTAGGCTGAGAGCATGAGCGAATTTCTCGAAGAAATCAGCACTGCACGAGCCCACATCGAATGCTGGCTCACCGACATGGACGGTGTGTTGGTGCGCGAGGATCGCGCGATCCCGGGCGCCGCCGAACTCATTGCACACTGGGCCGACACAGGCCAGCCCTACCTCGTGCTCACCAACAATTCGATCTTCACCGCGCGCGACCTGAGCGCCCGCCTCGCGGCGAGCGGTCTGAACGTGCCCGAAGAGCGCATCTGGACGAGCGCCCTCGCGACCGCCGCGTTTCTGCACCAGCAGAAGCCGGGTGGCAGCGCCTTCGTCATCGGCGAGGCGGGCATTCTCACCGCACTGCACGACGCGGGCTTCGTGATGACCGAGACCGACCCTGACTTCGTGGTGGTCGGCGAGACCCGCAACTATTCGTTCGAGGCGATCACCAAGGCGATTCGCCTGATCAACGCGGGCTCACGTTTCATCTCAACAAACCCCGACGCGACCGGGCCGAGCCCCGAGGGGCCACTGCCCGCAACCGGAGCCATCAACGCGCTCATCACGAAGGCGACCGGCAAGCAGCCCTACATTGTGGGCAAGCCCAACCCGATGATGTTTCGCTCGGCGCTCAACAAGATCGGCGCGCACTCGCACAACACTGCGATGATCGGTGACCGCATGGACACCGACGTGGTCGCCGGCATGGAGGCGGGCCTGCACACCATTCTTGTGCTGACCGGCATCAGCGACCCCGCCGAGATCGAAAAGTTTCCGTTCAGACCCGACGAGATTTTGGGTTCGGTTGCTGACCTGCTGCCCTAGAAGCGGTTTCGACGCCCGGCGCGACCAACTTGCCTCGGGCTTTACCGAATGTATATAGGGCTAGCGAATGTGCCCCTTGCCAACGGTGGCGGGTTCTAATGGTGGTCGCAACACCCTGACAGCAGGGAGTTGCGACCACCATGTCGTTTACAAAGCAAGAACTCGCGACCCTCAGACCGAGGTTCCTCGACCGCATGCAGGTGATCGGGTCCGC
>JAIUOH010000072.1 GCA_020161315.1 Actinomycetota bacterium | reverse complement strand
GAACTCGGCCTTCAGCCGAGCGATTTCTTCTCGTGAAAACGACACGGTCGTCGCAACTCCTCAAAACTCGAGGTGTTGCGACGACCGCTAGAACCCGCCATCCGACGGGGCCCTCCTTTTTTACTACTCGCCGGCATCACGACACTGCGTTTCGATCAGCTACCGCATCACAACACCCGCGGCAAACTACTGCCAGTTAAAACCAATCCATGCGGTTGCGGTGCTGCAGGCATCCGGAACATTCACCGCACAAATCTGGTAGCTCAACTCAAGAACACTCAGACCATCTGCATTTGAAATCGTAAATGTGCCGTCATTGTTAAACGTAACACCCGAAGGCAGTTCACTAATCATTGTCGCTCGCACGTTGCTCACCGTCGCCGCTTGCCCGTCGATCGTGTCATTCTTGAGCACCGACTCGGTGGTCTGAGGCTCACCGCGAGTGACGAGGTCTCCGCTGACCATGCCCAAATCGTCGTAACCATCATCTTCCGCGACCACCTCAGGCGCAATCACCGGGGCAGCCTTCACCGTGACGGTCGCGACCGCCGTTCCACAGACGGCCTGCGCAGTTACCGCGCACACCCGGTATGGCACCTGGTATGTACCGGCTACAACCGAGGCAGCAACCGCGATCGTGCCGTCGGCGTTTAAAGCAAGCCCGGCAGGCACCTCGCCGACCGGGGCGACGGTAACGTTGTCGGCCGTAGCCTGATCCCCGTCAACGGTGTCATTCACCAGCACTGACAGCGTGGTTACGGCAGTGCCTGCAGTGTATTCGCCGAAGGCATCGTCAGTCGCGACGACCTTGCACACGGGCTTCTGTTCGACAGCCGAGGCCGCAGTGCCGCCGGCCACAAGCCCTGCCGACGACAGCACCGTCACCGCAAGCACCACCGCAAGGCCCGTGCGAAGCGCCGCACGCCGGCGAAGCCCACGCGCTGCGAACAACACCCCACCGACCAACACCAACAGGGCTGCCAACAACACAAACGGGGCCACCCCAGAGCCGCCTGTCGCTGCAAGTTCGCAATATTGCTTCATAGTTCAGGAAGTTTAGTGCGCCGCAACAAACATTCGTTACGCAAGCTGCCTTCAGGAGCGCTCCCAGTCTGTCGAGTGGCGCGTGCCCGCCTCACTCGCTTGATGAGGTGCTACCGAGATCGCTGAGGCGCAGCTCTGCGAGCCACTCCGCGAGCGACTCGGTCGCTGATTGGGGCCAGGTCTCCGGCGGGAGAATCTCAGCCCAGGCATACACCGGGGCTTGCCCGAACTCGTGCCCCTGCCCGGCAGGAACCACTGAAGCGAGTTGGTCTACGGCAAGCTGCAGGGTCGTAATCACCGGAAGCCAGACCATCTGCGCTGGCACCCCCGGGCCGCGATCCTCGCGCAAGAAATCTGGTCTGGTGAACGTGGCACCGAAATCGAGCCACGTTACCGGGTCGTTTGCGTGTTGCAGGTAGCCTACGCGAGGGGCGGCCCAGGCATCCTCACCGGGCCAGGCAATCCCATCGGCCGAAAAGCGTACGGTCTCACCGCCGCCGTATACCGGCAGATACACGGGAGACTCCCCCTCGCGCTGCTCAGTAAACCCCTGCCACAGCTCGTTGTTGGCAGTTGGTCCCACCCAGAGCGCGCCATCCGTGCGCGCGGCAAGATCGCTCGCGCCCGTGAATGCACCTTCGCTGCCGTACGAGCCCAGACTCTCGCCGCTCACTACCAGCTTCGGGCGTTCAGTCTCAGGCAGCGTCGACCAGTAGTCATACACTGCGTCGAAGAGCGCCCGCCCGGTTTCGCGAGCGCGTTGTGCGTCGACGAGATATGACATCCAGCTCGGCAAGTGCGAATACTGCACGCTCACGGTTGCAGTGTCGCCACCCCAGAGATATTCGAGGGCGCGCGCCTGGTTCTCGTTCACCCAGCCTCGGCCGGTGCCCGTTGCGACGTTCAACACCTTGCGTTCGAAGGCACCGGTACGCTTCAACTCGGCCACCGCAGTGTCGACCCGCTGGGTCAGCGTCGCTTCGATGCCCACTTCGGTCGTGCCGGTGCCCACGTACACGCGGATCGGCTGCACAACCTCGCTCTCGTCGAGATTGTTGCGTGCAAAGAACTCAGCGATGTCTGCCTCGTTTGGAGTGTTTGCGATGAAAATGCGCCCCTGGCGGCCGAGGCTCTGCCACGAAACTGCCGACCCCTGGCCCGCAGAGACCTCAGCCATGGTCGGTGGCGCAGTATCTGCTGCGAACTCATCGTTGACCAGGGCGAACGAGCCGTCGAGGCGCTCGGCTACGCGCCCCACGGCAACGTCATTCACAAAGGCAAACGAAACCCAGAGCACGATCACAAGGCCGAGCGCGGCCGCAGCCTTCGCGGGCAACACCCGCGCGATCTGGCGACCGACCCAGGCGGCGAGCGCCCGCACAGCCCTGCTGACCACGAGCAGCACTGCGAACACGGCCGCAGCAACGAGCAGCGCAACGAAGGGATCAGCGCCAGAAGCCTGCGGCATGCCAACGTTCACGCGCTGCTCCTGCTGCCAGACATGGGCAAGCCACAGCATCGCACCGGTGCCGACGATCGCGGTGCCCACAAAGATGCGCCAGAACAGCCTCTGTCGAGCCGCTGTCAACCGCAGCCCGAACGCGTACAACGCCCAGCCAATCGCAGCAAAGACGCCGTACCCGAGCAGCGCAGAGACCGCCGCCAGCAACCCCTGAAACACCGCGTCGCGTGGCAACAACGACGGAGTGAGCGAAAGCCATCCGGCCACGAGCGCTCCCGCGGCGGGCAGCAGCGGCAGTCGGTCAGGGCGCAGCACGGGCAGGGTATTCATACGCGCAACGCTACACGCAGGGCGGGCTTACTCGCGCACAGCCACTACTTCAAGAGATTGCGCAAGAACAGCAGATACACGGCAGCGAATAGCACTACGATGCCGACGTTCGTGCCAAGTCTGGCCCAGAAGTGGTCGCGTAGAAACAGCACGTCGGTTGCAACGATAATCGCGCCCATCAGCACAAGATATACCGCGATAATGATGTCTTGTTTCATGAGATGCCTCCGACCTCAGCACGCCACCTGCGCAGCACAATGGTACGCCTGCTCTCTCTCACACACACAAAACCAGCTCTCCTACCCGGATTCTAAACGGAAGCGCAACACCTCGTAGGTTGTGGTTGTTCACACCTTGACCCGGAGGGTTGCGCTTCCTTGCCTGCACACTACCGCCACTTGACCCTTGATGACCGCATCGAGATCGAAC
>JAIUOH010000039.1 GCA_020161315.1 Actinomycetota bacterium | reverse complement strand
GGGAAGCCCTCGGGGCGGCCGCCGCCGGCGACGAGGCGACCCTCGGTCTTGCCGATCTCGACGTAGCTCATGACCTTCTCGAAGTGGCTCGGGTGCACGAGCGCGCCGACCTCGGTCTTCGGGTCGTCGGGCAGGCCGATCACGATGTTCTTCGCGCGCTCGGCGTAGCGTGCCACGAAGTCGTCGTAGATCGAGCGCTCGACGAGCACGCGGCTGCCGGCGGTGCAGCGCTCGCCGTTCAGGCTGAACACGCTGAACACGGTCGCGTCGAGAGCCTCTTCGAGGTCGGCGTCTGCGAAGACCACCGAGGGGCTCTTGCCGCCGAGCTCGAGCGAGAGGCCTTTCAAGAAGGGCGCAGCGTTGGTCGAGATCATCGCGCCGGTCGAGCTGTCGCCAGTGAACGAGATGAGCGGCACGTCGGGGTGCTTCACGAGCGCGTCGCCGGCGACGCCGCCCGAGCCGAGGATGAGGTTGAAGACGCCGTCGGGCACGCCGGCCTCACGGAAGATCTCGGGCCACAGCGCCGCCGACAGCGGGGTGTAGCTGGCGGGCTTCAGCACGACGGTGTTGCCGGTCGCGAGGGCCGGAGCCAACTTCCACGACTCCTGCATGAAGGGCACGTTCCAGGGCGTGATGAGGCCGGCGACACCCTTGGGCTTGCGGTTCACGTAGTTGATCTGGCGGCCGGGAACCTTCGTCACATTGTCGTGCTCGGCGACGATGAGGTCGGCGAAGAAGCGGAAGTTCTCTGCTGCGCGGCGCGCCTGGCCCTTCGCCTGGGTGATGGGCAGGCCCGAATCCCAGCTCTCGAGCAGCGCGAGCTGGTCGTCGCGCGACTCGACGATGTCTGCCACCTTGTGCAGAATGCGCGAGCGATCGCGGGGCAGCATCTTGGGCCAGGGGCCCTCGTCGAAGGCGCGCTTCGCGGAGGCGACGGCACGGTCGACGTCGGCCGCGCTCGCCGAAGCGGCCTTGATGTAGACCTCGTTCGAGACGGGCTCGATGACGTCGAACTGCGCGCCGCCCTCGGCGTCGACGAACTCGCCGTCGATGAAGAGCTGAATCTTCTCGGGCAGGCCTTCTGGCTTCTGGTAGGTCATTGTGTGCTCCAGTCGTGGTGAGTGGTTGGTTGGTGAAGTTGTGGGTTAGGGGGTGGACGGTTCGAGTTCGCTCGCGTGCCGGTGCTCGTCGGCGTGCGCGAGTACGGCATCAAGGGTCGTGGTGCGGTGCGCGCGGGCAACTGCTTCGATCTCAGCGGCCGGCGCCTGATCCTCGATCATTCGAAGAATCAACTCGTGTTCTTCAACCGACTGCTGGGCTCGGCCCGGTACGAAACTGAACGAAGAGTTGCGCAGCACCTTCATACGGTTCCAGCCGCGGTGCACGAGGTCGAGAATGTGCGGGTTCGGGCAGCTCTCGAACAGCACGCTGTGAAACTCGAGGTTGAGCTCGGTGAATCGCTGCGGATCGAAGGCGGTCAGGCTCTCGCTCATCGTCGCGTTGATCGCGCGCGCCCGGCCGATCTGCTCTGTCGTGATGTGCGGTGCCGCGAGCGCCGTGGCCGCGCCCTCGACGAGCGCGAGCGTCTGCATGGTGTGCAGGTACTCGGTCTCTTTCACGAGCGACACCTGCGCGCCGACGTTGCGTTCGAAGGTCACGAGCTGCTCGGCTTCAAGGCGGCGGATCGCCTCGCGCACCGGCACGACAGACATGCCGAGCTCTGCCGCGATCGGCGCGAGCACCAGGCGGTAGCCGGGCACGTACTGGCCGCTGTCGATCCGGCTTCGGATCAGGCGGTACGCGCGCTCGGACTTCGACTCGGACGACACGGTGCTACTTGCTCTCGCCTGCCGAACGCTCGGCGTCGTACTTTGCCCGCCACTCGGCGTTCATCGGGAAGAGGCCGTCGACGGGGGCGCCGTTCGCGACCTGCTCAGCGACCCAGGCGTCTGCCTGCTCTTGCTCGGCCGCCTCGCGAGCGACCTCTTCGAGCAGGAACGGCGGGATCACGATGACGCCATCGCGGTCGCCCATGATGATGTCGCCCGGCTGCACTGCGGCTCCGCCGCACGCGATCGTGACATCGACCTCCCACGGCACGTGGCGTCGACCGAGCACGCTCGGGTGCGCGCCCTGAGAGAAGACGGGAATGTCGAACTGCTGCACGGCCGCGAAGTCGCGCACGCCGCCGTCGGTCACAATGCCGGCGGCTCCGCGCACCTGGGCGCGCAGTGCGAGCACGTCGCCCACGGTGCCGGTCGACGGAATGCCGCGGGCCTCGACGACGAGCACCTCACCCTCGTTCACGGTGTCGAATGCGCGCTTCTGGGCGTTGAAACCGCCGCCGTGCTCCTTGAACAGGTCGGGGCGGAAAGGAATGAAACGCAGTGTCTTCGCAGTGCCGAGAATCGTGTCGCCCTCGTGGTTCGGGTGCACGCCATCGATGAAGATGTCGACGTAACCGCGCTTGCGCAGCGCCGCCGACACGGTAGCGACGGCAACGCCGTCGAGCAGTTCGCGAATCTCGGTGGTGAGCGGGCCAGCGTTTGGCCGATCCTTTTCGGAGCCCTCGCCGGCGCTCTCGAGGGGGCTCGCCTTGCCCGCGGCAACGGCGGTCGCGTGCGCGGCCTCGTCACCCCATGCCTCGATGCGCTGCAGATCGTCGATGCGCGGTGTGTTGCCGAAATCGCCGAACTCGCGCGTGCCCTGCGTGACGGTCGTCACCAGGCGTCCCGTGGTGGGGGAGCCCTGCGCCGTCGGCGCGTCGACCTCAACCTCGACGACGTCACCTGGCACGAGCACCGATGAGCCGGCAGGAGTCCCGGTGAGAATCACGTCGCCGGTCTCGAGCGTCATGTGCTGCGAAAGGTCTGCGACGAGCTGGCCGAACGAGAACTTGAGTGTGTCGGTGGTGTCTTCTTGCGCGAGCGCGCCGTTGACCCAGGTGCGCACACGCCACTCGTCTTGGCCGATGCCCTCGGTCGAGATCGCGACCGGGCCGATCGGGGTGTAGCCGTCGCCGCCCTTGTTGCGCACGTTGGAGCCCTTGTCGGCAGCGCGCAGGTCGTAGAGACCCAGGTCGTTGGCCGCGGTCACCTGCGCGACGTGCTTCCAGCCATCTTCGGGGGAGACCCAGCGAGCCGGCTCGCCTATGACGAGTGCGACCTCGCCCTCGAAGGCGAGCAGTTCGGTGCCGGCGGGGCGCTCAACGGTGCCGCCTGTCGGCGCGAGCGATGAGGCTGGCTTGAAGAAATAGCTAGGAAACTGGGGCTCGCGGCCACGTTGCGCAATGCGCGAGGGGTAGTTTAGGTGCACCGCGATGATCTTGCCTGGCGTGTCGATTCCGTAGCTCATGTATGCCTCACTCCTATGCGTCACTCCGTTGTTGTATTTCAAATGATATACGATCCTGTGGGGTTTGGGAAGAGGGATCGCTGCCGGTGTCTCGCGCCCCGATGCCCCGCGATTTGATGCGGGAGATCGCAGCCGGCCTGAAGGGAGCGGCAGGTCGAGGCCGGCGCCCGCGCGCCCCTGCGCCCCCTAGTGCCCGCCGCCGGTGTACGGCCCGAGTTCGGCGAGCCGCTTCATGTGCTCGGCGAGCGCGAAGCGGGGGTCGACGCTGTGTTCTTCGCCGAGCACCAGCTGTGCCGCCCACTCGCCCAACTGCGGAACGAACTTGAAGCCGTGCCCCGAGAGACCAGCGATCGTGACGACACGGCCGGTTGAGTCGACCACGGGCAGGCGGTCGGGCGTGTAGGCGCAGTGGTGCACGCTCTCGCGCACGGGCTCGGGGTTGATGCCCGCGAAGAGCTCTGATGCGCGCTGGCCGATTCTGATGAGTTCTTCGCGCGTGTGGTGCGTCGGTACCTCGGAAACGTCGCGAAACACCGGCCACTCTGGGTTCGTGCAGGCCTTGAACGAGTAGCCGTCGAAGCTGGGTGCGCCAAAGAAGTGCACCGAGCCGACATCGCGCAGAAACGCTGGAAATCTCTCAGGCACGAACGCCTCGGGCTCGCGGGGCATGAACCACGTGAGCCCGAGCACCTGCAGCCGCAGCAGCTCCTTGAGTTCCGGGCGCAGGCGCGTCGACCACGAGCCCGAGGCCATCACGACTGTGTCGGCGAGCCACGTGCCCTGCGTGGTGCGCACCACGACGCCCTGCTCGCGCTCCTCGATGTCGATCACCGCGGTGTTGAAGAAGAGCTTCGCGCCGTTCTGCTCGGCGACGTCGAGCGCGCTCATCACGGCGACCTCGGGCCGCAGACCGCCGCCGTGCTCGTCGAAGAGCGCGACATCGCCGTCGTTCACGAGGTGCTGCGGGTACTCGACTCTTAGATCTTCGGTCGTGAACACGCGGTGGGGTAGATCGAACTCTCGAACGGTGCCCAGTGCGACCTCGAGATCTGCGAAGCCCTTGGGCGCGATCGACAGGCACCCGACCTCTGCGTAGATGTCGCGCCCCGAATCGCGTTCGAGCTCGCGCCAGAGGTCTCGCGAGCGTTGGATCATGCGCACGTACGTGCCACCCTCGTGCACCGCGGTGCGGAACACGCGCGATTCGCCGGCGTACGACCCGTGCGAGTGTACGCGGCCGTACTGCTCGATGCCGACCACGTCGAGGCCCTCGCGCTTCGATAGCTGCCAGAGCGCCATCGAGCCCACGGCGCCCGCGCCGACCACCAATACGTCTGTCTTCTGCATGTTGTTCTTCTTTCGTGTGTGTCGCGAGGTTGCGCGTTCGCCGACGCGCCCTAAGCCAGCTCGGGCGTCTCCCACAGGTTCAACCTTGTGCCGATGCCGCGCTCGACGGCCTTGCGATAGACCTTCGTCGCCCAGGCGACGTCTTCGACGGGCATGCCGCCGACCGAGTAGACGAAGACCTCGTCTTCGTGCTGTCGGCCGGGGGCCAGACCGTCGATGATCTCGCCGATGTCTTCGAACTGCTCGGGCGTCATGCGGCCGTCGCGCACGCGATCGACCAGGTTGATGCCCCAGATGCCGACGATCTCGTGTGCCGGTGCCGGCAGTTCGGCGGCCCACGCCTGGTAGATCTTGCGGGCGTCGGCGACGTGGCGCGAGCGCTGCACGAGGCCTTCTTCGAGCTGCAGGTGGGCCGAGCAGCAGATGAACGCGCCGGGTTTCACCCAATCGTCGGCGACGTAGGGGTAGTTCTCGCTGCCCGAGGTGCTCGGCACCGCGATGCTCACGATGTCGCTGTCGCGCACCGCGGCCTCGGTGTCGGCGACCTGCTCGAAGCGGGCGATCTGCGGAAACTTCGCGCGCGCCCAGTCGATGAACGCGTCGACGCCCTCTTGACTGCGGCCCGCCACCTTGACGGTGTCGATGCCGGGGCGAACCGCGACGAACGATTCGAGCGAGGTGCGGTTCATCGGCCCGGGCCCGACGATGCCGACCACCCTCGCGTCTTCGCGCGCCAGGTATCGTGCGCCGACGCCTGGGATCGCGCCGGTGCGGTAAGCGCTCAGCAGGTTGGCCGACATGATCGCGAGCGGTGCCCCCGTGTCCTTGTCGTTGAGCGTGAACATGAGAATGGAGCGGGGCAGGCCGCGCTTCTTGTTTTCGACGTTCGAGCCGTACCATTTGCAGCCGGCCATTTGATAGTCGCCGCCGAGGTAGGCCGGCATTGCCATGAACCGCCGGTCGGGCGCGTCGAGCGGCATTCCCTCAAACTCCGACTGCTGCGGAAAGTAGATCTGCGCGCCGTGCGAGTTGTTCTCGGTGCCGGCCATGCGGTAGTCGCCGCGGGCGAAAAGCGCGAGCATGTCGGTCATGGTGTCGACACACTCGGCCATGTCGGTGACGCCGGCGGCGATCATGTCTGGTTCGCTCAGGTAGAGAAAATCAATCTGTTGCGACATCTCGGTCGCTCCTTTCAATGGGGTGAGAGGCGCGACCGAGCAATGCGGTGCCTGCTAGCGCCGAGAAACCGCCTCGATCAGACCGCGCACGTAGCCGAGCGCCTCGTGCACGTCGCCAGGGGCGACGAGCTGTTTGAAGACAATTCCGTCGAGCATGAACCAGATCGCGTCGGCCATTGCCTGATCGGTGACTCCGAGCTGACCGAGTTGCCTGGCAATCGCCTGCCGATACTGCTGGTAGTAGCGTTCGACGTGGGGGGCAAGGTCTGGGCGACGCCGCGACTCGAGCAGCAGCTCGTACTGAAACGCGTGAATGTCGCCCTGCGTGGTCGCCAGCGTTTCGACGCCCTCGGCAAACTCGCTCGCGCTCAGCACCCGGGCGTGCATGTTCGATGCGCTGAGGCTCTGGTCGATCGAATAGTCGAGTGCCTCCGAGATCAGTTGATCCCGCGTGCCGAAGTGATATCGCACCAGCCCGTGCGATACGCCCGCTGCTGCCGCAACCGCGCGGTAGGTCAGCGAGCGCAGCCCGCCCAGCGCGACGACGCTGATCGTTGCGCTGAGCAGGGCGGCGCGGCCGGTGTTTTCGTTCACGCTGTCGAGCGTAGCGGCATTCGCTTGCCATGCGAGTTACTCCGAGTCGACGACGTCGAGCATTTCGGTGCCGTATGCCCCGGGCTCGGTGCCGTGACCGATCTGTCGATAGATGCTCGGTTTCGTCTCGCGCAGCACGAGCGCCCACACGATGCCTGCCGCCAGGGCCGCGATGATGAGCCCCGGCAGAATGAAGGTGGTCGCGTCGGGCTCTGTCTGGCCGAGCATGAGCTGGAAGTTGCCGAGAATCATCACGAACATGGCGACGAGCAGCACGCCCGAGATGGCGGGGGCGATAACTCGAACCCAGACATTCAGCCCGTGCGAGTTTCGCCTGAAGTAGCCGATCACGGCGAACGCTGTGAGTCCCATCAGCAGCACGAGGCCCGCGGCACCGGTGTTGGTGAGCCAGGTGAACATGGTGAGCACGGGGAACAGGAACGCCATGTCGCCGAACATCGCCTCGGCGCCGCCGAGTGCGTCGCCCGCGATCGCGAAGCCGGCGACCACGATCACGGCGAGCACCGACTGCGCGACCGAGCCGACCCAGGGTGCGCCGCTCGCGCTCGTGCGCGCAAAGCTCGCGGGCATGACGCCTTCGCGGCCCAGCGAGTAGAGGTAGCGGGCGACGGCGTTGTGAAATGCCTGCAGCGCTGCGAAGAGGCTGGTGATGAAGAGCACGGTCATGATGTCGGCGATGATGACGCTGCTGTGCTCGGTCATGAACACGAACATGAGATCGGGGCCGAACTCACTCGACTGCGCGACGATCTGCGACGGGCCGATGCCGACCGAGAACGCCCACGCACTGAACGCGTAGAACGCGCCGATGATGCCGACCGCGGCGTAGGTCGCGCGGGGCACGGTGCGCTTCGGGTCTTTCGCCTCTTCGCCGTAGATTGCGCCCGACTCGAAGCCCATGAATGCGGCGACTCCGAACACGAGGATCAGGCCGAGCGCCGGCCCGAAGAGCGCGCTGGGCGCGAGTGCCGCGGTCGACACGCCCTCGGGGGCGACCGTGAGCGAGACGATGTCGAAGACGATCACGGCGACGAACTCGAGCGCGACGAGCACGCCGAGCACCTTGGCCGAGAGGTCGACGCGGTTGACGCCGAGCACCCCGACGACCACGGCGCACAGCAGCACCCACACCCACCAGGGTGATGAGAAGCCGAACTTCGCCTCGAGAAAGATCGAGAGCTGAAAGCCGAAGAGCCCGTAGATGCCGATCTGCATCGCATTGTACGAGACGAGTGCGACGAGCGAGCCGCCGACGCCAGCGACGCGGCCGAGGCCCTGCGAGACGTAGGCGTAGAACGCGCCGGCGTTCGTCACGTAGCGACCCATGGCGGTGTAGCCGACGGCGAAGAGCGTGAGAATCACCGCGATGAGCACGAATCCGAGAGGCACGCCGAGCGACCCCGTGACGGCGAACGAGGTGGTGACGCCGCCTGCGACCACGGTGAGCGGCGCCGAGGCCGCGATGATCATGAGCGTGATCGAGGGAACCCCGAGCACGCGTCGGCTGAGGCCCGGGTCGTGGGCGGGCGCGCTCGCTTGCGCGGCCTTCTGGCTGGTGTCTTGACTCATCGTTGATCTCATTTCTCGGGGCGGCAGCGCTGCCTGGTGCGCCGGGTGGCGTGAAACCCCTGCTCTGGAGAGTGTAAACGAAGACTATCCATTTGGAGAGTCTGAGAAAAACTGGGGCCCGCATAACGCAATAGCGCACGAATTGCGCTCCGAATGGTTCGGAGGGCGCAATTCGTGCGCTATTGAATGTGTGGGGTGGGTGCTGCGGTGGTCGTGAGTTGTCAATACGAGGATCGCGGGGCGGCCTGTGCCGCGTCGCCCGCACCGGCCCCGGCGACGGCTGCGAAGTGCTCGACGAGCGCCTCGGTCTGCCTGGCGAGAATCGCCACATCTGCCCCGACCGCGACGAACGCTGCGCCGGCGTCGATGTAGCGCTCGGCATCTGCTGCCACGAACGCGTTCACCCCGACGGGCTTGCCCGCCGCCTTGCCCGCTTCGATTGCGCGCAGCACGCCGGCTACGACCTCGGGGTGATTCTGCTGACCGAGATGGCCCATCGACGCGGCGAGGTCGGCCGGGCCGACGAAGAGCGCATCGACCCCATCGACCGCGGCGATCGCGTCGACGTTCTCGACGGCGGTCGCCGACTCGATCTGCACCGTGAGACTGATCGTCTGGTCTGCGCGCCCGAGGTAGCCCTCGACGCGGTTCCACCGCGACGACCTGGCGAGCGAAGAACCGACGCCGCGCACGCCGTTCTGCGGGTAACGCACCGCACGCACGATCTCGGTGGCCTGCTCGGCGGTGTCGACCATCGGAATCAGTAGATCCTGTGCGCCGAGGTCGAGCATCTGCTTGATGATCACGGTGTCGCCAAATGGCGGCCGCACCACTGGCGCGACAGGGTAGGCGGCAACCGCGTGCAGCTGAGCGAGCAGCGACTCGAGGCCGTTGGGGGAGTGTTCGGCGTCGATCAGCACCCAATCGCAGCCGCTGCCAGCGACGATCTCGGCGGTGATCGCGCTGCCAGCACACGCCCAGAGTCCGATGAGTGGGCGATCCTCGCCTGAAATGCGATCGGCGAGCGTGGGCGGAAGCTCTAGATGAATCGGCACGTGACTGACCCCAATCCGCTGTATTCTGCGTGCACGGTGTCGCCGCGCTCGACCCACATGGGCTTCGTGAACGAGCCGGCCAGAATGATCTCGCCGGCGTCGAGCGATTGGCCGTGCTGGGCGAGCTTGTTCGCGAGCCATGCCACGCCCATCGCAGGGTGACCGAGGATGGCGCCGGCGACGCCCGAGTCTTCGATGGTCTCGTTGCGGTACAGCAGTGAAGAGACCCAGCGCAGGTCGAGCTCGTCGACCTTGACGGGACGGCCGCCGACGACCATCGCGCCCATCGCCGCGTTGTCGCTGATCGTGTCGACGATCGTGCGGCCCTCGAGTTCGAGGTGCGAGTTCAGTACCTCGAGCGCGGGTACCACATAGGCGGTCGCGTCGAGCACGTCGAAGATCGTCGTGTTCGGGCCCGAGAGGGGCTTCGCGAGCACGAATGCGAGCTCAACCTCGATGCGCACGTTCGAGAAACGATCGAACTCGAGCACTGAGCCCGACTCGAACACCATGTTGTCGTGAATCACGCCGTAGTCGGGCTCGGTGATGCCGGTGGCGACCTGCATCACCTTCGAGGTGAGTCCGATCTTGTGGCCGACGAGGCGCGCGCCCTGGGCGATGCGCTGGTCGCTCCAGATCTTCTGGATCGCGTACGAGTCCTCGATCGCCATCTCGGGATATCTCGCGGTGAGGCGCGGCAGGATGGTGCGGTCGCGGTCGGCCTGCACGAGTTCTGCGGCGATGGCCTCACGGGTTGTCTGGTTGAGCACTTGGCCTCCGTTGCGTCGAGTGAAACGGCCTGATTGCGCGGATCACGGCCCGATTCAGATCGTATACGATTGGGGACTCGCGCGTCTAGCTGTTACGCCTCGGGACATTGTGCACGCTCGAGAAGCACGGGAACCTGGGGCAGGATGTAGGTCACCAACACACCAGAGGCCTTCATGTCACACCCACTCACTCAGCTATCACCGATGAAGGGCGCCGTCGCCTCGCTTCCTGACCGTTCACGAGGACCGGTCGATCCGCCGCTCACCTGAACGATGTCAGGTCCCGACCGCGTCGGCTCATTAATGAGCAGCCCAGTATCGCTCAGGGCAACCGCCGACTGCTCCCGTTCCTGCGCGTTCGCCGCTGCTCTGGCAATAGGCGCGAAGCATCACTACACTCACCACCGACCCCATACGGGATCGGTGGGCACACTCCACCAGATCGTGTTCACAGCCTCGTGGGGAACTACAACTGGTAAGCCCCTCTTCGCCACAGACCGGTAACAGAGAATTTGCATTGTCAAGGTAGACTAATATGATGCAGACTTCAGATGCCGCAGCAGGCGACGACCTCACGGCAGACCAGATTCAGGCAGAGGCAAAGCCTCTCACTCTCGAGGATCTCGAGATTCTAGACGACACAGCAGCGCAGACCGAGATCCCGGAACACGCGCAAGCAGCACAGGCGAGCGACGCCGCCGAAGCAGGCGAGCCAGAGGCCGCTGAGCAGCCCGCCAAGGCCGAAGACCCCGCGGCCGCAGCAGACGAGGCGCCCGCAGCACCCGCCGAGGCTGAGAAGCCCCGCAACGGCTTCGACAAGCTCGGCCTCGACGAGCGCGTGCTGCGCGCCATCAAGAGCGTCGGCTACGAGACCCCCTCGGCCATTCAGGAGGCCACCATTCCGGTGCTGCTCTCGGGCCGCGACGTTGTCGGCCTCGCACAGACCGGCACGGGCAAGACGGCAGCGTTCGCGCTGCCGATCCTCTCGCGCATCGAACCGGGCCAGGGTGTGCCGCAGGCCCTCGTGCTCGCACCCACCCGCGAACTCGCGCTGCAGGTCTGCGAGGCGTTCGAGAGCTACGCCAAGAACCAGAACGTGCACCTGCTGCCCGTCTACGGCGGCCAGGCCTACGGCCAGCAGCTCAGCGCGCTGCGCCGCGGCGTTGACATCGTGGTCGGCACCCCCGGCCGCATCATGGACCATCTGAAGCGCGGCTCGCTCGATCTCACCGAGATCAAGTACCTCGTGCTCGACGAGGCCGACGAGATGCTCAAGATGGGCTTCGCCGAAGACGTCGAGACGATTCTCGCCGACACGCCCGACAGTAAGCAGGTCGCGCTGTTCTCGGCCACCATGCCCGCGCAGATTCGCCGCATCTCGCAGCAGTATCTGAACGATCCGCAAGAGATCAAGATCGCGGGCAAGACCCAGACGAGCGCGAACATCACGCAGCGCTACATCGTGGTCTCGTACATGCAGAAGCTCGATGCGCTCACCCGCGTGCTCGAGGTCGAGAACTTCGACGGCATGATCGTCTTCACCCGCACCCGCGGCGACAGCGAACAGGTCGCCGAGAAGCTGCGTGCTCGCGGCTACTCGGCCGCCGCGATCAACGGCGACATTCCGCAGAACGTGCGCGAGCGCACCGTGCAGTCGCTGAAAGACGGCAAGCTCGACGTGCTCGTCGCCACCGACGTTGCCGCCCGCGGCCTCGACGTCGAACGCATCAGCCACGTCATCAACTACGATCTGCCGATCGACACCGAGAGCTACGTGCACCGCATCGGCCGCACCGGTCGCGCTGGCCGCACGGGCGACGCGATCAGCTTCGTCACCCCCCGCGAGCGCCGCATGCTCAAGTCGATCGAGAAGGCCACCAAGCAGCCCCTCACGCCCATGCCGTTGCCCGGTGTGGCCGAGGTCAACGCGACCCGTCTTTCACGTTTCGACGACGCGATCACCTCGGCGCTCGGCGAGGCCAGCCGCATCGAGGCCTTCCGCGACATCATCGCTCACTACGTGCGTCACCACGACGTGCCAGAGACCGATGTGGCCGCGGCTCTCGCGGTTGTTGCGCAGGGTGAGACCCCGCTGCTGCTCGACGAGTCTGACGATGACAAGTTCTCGCGCGATCGCGCGCAGGCACGCAAGTTCCTCGAAGAAGATGGTGGTCGCGGATCGCGCGACGGCGGCCGTGGCGACCGCTTTGAACGCGGCGACCGTCGCGATCGCGAAGACCGTGAGCCGCGCGAGCGCCGCGACGACCTGCAGATGTACCGCATCGACGTGGGCCACCGCCAGCGCGTGAAGCCAGGTCAGATTGTTGGTGCAATCGCTAACGAGGGTGGCCTGTCGCGCGACGACTTCGGCCGCATCCAGATTCGTGACGATTTCTCGCTTGTCGAGCTGCCGAAGAACCTGAGTGAAGAGTCGCTCGAGCGCCTCTCTGACGTGCGCATCAGCGGCCAGCTGATCGGCCTCAAGGTTGACCGCGGCCCGGCCCCTCGCGGCAAGGGCTGGGAAGACCGTGGCGATCGCGGCGGCCGTGGCGGCTACGATCGCGGCGACCGCGGGGGAGACCGAGGCGGCTACGGTCGCGACCGCGACGATCGTGGTGGATACCGCGGCGACCGTAACGATCGTGGCGACCGGGGCGGCTATCAGCGCGATGATCGTGGCGGTGACCGCGGCGGCTACGGCCGCGATCGTGATGATCGCGGTGGCCGTGGCGGCTACAACAGCGGTGATCGCGGTGGCTACCAGCGCGACGACCGCGGCGGACGCGGAAGCTACGGCGGCGGCAACCGTGACGATCGCGGTGGGTACGACCGCCGTGACGGTGGCGCGAATCGCGCAGACGGCAAGCGTAAGCCTCGCTGGTAACGCGTAGGCGTTAGAAAAGGATCCCCCCTCGGCCAGAAACGGCTGAGGGGGGATCCTTTTCGCTACGACGTTAGCCCTGGATTACCTGGGGCTGGGAAACAGCCTTGAGGCCGGCAACGCCGAACTCCTGGCCGTAGCCCGACTGCTTTGCGCCGCCGAAGGGCACAAACGGGTTGATGGTGCCGTGCGAGTTGATCCACACGGTGCCAGCCTGGATGCGAGCCGCAACGCCGCGCGCGCGATCGCGGTCAGATGACCACACCGAGCCGCCGAGGCCGACCTCAACTTCGTTTGCGAGGCGAATCGCCTCGTCAAGATCGGTGTAGCGAATGATGGGGAGCGCAGGGCCGAACTGCTCTTCTTTCACCAGCTCGTTCTGCGGGTCGATATCGGCAATGAGCGTGGTGGGGTAGAAGTAGCCTGCCGCGTCGCGGTCTGGGTTACCGCCCATGACCACACGAGCGCCCGAGGCCTTCGCCGACTCGACGAGGCGGTCAACCACATTGAACTGCATCTCGTTCTGCAGCGGGCCGAGCACGTTCTGCTCTTCGAGACCGACGCCCATGGGCATCTGTGCTGCAAACGCAGACAGTGAGTCGACGACTTCGTCGTAGATCGAGTCGGGCACGTAGAGGCGCTTCAGCGCCGCACAGGTCTGGCCCGTATTGATGAACGCGCCCCAGAACAGGCCCTCGGCGATTGCCTTCGGGTCGACGTCGTCGAGCACGATGCCAGCGTCGTTGCCACCAAGCTCAAGGGTCAGGCGCTTGACGTTGCCCGAGCTCGCCTCGATGATCTTCTTGCCAGTGCGGGTCGAACCGGTGAACATGATCTTCGCGATACGATCGCTCGAGACCAGGTGGCCGCCGAGATCGCCAGCGCCAACTACGGTCTCGAGCACGCCTGCGGGCAGTACCGAGTTGATGACATGGTTGAGCGCGAGCCCCGAGAGCGTCGTGTACTCAGAGGGCTTCTGCACGACGGTGTTGCCCATGCGCAGTGAGGGAATGATCTGCCAAATAGCGATCATCATCGGCCAGTTCCAGGGGGTGATGGCGCCGACCACGCCGAGCGGGCGGTAGTGCATCTCGGCGTAGGTGTCGCCATCGTCGACCACTACCTCGACTGGCAGGGGGGTGCCCGCGGGCACACGGGTCCACGCGACGCAGCCGCCGACCTCGAAGCGGGCGTTCGGTCCGTTGAGTGGCTTGCCCTGCTCGCGCGACAGAATACCGGCGAGTGCCTCGGCGTTCTCTTCGATGGCATCGGCGATCTTGTTGAGGTAGCCGACGCGCTCTTCGTCGCTGAGTGCCGCCCATGAGGGCTGCGCTGCCTCGGCGCGATCGATCGCTGCGTCGACATCGGCAATTGTGTTCACGGGCACGCGGCCGATGAGCTCACCGGTTGCGGGGTCGTGTACCTCACGGCCGTCGGCGACGGTGATTGCCTCGAGCAGGCTTTCGTAGGTGTGCATGTGGTTCTCTCCTTCGAGATGGGTGGTTAATGAAAGGTGTGAAAGACTACTTGCCGCAGCCGCAGTTTGCGCCGCCGCACTTGCAGGCCTCGCCGCTGCAGCAACCGCATCCGCCGTCGGCGCAGCATCCGCCCTCGCCCTTGGCGCAGGCCGAGCGTGCATCCTGTGGCAGGTTCATCGTCGGGTTCTGGTCGAGGAAGCCGTGCGGCTTGAACCAGAAACCCGAGTAGTCAACCGGCATAACGGGCCAGTCCTCGGTGCGCGGAAAGTGCGTGGGGCCGAACTGGTGCCACAGCACAATATCGGTTCCGTCGAGGCTGCGGTTCTTCTTCGTGTAGGTTGGCAGCCCCTGCCAACCCGAGCTCTGGCTTGGGAACATGCCGGCAGGGAAGATCTCGTTCTCGGCGTACTGCGTGCCCCAGAGGTGCTTGGTCGCGAAGTTTGCGCGAGCGTAGACCGATGAGTCTGGCTGCGCGAGCAGCACCGACTTGCCCTCTGGCACGAGCCAGTAGGCGGTCGGCTTGCCGGTGTGATTGGTGCGGTGCGCACTTCGCACCTCCCAGACGCGGCTCGCGAGGCCATTGGCCATGCGCTGCGCGCCCTGCTCGTCTTTGAGCTGCGTGTTCGACCAGGTGAACGCATTGCCGCGCGGGTTCAGTGGGCCGCGTGGGATCGGCACAGCCTCGATCTCGTGCAGGGTGTTGTCTTCGCCGTCGATTGCAACGTCGAGGCGTGCTGAGAAGATGTGCTGGTGCACGGGGGCGAGCAGACCGGGTGCCATCTCTGTATTGTGCGCGTTTGCGGCACCGGGAATACCCGAGCCCGCGAACACGACGCCGGTCGCCTTCGCTTCGACCTGGATCGATCCGTCGAGGTAGAAGTACCAGAAGAAGCCGTAGTCGTAGTTGCCCACGGTTGCGAAGTAGCTGATTACGAGTCGGCGGCTGCGGCGCACGTCGGGATTACCGTCGAGGTCGGTGTGCTTCCACTGAATGCCGTAATCCTCTTCGTGCATGCAGATAACCTGGTCGAGTTTGACAGGGTTGCCGTGATCGTCGTTCACGAAGCCGTCGAAGTAGTGAATCACGCCGAGGCAGTCGCAGCCGAGCGCGAGTGGGTTCGCGTTGCGGCCGAGCAGGTACTCGCCTGCGTCAAAGTAGCTTACCCAGTAGCGAGTCTCGTCAACGTCGCCGTAGGGCACGACCATCTCTGGCACGCTGGCGCGAGTGATGACCGGGCGATCCTCATCGCCCTCTGACCACGAGATGTTGCTGAGCACGAGGCCCTCGCGCGAGTTGAAGCCGACGTGCAGCTTCCAGTTCTCCCACTGCACGCTGTTGCCGTCAACCGAGAAGCTCGGGCCCTCTGGCATCGTGATATCGATTGGTTTGAGGCTCGTGCGCTCGGGGCCCTGAGCCTCGAGGTTGTAGTTGCCGTGTGCCATCGGGGTAGCCGGTGCGTTCGGGTCGTCGTAGACCTTGAACACCTCGCGCTTCACCATGTCGACTTTCACGATGAGGCCCTCGACCGGGTGCGCCCAGGGGCTGTCGCCCTCGTTCGGAATCAGGTAGGTGAGCGAGCGCAGGTAACGGCGGCCCTCGTCTTCTGGCTCGTCTTCGAAGTAGCCCGGCGCGAGGGGTGAGCAGAACGCCGTGTCGATGTATTCGCCATAGCCGCGACGCTCCATAGACGCACGCCACTCGGGGTTTGCCTTCACGAGGTCGCCGACCTCGAAGAACTCCTCCATGAGCACGGCAGCCTGCCCGCGCTCGGGCGTGTGAGGCAGCACGGTGCTCTTCACGACCTGATTCTTGGTGATCGAGACAACCACCTCGGTGTGCGTGCCGTCTGAGCGGTCGAGCAGTGTGACGACTGCCTTACGCTCGAACGCCTTGCCCGGCTTCCACTTTGCGAGGGTTGCCTTGCTCGGGTCGACGGGCAGCAGCATCGCCATGCGCATGTGCTCGGTCATGAGGCCCGCTGCGGCGAGAACGTCGCGCACGGCAGCAATTTCGCCCGCATTGAACGGATCGAGTGGGTGCGTCGCCTCGGTTGGCGTGCTCACGCGCTTGCCGCGCGTATGCGTGATGTCAGGGGTATGCGTCATTGGATTCCTCTTACTTTTGCGACTTCAGGCGGTCGATGGCTCAAGTATCGCCCACCACGCTGGGCATTGCAGGCGGATTTCCTGGTCGTGCACGGGCAGACAAGTACCAGGCGCTGAGCGACGCAAATTGCCGCGAGCGAACGCCTACTGTGCCCGCAGCTCGCTCGGAGAGATGCCGTAGTGCTGTTTGAAGACTCGGCTGAAGTGCGCGGCGTCGACGAAGCCCCAGCGGGTCGCGATCGCAGCAACGGTGTGCCCGCGCAGCGCGGGGTCGGTGAGGTTTGCGCGAGCGTGCTCGAGCCTGCGCTGCTTGATCACGGTTGACACCGTGGTGTCGTGTTCGGCGAAGAGCGCGTGCAGGTGCCGCACCGAAATGTAGTGCGCGGCTGCGATGGTGCCCGGCGAGAGCTCTGCTGAGCCGAGGTTTGCTGCGATATGACCGTAGATCTTTTGCAGCAGTGCCTCGTGCGGGGTGCGGGGCGACTGCTCGACGTCGAGAATCGCCGAGAGCATCGTGTTGATGAGTTCGAGGCTGGTATGAGCGAGCTTGGTGCGTGCGACTGAGGGCAGTTGGGCCAGCTGCGGCGAGGTCTCGGCGATGAACGGTGCGATTGCCTTCGCGAGATCGTGCTGTTCGCACAGCGACACCGCGGTGAGCGCATCGGTGAGCGCCGTCGGAAACTCAAGGCGATCCTTTGGAAACATCATGATGAGGTTTCGAAATTGCTCGTTGAAGAGCAGGGAGTAGGGGCGCGAGGTGTCGTAGAACGAGAGGTCGCCCGGCTGCATCACGATCTCGCGACCGTCTTGAATCAATATGCCCGTGCCCGAGAGCAGCAGGCTGACCTTGTAGAAGCCGCTGCCGCCGTCTTCGATGGTCTGAGCGGTGCGTTGCACGAGCTGCGGCTTTGCGTTGACCTCGGTGAACACGACGCCGTCGGCGCCTGCGGCAGAGAGTGTTGCTCTAAACGGGCCATCAGCATCTGAATCGACCTGCAGCGGCACAAACGAAGAATTTACCGCTGCCCTGAACGAATCGAGACTGTCAGCGTGCGTCACGCTTGGCGCTACATTGAGCGGAAGCTGCATGAATATCACCCCGGAGCTAATCCGAACCTCTTCGAACGGCTAACTGAACGCACGTTCGGTTATGACAGGATGCTAGCCGATCGGCGTGCCCTCGGCAAACGCGAAGGCCTACCGCGTGCGAAGCGCGGTCTCGACAAGCTCTGCAGCCGCGTCGTAGGCGGCGTCGCGGTCCTTTGCGACCAGCCCAATTCTGGTGCGCCGGTCGAGCACATCGTCGAGGTTTCTTGCACCCTCGGCGCGCACCGCGAACGCGACTTCGCCGCGAGTAACGTCGATACCGGGCGCGATGCGCTCACCTGGGTGCTCGCACGATTCTGCGAGGATCTCGGCCTGGGCCTGCGGCGACAGCGCCGAGCCCGGGGCGCCCACGAGCGGCAGCCACCGTGTGACGCTGCCCGCATTGTTCAGCCCTGCATGTGTGCAAGCGAGATCCACCGCATCTTCCGCCATCGCGCGGTACGTCGTGAGCTTGCCGCCGAGCACGTTGACGATGCCGTGTGCAGACACTGCGACGTGATGCCTGCGAGAGATATCTGCTGTTGCGCCGTCTTCGCCCGCACTCTTTGGCGGTGCTATGAGCGGCCGCAACCCCGCGAATGTGCCGCGCACATCTGCCAGAGCGAGCGGGCGCTCAAGTGCCGTCGACACGGTCTCGAGCAGAAAATCGATTTCGTGTTGCTCTGGCGCCGGCACATCGGGCACCGGTCCGGGCGCGGCTTCATCGGTGAGCCCCACAATGACTCGGCCGAGTCGCTGCGGCAGCGCGAACACGAAGCGGCTCGTCGAGCCCGGGTGCGGCACCGTGAGCGCTGCGGTCGGGCTGCCAAAGGTCGCCGCATCAAACACGAGATGGGTACCTCGGCTCGGGCGCAGGCGCATGCTGGCGTCGATATCTGCCGCCCACACTCCGGTTGCGTTGATCACGACCCGGGCGCGCAGTCGCAGCGCCGAGCCCGTTGCGGTGTCGGTGAGCGTCACAGCGTCACCGGTTACTTCACTCGCGCGAACCCCTGTCAGTATGCGCGCACCGTAGGCTGCGGCGGTGCGCGCGATCGTGACCACAAGCTTCGCGTCGTCTTCGAGCTGCCCGTCGGGTGAGAGAATGCCGCCTCGCAGACCGTCCCGTTTCAGCGCGGGGGCGAGCCGCAGTGCTTCTTCTGCGCCGATGCGCCGGGGCGGGGGGAGAAGCGCGGAGGGGGTGCCAGCCCATCTTCTGAGGCCGTCTCCGAGCGCGAAACCGATGCGGGTGGTGGCCCGCTGCTTTACGCTCACCCCGGGCACGAATGGCATTAGCTGGGGGAGTGCGTGGGTGAGGTGAGGTGCGATCCTTGTCATGAGCAGGTGGCGTTCGCGGGCGCTTTCGGCGGCGACCGCGAAGTCTCCAGAGGCGAGGTAGCGTAGACCGCCGTGCACGAGCTTTGAGCTCCACCGGCTCGTGCCGAATGCGAGGTCGTGCGCCTCAACGAGCACGGTGTCGAGACCGCGGCTGGCGGCGTCGAGTGCAACGCCCGCCCCGGTTACGCCGCCACCGATCACGAGCACGTCAACGTTACAGTCGCTTGTGCTGAGCGCGTCGAGATCGCGTGCTCTGCGGTCGGTGGTGAGCAGCGATGACTCCCGGGGCGTGGGCATGCTTGGGGCGTGCGTGCGCGGCGCCACGGTTATGCCTCAGCTCGTAGATAGCTGTCGATTGCAGTGCGCAACTGCTGGTCGAGTTCGTTGTCGCCGATGAGCGACGACACCGCCCGATGCGACAGCGTTGCCGACTGCGCAACGAGCAGCAGCATGACCGCGAGATCGCCCGACACACCCTTGCGCACCGAGCCGTGGGCCTGGCCTGCCTCGACGGCGGTCGCGATCCAGCGCAGCATAAAACGCTGGCTCGAACCGACGCGTTCGAGACTGTACCTGGTGAAAAGCTCGGGTTGGCGCTGCAGCAGTGAGCTGAACAGCGGGTCTTCGCGAAAGAGCGTCGAGAATCGCACAATTGCATCGGTGATCTGCTCGCGGGTGCCGGGTAAATTGCCGAGGCGTTCAAAGAGCGAGATCGTTGCCCGAAGCAGCGTGGCGCGCACAATCTCGTCGCTGCCGGGCCAGCTGCGATACACGGTGGGGCGGCTGACGCCAGCGGCTTTTGCGAGCACCGTGACGCTCAGGCCGTCGATGCCGCGGGTCGTGATCAACTCGGCTGCAGCATCAAGCATGCGCAGCTCGGTGTCGCCCCAGGCGGGTGGCTCGTATGCGAGCACGTTTAGCACTTGACGATTTTGCATAATGTGTCACACTGTAACGCATGAGTGTGACTTCTGTCTCAGAAACTTCTGATCCTTCTGGCCTGATTGGCGCGCCGGTTACCGTGCCGCCTGAAGCGCCAATGCGTTGGAACGGCTGGGGCGACGCCGCGCTCGCAAAAGATCTACCACTCGCGGTGCGCGCGCTGCTGCCCATGAAGCTCGGGCGGGTGCCCAAGGCCGCCCCGGCTGCGCAGCTCGAAGAGATTGTGCTCGCCCCCTCTCTGCTCAGCGATGAAGATGCCGCCGCGATCGCTGAGGTGGTGGGCGAAGAGCACGTCAGCGTCGAAGCCGAGGCGCGCGTGCGCCACTCGGGTGGCAAATCGACCCCCGACCTCTTGCGCAGGCGCGAGCGCGAGCAGCAGGCACCCGATGTGGTGGTGTCGCCGGCATCGCACGAAGAGGTGCTCGCGGTGCTCAGGCTTGCTGCCGCGCGTGACCTCGCGGTGATTCCGTTTGCGGGCGGCACCAGTGTTGTTGGCGCGCTCGACCCCGAACGCGGCTCGCACCGCGCGGTGATCGCATTGAATCTGCGTCGCCTGAGCGGGCTCGTGCATCTCGACGAGGTGAGCGGTGAGGCACGCATGCTCGCTGGCACCACAGGCCCAGAGGCCGAGCGGCTGCTGGCCGCACACGGCTTCGAGCTCGGACATTTTCCGCAGAGCTTTCTCTACGCAACGCTCGGCGGCTTTGCGGCCGCTCGATCGTCAGGCCAGAACTCATCAGGCAACGGGCGCTTCGACACCATGGTGCTCGGCATGCGCGTCGCGACACCGACCGGTGAGCTGACGCTTGGGGTGGCACCTGGCACCTCGGTCGGGCCAGATCTCGCGCGAGTGTTCCTTGGCTCCGAAGGCATCTTTGGGGTGATCACCGAGCTCACGCTGCGCGTGCACCGCGTGCCCGAAACGAAAGCCTTCGAAGGGTGGACGTTTCCTGACTTCGCGATGGGTGCGGCAGCCCTGCGGCAAGTGGCGCAGCTCGGCACCGGGCCCACGGTGATACGTCTCTCGGACGAGGCCGAGACGGGCGTGAGTCTCGCGCAGCACGGGCGCATCGGTAAAGCGATGTCGGGCGGCTGCAGCGCGGTCACCGTCTTCGAGGGCGCGGCAGCCGACGTCGCGAGCAGGCATGCGCGCACCGCAGAGGTGCTGCGCGCAGCGGGTGGCATCTCTACGGGAGCTGACCCCGCCGAGGCGTGGATCAAGGGGCGCTTCGGCGCGCCGTACCTGCGCGACTCGCTGCTCGACCACGGTGTGTTTTGTGAGACCCTCGAGACCGCAACTACCTGGGCAAATCTCGAGGCGTTGAAGCGCGCCGTCAGCGAGGCTATTTCTTCGGGGTTCGCGGCGCACGGTGCCAAATCGCTCGTGCTCTGCCACGTCTCGCATATCTACCCGACGGGCGCCGCACTGTACTTCACGATTGTCGCGGGCATCAAGGGCGATCAGCTCTCGGTTTGGGAGGCAGTGAAGTCGGGCGTGAACGACGCACTGGTCGCGAGCGGTGGTACGCTCAGTCACCACCACGGAGTCGGGCGAGACCATGCGCCGTGGCTCGAACGAGAGATCGGAACCACCGGCATGCGCATGCTTCGTGCCATCAAGGCAGAGCTAGACCCCACGGGCATCATGAACCCCGGTGCGCTGCTTGACTGAGCAGAGCGCCAGGCCGCGCCCTGAGCCTGTCGAAGGGCACGGGGTTGCTTTGGCTCCCCACATCACCGTGTTGGTGAACCCCGCGGCTGGCAAGGGGCGGGGCGAAGCAGCGGCAGAGCTGGCCGTGCGGCGCTTGCGCGAGCTGGGTGCGCAGGTGACGGTGCTTGAGGGCGACTCTGCCGAGAGCACCAGGCGGCACGCTGCCGCTGCCGTCAGGGACCGCCCAGATGCGATCGTGGTGGTCGGCGGCGACGGCACCCTGTCGTCGATTCTTGAGGAGATTGCGCACGCAGAAGTGCCGATTGCGCTCGTGCCTGCCGGAACCGGCAATGACTTTGCTCGAGCGATGGGGCTGCCCTTTGGGCACCACGGCTCGGCGGCGGAGGCCGCGGCGCTCGTGCTTACCGGTGAGGCGACGCCCGTCGACGTGGGCAGCGCCCACTGCCCAGACGGGAGCGCAAAGTTTCTCACCGTTGCTGCCCTCGGCTTTGACGCGCTCGTGAGCGAACGCACCAATCGCCTCAAATGGCCGAAGGGGGCGCTGCGCTACTACCTTGCGCTGCTCATCGAGCTGGCGAGGCTTCGCCCGCTGCACTTCAACGTGCGAATCGATGACGAGTCGAGCAGTACGCTGCCCGGGATCCTCGCGGCAGTAGGCAACACCCGCAGTTACGGGGGTGGCATGCCAATGTGCCCCGAAGCTGACCCAAGCGATGGGCTCTTCGACCTGACGCTCGTGGGGCCGCTGAGTCGAGCGCGCCTGCTCAGGCTGTTCCCGCTGCTGCTGAAAGCGAAGCATACGGGCCGCAGCGAGGTGCTGACTCGACGTCTCGAGCGCATCGAAATCTCGGCACCCGGCCTGATTGTCTATGCCGACGGTGAGAAGGTCGGCACCGAATCGGTGCGCATCGACATGCTGCCGGGCGCACTGCGGGTGTTTGCGCCTTACCCTTCGACAGGCTCAGGGGGCGGCGGAGCTGGCTCAGGGGGCGGAGCACACTCAACCACACAGGCGAAGGAGCCAAAGTGACTAAACGCGAGGGCAAATTCGATCATGACGTGGTGGTCATCGGCTCAGGCTTCGGCGGCTCGGTCGCCGCGATGCGCCTGAACGAGAAGGGCTACCGCGTGCACGTCTACGAGGCGGGTCGCCGCTTCGAAGACAACGACTTCGCGAAGACCAACTGGAACGTGCGCAAATATCTCTGGGCGCCGAAGCTTGGTTGCTTTGGCGTGCAGCGTATTCACAAGCTGCCGCACGTCATGATTCTGGCGGGAGCCGGGGTTGGCGGGGGCTCGCTGAACTACGCGAACACCCTGTACCAGCCAGGCCCAGAATTTTTCGAGGATCGCCAGTGGCCTGAGGGCGACTGGCAGGGGGCGCTCGCGCCCCACTATGCGAAGGCCAAGCGCATGCTCGGCGTCGTCGAGCAGTATCCCGCGGTGGGGCCGGTTGAGCAGCTCATGAGAGACGCGGCGAAAGACCTCGGCGTCGAGGCATCGTTTCGACTAGCCCCGACTGGCGTCTTCTACGGTGAGCCAGGCAAGCGTGTGCCCGATCCCTTTTTTGGAGGCGAAGGGCCAGACCGCACCGGCTGCACCTTCTGCGGCAACTGCATGGTCGGCTGCAGGGTGGGCGCGAAGAACACCCTGATGAAGAACTATCTCGCGCTTGCCGAGCGGCGGGGGGTCACGATCGAGCCACTGCGCACTGTGACGGCGGTGGTGCCGAGGCGCGGCGGCGGTTTCACCGTGACCACCGAGCGCAGCGGGGCGTGGCCGGGGCTCGGCCGGGGTCGCAAGAGCGTGTCGGCCGAGCAGGTGGTGTTTGCCGGTGGCACCTGGGGCACGCAACAGCTCTTGCACCGCATGAAGCACGGGGGTGCGTTGCCGGGTCTGTCTGACGCGCTCGGCAGGCTCACGCGCACCAACTCCGAGGCGCTTGACGGCGCGGTCGCGGTGAGCGTGCCAGATGAGGTCGGGCTCGCGAAGGGCGTTGCCATCACGACCTCGTTTCACATTGACGAGCGCACGCACGTTGAGAACGTGCGCTACGGCCCTGGCTCGAACCTCATGGGCGCGCTCGCGACGATTCTTGTGCCGGGCGACCGGGGCCTCTTCGCGCGTCTCGGCTCGCTCGTGCGCCAGGCGGTGCGCGCGCCGATCGTTTCGCTCAAACTCGCATCGCTGCGCCGCTGGAGCGAACGCGGCATTATCGCTCTTGTGATGCAGACCGCCGATAACTCACTCACGCTGTCGCTGAAGCGGCGACTTGGTGGATTGCTGCCGCCAGCTCTCACGAGCGCGCAGGGTGAGGGCGAGCCGAATCCGAGCTACCTGCCCGGCGCGCATGCCGCATCGAAAGCGATCGCGGCGCGGCTGCAGCAAGCGTCGGGGGTGCAGACCGAAGCGCGAGGATCATGGCCAGAGGTCTTTGGGATTCCCCTCACGGCGCACTTTCTCGGTGGCGCGGTCGTCTCTACCTCACCCGAGACGGGAGTGGTCGACGAATATCACCGCGTGTGGGGCTACCCCGGGCTGCACGTTGTAGATGGGGCAGCGGTACCAGCGAACCCCGGGGTCAACCCGTCGCTTACCATCACCGCGATGGCCGAGCACGCGATGTCGCACTGGCCGCGCAGAGGCGAACCCGACGAGCGGCGCCCGCAGTAGTAACAGCCGCCCGCCGCCGACAGCCGTGCCCGCCTGCTGGCCTCCGCCCGCCTTGACGCCGAACTCGGTGCCTTTTGCCGAACTCTGCGCGTTCTAACAGGTCAAAGGCACCGAGTTCGGCAAAAGGCACCGAGTTCGGTGAAGGGTGATGAGCAAAGGGTGATGAGCGGAGTATGCCTCTAGTCGACGTCGAGGCCGTTGACCGCCTGAATCTCGCGCTGGTACGGTGCCACCACGGTGCTCGAGATGCGGCAGTCGAGCAGAATCGTACCTTGCGCGCCGGCCTCTCGCCACGCGTCGAGTGCATCGAGATCGGCGAGCGAGTCAACCCGCACACCGGTCGCACCGAGCGCCGCGGCAACGCCCGCGAAGTTCACGTCTGGAATGCGCATGGGGGCCTCGTCGAGCCCCATCGCGCCGTAGAGATGCACCTCGGCGCCGTACGAGCCGTCGTTCCAGACCACGACCACGCAGCTCTTGGCTGTGCGAATCGTGGTCTCAAGGTCGGCGATTGCCATCAGCCCGCCGCCGTCGCCTGTGGTCACCACGACCGTGCTCTCCGGTGCGGCGGCCGCAACGCCCGCGACGGTCGAGAAACCAAGGCCGATGCTCTGATAGGCGGTGCCGATCATGATCATGCGCTCGGGTGAGGTGACAGGCCAGAACATGTTTGCCCAGCCGATGAAGTGACCGCCGTCGCTAGTGACGTGGCGATCCTCGGGTAGCGACTCAGCAACTCTTGCCGCCACGGCGCGAGGATCGAGCCTGCCGTCAGCGCACAGGCCGCCCTCGGCGCGCGAGCCCTCGTCGAGCACTCGCAACGTACCGCCCAGCTCGAGGCCTGCGACACGCTCGCGCCAGGTGCCGGGCGCGCTCTGCGCAGCCGCGATCCCTTCGCTGAGCGATGTGAGCACGTCTACCGCGTCGCCGCGCAGCAGCTGGTAGTCGATGTGGTGTGCGGTCGCTGGCGGGGATACCTGGTCGACGTCTACGCGCACCACCTTGGTGCCCTCGCCGAAGAGCTCGCCGAAGCGCATCGTGAACTGGTTCAGGCTCGCGCCCACCACGAGCACGGCGTCGGCCTCAGAGATGAGCTGCATTGCAGCTTCCTGGCCGAAGCCGCCGGTGATGCCCAAATCGAACGCCTGCTTGGCGAAGATGCCGCGGCCGAGCGCGGTAGATGCGGTCACTGCCCCAAGCTGATCGGCAACGGTGCTCAGCTGTTCAGCTGCGCACGAGAGCCAAGCGCCGCGGCCTGCGATGATGACTGGTCGCTGGGCGCCTACGAGCGCCTGTACCGCCGCGGTGAGCTCGGTCGAGGTCGCCGCGGTTGCTGGGCGATAGCTCGGGGTAATGTTCGCGGCTGGCGTTGCGCTCGGAAGAGTTGCGGCGGCGAGGTCGCGCATGATCGAGGGGTCGTTCAGATCGATGCCCTCGGTGACAGGCTCTGGCACCACGGCCGTGACCTGATCGTAGGGAATTGCGATAACGACGGGGCTGCGGCGACGCAGGGCAGTTTTCGCAGCGCGGTCGACCACATAGTCCACATCGTCGACGCCGACCACGTAGGTGCGCACACCGAGCGCGGCGGCTGCGAGCTCCTGGTCGATATCCCACGCGCGGGGCCCGGTCGAAGGGGCGTCACCTACGACGAGCAGCAGGGGAGTGCGGGCTCTGGCTGCCTCAGCAAGCGCGGTCAGAGTATTGGTGTAGCCGGCGCCATAGGTTGCGGTGGCGACTGCGAGCCGCCCAGAGACGCGCGTATACGCATCGGCCGAGGCGACGGTTGCAACCTCGTGGCGTACCTCGCTGAAGGGCATGCCGCGCTTCACGAGCGCGTCGATGAGGTGAGCGTTGCCGTTGCCCATCAGGCCGAAAGCGTAGTCTGCGTGGCGGGTGAGGGCTACTGCGAGCGCCTCGGTGAGGGTGGTCATGGTGATCCTTGTCTTGCGGTGCCAGAGGGGCCGCTCAGAGAAATACGTGTGTGAAACCGTATGTGTCTCGCCGAGGATCGGCAGCAGCGCCCCTTTTTCGAGCGCCTTATGCGGCGAGAGTCGCGCCGCGATGGACGCGAGAATTGTACCACCGCCCGCAAAAAGAGGGCAGCGCGTTGCCGCACAGATGACTTAGTGAGCGCTGCGTTCGATTCGAGCGGCCGCCTCGCGCAGGCTGCGGGCAAGTGCGTCGAGGTCTGCAGGCACGCCAATGCAGACGACGGCGAGCGCCGCCGGTGGCTCACCAGCGACGCGAAGCGGCACCGCGACCGCGGTGAGGCCCTGAATGACCTCATCGTGGCTGATCGCGTAGCCGAGGGTGCGAGCCTCCTGTGCTGCCTCGCTGAGTGGCTTGCCAAAAAATAGCAGCTCGTGTTCGCGAGGGTTGAGGGATGCCTCGATCGCACGCCCCGGTGCACCGCGAGAGATGGGGTGTTTTGCGCCCGGTCGCTGCGCAACATTTGCGTGCCCGTGCATGGGCTCGATGCTCAGCAGGGTGATGGCCTCATCGACGTCGAGCATGGCGATGAAGGTGGTGAACCCGAACGCGTTGGCAAGCTCGCCAAGTTCTGGCAGCGCCGCCTGCTGCAGTGAGCTCGCCGCCGCCCTGCCGAGTGCGGCCATGCGTGGTCCGAGCCTGATCAGGCCCGCCTCGTCGCGCAACACGAAACGGTGGTCTTCGAGCGAGCGCAACACCCGGTACGCGCTCGAGCGGTGCACGCCGAGCGATTTCGCGAGGCTTGCGATTGAAACCGGCCCCTGCGATTCTGCGAGCACCTCAAGTGCGCGCAGACCGCGGTCGAGGGTTTGCGAGCCGGCGGTGCGTGGTGCTTCATCGGGGCTTGAGGTCACGCTCCCATTGTGCTCTATTAGGGGAGCTGGGGTGAAGATAGTACGAAACCCCCAGTGCGCGTGCCGCGGCAAGGTGTGAGTATTGCACAGTAGGTCAGCGATCCCACGCTGCTCGGGGAGCGATAGTTGCAGCGTGGGATCGCGGTTCGTGCGTCACTCACGTATACTTGAAGGCTAAAGTAAATCGCCTTTCGGGGTTGCCGCACTTGTAGCGGCCGCGCCATTCGGGCAATCAGAGCGTGAGTCTTGGGGTGCAGTGTGAGCGAGAACGTGGAGCCGAAGTGGCTAAGCAAGAGCGAGCGCGAGATGTGGATGCGCCTCGTTGGCGTGACGTTCTTGTTGCCTGGGGTGCTCGAGACGCAGCTCAAACGAGACGCGGGGCTGTCGTTCTTTGAGTATCACGTGCTCGCGATGCTGTCTGAGGCAGAGAACCACACGCGCTCGATGAGCGATCTCGCGAAGTGGTCAAACTCGTCCCTCTCTCGCCTCTCGCACGTGGTGACCCGGCTCGAAAAGCAGGGATGGGTGAGACGTGAGGGCTGCCCCGACGATCGACGCGCCACCAACGCTGTGCTGACCGCGGCGGGCTTTGCGCACCTAGAAGCGAGCGCGCCCGGGCACGTCGAAGAAGTGCGCGCTCAAGTGTTCGACGCGCTGACGCCAGAGCAGGTTGCGATCATGGCCGAGGGCCTTGGTCGAATCCTCAGAAGCGTCGACCCTGGCAGCACCGCAGCCCCCGAGGGAAGCTGCTAGCGCGCCGCTCATCTCGAAAGGCTCGATGAGCGCCGCTGATCGATCCCTTCGATAAGCTCAGTGACCCCTGTCGAGAACAGGGCAGGCCTAGCGCGCCTCGCGAATCGTCTCGACGGTGGCCTCGTGCAGCAGACCGTTCGTGGCGAGTGAGCTGCCGCCATAAATGGTTAGCTCTCCCGTCACATCGGTAAACGTGCCGCCTGCCTCGCGGACGATTGGTACGAGGGCAGCGAGGTCGTAGGGCTTCACATCGAACTCGGCGACAATGTCGACCTGGCCCTCTGCGAGCAGCATGTACGACCACATGTCTCCGTATGCGCGGTCACGCCACACGCAGCGTTCGAGCGCCAGCAGCGAGTTCAGGTGGTCCGCCTCGCGCCACTGCTCGATGCTCTGAAAGCTGAGCGAAGCGTCTGCGAGTTCGCGCACGCCCGAAACCTGCAGCCTGCTCGGGGTCTGGCCGTGATCCTCGCGCCATGCACCCAAGCCGGTCTCGGCGTACCAGCGGATGCCAAACGCGGGCGCGCTCACTACGCCCAGCACCACCTCGCCATCGACCTCGAGCGCGATGAGCGTCGCCCAGTTGGGCACGCCGCGCAAGAAGTTTGAGGTTCCGTCGATAGGGTCGAGGATCCAGCGGCGCTCGCCGCCGCCGCCCGTGCCTGACTCCTCGCCGAGAAACGCGTCGCCGGGGCGGGTAGCCTCGATGCGGTCGCGCACCGCTTGCTCGACCGCGATATCGGCGTCGGTGACGAACGTGCGGTCTGGCTTCGTGTCGATGCGCAGGTCGGCCGAGCGAAAGCGCGGCAGCGAAATCTGGTCGGCAATATCGGCGAGTTCGAGAGCGAACTTGAGATCGGAGGTGAACTCGGGGGTCTCGGGGAGCATCGCGAAGCCTTTCGATTCGGGTGAGTATTCGCCAGTCTGCCTGAAGCAGGTGAACGATTGGTGTCGAGCAAGATCCAAGGTGGCGAGTAAGTGGCGGATTCGGTGATTCTGAAAAACGAAAAAGGCCCGAGATCATAACAATCTCGGGCCTAACCGTGCGCCCTCACGGGCTCGAACCGTGGACCCGCTGATTAAGAGTCAGCTGCTCTACCAACTGAGCTAAAGGCGCCTGCTGCCCGTCTGGGCAACGGATATAACTTAGCACGGCTGGCGTGCGAGACAAAAATCGAGGCGATCCGCTCGGCGCGTCGGGCGAAAAACCGGGCGCGAAGGTGAAACGAAAAGGCGCGCTACTTTGCCCGGCGCGCAGCCTTGCTGGCCGCCTTCTGCTCGCGATCGAACTCTTTGAGCTCGGCCTCGTACTGCTCGTCTTCGGCCTGCTTTGCTACGCCTGCGACGGCAAGCGCGAGGCCGGCGGCCCACACCACCCAGACGATGCAGCGGCGCCAGTCTTTTGGCATCGCCTGAGTCTGGCGCACGGTACCGAGTGCGCCGAGTAGCGCGCCAATGACTCCGATGTTTGTGAGGTACTTGCCGATCGACATGACCTCAGCCTAGTGCGTAGGCTAATCTGGGCGTAGAAGTATGTGGGCGCCTGCCCACCACACCAGAAGCTTTGAGAAAGGTCGGCAATGGCGAAGCAGAACGAGGCACTGTTCGAAGAGAGCTCGCAGGGTGCAGTGAGCGCAGTTACCGCACTGGTGTTCACCCTTTCGATGGTGCTCGTGTTTGGCGGCATGATCGTGTCGAGCTACGCGTTTGGTGCGGGCGATGCTGACATCTTGCTCTTTTCGGGCGGCTTGGCAGCAACCATCATCGGTTTGATTCTGCCGTTCACCTGGCTTCCGGCTATCGGCAAGTAACTTCCGCGTACACGCGGGATCAGGGCCGGGTGAGCGACTGCTCACCCGGCTCTTTCCTATGCCCGGATTCTAGTTGGAAGTGCAACACCCGGTCGTGGGGGTGAGTTCCCAGGCTAGCTCGTTGAAGACCTCTGCCGGGGTCGCCCACCCCAGGACCTTCCGGGGGCGGTTATTGATCTCGCTCACGA
>JAIUOH010000038.1 GCA_020161315.1 Actinomycetota bacterium | reverse complement strand
GGCGAGCTCGGTATGCACACCCCGATGGAAGTCGAGGCTGCGTATTATGCTGGCACTGAATCGCTTCCGGCACTGACTCGGTGACGGACAAACGGGTCGGAACTAAACCCAGGGCGAATCACCGCGAATGCGGAGCCTATTGGGTTCCCGGGGGGTATGCGCTGCACTGGCCACTCGATTTCACTATGACTTGAGTTTTCGCGCTCGCCTAAGTTTGTTGCCTTCTGAGATCGAGACTTCATCATCTCGCAAAAATGACCCGCAGAAGTGGTAGATCGGCAATGAGAGCGGGCACTTCTGCGGCTATATACTTTCTCGAGTAGCAGCGTGCGCGGGGGTGTGCGCTGTGTTGATCGGGGGGTCAATGTTGTCGAGCCAATTCTCCGCGAGCCAAATGCTGTCGAGTGAGTTGCCTTGCGCGCTCGCTGAGACGGGCGGTCAGGCAGGCGGTGCGTTACCATTTGTGCTACTCGCGGCAATCTGCCTTGCGGTAGGAGTGCTGTTGGTACTCGCTGCGCGCCGCAAGCAATCTCACGATTCGGTGTTGCGTGCGTTCGGTGCTGTGGCGCTTATCGGCAGCGTGCTGCTGGCCTCGGGTGTACCTGCTCCGGCAGCTCAGGCGAGTGAAGCAGGCAAGAACTGTGCTCAGAACGCCGCACCTGCCGACTCGAAACCCGCCGACCCGAAGCCCGTTGTCTGCAAGGTGCTACCGGCGGTGCCAGAATCCATGAGTGCCGTGCCGATCACTTTTACCGAGGGCGACGTTACGTCGATGGAAGACTTCAACGACACCGGACAGAGTGGCGCACTGGGCTTCGGCCACACATTTGAAGTGACGGTACACTGGCCGGGTTCTGGCTCCTGGGTGCAGGAGGTGATCGACCTCGGAGGAAGCGTTGAATTGAAGGTGCTCAGACATCACCAATTCGTGTACTTCGATGGCTTCCCCTGGCCAGATTTTGAATCGAAGAGTGTGGTCACCGAACCAGACGTGATGTTGCCTCTGATCTCGAGAGACGAAGACACCGCTGCGGCAGTGGGCGACCAACTTCTAGATCTGCCGGGTTCGTATTCGTACGCGGACGCCGTTGCGTGGATGCAAGAGCAGTATCTTGACGTGGTGCAGGAACCTTTGAGCGTGGACGACCCGAGATTGCAAAGTGTCGCCTCAGTGAACGGGATGGAGGGTAGGGTCATCGCGACCCTGCCAGCTCAATCCGGTTGTGCGGAGAGCACGGTCTCATTCACGACGTTCGGACCTAGCCGCGGCTGAGGCTACCCGCTCCTGCCGCGTAAACCACGCCACCGCGGCGATGATGCACGCGGCGAAGGCGATGCTCACGGGTATGGTGCCCACGCCCAGCCCGCCGTGCTTCACTGGCTGCGACAGCAGGTCGCCGAGCGACGCGCCGAGCGGCCGGGTCAGAATGTAGGCGACCCAAAACGCGAGCACAGCTCCGAGCTTCAACACGTAGCGTGAGAACGCAACGAGCAGCACCGCTCCGAGAAACACGAGCGCCGAAAGCCCGTAGCCGAGCTGGAGCGCTTCGCCGAGCAGATCACCTCCCGAGGTTCCGAGCGCGAAGGTGGTGAGGATCGCGGCCCAGTAGAACGCCTCTCTGCGGGGAGTGTTGACCGTGTGAATCGAGAGTGTGCGCTCTTGCCGCCACCACGCGACGAACACCGCCGCGAGCGCCGCTGAGAAGAGCGCCGTGGTAACCCAGAGTGAGACCCCAGCCACGTCTACAAGCAGGTCGCTCGCGAGCGTGCCCGCGACCGAGATGAGCACGACCACCGACCAATAACGTGCCGGGCGATACGATTTTGCGCGAAACTGGAGCACAAGCGATCCCGCGAGCAAGATGCTGACCACCGCGGTCGTGAGATACATGCCCCAGCCAAGGGTGCCCGAGAGTAGGTCGGCGCCGGTTTCACCGACCGTGGTCGACATCATCTTGACGACCCAAAACAACAGGGTGATCTGCGGCACCTTGTTGAGCAACTGAGTATCGAGCCCGTGTGTTTGGCCATCGCGTGTCTGCGTGAGCGTGTGCATGAGGGTGATCCTGTTCCGCCTGCGCAGGGGCGAGGCTTGCACGATTCACGCTAGGGAGTGCTTCGTGACGAGAAGATGACACGGTGCTAGGAGCGCTCTCAGGCTTCTGCCGCGAGCCGCCCCTACCGATGTGGTGCGTGTGAATGCTTGGTGCTGCGCTATGAGTTCTGGCTGCGCGGCAGCTCGATGATCGCGCGGGTGCCCACACCGGGGGCGCTGCGCAGAGCCACCGAACCCCCGTGATACTCGGCGATTCTTTTCACGATTGACAATCCGATGCCGTGCCCCGGTGTGCGCCTGGCAGCGTCTGCGCGCCAAAATCGGTCGAAAGCCTGGCTCGCTTCGAACTCGCTCATGCCGATGCCGCTATCGGTGACGGTGATGCGTGTGCCGCCGTTTTGCTGATCGCTGCGAGTAATCGCAATCATCACCTGTGTGTCTTGCGGCGAAAACTTCAGAGCGTTCTCAAGCAGGTTGCTGATTGCTCTGGTCAGCAGGTCTGGCACACATTGCATGCTGTGCTTGGTAGACGCCTGAACGGTGACTCGTTGCCGCGAGTCAGGGGAGAGCGCAAGCACAGCGCGCTGCGCGAGATCGTGAAACGAAACGCTCTCGGCGCCGTCTTCAAGACGATCGGTGCGGGCGAGCAACAGCAGGTCGCCCGTGAGTGTGCCGAGCTCAGCAAGCGCCTCAAGCGCATCCTCGATGGTCTCGCGATATTGTTCGGGCGTGCGCGGCTGCATAAGTGAGAGCTCGAGCTCACCCTGCGCGACCGCAAGCGGGGTGCGCAACTCGTGCGAGGCATCATCGACGAAACGCTGCTGTGCCTCGAGGTTTTCGCGCACCGGCACGAGGGTGCTGCGCGCGAGCAGATAGCTGAGCGGCGGCACCAGCAGCGCGAGCACCACGAAGCAGGCGATGAGGCCCACGCGCAGCGCCGTGTTCGCGCGGTCGATTGCCTCTTCAGACGCCGACGCCTCGGGAAGCTGAACCTCAAATGCGAACGCGACGTAGACTGCGACACCGATTGCGAACAGTGCGATCGCGCCCAGTATGATCAGCGAGTAGCGCACGGTGAGGCGAAATACGGCGCGGCGAATGATCATGCGAGATCGCCTCTGATCGAATACCCGCTGCCCCGCAGCGTCGCGATCGGGTCTTCCCGACCCTCGAGTGCGAGTTTGCCCCGCAGATGCCGAATGGTCGAGGCGACCACATTGCTGTAGCCCTCGTAGTTCGCATCCCACGCATGGTCAATGAAGTCGCTCGCTGACACCACGGCGCCCGCGCGTCGCATGAGCAGTTCGAGCGCAGCAAATTCGCGAGCAGTGAGGTCGACTATCTGCCCGTCTCGCGTCACACTTCGCGACGAGGGATCAAGCCGAAGCCCACCGATCTGCAGCACGGGGGCCACGCCGCTCGGTGCACGACGCAGCAGAGCCCGCACGCGCGCCAGCAGTTCGGGCAGGTGAAAGGGTTTTGTGAGGTAATCGTCGGCCCCAGAATCGAGGCCGTGCACGCGATGCTGGGGCCCGTCGAGCGCGGTCAGTAGGAGAATCGGCACGTCGGTGTTGCCTTCGCGCACACGCTGACAGACCTCTACACCGGTCAGTGACCCGGGCAACATGATGTCGAGAATGAGAGAGGTCTGCGGGCTCGGTCTCTGCCGCGAACAGCGCGGAGTCGCTGTCGGCGTAGGCATCTACCGCGTAGCAGTGTTCGCGCAGCGCCCGCTCAAGCAGCGAGCGTAGCCTCGGGTCATCTTCGGCGAGAAGTATTCGCATGCCCACCACGGTAGCGCGGCATGTCACCCTGAGCACCACAGCACAGCGTTTCAACAGTGCCGGCTGAGCAAAAGATGTGAGCTTGCTGCATACCCGCAGTACAAGCGTGATTCTTAGAGCAGTCTGAGACTGCGGTCAACAAGATGATGCCATGAGTACCATCTATGCAGCACCGAGGATCGCCGAGCCTCAGCCCAACACTCCTCGCGGGCAGCACACACCCACACACGCGTGGCGACTCGGCGCGACCTCCGTGGTCTGGCTGAGCAGTCTCGCAGTGACCGCGTTCTGGGTGCAGGGCGGCGGAGTGCAAGCGCTGCTGGGATTGGATGCCGAGGCACTTGCAAGCCTTGCCCGTATCACCGGCCTCGTCTCCGCGAATCTGTTGCTTCTGCAGGTGCTGCTCATGGCGAGGGTGCCGCTGTTCGAGCGCGGCTTCGGCCGATCTGGCATTACACGAATGCACCGGCTCACCGGTATCTGGTCGTTCAGCCTGTTGCTCGCACACACTGTGCTCATCATCATCATGGCCTACGCCCTACAAGACGGCACAAACCTGGTGGTCGAGGCGTGGCAGGTGCTCTGGAACTACCCTGGGGTAGCCGCCGCCGCGCTCGGCGTCGCCTGCCTGGTGCTCGTCATGGCAACTTCGGCTCGGCGCGCTCGCCGCCGCCTTCGCTACGAGAGCTGGCACCTGCTGCACCTGTACGCCTACCTCGGGGTTGCGCTCGCGATTCCGCACATGCTGCTGACCGGTAACGACTTCGTGTCGAACCCTCTCGCCACCACCTACTGGTGGTCGCTCTGGGCGCTCGCCGCGGGCTGCGTCGTTGCGTTCAGGTTGGTGCTGCCGCAGTGGCGCTCGCGCCGGCATGCTCTGCGGGTCTCTGAAGTAGTCGCCGATGGCAACCGCGGTGTGACGGTGCGCATGCACGGGCAAAACATGCACCTGCTGCGCGCCCGCGCTGGCCAGCACTTCGTCTGGAGGTTTCTCGATGGCCCCGGCTGGAGTCGCGGGCACCCGTTCTCGCTCTCTGCGGCCCCGACCGCGAATGGCCTGCAAATCTCTGCGCGGGTGGTCGGCGATGGCACACAGAGATTGCTGCAGCTGCGGCCGGGCACACGAGTGCTCGTCGAGGGTCCTTATGGGCGCGTGACAAACGAACAGCGAAGTACCCCGCATTTGCTGATGTTTGGGGCCGGGGCCGGCGTGGCACCTCTTGTGGCGCTGCTCGAAGAGGCCCAGTTTGTGCCGGGCGATGCCGTGCTGGTGACCCGCGAGCGGATGCCGGAGGAACAGATGCTGAACGAGGCAATCGGGCGTCTTGTTGCCGAACGAGGGCTTGTGCACTACGCCCTCAACGGTCGGCGTGCACTTGTCGGTTCGAGTTGGCTGCCTGCGCAGTACGCGGGGTGGCAGGGTGTCGACCTGGTACGACACCTCGCACCTCAGCGCACTGGCGGTCAACTCTCAGAGTGCGACGTGTATGTGTGCGGCCCCACCGAGTGGATGACCGCGCTGCGCACCGACCTGCGAGAAGCGGGGGTGCCGAAGGAACGCATCCACGCCGAATTCTTCACCACGGATCATGCATAAGGAGCGAAATCATGAGAAAGATCTTTTACGCCCTACTCAGCACACTCAGCGCAGCCGTGCTGGTGGGCAGCTACTACTTCTCGTTTCAAGAGGCAGACGCGGCCGCCGCAGCGGCCACGACGTCACCCACGGTGCCCGTGACGCCCATGTCTCCGGCTGAAACACCGACCATGCAAGCGAGTGGGTTGCGCGACGGCACCTTCACCGGCTCAGCCGCGCAGACCCGATACGGGGCAGTGCAGGTGGCAATTACGGTCTCCAACGGGTCGATTATCGATGTGCAGGTACCCGCGTATCCCTCGGGTGGTGGGCGCGAAGCGCGCATCAACACCGAGGCGGTACCGCAACTCGTCAGCGAAACGCTGCAAGCGCAGTCGGCAAATATCGACATGGTTTCGGGGGCCACCTACACGATGACCGGGTACCTTGGCTCGCTGCAGAGCGCGATCGATCAGGCACGCGCATGAACGGCAAGACCGCCGTGACCAGCGCAGCGCAGCGGGTCGTCCGTGTGACAGAGAGCATGGGCACCGCGGTCAGCGTGCACGCGATCGTCTCGAATGCAGACGAGGATCTCGCCGCGCGCATAGACACGCACACGCAGGCGGCGTTCGCCCAGCTTCGAGAAGTCGAGCGCGTGTTTTCACCGTTCATCGCGGAGTCCGACATCTCGCGCATGCGTGACGGAAAACTGCGGCGGGAAGACACCGATGCTCGGGTGACGCAGGTGTATTCGGCCTGCACCGAAGCGGAACGTGCGACAAACGGCAGGTTCTCGGCTGGGTGGCAGGGTGGCTGGTTCGACCCCACCGGTTACGTGAAGGGATGGGCCGTCGAAGAGGCGTTCGACGCGCACCTGCGGGGGCTGCTTGAGTTCGATGGCGTGCTCGCAGTGGGGGTGAACGCGGGGGGGAGACATGCAGCTTGCGACCGCGCCGGAAGCGGCCTGGGAGTGGCGGGTCGGCGTCACGCACCCGGTGCGCCCGGGTGAGGTTGTTGCGACGATCGAGCTGCGCGACGGTGCAATCGCAACATCTGGCAACGCCGAGCGCGGTGCGCACATCATTGACCCGCGGACGGGGCTCGCCGCGGGCGGGGCGCTCAGCGCAACTGTTGTGGCAAAGCGGTTGCGAGACGCAGATGTGTGGGCGACTGCGGCAATTGTCGCGGGCGGCGATCTTGGTTGGGTCGCTGAAGCGGCACACACAAACGGGATGCTCGTCACCGCACACGGGGTGGTTCGTCGCTGGGCTGGCGGGGTTGAACTGGTGCAGGCGGCTCAGTCGACCCGAGGGGCAAGCAATAGAAACTCGGTGCCCTCGGGCGAGCTGTGCACGATACGCACGGTGCCGCCGGCCCGATCAGCAAGCTCGCGTGCGAGCGCGAGACCAAGCCCGTAACCGCTGCGGCTACCGGTTTCTTCGCCGCGCGCGAAACGCTCGAAAATGCGGGCCTGTGCTGTTTCGGCAATACCCGGCCCCTGGTCACTGATGCTGACTTCGACCCGGCCGCGTTGCACTTCGCAGCGCGCAGTGACGCTACCACCCACAGGAGTGTACTGCAGCGCATTGTCAAGCAGCACGATGCACGCGCGAGAAAAAGCCGACTCAGACAGTGCGACCAGCGGGCGGGTGTCACCCGAAGGTATGACAACGCTTGAGCGCAGGTGCACCCCTCGGGTCTCTGCGAGTGTGGCCAGGCGATCCACCGCACTCTGAAACGCGACTACCGGGTCACCGCGGTGTTCGGTCTCTTGCCCGCTGTCGGCCGCGGCTAAGGTAAGTAGCTCGGTGAGTGTTTCGGCCATAGCGTCGGTGTCACGTCGTAGCTTCGCGACAACCTCATCGGTAGGTTCACCTCTTGCGATACGACGCTCAAGAAGCTGAATTCTGCTCGCCAGCGCGGTGAGCGGGGTGCGCAACTCATGGCTCGCATCGGCAACGAACTCGCGCTGCAGTCGCAACGCCTCGGCGAGGGGGCGCACTGACCGCCTCGCAGCCAGCCACGCGATCATCCACAGCAGCAGCACTGCGACTACACCAAAGCCCAGGACCCACGGCACCACGCGGTCAACGTCAACGACGATGTGGTCTGGGTCCGCGGTGGCGCGACCCCGGTCAAGCTCCGGTCGAGAACTTGCCAGGATGACAAACACAAGCACTGCGGTGCCTGCAGCGATAATGACCGCCGAGGCGAGCCCGACAAGCATGCCGATCTGCCGCGAGGAAGCGTTTATCCGTTCGGTGTCTCTCGGGTGTGCTGTTGCGGGCTGGCCGGAGCTCATGCGGGAACACCCAGGCGGTAGCCTCGACCGCGCACAGTTTCGATGATCTCGGGCGTGGATTTGCGTCGTACATAGTGCACATAGGTCTCGACGGAGCCCGCCCCAACTGAACTGTCGACGGGATGAAACACTGCGCCCAGCAACTCATCACGAGTGAAAATATGCTCGGGGCTGGCAGCGAGCGCGTTGAGCAGTGCAGTCTCTGTTTCGGTGAGCGTGATTCGTTCACCCGTGGGTGAGTAGAGGGCCTGTGTCGCTGGGACGAGCACCCACGGGCCAATCTCTCTGCGTGACGAATTCGTGTTTGCCCCACGCTGCAGTGCACGAAGCCTGGCGAAGAGCTCTTCGTAGGCGAATGGCTTTACGAGGTAGTCGTTGGCGCCGGCATCGAGCCCTTCAACACGATCGTGAATATCTCCGAGCGCGGTGAGAAGCAAGATTGGGGTCGCAATACGTGCCGTGCGAACCGCGCGCACCAGCTCCAGGCCGTCCTTGCCAGGAAGCCTGCGATCGAACACCATTGCTCGGTAGCTGTGATGTAGTGCTCTGTCGAGAGCCTCATCACCGCGGGTAACGTGTTCGACGGCGTAATCGTCGGACAGCATTTCGATAGTCATTTCTGCGATTTCGGCGTCGTCTTCTGCGTACAGGAGTGCGGGCAGAGAAGCTTGTCTCAGCTCGCTCCTTCGCTGGTGATCGCTCATGCTGCAATTCTGCTGTTCGGAGTGGAAGACTTCAAGCTGCGGTAGCGTTATGTCATGGGGGAGTGGCAGCGTCGTGTGCTCGTGGTCGAAGACCAGGGAGTCATGCGCGGGCTTGTGCGCGATCTGTTCGAGCGGTCGGGGTTTGAGACCCTCGCGGTAGCATCGGCTGCCGAGGCGTTCGCCGCGTTTGCTGAGTTTGATCCGGACGCGCTCGTGGCAGATATTGATCTGGGGTCTCGGCCAGACGGGGCTGAGCTTGCGCTCACGCTTCGGCGGCTGGCACCGCACCTTGGCGTGCTCTTTCTTTCAAGCTACCCGCGCAACGCGGCTGGTCATGATGCGTTCGGTATTCACGGTGCTGTCTTTGTGAATAAGACGGGGATCACCTCGCCGGGAGAGCTGGTCGAGGCGCTCGAGCGTGCACTTCACTCATCGACTGGCTCTGCGGTTGCGGCAGAGACCGGCAGGGGTGCCGCTCTTGCCGCGCTGACACGACATCAGCTTGAGGTGCTGAGCATGATCGCCCAGGGCTGGTCAAACGAGCGGATCGCGGAGCAATCGGGTGCCTCGCCCCGCGCGGTCGAGCGCACAGTGAGCCGCATCTTTGACAGGCTTGAGATCTCGGGTGACCGTGCGCTCAACCAACGAGTTGCGGCCGCCGCGCTGTACCTTTCTGAGTTTGGCCCTGCCCGGTGAAGACTTTTCAGCGCACCGTCTGGGCAGCGATCTCCGAGGGGCGGTTTCTGAGCCGGTGGTCGCTGTTCGGTTCGCTCGGGGTGGCACTCACGTTCATGAGCCCCTACTTCACACCCGCCACCGGGGGTGACCTTGTCGGGGCCGTTGTTGCCTCTGCGGTGAGCTGGTGCGTGCTCTTGGTCTTGCTGCTGCCCGCGGCCTGGCTTGAGCGGTACCTACAGGCGCGCATCGCCCGAGTGCTGGTGCTCGTGGTCTTTGTGAGCCTTGCGTCTGCCCTGCGCCCGGTGCTGCACGATTTGATACTCACCGCCTGGGGTGCCGAGGTGCCGACACTCGAGATGCTTGCGGCCCGGGTGGTGCTCAACCTTGCGGTGTGGTGGACGGTGCTGATCTTGCTCGCGGTGTTGCGAAACCAAGTGCATTCGCTTCGCGAGCTAAATCGCAGGCTTGGTGAGGTTGCCGAGAGTATGCGCGCCGACGCAGAGGCGTTCGCTGAGAAGGCGCGCCAGGTGCGTGAGACGGTCGCCTCTTGCCAACATGACCTGGCGCAGCGCCTAGAGGCAGTGCTGCGCGCACAGCGACGCGATGAGACCGCTGCCGCGATCCTCGCATTTTCAACAGGCCCGGTACGTGAGTGGTCGAGGGCGCTATCTGACCTCGCTGCTGCTCCCAACAATGCGGGCGAGCGGCGCACCAATGAACCTGCGCGAGGAGGCGGCACGACGTGGCGCGTACGGCTGCCACCCGCAGGAACCGTGACCCTGGTCTATCTGGTGCTGGTCTCGCCATACGCGACGCGGGCGCTCAGCGTGCCGGTATTTTTTACCGTGCTCGGGGTGCTGGTCGTCAGCAGCGTGCTCATTGAATGGGTGACACGCTCACTGCTCGCAACCGCAGCTGAGCCCCGGCAGTTCGGCTGGTACGTATCGCTCTGGGCGCTAGCCGGCGCGCTGAACTCGGCAACCGTTGCACCCTCGCATTCGGTGCCCCTCAACCTCGTATGGTTTCCTGTGCTCGTGCTGCCGATCCTCGCGATGGCGTGTAGCTGGAGCGCCGGGATGCTGCACGGTCTTTCGGCAGAGGGTGATCGGCTCGAAGCCATGATCATGGAGCGTCGGCTTCGTCTCGCCGAGGGCGCCGCGGCCCCGCGCGATGCGCTCGAACGGGCGGCGCGACTGTTGCACCGGGACGTACAGGCCAACTGCCTGCTCTATGCTGCGACAACGATTGATGCAGAGGCGCAACGCAGAGTGCTCGCAGAGCTCACCGCGGGCGTTGAGTCGCTTGCGGGCGTCTTTGACCAAGCAGAAGATGCAAGCGCCAGCATGCCCGGTATCGAAGCGGTTATCGGTGCATGGTCGGGTGTGATCGATGTGCATCTAGACGTTGAACCCGAGGCATACAAGCTGGTCAACAGTTCGCAGGTGCTCGCTCGCCACATCGGCGAGGTTGTTGCCGAAGGGCTCATCAACACGGTGAAGCACTCAGAAGAATTGCGTGCGAGGATCAGCATCAGCTCGCAGCACGCCGGTGCAGGGCGCGTGGTGCTCGTAGAGGTGCATTCCCCGGGCGTGCTGAGTGGCGAGGCGCGTGTCAGGCCTGACTCTCCGGTGGGGTTGATCGGTGCCGAACTCACCCAGGAGCTGGGTGAGGTGCGGCTCTCGGCTCGCCTCGCGGTGCTGCCTGTCGTGTCAGCCGCACATTTTGTGGGGGCCCCTACGGGCTAGGGATAGCGTGCGTTTCGTACCCAGAGAGAAACGGAACCCACGATGCACGACCTGACCCAGCTGATCCCACTCGCTGTGGGCATCATCATCTCGCCACTGCCGATTGTCGCAACGGTGGCGATCTTGCTCTCGGCAAGGGGGCGTGCGAACGGGCTCTCGTTCGTGAGTGGGGCGATCTCGGTGGCGTTTGCCATCACCCTGCTCGGCGGGCTCACGAGCGCGAAGGCGGGCGCGGGGCATTCTGATGGCGACGATACCGTGGTGTTTGTGCTGACTGCGGTGCTCGCCATTGGTTTTGTGGTGCTTGCGCTGAGCAGCTGGTTTACGCGGCCTCGAGCGGGTGCCGAGCCGAAGCTGCCGTCGTGGCTGGCCGCGGTCGACACACTGACTCCGCTTCGAGCAGCCGGCCTCGGGGCACTCATGGGCCTCACCAACGCGAAAAACCTGCCGCTGGAGTTGAAAGCCGGTGCGCTGCTGGGCGCCCACGACCTGCCTGTTCTCGCGGTGGTTGGGCTGAGCCTCGTGTTCGCGATTTGCGGCTCTCTTGGCATTCTGCTGCCGACGCTATTGGCGCTCAGCGGTTCGGCGCGTATCGAACGGGCCTTGCAGCGAATCAAGGGTGAGCTGGTCGCGCACAACGCGGTGATCATGACGGTGCTGTTTGCGATGCTGGCGGCGACCGAGATCTCGCACCTCATTCGCATGCTGGGTCACTAGCGAGAGGGAATCACGATGTTTATTGAAAAGGAAACGCAAGTGAACAAGAGTCGGCCTATTGCCCATGCTCCCGCGGGCAGCTTCGTCGGGAGTCGCGAGAAGCTCGCGAGTGTATGGCGCGGGATCCGCTACGCGAAGCCGCCTACGGGTGAGTTGCGTTGGCGTGACCCGGTTGCGGCGTCGCCGGCCGACGGAATGGTTGACGCCCTGGTGTATGGGCCAGCCGCACCTCAGCTTGCAAACCCCGCGGTGCCTCTGGGAGAAGACACCCGGGTCGATGAGGACTGCCTGTTTCTGAATGTGTGGGCGCCGTCGGGCCATCAGGCAGCGGGCCATCAGGCAGAGGCGCTGCCGGTCATGGTCTGGATTCACGGCGGTGCCTACACCTTTGGCTCTGCAGCGCAGCCCATGTATCACGGTGCGAAGTTTGTCTCGACTGGTGAAGTGATCGTGGTGACCCTGAACTATCGTTTGGGAGGCCTGGGGTTTCTTGACCTATCTGGCGTCAACAGCGCTGAGTTCGACGGCAACCTCGCACTCAAAGATGTGCTGTTGGCGCTGCGCTGGGTGCGGCACAATATCGCGGCTTTCGGGGGCGACCCAGATCGGGTCACCGTTTTCGGGGAGTCTGCGGGCGGTGGACTGGTCACCGCTCTGCTCGCTACGCCCTCGGCCGAGGGGCTCTTTCATCGCGCCATCGCGCAGTCCTCTCCCGCCTCAAGCATGTACGGTGCCGAGCGCGCGACCCAGGTCGCCAAGCGCTTTCTTGCTGCGGTGGGGGTGCCCGACGGTGACGCTGAACGGCTGAGAGCGCTCGCGAGTGAAGAGGTTGTGCAGGCGGCGATGTCGGTGTATGCGCAGGTGCCGCAGGAGGCTCCGGGCACTCTCGCGTTTGCGCCGGTGATCGATGGCACACTTCTGCCGGAGGCGCCGGTCAAGGTGCTGAGCGAGGGGCGAGGGCTGAAGGTTCCGCTCATCATCGGCACGAACCGTGATGAGGCCTCGCTCTTTAAATTCATGAAGTCACCGCTTATCCCGATTACTGACGACCGCATCATGCAGATGTTTGGTGACATGAGCGCAGAGGCTCCCGAGATTGAGATGCCGCCCATCGAACAGGTGCGCGCCGCGTACGAGGGGGTGCGGCATCGCGCCCTCGGACTCGGCGTGGCGCGCGACATCGGGTTTCGCATGCCGACGCTGTGGGTAGCCGAGGGGCACAGTAGGGTTGCCCCGGTCTGGCTCTATCGCTTCGACTACAGCACACCGTTTCTGCGCCTGCTTGGTCTTGGCGCTACGCATGCGACCGAGTTGCCCTACCTCTGGGGCAACCTCGACGGCGGGCCGAAAGACCCAACGTTCAAGCTTGGTGGGCGCCGGGTGGCGCAGAGCATCTCACCGCGCATGCGGGCGCGATGGGTCGCATTTGCCAAGGGTGAGGCACCTAACGCACCCGATGCTCCCGCCTGGGCTGCGTACGAACTCACCTCGCGCAGCACACTGGTGATTGACGCGGTAGATCGCTGCGAGCCCGATCTTGACGGCGCGCTTCGCGAGGGCTGGGGCGACACGGTGCTCAGCTTTAGCTGAGAACGGGTGACGTGCGTGGTGTCGAGAAGAAGTGCAGGGCCCCACGCGCGAGCACAGCAACGGCCCAACCGAGCAGCGCGCCAGCAACGGTGTCGCTCAGCCAGTGCACGTGTAGCGCAGTTCGGCTCCACATCATGAGCAGTGTCCACACGGTAGCGGTGGTAACGATCAAGGCGCGAAGCCGCGGCGAGCGCACCACCGCAAACAGCACAAACACCAGGGCGGTCGCCAGCATCGCCGCACCCATCGCGTGACCCGAAGGGTACGAGGATCCCGGAGGGTGCAGCAGCGCATCGATTGGCCGCGGTCTTGCGACAAGCATCTTGAGGCCCTCGCTGCAAGCGACTCCAATAAGCGCAGAGGCTACCACGGCGACTGCGTCACCCCATCGGCGTAGCAGGAGCAGCACGGCTGCCGCGACCGCGACGCAGATGCCGACGCCGATCGAGCTTCCGATGGTCGCGAGCGCTGCCGCAAGATAGTAGGCAACCGAGCCAGGTGCAACCGCAACGGCGCCGTGCCACGCCGTATCGAGAGCGAACGGCTCGCCGCCGCTCAGCGCCACCCAGGCACCGCCTAGGCAGAGCAGCGCAATCGCGACGATCGCAGCCACAGTGGTCGCTGGCCGCGGTGAGGGCCGAGGTGCCCGAGGCATGGGCGTTGCATCTGTCATGGTGACAGGCTATGCCCCCTGAGGCGGTTGCGCCGGCAGTGAACAGGGATCGCCTCAGCGCGTCGTGGCGAGAATACTGAGGGCATGAGAATTCTGGTGTTGGGTGGTACAGCCTGGGTCGGCGGGGCAATTGCTGCAGCTGCGTTGAAGCGCGGTCACGAGGTTACGTGCCTCGCCCGAGGATCGGCCGTGCCGGTGGGCGCATCGAGCATGCAGGCAGATCGCAGCACAGACCGAGCCTATGACAGTGTCACCGCGGCATCTGTGCCGCGATGGGATGCGGTGATTGACGTATCCTCTCAGCCCGGCCAAGTTCGTTCGGCAGCGAAAGCGCTCGCTGAGCACGCAGCTCAGTACGTGTATCTCTCTTCGTGCAGTGCCTATGCATCGCTCGCCAGCCAGGGAATAGATGAGCACGCCCCGTTGCATGAGCCACTCGCGAATGACGAGATGACTTCACCCAGCGAGTACGGTGCCGCGAAGGCGGCTTGCGAGCAGGCCGCCCGGCGCGAGTTTGGGAGTGATCGCACGACGGTGATTCGCCCGGGACTCATTGGCGGGCCCGGCGACCACACCGGGCGCACGAGCTACTGGCCCATGCGATTTGCCAGGCCCTCTGGACCGGCTCGCGAGGTGCTGGTGCCCGAGTCGGGCGCTGCTGTATCTGTCATCGATGTGCGTGACCTGGCCGCCTGGGTGGTGCTGTTGATTGAGCGGCGAAGGACGGGTGCATTCAACGCCGTTGGGCACTCGCAGCCACTTGCAGACCACTTGGCGGTCGCAAGAAAGCTCTCGGCGCAGACGGATGAGGTGGTGACAGCGCCAACCGAGTGGCTAGTTGCGCGTAGGGTTGCCCAGTGGGTTGGCCCACGGTCATTGCCGCTCTGGGTGCACGACCCCGAGATCGCCGGTATTGGCGCGCTCTCAAACGCCAAAGCGCTCGCCGCGGGGCTCAAACTGCGGTCGCTTGCCGAGACGTTGTTCGACACCCTTCAGCGCGATACTGCAACCGTGCTCAACGCGGGCCTCACGGATGCAGAGGAGCGTGAGTTGCTCGCCGAGCTTCTGCAAGCGCAGGCAGGTAGCACAGCGCCCCAAGCAGACTGAGCCCGCCCGCAGCGATAATCGCGAACGAAAGCGACCCCACCTCGGCGAACGCGGTGAGCGCCAGAAGCCCCAGACTGTACGCGCCGCCAGAGACCATCGAGTTTAATGACAGCACCGTCGCTCGGGTGTGGGTGTTCGCGCACCCGTGCAACAGTGCGGAGTGAGCGGGGCCCGCGAGCCCGTGAGTGAGATAACTCAGGCCGAAGGCCGTGATCACACCCACAGGGCCGGCAGCAACACCGATGAGCACCACGAATGCTCCATTCAGCAGGCGACTGAGAATCGCCATCCAAACGTTTCCGATCCTCGTGCTTGCAATGCCAGCGACAAATGAGCCGGCGGCAAAACAGAGCCAACCGGCAGCTGAGGCAACACCAAAGAGCGCGGCTGCTTGCTGCTCACTCGGCAGTAGCTCGCCGAGCCGTAGGGGAGTGAGAGCCTCGAAGCCCACCAGCGCGAGTGCCCAGAAAAGCTCTACGAAGATCAGCCCCCGCAGTACCCGAGAGGTCGCCGCAAGGCGCAGTCCGTCGCGAGTGGCATTCGGCACCTCGCGCAGTGAAGTTCTGAGCTCGCGAACTCGTTCGCTAAATCTCAGCTTCACTGGGCGCGGTTCATGATCTCGCACCAGAAAGAAACAGAGCGCTGTGTAGAAGATGTAGCAAGCGGTTGCGACGAGAACAGGCAGCGCAAGGGCTGAAAGATCTGTGAATGGGTTCCACCAAGTCAGGAGCCCGCCCGCGAGCGCGCCGCAGGCGATTGCGACCCCGAGGGCAGTGTTTGCTGCGGCGAGTGGTCGCGACAGTTCGGCTGCCAGGTTCTGTGCGTGCACGGTATCTACGAACCATGATTCGAGCGAGCCCGACTCGAGCGCGCGAAACACGCCCTGCATTACGAACGAGAGCGCGAAGCCCCAGAAGTCATTTGCGAGGAGAAACAGTGTTGTTGCGAGGATCGCGAGCATGCCGCTGGTGATGAGTACGGGGCGGCGACCGATCGTGTCAGAGAGTGAGCCGCTCGGCAGCTCAAGCCCGAGCACCGCGAAACCTTGGATCGCGAGCAGGGTGCCGACCTCGAGGGTTGAGAGCCCACGCTCGACGGGCAGCAGAATGGTTGACGCGAACATGATGCCAACGGGCAGCCACCGAATGCTCGTGAGCCAGACAAAGCGACGTTCTGTCGACTTTGGTGACATCATTGCGATTCTGGGGGAGCAAGATCGAGTGGAATCGCCCCAGTTACGAAGAGAATCTTGCGTACACCCTCTCCCTGGTTTGCCGTCTGTGCCGCTGCGCCGTACTTGGTGGCAAGCGCTTCGAACTCTGCGTGAAACTCGGCGAGCCGCTCAGCGGAGACCTCGAGCATGACGTCACCGAAGCCGAGCTGATCGGCCCACTCGCTTGGCCACAGCCGCTCAGCCTCGAGCCAGCGCTCCGCCTGCGCGGCGTAATCACTGAGGTAGTTGCGGCGCAGCCAGTCGAGCGAGGCCCTGGCGTCGGGGTCGTCTGCAAAGCCAGAGTTCTGCCACGAGTGAGACGCAGTGCTTGCCTGCCACACTCGACGTTTGCCGAGGCCTTCGCCGCTATCGCTTACGAGTGCGACGCTTTCGAGTTCGCGAAGATGATAGCTCGTTGCACCCGTGTTGGTGTTGAGTCTTGCCGCAAGCTCTGTTGCCGTGGCCGGCCCGTTCACGCGCAGCTCGGTGAGCAGGCGCGAGCGTAACGGGTGCGCAAGTACTCTGAGTGCGCGCTTATCGAGCTGCAGATCAGCTGCTGAAGTTGAGTCGCTCATGCAGGCAATTGTGCCATGCATAATTACCGTGCACAACTATTGTGCACGCCGCGGTGTTGACCACCAGGCGCGGGCTAGCGAACCTGCTTCACTTCGAAGCTGTGCTTCGGCGAGACGTAAGCCTCCTGCGACTCGATGAGCTGCAGCTCGCGCTGGCCCGAGTTCAGTGTGTTCTCGAGCAACTCGAACACGCTCGCGGCCGTGCGGCCGAGCGCGCTCGCTGCGTCGCCTGATCCTCGAAGCTGAGCAGAAAACAGTGCCGCCGTCACATCGCCAGAGCCATTCGCCTTGAACGGCAGTTGGGGAGTCTGCACGAGCCATGCGCCATCGTTCGTGACCGCGAGCATCTCGATCGTGCCCTCTGGGCGATCGGGGCGCAGCACGCTCGTGACAAGTACGGTCTGCGGGCCCTGTGCGCGCACCAGCTCGACCGAGGTGAGAGTCTCTTCGAGCGTGTGCGGGTCGGTGCCGGTCAAGAAGCCAAGCTCAAACTGGTTGGGGGTGATGAGGTCGGCTTTCGGCACCACGCGATCGCGAATCAGCGACTGCACCTCGGGTGCAACGAAGCACCCAGACGATGCGCTGCCGAGCACAGGGTCGCACGCATAGATCGCCGCTGGATTGCGCTGCTTCACGAGTGCGACCGCATCAAGAATCGCGTCGCCGATATCATTGCCGCCCTGATACCCGCTCAGCACGAGCTCAACGTCGTTGAGGCCGCCGCGTGCATCGATACCGCGCACCACGTCTCGCACGTTGTCGCCGGTGAGCAGCGGGCCGCCCCACTCGCCGTAGCCGGTGTGGTTCGAAAACATCACAGTGTAGATCGGCATGACCTCGTGGCCGATGCGCTGCAGCGGAAACACCGCTGCCGAGTTGCCGACGTGGCCGTACGAAACCGAGCTTTGAATCGAAAGAATGCGCATCCTCTGATCATCTCACCTGCGGTGCGAAATGAACCAAAGGCGCGGTGCGCGCTGTGCAAAACGGTCCACCGGATAGGGTGAGAGCGTCGCTACGATCGTGACGTAGAACAGCCTGCACAGTGAAAGGTGCGCACGAATGAACGATTCAGTGTTGAATGACTCAGTGCTCTTGGAAGTCGCCGACGGTATTGCCAGGATCACCCTGAACCGCCCCGCCAGCCTCAACGCGTTCAACGCAGAGACCGCCGAAGCCTGGGCGCGCGTCGCTACCGCAGCTGTCTCGCGCGACGACGTGCGGGTGATCCTGCTCGCGGGCAACGGCCGCGCGTTCTGCGCCGGTGGTGACGTGCGCTCCATGGCGATGGGTGGTTTTAGCGAGGATCGCATCTTCGAGTTGGCGCAGCAGATCAATCAGGGGCAGCTGGCGCTGCTTGAATCTTCGATTCCGGTGGTGGCAGCGGCGCATGGCACCACCGCTGGTGGTGGGCTCGGCATTCTGCTCAACAGTGACTACGCGGTTGTGGGCGAGAGCTCGAAAATCGGCAGCATCTATGCGAAGCTCGGCCTCACCCCAGATCTCACGGTGCCAGCACTGCTTGCTCGGGCTCTTGGCGAACGCCGTGCGATGCAGCTTGTGTTGCAAGATCGGCTGCTGAGCGCGGCCGAGGCGCTCGACTGGGGTCTTGTCGCCGAGGTTGTGCCCGACGATCAAGTGCTTGCGCGTGCGGAACAGCTTGCGCGGTTTATCGCCGACAATGCGCCCGATGCCAGAGGGCAGGCGAAGCGCCTGGTGCGTGCTACGTATGGGCGAAGCTTTGCAGAAACGCTCGAAGACGAGGGCCGCACGATTGGGCGCGCGCTCGCGGGTAGCGAGGCACCCGCGCTGATCTCTGGGTTTATTGGCGGCTGATGCTCGTACCGCGTTGGCTAGCTACTAGAGCGACGCGAGGAACAGCTCGTAGTCTGCCTTCGAACGCTCGGCGTAGGCGTACCCCCACTTGAGCAGTGCATTCGCGGCTGCCTTGCCGTTGCCGAGGTACCCGCTGACCGGGGCTGCCGCGGGTGACTGGCTGTGCGCCCTTGCGAGGGTAACGCCGCAGGCTTCGGAATACAGCCTGAACGGACCATCTTCGAGCGTATCGGCCTCAATGCCGCCCTTCATGTCGTGAAACTGGCGCACGTAGAGATCGAGGTCGTCGTAGCGCAGGTAGCCAAGCAACGGGTCAGACACGGCCTGCAGCACTCGCTGCAACGCGACGACGCGCACACCCTGTCCGTAGCTTGCCACCGCATCGAGCAGCACCTGCGGTTGTTCGATGCCGCCGTACTGTTCGAGCACGCTTCTGCCAGCCTCTTTCGATTGCAGCAGCAGGGCGTTGCCGTCGCCATCTTGCAGCAGGCTGAGCGCGCAGCGGGTGCCGACGCTGCCCACGCCGACCACGCGCCTCGCCGCGTCGACGATCTCATAGTGCTGCAGCAGCTGCAGAATGTCAGAGTCGGCATGCTGAAAGTAGAGCCCCATCAAGCGGTGCACGTCGTGCAGCGTCTCTGCAGGGAGCTCACTGAGTGTCGGCGGATCCATGACGAACTGCATGACACCGTACTCGTTCGTGGCCGTTAGGCGCTTCACCGATCGCTCGCCGGTGCGTTTGCGCGCGTGTTTGATCGCCTTGCGCAGCACACGCTTTGAATCACTCGGCAGCGTGGCGACACCGGCGTCGGCGTCGAGGTGGGCGTAGTAGCGCTCGGTGGGTGAGAGCGAGAGGCTCGCCCGAAGCGCGAGAGCGTAGCTGCGCACCGTCGCGTAGGCGGCGGTCTGAATCACGTTCTCGTCGCGTCCGGTCGACTGGCCAGCGATGATCACGCTCGTGACGAGGCGCTTCAGATCCCACTCCCAGGGTGCCCACGCGGCCTCGTCGAAATCGTTGAGGTCAAATACGAGGCTGCGTTGCGGCGAGGCGTAGAAGCCGAAGTTTGAGACGTGAGCATCACCGCACGAGGGCACCAAGATATTGGTGTGTGCGTCTTGTGCCATGTCAGCTGCCATGAGTGCCGCGGTGCCGCGGTAGAACGTGAACGGGCTTTGCGACATTCGTTCGTTGCGTAGCGGAATGAGGTCTTGCAGACGCGTGGTATTTTGCTCGGCGAGGATCTCGAGCGGGCGCCTCTCGTACTGGCTCATGATGCCGAGCTGCTTGCGGGGCAGGCGCTTACGCAGTGCGCGGCCGGCAGCCAGGCTCTCTGCCGAAGAAGGGGGCAGCTTGGTGAATCCGAGCTCGGAGGTTGTCGTCGCTGCTGAGCCTGCTGTCGCGCTGCGTGCATCTGTCATGCGCTCATTCTGGCATCTCGGGAGCGCTTTCGCGCGCACCTTTTGCCACGATCCCGTAACCGGCTGTGCCAATATGGGGGAATGTCGAAATCTGGTGCCGGGCGTTACGCCCCGAGCCCCTCTGGTCGCTTGCATCTCGGAAATTTGCGCACCGCAATGGTCGCCTGGCTCTTTGCCCGCAGCACCGGCCGCAAGTTCTTGATGCGCATCGAAGACGTCGACCGGGGCAGAGACGCGGGCGTCGCCGATGAGCAGCTCGCCGAGCTTGCAGCGATCGGTCTCGACTGGGACGGCGAGCCGGTCGTGCAGACGGAGCGTCGTGAGGCGCACGATGCGGCGATCGCAGTGCTTATGGAGCGAGGCCTTGTATACGAGTGCACGTGCACGCGCCGTGAGATTCTCGACGCTCCGAGCGCCCCGCACGCCGCTCCCGGAGCGTACCCAGGCATATGTAGGGATCGCGACGAGACCGAGCGAGCCGCCGCCCGAGCCGCGATCGCGCCTCGACAGCCCGCACTGAGGCTGCGCAGCGATGTGACTGAGCTCAGCTTCAACGACATCTTGCTCGGTAAGGTCACTGCGGCTATCGACGACTTTGTGCTGCAACGCGGTGATGGCGCGATTGCCTACAACCTGGCCGTGGTGGTTGATGACGCCGATATGGGCGTTGATCAGGTGGTGAGGGGAGACGATCTCGCGTCGTCAACCCCGCGGCAGATGCTGTTGCAGAGGCTGCTTGGCCTACCTACTCCGCAGTATGCCCACGTGCCTCTCGTGCTCGGCCCGACCGGGGCGAGGTTGGCTAAGCGCGATGGCGCCGTCACGCTCGAAGATCTCGCTGAGCAGGGGGTTTCGGCTACCACGGTACGCGACAATCTTGCTGCGTCGCTCGGGCTGGCTCAGCTGGGCGAATCACTCACAATGACCGAGCTGCTCGCGCGATTTGACCCGCAGCTGCTGCCGCGCGAGCCGTGGGTGTGGAGTCGATAGGGTGCTCGCGAGCATGGCCAGATGTGAAGCCTGGGCGTGCACTCGCTGAGTCTGTGCGGGGAGTAACCCCCTGACACTACTTCTTCAGCGCGCGAATGACTCGGGTCAGTGCGTGGCCGGCAACGAGCACGAACGGAACGCCCACGGCGAGCAGCGCGATGGTGTTGGGCTCGAAACGGGTGTAGCCGTCACGGGTAACGTACGCACCAGTGGGGCACGCGAAACCGCCGCCACCACCGCCTGAGCCCTCGCCCTGCTCCGTCGAGCCGGCTTCGCCCGCGCCAAAGCCGTAGCCGGCGATTGCGACGGGCACAATGGTGGTGCCATCAAGCTCTACGGGATCACCGTAGGCGGCGTGCACGCCGACCGAGGTGATGGTGTCTGCGATCTGCTTCGTAATGCTAGCCATACGGCTCAGTCTACGCGCTAAACCGCTCCCGGTTCTGGGCGTTTCGCGACAACGTTATCGCCCGACGACTCGTGGCGCAGACGACGAATGACCCACGGCACCAGGTGCTCTTTTGCCCACACCACGTCTTCTTTGCGAGCCTGTCGCCAGTTCTGCTGCGGCAGAGGCGGGGGATCGAGCGGTTGCAAATCGTTTGGCACGTTGAGGGCTGCGAGCGCCGTGCGCGCGATCGTGTGATGTCCGAGCGAGTTCAAGTGCAGCCGGTCGTCGGCCCAGTAGCGAGAGTCTTGCAGCTCCTCGATGGCCCACTGATCCACGACCACGCAATCGTGACGCTGTGCAACCTTTCGCACGTTCTCGTTGTAGATCGCGACCTTGCCGCGAATCGAACGGAACACGGGCTGAAACGCGACGTCGACGCCGGTAAAGACGATCACGGTGGCGCCGGTCTCACGAAGCTTGCGCAGCAGGTAGTCGAGCTGTACCGCAACCGCGTCGGGGTCGGCGCCGGGGCGAATCACGTCGTTGCCGCCCGCGCACACGCTCACGAGGTCGGGGCGCAGGTCGATGGCTGCCTCGAGCTGCTCTTCGGTGATCTGGCGAATCAGCTTGCCGCGAACGGCGAGGTTTGCGTAGGCGAAATCGCCACCCCGCTCAGCGAGCACCTCAGCGAATCGATCTGCCCAGCCGCGAAGCCCACCAGGGCTGTCTGCCTCTGGGTCGCCGACTCCCTCGGTAAACGAATCACCGATTGCGACAAATCGTGACCAGGGAAGCTCGGTCTTCTCATTCGACACGGCGTGCTCCTCACGTAACTTCGACTCTCTCATCTGCAACGACTAGTCTAGAGCGTCGTGATCGAGTCTGACCCAGCCCTGCACCTGCCGGGCACGAGTGCAGCCGAACACCTGCCCCCTGCCTACCCGGATCGCGCCGCGAGAGGCACGGCGGGCACGCTACGCGCCTGGCAAGAAGAGGCAATTGGGCGCTATCTCGAGCAGCAGCCGCGCGACTTTCTCGTCTCTGCAACGCCCGGCGCAGGCAAAACAACGTTTGCGCTGAGGCTTGCCGCGATCCTACGTGCGAACCATACCGTCACCCAGATCGTCGTGGTTGCCCCCACCGAGCACTTGAAAGTTCAATGGGCAGACGCCGCCGCACGAGGCGGCATTCACCTGAACCCGCGCTACTCGAACAACGACGGAACCGCATACGGGCGCCGCTATCACGGTGTAGTCGTGACCTATGCGCAGGTCGCGATGAAGCCGGTGCAGCACCGACTGCTCACCGAACGCGAAGACACGCTCGTGATTCTTGACGAGGTGCACCACGGCGGAGACGCGCTGAGCTGGGGCGATGCGATTCGCGAGGCCTATGGCACCGCAAAGCGCAGGCTCTCGCTTACGGGCACGCCCTTTCGCTCTGACGACGCGACGATTCCATTCGTAGACTACGTGCCGCAGCCAGACGGCAGCAAAGTGTCGGCGACCGATTACGGTTATGGCTACGACCGTGCGCTCGAAGACGGCGTTGTGCGCCCCGTAATCTTCATGGTTTACGCGGGCGAGATGCGATGGCAAACCTCGGCCGGTGAAGAGATGCAGGCGCGCCTCGGCGAGGGCAACACCAAAGACATCACCTCGCAGGCCTGGCGCACCGCGCTCGACCCCGCGGGTCAGTGGATCTCGAAGGTGCTACGCGCAGCCGATCGCAGGCTTACTGAGGTGCGCGTCAACATTCCCGACGCAGGTGCGCTCGTCATCGCCACCGATCATGCTGCGGCCAAGGCTTACGCTGCGCAGCTCGAAGAGATTACCGGCGAGAAAGTAGCGCTGATCCTCTCTGACGATGCGGGGGCCAGCGAAAGGATTGACGAGTACTCAAAGAGTGACAGCCGTTGGATGGTGGCTGTGCGAATGGTGTCTGAGGGCGTCGACGTGCCCAGGCTTGCGGTCGGCGTGTATGCGACCAGCTCATCGACCCCGCTGTTCTTCGCGCAGGCGATCGGGCGTTTCGTGCGCCTGCGACGCAAGGGCGAGGTTGCGTCGGTGTTCATCCCTAACGTGCCAACACTCATGCAACTCGCTGCCGAGCTTGAGAAGCAACGCGGGCACGTGCTCGAAGGGCCAAAGAGCGCCGAAGAGATGTGGGATGCCGAGGCTGCGCTCATGGCCGAAGCTGAACGCGAGGATCGCGCGTCAGAGACGCTGACGGGGGAGTTCAAGTACGAGGCGCTCGCCTCAGACGCCCACTTCGACCGGGCGCTCTTCGATGGTGCCGAGTTTGGCGGCTACGCCGAGGTCGAGAGCGAAGAAGAACTGGACTTCTTGGGGCTGCCCGGCCTGCTCGAGCCGCACGAGGTGAAAACCCTGCTGCTGCAGCGCCAGGCGCGGCAGGCAAAGCGCTCGGCGGCGAAGCAGGGCATTCTCGAACACGCCCCAGAGAAGGCCGAGGCGCCTCAAGCGCTGCACCGAACCCTCGGTGAGCAGCGCAAACTGCTGAACAGCCTCGTAGGCATGTACTCGCGCGTGAGCGGCGACCCGCACCCCTCGATTCACACTGAACTGCGCCGAATCTGCGGGGGTCCCGCGGTGGCGCAGGCGAGTGTGACGCAACTGCAGCAACGTATCGAGCTTCTGCGGCGAAGGCTCGGCAGCTGAGCACGCCGCTCGAAGCCCGCGGTCGCTCGGCCAACTAGGCTGGCAGCATGGCAAAGAAGCACGCTGGCGCGCACGGCTCCACCCCGGCGACCGTCGCCCTGGGTAAACTCGGCATCGCTTTCGAACCGCGCAGCTACCACCATGACCCCGCCAACACGGACTTCGGCCAAGAAGCCGCAGACGCGCTCGGGGTGCCCGCCGAGAGAATCTTCAAGACGCTGCTCGCAGACGCTGACGGCGCCCTGGTCGTCGGAATCGTGCCGGTGGCAGGAATGCTCGACCTGAAGGCACTCGCCGCCGCTGTGGGGGCGCGGAAAGCGGTTATGGCCGACGCCACGCTCGCAGAGAGAAAGACCGGCTACGTGATTGGCGGAATCAGCCCAATCGGGCAGCGCACGAAACTGCGCACGGTGCTCGACGAATCTGCGCTCGATTTCGAAACTGTGCTTGTGTCGGGTGGCCGGCGCGGCTTCGATATTGAAATGACGGCTGAGGGGCTACTGCTCGCGACGGGCGGCATCACCGCAGGTATCGCGCGCTAGACTGCCCATACCGAACCCCAGGAGGTAGCCGTGCAACTTCAACTCATTGAGGCAGCCGCGAACGCGGTGTCAGCGCAGCTAACAAATGACCAGCTCGCGAGCACAGGGGGTGAGAGCCTGTCGCTTGTGTGGTGGGTGGGGGCTGGGCTGCTCGTGGTCGGCGTCGCTGTCGGTGTGATCGCATTTTTGCGGCGTCGCAGGGCGAGCGATGAGCAAGTGTTGCCCGTCGATACCTCAGACGATTCCGAGTGAATCGCACAACGTTTGCGGGTGCGCTCTTCGACTGCGACGGAGTGCTTGTCGACTCCGAACCGCTGACGAATGGCGTGCTGCGCGAGATGCTGCACGAGCTCGGCTGGCAGATCAGTGAAGCTGAGTGCGTGCGAATCTTTATCGGTCGTGCGCTCAAAGATCAGTGGCCGGTGATTCTCGAGCACACGGGCGTGCGCATCGACGACCGCTGGATTGGCGAGTTTCGTGAGCGCCGAGATGCCGAGCTGCGGCAGCATCTGGTGGCGATCCCGGGCGCGTACGGTGCTGTTGCTGCCGCGGCGCGAGTATTTGGTGGCAACGTCGCGTGTGCGACAGGTGCGGATCTTGCTAAGGCAACCATGCAGCTAGAAATTACGGGGATCGCACCCATCTTTGCCGGCCGAGTGTTTAGCGGCATGGATCAACCTCGCAGCAAGCCGGCACCAGATGTCTACTTGGCGGCCGCTGTGGCTCTGGGCATTCACCCTGCTGACGCGTTAGTGGTCGAAGACACGGTGTCTGGTGTAACCGCGGGCGTCGCGGCGGGCGCGACCGTGATTGGGGTTTCGACGGGCGGGCCAGCGAGTACAAGCCCGGGGGAGCTGCTGGCGGCGGGCGCAGTGCGTGTCTGCGGGAGCATGAGCGAGGTAGCGGAGCTAATCGCTGAGTGTGAGCCGCTGCGGAGTTGACTCCCAAACACAAAAGACCCGGCCGAAGCCGGGTCTTTCTCTTGTGCGCGATACTGGGATCGAATAGCTATTGCGATAGACTAGACGCACCTCAGTTTCACTCCCGATCCCTTTATTAACAAGGGATGCAGCCCAAGACCGACAGGTCAGAATCAGACCAAAAAGGTCACATTCGGGCAGAAGATATTCCCCGTATATTCCCCCTGGAGTGAAGATGACTGAGAAGAAGCGCGAGAAGTTCGGACGGATCGAGAAGCGCGCGAATGGTCGGCACCGCGCCGCCTACGTCGGCCCCGACGGCAAGCTGCACCGCGCGCCCGCGACGTTCGCGACGGTGACCGAGGCCCGCACCTGGCTGGCCCAGCGGCAGGCCGAGATCGCGGCGGGAACCTGGCAGCCGCCCGCCGTGCGCGCGGCGCAGGCCGAGCAGGCTGCGGCGGAGGCCGCCCGCCGCGAGGTGACGTTGGGCGAGTACGCCGCGCAGTGGATCGAGACGCGCACGAACTCGCGCGGGGAGCCGCTGCGGCCCCGCACCGTGGAGAACTACGAGGGATACCTGCGCCCGGCAGGGGTTCTCACGAAGAAGGACAAGGCGGGCAAGGGCGGGCCTCTCGCCGAGATGGTCGTGCGCAAGCTCGGGGAGATCACCCCTGAGATGGTCGACAAGTGGTACCGCGCCCAGCGCGACACCGGGCGCATCTCGCAGACCTCGCGCGCCTACGACTTCATGAAGTCGGTGCTCAAGACCGCCGTTGACGACGGCATCATCGAGAAGAACCCCTGCCGCGTCAGGGGCGGCTCGATCGCATCGACCGGCAAGAAGGTCGAGCCGCCGACCGATGCGGAGCTGTCGGTCATCCTGTCGAGCATCGACAAGCGCTACAAGGCGTTGGTCGTCATCGCCTGCGGTGCCGGGCTGCGCTGGGGCGAGGCGACCGAGCTGCGGGCGAAGGACTTGAGCATCGAGCGCGACCAGGCCGGTGACGTGGACTGCGTGCGCATCAGCGTCACGCGGCAGGTCGTGTTCACGAAGGTGAACGGGCGTGACGTCGGCAAGGTCAAGTCTCTCGCGGGCGAGCGCAACGTCGTTGTCTACGGCGAGGATGCCCGTACCATCGCCCAGCAGGCTCACGGGAAGATCGGCAACGCTCTGCTGACCACCAACCACGACAGCACCGGCTGGCTGCCGCAGAGCTCGTTCTGGCGGCACTGGCACAAGGCCGTCGTCGCCGCCGAGCGGCCCGACCTGCCGTTCCACGGGCTGCGGCACTTCGCGGGCACCCGGTACGCGCAGGCTGGCGCGACCCTCAAGGAGGTTATGGATCATCTCGGGCACTCGTCCGTCAAGGCGGCGATGGGCTACCAGGCGAGCGGGAACCGGAATGACGAGCTGGCCCGCCGCGTGGCCCAGCAGCGCGCGAGCTGAGATCTCGGTGCGGGCCCGGCGCGGGTCTGTGACATGTGCCCCGCACTGCTTCGCTGGTGCGGGGCACCGTCATGTCGCCGGTGCTGCGTCGTATCGGGCAGCACTGCGCAAAATGTATCGTCATTTTTCGAGCTGCAAAATGACGATACAAAATGACGATACAAACGAGGACCACCGAGATCCGCATGATTCCGTGGCAAAAAGGTCACAGGGCCGCACGGGCTTGTATCGTCATTTTCGAGGGCTAAAAAATGACGATACAACTTCGGTGCATGATCTTGACAGTCGCACATGCCCGCGCGCACGCGCGTTTCCCCTGATAAACGAACACTATTGGCGATCCCTCGTAGGGGTGATTTGCCTCTTCGATCTCGATTTGTATCGTCATTTTACAGAAATCACGATATTTTGCCCTTCCTATTTGAAATGAAGTTTTTTCGACTGGGTACACGCGGAAACTGGGTACACGGGCCCCAAATCTGCTGATACATCAACAAATACGTTGTACCCGCTGCGTGCCCAAACTGGGTACACGAGTGGTTACAGGCCGTTACGGGCGACAAGCGACATATTCAGGACAGTAATGTGTCTTGCTCTCATGGCGGGTCACCCCCAGCGCTTCTCCCCAGGTGCGCGGCCCGCCGGCCCGAGTTGCCAAGCAACGTTCGGGCATGGGGCGACCACCCCGCAGCACCCCCATCATCCTGCCGGGTGGTCGCCCCATATCTCCGCGAGGAAAAAGATCATAAGATAAGAAGTGACTATGAGGGGGTTTCGTGGGGCACACAGACCAGGCCGTGCTGACGAAGCAGGGTGATGCCTCGGCTCTTTCAGCGTTGATTACTGCTCATCTGCCGTATTGGATGAGTGCGGCCCGTCAAATCATCGAAACAGACGGCCGTAGCCGCACCGTAGGTGGCCCGAAAGAAGAACCCGCAGAGCTCGTTCAAGAAGCCCTGCTGAAATTGCTCGAACAGTGGCAGAACGGTCAAGGTCCGACCTCGAACCCGCGAGCCTACGTGACCACGATCATGCGGAACTCCTATGCGAACAAGTTCAGGTCACCGCGCGCACGCGAACGGCCACTTGAAGAATCCGCCGCCGAAGAAGTCTTCACCACCGCAGGCAATATCGAACAAGTAGATGTCGTTCGTGAGATGGAGGTCGTGGCTCGTGCGATGAGCAAGCTCAAACCAGAGCATCGGACCGTGCTCCAGGCCGTCACCGTCGAAGGTAGGAAGCCGGGAGATCTGACCGAGATGCTGGACAGGCCAGCTCCAGCGATCTCCAACCTCCTTTCCCGCGCGAAACACGCACTGTACCGGCAAGTACTCATCGAGCACCTGGGCGACGGTGAGCACGCCTGCCAGGAAAACGCCGAACGGCTCCCCTCCCGCGTGCGTGAAGACCCCAGCCTGCATGCGCCAACAGATCCCGGAATACAGCACATAGACGAGTGCGAGCCTTGCCAACACAACTGGCGACGCTTCGCGACAATATTGAGCGCGTTCGGGCTACTCCCACTCCTGATAGTTACACAGCTTCACAACGGTGCCGCCCCCGCAGCAGCTACCACGGGCGACGCCCCACCAGAACCGCACTCAGCAGACAAACCCCAGGCACAAAGCCAGGCCGCCGGTCACACTCAGGCCCCCCGCCAAAACGGTGGGGCACCCTCGCTGCTTCGCATGTCGGCCGCGCTTACCACTCCCGCACCGGCAGCGGCCACGGCGCTCGCCACGGGGCCGAGTACTGCCGGACCCCTCACGCGGGCGCTCTCGTCAAGAATCGTGCTCGCGGTCGGTATCGCCTGCCTCCTCGTGTCGGCCGCAGCAGGCATCGCCTACACTATGTTCGGCACCACACCGGGCGAAGAAATCACCTATACTGGCGCGTTCGATGACGTGAACCCGTATGGTTTGAGCTTCGACGTTACCCTTGACACGACCGATGCTGGCGTGCTGCACACCATTCGCGCTGACCTCGCCGCGCAGAAAGACACACCGTTCATCATGCGCCAGCTCACGCTGGACCTCTCGCCCGGAACCAAGCTGTTATCCGCCCCAGACGGGCTGGAATGCGACACAGCCGGCGAAATCACCGTGTGCGCTCCGATCCACCCCCAAGGCTTTGATAGATCGATCGTGTTCGAGGTGCAGAGCGCTGCATCCAGCGGCTCGTTCATTCTTCAGATCGATGCTGACGCGGACGGAACAGTAGCCAGCGGGAGAGCGTCAGGCAGCTGGCGTCAAAGTACTACCGGCAACTGAACCCAGACCCTCCCGATAGATTCCCGACCCTCATGTGTCTTGCCTTTTGAGCGCGTAGCGGATGCTACGTACTGTCACAAACGGGAGAAGAGAATGAGACATCGTTTACGGAGATCCATCTCCGCAGGCGCCATCGCGGCGGCGCTTGTGCTGGGTGGTGCGGTTGCCGCCCACGCTACACCGACGCCGAACAACGGCCCGGAAGCCGGTGGCACGACTGTGACTGTGCCTGAACCTGCCGGAGTGACGTTCACCAGCATCAGCGCGGGCAGCGGTCACTCGTTGGCGATCAGCGCTGACGGCAACACCTATGCCTGGGGAGACAACCAGCATGGTCAACTCGGTGACGGCACGAGCAGTAACCGTTATGCTCCGGTTCTCGTGCAGGCCCCAGCCGGGGTGACCTTCACCAGCATTGATGGGGGCGGGATCCATTCGTTGGCTATTGGTTCCGACGGCAACACCTATGCCTGGGGAGACAACCGGTATGGTCAACTCGGTGACGGCACGAGCAGTAACCGTTATGCTCCGGTTCTCGTGCAGACCCCTGTCGGGGTGACCTTCACCAGCATCAGCGCGGGCTACTACTATTCCTTGGCTATTGGCTCCGATGGCAACACCTATGCCTGGGGAGACAACTCGAAGGGTCAACTCGGTGACGGCACGACCACGAACCGCAACGTGCCGGCGCTGGTTCAGGCCCCCGCCGGGGTGACCTTCACGAGCGTCAGCGCGGGCTATGAATCCTCGCTGGCTCTTGGCTCCGATGGCAACACCTATGCCTGGGGAAATAACGGTTCTGGTCTACTCGGTGACGGCACGACCACGAACCGCAACGTGCCGGTGCTGGTTCAAGCCCCCGCCGGGGTAACGTTTACGAGCGTCACGACTGGCTTGAGTGCTTCGGGGGCGATCGGTTCTGATGGCAACACCTACGCTTGGGGGCCAGGTTCGAGAGGTCAGCTGGGTAACGGTACGTACAACTCCAGCAACGTGCCCGTGCAGGTTCAGGCTCCAGCGGGGGTGACGTTCATCAGCCTCGGCGCTGGATCCAGCCACTTTGTGGCGATCGGCTCCGATGGCAACACCTACGCCTGGGGCTGGAACGGGAACTCGTATGGTCAGCTCGGTGATGGGGGTGTGAACCTTAACAGCAATGTTCCGATTCTCGTGCTCGTTCCTGCCGGGGTCAACTTCACCAGCATCAGTGCGGGCCCTAACCAAGCGCTGGCTCTTGGTTCCGACGGCAACACCTACCCGGATTCTAAACGGAAGCGCAACACCTCGTAGGTTGTGGTTGTTCACACCTTGACCCGGAGGGTTGCGCTTCCTTGCCTGCACACTACCGCCACTTGACCCTTGAT
>JAIUOH010000037.1 GCA_020161315.1 Actinomycetota bacterium | reverse complement strand
GAGCAGCAGATCTTGCGCCTCACCCTCGACCTCTTCGATGCGGGCGTCGGGACGGTCAGTCTTGTTGACCGCGAGAATCACGGGCAGGTGCGCCTCAAGCGCCTTGCGCAGCACGAAGCGGGTCTGCGGCAGCGGGCCCTCGCTCGCGTCGACGAGCAACACAACGCCGTCGACCATCGAGAGTGCGCGCTCGACCTCGCCACCAAAGTCGGCGTGACCAGGGGTGTCGACCACGTTGATGACGATAGGGCCGTTCTTCGCGTGTGCGCCCTCGTAGGTAATCGCGGTGTTCTTCGCAAGGATCGTGATGCCCTTTTCGCGCTCGAGATCGTTCGAGTCCATCACGCGATCGTCGACGTCTGCGTGGGCGTCGAAACTGTTGGTCTGACGCAGCATGGCATCGACGAGAGTGGTCTTGCCGTGGTCGACGTGTGCGACGATGGCGACATTACGAAGGTCTTCGCGTGTGGCGAGAGCCATAAAAGTGGTTCCTAACGAACTTGAAAACAGCGAACGTTCTATACTACATGACCGAAAATGAACGTTTGCAGTCCAGTGCCCCGCCGTTCAGCCGCCCATCGGGCGAACAGATGCTTGACGCACGGCGATCCTCGCCCTAATATGAAACCAAATGGTTGCATATACTCTTTCAGACGACGAGGTTGATCGCCTCTTTCGCGCACTCGCAGATCGCACGAGGCGCGATATCGTACGCCGCACGCTGACCGCCGAGGCCTCGATCTCTGAGCTCGCAAAAGAGTACGACATGTCGTTTGCGGCGGTACAAAAGCACGTCGCCGTGCTCGAGGCCGCGGATCTCGTCGCCCGCACCGCTCGCGGAAGGGAGCGCATCATTCTCGCAAACCCCGAAGCCATTAAACGTGCCCAGCAGTTGCTCGGCCAGCTCGAAACCATCTGGCGGGGGCGCATCGACAGGCTCGATGCACTCTTCGCCGAAGACTCGCCCACCCCGGGCACCTAGACCACCCACACGAAAGGCCACGCTCATGCCCATCACCTCAGTCGACACCGACGCCCAGGCACTGACCATCTCGGTTGTCGCCGATTTCACCGTCTCGGTGCGCCGTCTCTGGGACGCCTACCTCGACCCGCGCCAGCTCGAGAAATTCTGGGGGCCGCCCACCTACCCCGCAACCTTCACCCGCCACGACGGTTACGTCGGTGGCCTCAGCAACTACTACATGACTGGCCCCGAGGGCGATCGCCACTACGGCTACTGGAAGTGGGCCGCAATCGACGAGGGGCGTTCGTTCGAGGTGCACGACGGCTTCGCAAACGCCGACGGCACCCCGAGCACGGAGATGCCCGAGGGCCGCATGGTGCTCGAATTCAGCGAGACCGCGCTCGGCTCGCGCGTCGCAGCCATCAGCTACTTCAAGACTCTCGAAGAGATGGAACAGCTCATCGCGATGGGCCAGGTTGAGGGCATGAGCGAGGCCATGGGTCAGATGGACGAGGTGCTTGCAGACCTCACCTCATTCGCCCTCGGCCAGGGCACCGAGGTGCAGCTGATCGGCGACACCCAGGCTCGCGTTTCACGAGTGGTACGAGGGTCGCTGCCAGAGCTGTGGCGGGCGTTCACCGAGGAGGCGCTGCTGCGCCGTTGGCAGCTCGGCCCCGATGGCTGGGAGATGACAGTCTGCGAGGTCGGCTCGGTTGTCGGCGCGAAGATGCACACTGAGTGGCGCAACCTCGAGTCGGGCGAGAGCTTCGGGTTTATGGGCGTGGTCGTCGAAGCAGCGCCGGTACAGCGACTCGTGACGACCGAGCGTATGGTCTCGCCTGCCGACCCAGAGGGCGCCTCGAGCGCCGAGACGCTCAACGAGCTCACGCTCACCCCCGTCGAAGGTGGCACGCTTGCCTCGTACCTGATCACCTACCCCGATGCCGAGGTGCGCGAGATGGTGCTCGCAACCGGAATGGCCGACGGCATGGAGGCAAGCTTCGTGCGGCTCGAGAACGAGGTGCTCGCGGCGTAGCCGCTGGCCGACCGTCGAGCTGGCCGGTCATCGAGTCCTTCGATAAGCTCGGGAACCCCCGTCGAGATGACCTGCCAGCTACTACGCCCGCAGCGCGACGCCCGCAGCGGCTTCGAGCACGAGCAGCGCCGCGAGGCGCACCGTGCGGGCATCGGGCGTGTCTGCGGTGGCGTCGACCTCGGCAATGTCGAGGCCACGCACCCGCGAGTCAGCTGCCAGCAGGCGCGCGATGCGACGCAGCTCGTGCGCTTGCAGCCCACCAGGCACCGAGGCCGGGCAGCCCGGCGCGACGCTGCGGTCGCACACGTCGACGTCAAGGTCAACGTGAATCGCACCCCCACCCCCGCCCGCGATCGCTAGCGCCTCAGCGACGATCTCTTTCAGCGGGCGGTCGTGCAGTTCGTCGCGATGAATCACGGTGATGCCGAGATCTTTTGCGCGCTGCCGGTACGCCTGCGAGTTGGCGAAGTCTGCGATGCCGATCTGCACGACGCGGCGCGGGTTCAGCCCCATCTCGATGAGCCTGCGCACGGGAGAGCCGTTGCTGCGACCGTCACGCAGGTCGTGGTGCGCGTCGAGCGTAATGAGGCCAGCGTTTTCGATGCCACCGTGGGCCATCGCGATGCCGAGCGCCGCGGGCACGGTGCAGGCGTTGTCGCCACCGAGCGCCACCACGAGGTTCGCGTGCGCAGAGAGCGCTGCGATCCTCGTCGCTGCTTCTTGTTCGCCCGCTTCCGTGTCTGGGTCTGCAACGTCACCAGCGTCGGCAACGCCCAGCGCTTCGTGCAGCACAAGCTCAGTCTCTTCACCGCGGTGCCCGGGTGCGCCCGCCGCCACGATGTGGGTCGAGTAGCGGCGCAGCGCATCACGGATGGCCGCGGGCGTCTCGTGTGCGTTTGTCGGCGAAAGCGAGGTGCGGCTCGTTGGCACACCGACAATGGTTAGGTCGGTGCGCTCCCCCGCGGGATCTTGCCAACCGCCCGCACGCGGCCAGAGTTCGTCGTGCGAAAGCTTTGTGGTGCTCATGCCAGTTACCCTTCGTTTGAAGAAGCAGATGCGCGCAGATCCGTTCGGCTCGCACTACTTGCTTCGATTAAAGCCGAAGTTGCTTCCGAAACGCCGAAAGCATTCGCGCGTAGCGTCTGGGATTCCAGACGAAACCCTTGCCACCAGGGGTGCCGCGAAACGCCCGCATGCGGTGAAATCGATGCATGAGCAACACAGTGATTCTCGGAGCAACCCCACTCACCGTCGCAGACGTCGTCGCGGTCGCCCGTTTCGACGCGCGCGTTGAGATCGATGCAGACGCACTCGCACGCATTGCCGCAAGCCGCCAGACAATCGAAGACCTCGCGAACGACACACGCCCGCACTACGGCGTCTCAACAGGCTTTGGCGCGCTCGCAAAGGTGCAGATTCCCGTCGAGAAGCGCCAGCAGCTGCAGCGCAGCCTGATTCGCTCGCACGCCGCCGGCACCGGCCCCGAGGTCGAGCGCGAGGTCGTGCGCGCGCTCATGCTGCTGCGCCTCAACACCCTCGCGAGCGGCCGCACCGGCGTGCGACCTGTCGTCGCCGAGACCTACGCCGCAATCTTGAACGCGGGCATCAGCCCCGTCGTGCACGAGTACGGCTCGCTCGGCTGCTCGGGCGATCTTAGCCCGCTCGCCCACTGCGCGCTCACGTTGATGGGCGAGGGTCACGTTCGCGTTGCCGCTTCGGCTTCAGCCGAGGATCGCCACGCCGCACCCGTCGACGCCTCGGTGGCGCTGGCGGCCGCAGGCATCGACCCCCTCGTGCTGGCAGAGAAGGAGGGCCTCGCCCTCATCAACGGCACCGACGGCATGCTCGGCATGCTCTGCCTCGCGCTGCACGACCTGTCATCGCTCTTCAAGACCGCTGACTTCGCCGCCGCTGCGAGCGTCGAGGCGCTCACCGGCACCGACGCGGTCTTTGCCGCCGAGCTGCACACCCTGCGCCCGCACCCGGGCCAGGCAGCTGCCGCCGCCAACATGGCCGCGATCCTCGCCCCATCGACGCTCATTCAGCGCCCGCAGGAGGGCGAGTTCACCCGCGTGCAAGACGCCTACTCGCTGCGCTGCGCCCCGCAGGTGCACGGCGCAGCCCGCGACACCGCCGACCACGCGGCGCGCGTCGCCGCCGTCGAGCTGCGCTCAGCGGTCGACAACCCGGTCGTGCTGCCCGACGGCCGCGTCGAGTCGAACGGCAACTTTCACGGCGCACCCGTCGCCTACGTGCTCGACTTCTTGGCTATCGCCGTCGCCGACCTTGCGTCGATCAGCGAGCGCCGCACCGACCGTTTTCTCGACGTGGCGCGCAACCACGGCCTGCCACCGTTCCTGGCGGCCGATGCGGGCCTCGACTCAGGCCTCATGATCGCGCAATACACCGCCGCCGGCATTGTGTCAGAGCTGAAACGCCTCGCCAACCCTGCCTCGGTCGACTCAATTCCGTCGTCTGCAATGCAAGAAGACCACGTCTCGATGGGCTGGCATGCCGGCCGTAAGCTGCGCCGCGCGCTCGACGGGCTCACCCGGGTGCTCTCGATCGAGCTGCTCGCGTCGACCCGCGCGCTCGACTTCCGCGCGGCCTCGGCCTCGGGCACCCCTGCCCCCGCGACCTCGGCAGTGCACGAGCTGTTCCGTACCCGCATCGCGGCGCCCGACACCGACGGCTTCCTCTCACCCGACATCACCTCAGCCTACGAGCTCGTCGCCTCGGGCCAGGTTGTGGCCGCCGCAGAGGGTGCGCTTGGCACGCAGCTGGGCTGATCCTTTTCGAGCATCGCCAAATGAAATACGTTCACCCGCTGTGCTCGTAACAGCGGATCACGCACGTAACAGCGGATCGAATCGGCAAATTCATCCGCTGTTACGTGCGTCAGCCGTATTTACAAACCAACCCTGACCACTGCACCCCACCTCGAACTCTCGTTATTGGAATTTCCAATAACGAGAGGGGTGATCAACCCGAGATGAGCAGGTCGTTCCAGCCGAACGGGCCGTCGTCGGGCATCGCAGCACGAATCTGCGCCTTGGTCAGCAGTTTCTTGGGGCGCAAGTCTTCGGGCAGCAGTTCGGTGCCGGGCACCGCGTGAGAAACCCCCTCGGCAAGCATGCGCACCTGGGCTTTCGCGACGAGCGGCACCTTCATCGTCCACTCGGTGAGTTGCCCGAGCGCGTACAGGGCCCACACCGGCGCAGGCACAATGCCAATGGGCCGCTCGAGCAGGTCGCCCACACGTCGCACCACCTTACTCAGCTTGAGCTCTTCGGCGCCAACCACCTCGACAGTCTTGCGCTCAAGCCTGTCGCCAAGCGCGGCGACCATCACGTCGACGAGCTCCTCGACCGGCACCGGGCGCAACGTGCGCTCGTGCAGACCGACCGTGGCAAACAGTGGCAACGTCTTCACCGTGCGCGTCGTGTGATCGATCAGATGGTCTCCGAGACCGTAGATCATGCCTGCCTTCAAGATTGTGTAGTCAAGGCCCGACGCCCGAATCGCCTCTTCCGCGGCCCACTTTGACTCGTGGTACGGTGAGCCGCAGTCGGGACGCGCCCGCAAAAAGCTCAGCATCACGATCTTTTTGACACCAGCGCGCTTCGCCGCCTCGATCACGGCGAGCGTGCCCCTCACGTGCACCCGATCATAGGTCTGATCGCCGATCTCGCGATTGATGCCTGCGCAGTGCGCAACCACGTCACACCCCGCAAACGCTGCGGCGAGCGCGCTGACGTTGTCGACATCGACGCCGGTGCGGCGTGAGATCACCACGGGGTTCTCGAAGCGCTCGGCCAGGTGCCGCCCGACGAAGCCGGTGCCGCCAGTGATTGCAATGCGAGGTGCCGTCATAGTTCGAGCCTAACCCCCAGCCCTCAGAACTTCTGGGCGAGAGCGTGAGCAGAGCCGAGTAGGCTCGTTGCATGACCCAGCCGAAGGTGCCGGCGGCAGACCAGACGCTGCGCATACTGAGCCTGCTCGCAGCCGCCCGCGGGCCGATGCCGGCCACCATGATCGCCGCGCAGCTCGAGTTGCCGCGATCCACCGTCTACCACCTGCTCACCGCACTGCAAGAGCACGGCTTCGTGATGCATCTGCCCGAAGAGCGCCGCTACGGACTCGGCCTTGCCGCCTTCGAGCTGAGCTCGGCGTACACGCGCCAGGAGCCGCTCGCCCGCATCGGCCGCCCCCTTATCGTGTCGCTCGTCGACCGGCTCGGCTTCAGCGGGCACCTTGCGGTGCAGCACGGGCGCGATGTGCTCTACATCATCGAGGAGCGCGCGAAGGGGGCCCCGGCTCTCATCACCGACGTAAACGTGCGCCTGCCAGCACACCTCACGGCAAGCGGGCGGGCGATCCTTTCAGCGCTTCCGAAGGCCCAGTTGCGCGCGCTGTTTCCTGATCGCGACGCGTTCGTGCACCGCGGCGATGCAGCCGCGGCGCTGCCCGAGAGCGAGGTCATTGACCGCTACTCGCGGCTGCGCACTGTGCTCGACGCGACAACCACGCGCGGTTTCGCTGTCGAGCACGGCTCGGTGACCAGCGGATTCTCGTCGGTCGCGGTGCCTGTGCTCGATCACCGCGACTGGCCGGTTGCTGCAATCGCGGTGACGTTTCGCGACGATGAAGTGGCCGAGGATCGCCTGGCCGACCTCGCCACCGAGGTGCGCGGGGCTGCGAGCACCCTGTCGTCACGCATCCATGGGCGGGCGAAACAGGCGTAACGCCCGCCGAGCAAGCGGTGCTGCGCTCGCCCGCATCGGCCGCCGAGCCGCATCTACCGTTTGCGGTCTGCCCTCGTACCAATCGCACGAAGCGCGCCGAGAATCGCGACCAGGTCGACCAGTTCCTGCATCCAGGCACCCAGCAGGGCAGGCAAGAACCCAAAGGCCGCAACGAGCATGAGCGCAACGCTCAAGAGAATGCCGAGCCAAATGCTCTGCAGCGCGATGCGCACCGTGTCGCGGCCAATGCGCACCGCGTCGGCGATGCCTGCGATCGTGTCGAAGCGGTTTACCACGTCAGCTGACTCGCTCGCTGCGGTTGCACCGCGAGCGCCCATCGCAAACCCGACATTTGCGGCGGCGAGCACCGGGGCATCGTTGAGCCCGTCACCAGCCATGATGAGCGGCCTGGGCGTCACACCCGCAACGATCTCAACTTTGCTCGCGGGCGTGCACTCGGCGTGCACCTCGGCGATGCCGAGCTCGCCAGCAACCGATTGCGCGGTCGCCTCGACATCGCCCGTCACGATGAGCATGCGCTCGATACCGAGCTCGCGCAGCCGCTGCACCGTTGCACCGGCCTCGGGACGCAACTCGTCGCGCATGACGAGCGCGCCAACGAAACGGTCGTCAAGTGCAACATAGATTGCGAGCTCGCCAGCATCGAGGTCAACCCGTTCAAGGTCGGGCGCATATCTGCTCACCCAGGCGGGTTTGCCCACCCGCACCGTGCCCGCACCCTGTTCAAGCCGAGTTTCGACGCCATTCGTCGCAAGCTCCTGCGCGTCCTCCATCGCGAGAATCTGCACACCCCGTTCGCTCGCGGTCTGCACAATGGAGGCGGCGAGCACGTGTGACGAGTAGACCTCGGCGCTCGCAGCGAGCTGCAGCAGCCGATCTTCGTCGAAGCCCGGAGCGACTCGCACCTCGGTAAGCAAGGGGTGGCCCGCGGTGAGGGTGCCCGTCTTGTCGAACGCCGCCGAGCGCACTCGCGCTAGCTGCTCAAGTGTGCCGCCGCCCTTGACAATGAGGCCCCTCTTTGCGGCCCTGCTCATGCCACCTAAAAACGCCACGGGCGCTGCGATGAGCAGCGGGCACGGAGTCGCGACCACGAGCACCTCGGCGAAGCGAGTTGCATCGCCGCTCACCATCCAGGCGACGGCCGCGATGATGAGCGCCAGCGCAGTGAATGGCACGGCATAGCGATCGGCGAGGCGCACGGTTGGCGCTTTGCTCTCTTGCGCGCGCTGCACAAGGGTGACGATCTGCTGGTATTGGCTTTCAGCCGCAAGTGCGCTTGCACGCAAGTAGATCGCACTCGCCCCGTTGACAACGCCACTCGCGACGAGTTCACCTTCGCTGCGCTCCACTGGAAGACTCTCGCCGGTCAGCGAGGATTCGTCGAAGCTGGCGGTAGCCGCGAGCAACACTGCGTCTACCGGCACCACCTCGCCCGCGCGCACGAGCAGGGTGTCGCCGATGCGAATCTCGTCGACGGGCACTTCTTCGAGCCGTTCTGTGGCTGCACCCCCGGTGAGACCGTCACCGCTCGGCTCGGCCGATCCCGCGCCCAGCACTCGAGTAGCGGTTCTCGGCGCTCGGTCGAGCAACGCAACGAGCTCACGCTTCGAGCGGTTCTCGGCGTAGTGTTCGAGGGCCTCACCGCCAGTCAGCATCAGCACCACGACGAGAGCCGCCCACGGCTCCCCCACGAGCACCGCGGCAGTAATCGCAGTGACCGCAAGAATATCGAGCCCAAAGTTGCCGCGGATGATGGAGCGCACCATCTGCACGGCCTCCCACAGCGCAATGCAGAGCGCGTAGCCGCCAACGATCCATGGCGCAGCCCCCTGGACGGGTGTGGCGAGCAGCACCAGCCCGATCACGGCGACGAGCAGCGTCGCGGCAACGAGGGGGTAGGCGCGGATAGCCCGCTTCAGAACGCTCATACCTCCATTCTGGCGGGCACCACCGACACTCGCATCGAAGGCAAGGCTTGCCTTGGCTCCTCGCTATGCGACCCGCGCACCCGCACGCCAGACGGCGTCCGTGAGCGGCATGCCCGGGCGGTAGGCAAGGTGCGTCACCGAGGGCGCTTCAAGCAGCTGCAGGTCGGCTCGCGCGCCCGGTGCGATCACACCGACTCGCGCCTGCGCGTTGCCTCGCGGATCGACCCAACCGTCTTCGTGCATGCCGAGCGCGATCGCACCACCAAGGGTCGCGGCCCGCACCGCCTGCTGCACGGTGAGACCCATCTGCAGCACCGCAGTCGCGACGCAGAAGTTCATCGAGTTCGTGTATGACGTGCCGGGATTGCAGTTTGAGGCGATGGCGATGGTGGCGCCGGCCTCGAGAAGCCGTTTCGCCGGAGCGAGAGGCATCCGTGTCGATAGGTCGCAGGCGGGCAACACTGTCGCCACTGTGCCACGAGCGCCAGCGCCGCTGTTCCAGCTGGCCCACGACCCGACGAGCGCCTCGACGTCATCGTCAGTCAAAAATGCCAGATGGTCAACGCTGAGCGAGCCGTGCGCGACCGCGAGCTGCGCGCCGGGGCCGTGCCCGAGCTGGTTGCCGTGCACGCGGGTCGCGAGGCCCTTTGCTGCGGCAGATTCAAGCACGCGCGAGGAGGCCTCGCCGTCAAATGCGCCGGTCTCGCAAAACACATCGACCGCGCTCACAAACGGCGCGACCGCGTCGAGCATCGGCCCGACCACGAGTTCGAGATACTCAGCCGCATCAGCTCCCGCCGGCACTAGATGCGCACCGAGGAATGTCACTGCGTCAGCGCTCTCACACGCGATGCGCGCGCTGCGCACCTCGTCTTCAACGGTGAGCCCGTAACCTGTCTTGGTCTCAAAGGTGGTGGTGCCACCGCGGCGCCCCTCGGCGACGAGACGCTCAAGATTGGCGGCGAGCTGCGCGTCGCTCGCCTCGCGCGTCGCGTTCACCGTGACATTGATGCCGCCAGCGGCATACGACTCCCCAGCCATGCGCGCCTCGAACTCGGCGGTGCGATCACCGGCGAACACCATGTGCGTGTGCGAGTCAACCCACCCAGGCAGCACCGCGCGCCCAGCCGCATCGAAGCGCTCGTCGGCAGCGGGTGCGTCGTTTGCCGACCCAACCCACGCAACCACGCCACCCTCGACTACGACGGCGGCATCTTTCAGCCGCCCCCCGATACCCTCGCCGAGCGTCTCGTCGTTCGTGGTCAGTTCACCGATGTTATCGATCAGCAGTGTACTCATGTCTCTACCTTTTCATGGTCGTACACGGAATGCCGAGGCGGCTTAGCAATGGCGAAAGCGCCTCTCAAGATGCACGTGTTCACCGGCTGGGCTAGCCTCCAACGAGAGGAACCCGGACTCAGTTTTCAAATTATGTCGCTTTTGCGAGTTGGAGGTATGCGATTTTGCATACCTCCAACTCGCAACGTCGCGATGTAATTTGAAAACTGTGTTCGGGTTCCGTGAGTCCTACCAGGCCCGCTCAGTGTTGCGAATGGTGGGCTCGATCGGCACGCGCACGCCACGCTCGGCAGCGACCTCTGCGGCGCGCTCGTAGCCGGCGTCGACGTGTCGAATCACGCCCATGCCCGGGTCGTTGGTGAGCAGCCGAGAGAGCTTCTCTGCCGCGAGCTCAGTGCCGTCAGCAACCGATACCTGCCCCGTATGGATCGAGCGACCAATGCCCACGCCGCCACCGTGGTGAATCGACACCCAGGTCGCACCCGAAGAGGCTGCGGTGAGGGCGTTCAGCAGCGGCCAGTCGGCGATAGCGTCTGAGCCGTCTGCCATGGCCTCGGTCTCGCGGTAGGGCGATGCGACCGATCCCGAATCGAGGTGGTCGCGGCCAATGACGATCGGCGCCTTGACCTTGCCCTCTGCAACGAGCTGGTTGAAGAGCAGGCCAGCCTGGTGACGTTCACCGTAGCCAAGCCAGCAGATGCGGGCCGGCAGGCCTTCGTATTCGACGCGCTCGGCGGCTGCATCGAGCCACTTGTGCAGGTGCTTGTTCTCAGGGAACAGTTCTTTCAGTGCCGCGTCGGTAACGGCGATGTCTTCGGGGTCGCCCGACAGCGCCGCCCAGCGGAACGGACCGAGGCCCTCGCAGAAGAGCGGACGAATGTAGGCCGGCACGAAGCCCGGAAACTCGAAGGCGCGGTCGTAGCCACCCTTGCGGGCCTCATCGCGAATCGAATTGCCGTAGTCGAACACCTCGGCGCCCGCATCTTGAAACTCGACCATCGCGCGCACGTGCGCCGCCATGGCTGCCTGCGCATCGCGGGTGAAGCCCTCAGGGTCTGCCTCCGCACGCTCTAGGCGATCCTCGACCTTGTAGCCGATAGGCAGATACGACAGCGGGTCGTGAGCCGAGGTCTGGTCGGTGACCAGGTCGATCTTGATCTCGCCTGCCTGGTGGCGACGCAGAATCTCGGGAAACACCTCTGCCGCGTTGCCGACGAGGCCGACCGACCAGCCGCGATGCTCGTCGCGTGCCTGCTGCACCTTTGCGAGCGCCTCGTCGAGGTCTTCGACAACCTCGTCAAGGTAGCGCTTGCCCGCACGACGATCGAGACGGGTCTTGTCGACGTCAACGATGAGGCAGGCGCCATCGTTCAGCGTCACGGCGAGGGGCTGCGCGCCGCCCATACCGCCGCAACCACCGGTGAGGGTGATGGTGCCAGCGAGCGAGCCCTTACCCTCGACGGTGGCGATGCGACCGAGACCCTGCAGCTTGCGACCGGCAGCGGCGAAGGTCTCGTAGGTGCCCTGCAGAATGCCCTGTGTGCCGATGTAGATCCACGAGCCGGCGGTCATCTGGCCGTACATCATGAGGCCCTCGGCCTCGAGCTTGCGAAACTCGGGCCAGGTGGCCCAGTCGCCCACGAGGTTCGAGTTGGCGAGCAACACGCGAGGCGCCCACTTGTTGGTGCGGAACACGCCGACCGGCTTGCCCGACTGCACGAGCAGCGTCTCGTCTTCTTCGAGGTCGCGCAGGGTGTCGACGATCGCGTCGAAGGCCTCCCACGAGCGAGCAGCGCGGCCGGTGCCACCATAGACGACGAGGTCGTCGGGGCGCTCGGCAACCTCGGGGTCGAGATTGTTCATGAGCATGCGAAGCGGCGCTTCGGTCTGCCAGCTCTTAGTGCTGATCTCGGTGCCGCGAGGTGCGCGTACGGGGCGTGCGCCGGAGAGTGCCATGGTGTTGCCTTTCGTCTTGGGCCGCGATCCCACTCGTTGAAGAGGATCAGCGATACCCCCATTTCACCGCGCTTTGGGTCTCCCCTCAACGTACCCAGACCACTCGATGTCTGGGATTCCAGACGCATGCAATGAGGGTGCAGCTAAACTCGACCCAGAGCATTCGCAACACGCGAAGCCAGGCGAAAGGAACCCCCCGGTGAAGGGATTCAGAGAATTCATCATGCGCGGCAACGTGGTCGAATTGGCCGTTGCTGTGATTATCGGCGCCGCGTTTACCGCGATCGTCAACTCGCTCGTTGAAGGCATCTTCAACCCGATCATCGCGGCGATCTTCAACGCCGACGAGATCAACAAGGCCGTGCTGCAGGTTGGACCGGTCGCCCTCGGCGTCGGAGCCGTCATCGGCGCCATCATTAACTTCTTGCTCGTTGCAGCGGTCGTCTACTTCGCGATCGTCATGCCCATGAACAAGTTCAACGAGGCGATGTACGTACGCAAGCACGGCCACAAGCAGGAGGAAGAAGAGGCAACGGCCACCGAAACTGACCTGCTCACCGAGATCCGCGACCTGCTCGCTGCCCGCGATGCCTCTGCAGCGAAGCCGCAGCAAGGTTCGCACGGCGCCCACGGCGAATAAGTTCGCGCGGTTTCACAGCGAAAAGGATCGCCTCTCACGCACGAGGGCGATCCTTTTCGTATATCTGGCGATCGGCCAGCGGCACGTTCCTCGAGCCGTTCGACAAGGGCAGGACCCCCGTCGAGATAAACCTGCCCTCGGTCTCGACAAGCTCGACCAGCGATGCCTAACGGGGCGGCAGCGGCGGGCCGTCGGGAAAGTCGCTTCGCGTGAGATCCATGAACAGTGCGTCTTCGAGGTGACCGCCGGGGCGCACTTGGTAGTCGCGCAGCACGCCGATCCGCTTGAAGCCGAGACGCTCGTAACTACGAATGGCACCGTCATTATGAATGTTCGGGTCGAGAGTGACCCTCGTCACCCCGGCCGCGAACTCTTCGCGAATCGCGAGCGCGAGCGCCTCTTCACCGATGCGGCGACCCCTGAACTCGGTGGCGAGAAACAGGTGCATCACCGTGGTCGGGTACTCGGGGTCTTCGCCGCGCAGCACAAACATCGCGCCGACACACTGCCCCTCGACCTCGATGATGCGAGACGACTCGACTTCGACGAACTCGGCCTGCACTCGCTCGGGCGTGTAACCGACCCACCACACCGAGACTTCTGGTTCGGCGAGAATGCTCACCAGTGGGTCCCTGTCAGCATCTGTTACCGCACGCAACGTGACCAGCGGGCCGACAAGGGGTTCAAGAATCGGAAGAGCCATGCGCCAAGCGTAGCGAACAGCGCGCGCTGCGCCCAACAGTTCTTTCGAGCACCACCACCCCCGCCACTTCGATTGTGCATACGGCTAGCGAATGTGCCCCATAATTACCGTTTGTGATCAGCACATTCGCTAGCCCCATATACATTCGATGAAAGTTTCTTTGTGGCGCGGGATCACCCAGTCCCGGCACAGCACACCGCAATAGGCTAGAAGCGATGAACGAGCACGCACCCCGAGAAATTCACGTCAGCGCCGTCGTGATGCGGGACTCGCTGGGGCGAGTGCTCAACGTGCGCAAGCGCGGCACCAGCACGCTGATGCTGCCGGGCGGCAAGCCCGAACCGGGCGAGACCGCCGCGCAGACGGCTGCGCGCGAGATCGAAGAAGAGCTGGGGATTGTGCTTGATCCCACGCGCTTAAAAGAACTCGGCGTGTTTCGGGCCGCTGCCGCGAACGAAGCTGGCTTTGACGTGGTTGCGAGCGTGTTCGAGCACCCCTATGTTGAGGGAGTTCGCGTGCTTGCCGAGATCGAGCAACTCGAGTGGGTCGACCCGTCAGAGGCGCGCGGCGACATGGCCCCGCTCAACACCGAGCACGTGTTCCCGGCGCTGCTCGCAACGAACTAACTGAGCTCACTGAGCAGCCGTGCCTCCCTGGGCAGCAGCGTCTCCCCAGGGTTGCTTCTCCCCGACAGGGTCGCCGAGTCGGGCACCGAGTGCAGGCAGCACCGCGAAGCCCACACCTGCCCCGCGGCGAGCAGCGTTCCCGGCTATGGTGGGGTGATCAGTGGGGGCTCCCCGCGTCAGACTGCCGCCTGAGCGGCAGAAAGTCGATGGAGAAGAATCGTGATGCTGAAACATTCGGGCAAGAGCCGCGCGAAAGACGTGATCATTTGGGTTGCCGCAACAATCGTGATCACCGTGATCACCTGGATAGACGTGGCAACCGGCCTCTGGTCTGATCTGGTGATTCTCTCAGGCCTAGCCGCCGGTCTCGTGACGTTTCTGCTGACCGCCTTGATCCTGAACAAAATACTGGCCCGGTCAACCGCGCGAAGGTGGGCACCCGTGAACCGGCTCGCGCTCACTGAGTTTCTCTACTCCATCGCAGACGATGAGCGCAGCGAAATATCGCTCGGGCGCATCGTTCCTCGCGCACTGCCGCAGATCGACCCGGATACGACTACCCTGGCTGCCGACCTGCAGGCGCTGCGCGACCAGGTTGTGCTCGAACGAGGGCTACTCTCTGACGCGCTCGGCACGTGGGCGCAGTTTCTCGCGTCGAGCGGCAATAACGAAGAGGTAATGAGGCACATCGCTGAGGTCGCCCTGCAGCTCCATCGCGTGCGCGATGTCACGCTTGAGGTCGAAAGCGAGGGCGGCGACATTGCGATGACGAGATTGGCCGATCAGACGCGCCGCTGCAACGACGCAATGATCGCCCTCGAGCGCGAACTACGTGCACAAATTCTCTTCGACGAGCAGTCGGCGCGCGGCACGCACTGAGCGCCTACCGCCTACCCGATCAGGCTCGGCTGCAGGTCTCGCAGCGTGCGCGACCGCATCATGCGGCCCACCCCGATCGCGGTCATCACGAGCGCACCGAGCAGCACGCAGGCGAGCACGATGGCGGCGCTGCCGGCCTTCGAGAGGTCTCCCCCATACATCAGCTGACGCAGGCCGTCGACGGCGTACGACATCGGCATCAAATGGTGCAGACTTGTGAGCGGCTCAGGCAAGGTCTGCCACGGGAATGTACCGCCCGCGACAACGAGCTGCAGCACCATCAAAATGAGGCCCATGAACTGCCCCACGCTGCCGAACCACACGTTCAGCGCCAAAATGATCGCCGCGAACGTCATCGAGGCGAGCACCATGATGCCGTAGGCGCCCCACGGGTGCGCGACCCTGAAGCCGAGCGTGCCCGCGACGATGCCAAACAGGGCAAGCATCTGCACGGCGCCGAGCAGCGTCGGCGTAAGCCAGCCGGCCACCGCGACCTTGACCGGGGTTCGCAGCGCAGTCATCGCGCGCGCCGAAACAGGCTTCAGGATGAGGAAGAGCGCATACATGCCGATCCACGCGGCGAGGCTCACGAAGAACGGCGCGAGGCCCGCCCCGTATGTGCCCGCCGAGGTCACCGCCGAGGTCTCGACCTGCACAGGATCGGCAATGTTTGCGGCCTGATGCTCACGCAGTTCGGGGCTTGCATCGGGAATCCGCTCGACACCACCCGCAAGGCCACTCGCGAGTTGTTCGACGCCGGCAGCAAGCTGGTCTGCCCCGTCGGTTGCGATGGCGATGCCGGCGGTCAGCTCCGGGGTTGCGTTGGCGAGCTGGCGGGCACCGCTCGCGACCTGCCCCGAACCGGCCTCGAGCTGATCGAGCTGCCCGCTTGCCGTCTGCGCTCTGTCGTTCACGTCGCGCACCGAAGCTGCCACCCTGTCGTACGAGGCGAGGATCTGCTCAATGACCGCCGGGTCGGTGCCCGCGGTGGCGAGCTGGTCGGCGATGGCCTGTCGCTCGGCCTCAAGTTTGCCCGTCACACTCGCGCTCGCCCCGGCAACTTCGCGGCCGATCTGTGCGATGCGCGCATCTGCCGCGGCCACCTGCTCAGCCCCTGACGCGAGCCGCGCGGTTTGCTCGGGCAGAGCCGCGGTCGCGTCGCGCAGGGTGCCCAGCCCCGTGTGCAGCGCGGTGGCACCGGAAGCGGCCTGCTCGGCGCCGTCGCGGGCCTTCACCAGCGACACGCGTATGTCGGCGAGCCCGTCGAGCATGTGCTGGGCTGCCTCACGGTTGACCTGCTGCACGATCTTCGCCTGAATGCGCTTCACTGCTTGGTCGCCAATAGTCGAGGCAAGATAGCTGTTTGCGTCGTTCGTTCTGAGCAGCACGGCAGCCTGATGTGGGTCACCACCCTGTGATGACTCAAGGGAAGCGGTGAAGTCTTTCGGAAACGTCACTGAAAAGTCGAAGTCGCCAGCCTCAACGCCCGCCTCAGCATCGGCAGCGCTGACCCGTTCCCACGCGAAACTCCCATCTTCGACGAGTGATTTCGCTACCTGCGCCCCAAGGTTTCGTGGGGCATCAGCATTTGCTGATCCCACGTCTTCGACAACGAGCGCGACGGGAATCTGGTTGAGTCTCGCGTAGGGGTCTTGGTTGGCCCAAAGGTAGAGGCCACCGTAGAGCAGCGGCACGCACATAAGGGCAATAAGCGCGATTCTGGCCATGCCCGTCGCCCAGAGCCTCGCGAACTCTGAGCGAACCATCTGAAAGATTTTCACTTTGTGGGCCCTTCGCTGTTGGCTTCGCTGGCCGGGTTCGCACCGCGCTCGGCGTTGGCCGCCGCACCGCGAATCAGCGCTGCCGATGCGACGCCCGCAAGCACGAGCACCGCCACGTCGCGCGCTGCAAGCTCGGTTGCGACGCGCCACCAGCCAAAGGGATCGCCCCCGTGCCTGTCTGGCGAAACCAAAATGAGGCCGGTGACGCCCTCTCGCAACAGCGCGAGCTCGGCGAGCGCACGCACGCGCATTTCTGGGGCGAGCTGACCCATGGGCACGCGTGCGTAACCGCTCATCTGGTGTTCTTCAAGCCAGTTTCGCACGGCCCACGGCGATGGCATGCGCCCAGCAAACATCAGCTCTTCGGCAACCACATCTGCGAAGCGCACGTCGCCGTGCGGCTCGCTCACATCTGGCGCATCGACGATCGCGATGTTGCGGCGCAGCTCGCGGCGGCTCGCTGAGCCGTCAATCGTCACGGAGCCGGTCGACGGCTTCATGCGACCAGACACGATCAACGAGAGCACGGTGGGCCGCTGCTCGGTCTCCATTTCAGTGAGCAGGGCGCGCCCGCTCACCATCTCAAGCGAGGTCTCAGGCAGGGCCGATCCACCGCTGCCCTTGCTTATCGCGGTTGCAACGAGGCGCATCACAATGCCTTTCTCACGCTACGCGCAGAATTTTCTCCATCGGACGCCCCTTCGCAAGCTCATCGATGAGCTTGTCAAGGTAGCGGATCTCGCGCATGAGCGGGTCTTCGATTTCTTCTAGGCGCACCCCACAGATGACGCCCTTGATGAGCGATCGGGCCTCGTTGAGCTTTGGCGCCTCACCGAAGAACTCTTTGAGCGTGGTCTTGTTTTCTTTCTCGATCAGGGCGTCGAGCTGCGCCTGCGAGTAGCCAGTCAGCCAGGTGATCACCTGGTCAACCTCTTCTTTGGTGCGACCCTTGCGTTCGGCTTTGAACGTGTAATTCGGGTACAGATCAGAGAACGCGAGCTTGTAAATGCGGTGTTCGGCCATGCGATTAGCATACGAGGATCAGCCACCCTCTGCGCGCGCATTCTCTCGGCAGCACGCGCCCAGTTTTGGCCCGACGATCGGTCACAACGCGCCGGTTTCTGCCTCGGTTCGTGCACTGCAGAATTTACCGCTAATATAGAGGGGTTGCCCTGGCAGTACGCAGGTGACAACGGGTTGTGGCGCAGCTTGGTAGCGCACTTGACTGGGGGTCAAGGGGTCGCAGGTTCAAATCCTGTCAACCCGACCAGAAAGTCGCGGAAACTCAAGGGTTTCCGCGACTTTTTCGTTGGTGAGATTTGATCCGGTCATCACAAACCCATCTTTTTGACCCCTCTGCGGCACTCTCGGGCAGCCGTGCTCCGGCAGGTTGGCGACCGTGCCGGTCGGCTCCGGTCGCCTCGGATGCGTGCTCCGCACCTGTTCGACATGAGCACCGAACACCGCACCGCAGACAACCCTTGGGGCCTGGAGCCCCTGCTCGACGTCGGCGAGCTGGCCGCCTACCTGGGTGTGCCGGTCTCGACGGTCTACGACTGGCGCACCCGCGGCCTCGGCCCGCGCGCGTACCGCTTCGGCAAGCACCTGAAGTTCGCCGTCTCCGACGTACGTGTCTGGATCGAGCAGCAACGCGACGGCGCCCAGACGCCCCCGTTCGACGGGAGGTGACACGATGAGCCGCCCACGCCTCACCATCGGCACCTTCGGCACGATCGGATTCCAGACCGCATCGACCGGTCGCGTGACCGCCCGCGCGAGATATCGCGACTGGGATGGAAAATCCCGGCTCGTGCAAGCCACCGGCGACACGAAGCGCGCCGCCGAGCAACGGTTGAAAGCGAAGCTTGCCGAGCGCACGCTCTACCAGCCCGCAGGCATCGAGCTGACTGCCGACAGTCCGTTCCCCGACCTGGTGGCGTACTGGCTTGAAGATCTCGATCTTGAAGACCGGCTCTCGACCACCACTCGTCAGCTGTACGAACGCAACATGCGCACGCTCGTACTTCCCGCGTTCAAAGACCTCACGCTGCGCGAGATCGGCGTGGCCCGCTGCGACCACTTCTTGAAACAGCTCGCGAAGCAAAGCTACAACCGCGCCAAACAGGCACGGGTCGCATTGCGCCTCGCGCTCGGGCTCGCCGTGCGGCACGAGGTGCTGCCGCGCAACCCGATGGATCACGTCTCACGGCTCCGGAAACCCCCGACGACACCGAACGCGCTCACCCCCGCCGAGGTGAACGCCATCCGCACCGCGATCGCGTTCTGGGAGACCGGGCTCTCACCCTCCGGGCCGAAACCGGACGGGCAGCTCGGCGCGATCGTCGAGGTCATGCTTGGCACGTCGGCCCGCATCGGTGAGGTGCTCGCGATCCGGCGCCGCGATATCGACATCGTGAGCGCCCCGCCGTCGATTCGCATTAGTGGCACCATCGTCGCGCACCGCGGCGAACCGACCCAGCGGCAGGATCATCCCAAGACTGCGAAGTCCAGACGCGCCGTCGCGCTCCCCGCGTTCGCTGCGGAGGTGGTGCGGCTCAGGCTTGCTCGCCGTGATGATGCCTCGCTTGATGCGCTGCTGTTCTGTAATCGTGACGGTGGCCCGCTGACGACGAACAACGTGCGCAGGCAGCTTCGGCACGTGCTCGACCTCGCGGGCATCGAGGGCGTCACCCCGCACATGTTTCGTCGCACGGTTGCCACCGCAATCAGCAATGAGGCTGGCGTCGACCTTGCCGCGGAGCTACTCGGACACACGGACCCGGCGATCACGGTGCAGCACTACATTCGCCGCAACGAGATGGTGAACCCCGCGACCGCCGAGCTGCTCGAACGCGCCTTCGGCAAGAATGCGTAGACATTTGCGGGTGCTCGGCGTACCGTTGCAGCATGAACGCCGACCCCGGGTGTCTCTTCCGTGACGTGACAGGAGCGGGCTCCAGGTAGCGTGACGGCCCCGCAAATTTTGCGGCACCGTCTCCCGTTCCGCGGAATGTCAGGTCCCGCCGAATCGGCGGGACCGTACGGGACGGCGTGTATGACCATCGGCGGTGTGTTCGCGCGCGTCATGGGCTACTCCGCTTTGGGCCCGTGACGCACGACGGCGATTGAAAGACTCGGCTTGCACATCACTCACCCCTTCGCGCTCAGCGACATTCTTTCTAGCAAGTAGATGCGCACCCGTTCCCAAAGCTGCCAATCCACTGCGATTGATCTGACCTCGCAGTCACGCACTGAAGCGCCTAGGAGGCAGCTAGAACACGACGCCCTCGCTCCCTCCCACGGGCCCACGCGTCTGGCAGATCACGGTTGACGGCCCGCTATACCGCGATCTGCCAGAGGCGTGGGCCATCTCAATTCGGTCGTGGAGGCGGCAGTGGTCGTTGTCATGTGCGCCAGCCCTCCTGCTGCAAATGCTGGGCCCGAATTATGTCGGCAAAGCCATCAAGGCATGTTTGTCTATTGATTCACACGCATTTACTATGTGAATCAGATTCACACTTGCGCTCATTCGAATTCTGTGCCACGATGAGATCAATCCATCCGATGGGGATCGGATTCACAACAGATTTGGATGATATGATGTTCACAACTAAGGTAGCGATTCGTCGCCGTCTTGTCCTAATTGATATTGAGAATGTGTCGGGAGGTGGAATCCAGGTGGCTCAACAGGTGCGTGATGTTCGGGATGCTCTTGCTGACGCGACTTCCCTTGATTTTGACAACGACCACATTGTTCTTGCTTGCGGCCGGGAAAGCGCCAGAATCGCTGGCTTTGCGTGGAGCGGCAACCGTCGCTTCGTTTTTCGTCCCGGGGTTGATGGCGCAGACCTCGAGCTGCTTGCAATCCTCGAGACGGAACGCATCGCTGATCGATTCACCGATGTACTCCTGATCTCAGGGGACGCCATCTTCACTGACGCAGTAGCATCGCTCGGCGCTCAGGGAGTCAACGTGACGGTAGCGTCCCGCCCGCGCGCATTGTCTCGCCGTTTGCGTATGGCCGCTTCCCAAGTAATTGAACTCGAGTATGACAACTACGGCATTCTGGAGGCCGCATGACCAATCCGCCGAATGAGGGGCTCCTCGCACCCAGCGACATTGCAGACCTTGCTGGTGTCTCTCGCGCCGCGGTGAGCAACTGGCGAAAGCGCAACTCCGACTTCCCCAAGCCCACTGGAGGGACCGCCAGCAAGCCACTGTTCGCTGCTTCGGACATCGACCGCTGGCTTGCAGCTCACCCGGAAAAGCGAAAGTCCGACACGTCTGATCGTCCCGACGATCGCGCATGGGAGTCTCGACTGTGGGGCGTGGCAAATCTATTTCGGGGGCAGGGATCGAGCCAGATGCTCGGCGAGCTCTTCGTCCAGACTGCGGTCGAACATCTTAACGGACGGCCGCCATCTACCAGGCATGATTTTCGGCCACAGGATGTCAGCGAGTTGAGGCACGCACTCAAAGCTGTCCCACGCGACGAACTTGCAGGGGCCATCGACGGTCTGCTGGAACGAACGTCTCGAGCTCACGGGAAATCTGCTGGCGATATCGGATTCGTCGGATCGCGTACTAGCGCACTGCTGGCATCGCTAGCCGCAGGTCTTGATGGCGGGACTCTGTATGACCCTGCGTGCGGAGTCGGCGTAGCCCTTCTGCAGTCGCTTGACTTGGGGGGGACCCCAAACCACATAGTCGGCCATGAGATTAACTCGACTGCCGTCGAAATTGCCAGAGGTCGCGCATTGTTGCGCGGCGTCGAACTGCAGCTCCGTGTCGCTGACGTGCTTGACCACGACCCGGACCCCGACTTGCGTGCAGATGTGATCATCGCGGAGCCACCGTTCGGATTGCGTCTCGACACCCAGACCACAATGCTGGATCCGAGGCTTCGCTTCGGCATCCCCTCGCGCGCCAGCGGCGATGCGTTCTGGATCCAGCACGTGTGTGCGCACCTTGCCCCCGGAGGTGTCGGTTATATTCTCACTTCGCCGGCGCTATTGTCACGCGGTGGGGCCGAGGCCGAGATTCGGCGTAATCTTCTGCTCAGTGGATATGTGCGCGCTGTCATAGCATTACCAGGCAGGATGCTCCCGCAGACGCCGATTCCGCTAGCTCTGTGGGTGCTCACAGAACCGACCTCTGCTACCCATGACGACGTCTTGCTTATCGACGGAACTTCGGTCAGAAAGCCAGAGGAAGATGTCGCTGGTTGGCTCACCGAATCGCGGCTACTCGCAGAAGTCCCTCACGCGCGAGTTTCACGCGATGAGTTGGCTAGCGGCAACGCGGACCTGAGCCCGGCCCGATGGATACTGGCCGAAGGGATTGACGAAGCACAGATTGTCGAGGACTTTGAGCAGTCAAGAACCCAACTGCATCATGCGGCAACCGCACTTCCGAAATCTGTCGAAAGCATCGTCCCACCCAGTGTCACGGTGCCACAGCCGCTACTCACAGTCGGCAAACTTGTCGAGGCAGGGGCGATCGAGATCGCCATAGCCGGACCGCCAAGGACCGATGGCGACCCCCAGTTCGAAGACCGGCATGTGTCAATCAGCGATGTGCGAAGTGGAGTTCTCCCACAGGTCCAGGATCTTTCACCTGCAGAAAACTCGAAACTGCTCACGCAGCCCGAAGACATTCTCGTAACGACGGTGCAGGGCGTCCGAGCAGTCGTCGATGAGTCGGGTGGCAGGTTTCCCGTGGGGCATAGCATTTTTCGCATCAGGATCGTCGATCGCGCGAACCTTGATCCCTTCTACTTGGCAGATGTGCTCGCTGGTGAATGGAACCTTCGTTTTGCCGTCGGGACCGCCCTTCAGCGGATCCCATTGCCAGACATCGAGGTTCCTATTCCTCCAATCGATGTTCAACAGGCCATCCACGCCACCATCAGTGGCGCGCGCAAGGCGAAGCAGCTTGCGAAGCAAGCGTCCGAGGCTGCAGATAGCCTGGCGACAGCAGTTCTCAACGCCGTCCGCTTTGGCGCCCACCTCAACGATCACCTCGACGAAAGAACTCAATGACGGAACGACTCACGCTAAGCGAGCTCGAACACTACCTTGCTGGCGCCGCAGACCTGCTGCGCGGCAGCATCGATCAGGCCGATTTCAAGGCGTACATTTTTCCGCTGATGTTCTTCAAGCGGATCAGCGACGTCTACGTCGAGGAGTACGCGCAGGCCCTCGACGAGTCGGGCGGCGACCACGAGTTTGCTTCGTTCGCGGAGAACCACCGATTCGCGATCCCCGAGGGCAACCTGTGGTTGGATGTGCGGGCGAAGACTGAAAACATCGGCACGGCGCTGCATACCGCGTTCCGTGAGATCGAGAAGGCGAATCCCGAGACGCTGTACGGCATCTTCGGCAACGCGAACTGGACGAACAAGGACAAGCTGCCTGACCGCAAGCTCGCCGATTTGATCGAGCACTTCTCGACGCAGACGCTGAGCAACGCGACGGTCGCGCCGGACGTCTTCGGCAACGCGTATGAGTACCTCATCAAACGGTTCGCCGATCAGTCCAACAAGAAGGCCGGCGAGTATTACACTCCGCGCCCGGTCGTGCGGCTGCTGATCAACATCCTCGACCCGCAAGAGGGTGAGAGTGTGTACGACCCCGCGTGCGGCACCGGCGGCATGCTCATCGAGGTGATCGAGCATGTGAAGGATGCCGCGGGCAACCCGAAGACACTGTGGGGCAAGCTCTATGGGCAGGAGAGGGTGCTCGCGACCTCGGCGATCGCACGGATGAACCTGCTGCTGCACGGGGTCGAGGACTTCAAGATCGTCCGCGAAGACACCCTCCGCAACCCCGCGTTCTACACCGGCAACCACCTCGCCCGATTCGACTGCGTGGTCGCGAACCCACCGTTCTCGCTCAAAGCCTGGGGCGAGGTGGAGTGGGCGAGCGACCGGTGGGGCCGCAATCAGCTCGGCGGAGTGCCCCCCAAGGGATACGCCGACTGGGCATGGGTGCAGCACATGCTCACCTCCGCCGACCCGACCAGCGGCCGCGTCGCCGTCGTGCTGCCGCAGGGCGCGTTGTTCCGGCAGGGCGCCGAGGCACGCATCCGCACGCATGTCCTCCAGGCCGACAAGATCGAAGCGGTCATCGGGCTCGCGCCGAACCTGTTCTACGGCACGGGACTGGCTGCTTGCGTGTTGATCCTTCGTCAGCGGAAGCGCCCCGAGCGGCGCGGCAGGGTGCTTTTCATCAATGCGGAGCAGCACATGAAGAAGGGCCGCAACCAGAACACCCTCGAACCCGAGCACGCCGATGCGATCTTCGACGCATACGAGGCGTTCGCCGACGCCGACGGACTCGCCCATGTCGCAGACCTCGCCGAGATCGAGTCGAACGCGTTCAACCTCAACATCCCGCTCTATGTTGCACCCGCCGACACCGGCGAGAAACTCACGCTCGCCGAAGCCTTCGACAACCTCGAAGCCGCACACGCCCGGTCGCAAGAGACCCGCGCGGCGCTCGAAGCCGAACTGTCGAAGTGGGGCCTGAGCGCATGAGCACCCGGATCACCCAGCGCGAACTGGAGAACTACCTGTGGGGCGCCGCGGTCGTGTTGCGCGGCCTCATCGACGCCGGCGACTACAAGCAGTACATCTTCCCGCTGGTGTTCCTCAAGCGCATCTCCGACGTCTACGACGAAGAACACGCCGCAGCACTCGACACCTACGGCGACGACGAACTCGCCGACCTTCCAGAGAATCACCGCTTCGCGATCCCGGACGGATGCCACTGGCGCGACGTCCGCGCGGTCACCGAGAACATCGGCGCCACGGTACTGAAAGCGATGCGCGCCATCGAGTCCGCCAACCCCGACACCCTCCCGGGCGTGTTCGGCGATGGTGACTGGGGCAACAAGAACCTGCTGCCCGACTCCACGCTCGCCGACCTCATCGAGCATTTCTCTACCCAGACACTGTCGATCGCAAACCTGCCCGAAGACGAACTCGGCAATGGCTACGAGTACCTGATCAAGAAGTTCGCCGATGACTCGGGCCACACCGCGCAGGAGTTCTACACGAACCGCACCCTCGTGCACCTGATGACCCTCATGCTCGAACCCCAGCCGGGCGAGTCGGTATACGACCCCACGTGCGGCACGGGCGGCATGCTTATCTCCACCGCCGCTGAGGTGAAACGCCAGGGCAAGGAGTGGCGAGGCCTGAAGCTCTACGGGCAGGAACTCAACTACGGAACCTCCGCCATTGCCCGCATGAACCTGTTCCTGCACGGCATCACCGACGGCCAGATCGCCCACGGCGACACCCTCACCAAACCCGCGTTCCTCGACCGCAAAGGCGCGTTGCAGACGTTCGACGTGGTGCTCGCCAACCCGCCGTACTCGATCAAAGCCTGGAATAGGGATGCCTTCGCCACTGACCCCTACGGACGCAACATTTGGGGTGTTCCCCCGCAGGGCCGCGCCGACTACGCGTTCTTCCAGCACATCGCCAAGAGCCTCGACCCCAAGACCGGGCGCGCAGCGATCCTCTTTCCACACGGGGTGCTGTTCCGCCGAGAAGAGGCTGCGCTCCGTGAAGCACTGGTGAAGTCAGACCTGCTTGAGTGCGTGCTCGGCCTGGGGGCGGGGCTGTTCTACAACTCGCCGATGGAGGCCGTCGTCATCACCCTCCGCACCACCAAGCCCGCCGGACGGCGGGGCAAGGTGCAGTTCATCAACGCCGTCGACGAAGTAGCCCGCGAGCAAGCGCAGTCGTTCCTGCGCGAGACGCATCAGGCGAAGATCCTCGACGCGTACCGCGGGTTCGTCCAGGTCGACGGGTTCGCGTCGGTCGCCACGCTCGACCAGATCGCGGACAAGGGCTACAGCCTGGCCATCCCGCTGTATGTGTCCGGCGCGAAGGCAGCAGGTGCAGGCGCGGAAGTCGATGTTGCCGACGCACTGACGAGCTGGCGTGAAGCGGCGGATGCCTCGGACGACGCGATCGCCAACGTGCTGTCGCTGCTGCGAGGGGAGGTGACCGCATGAGCCTCGCTCTCGATAAGTCCTCGTGGAAGCGCGTCACCTTCGGTGATGTCGTTCGCAACGTGAACCAGACCGTGAAGGATGCGGATGCCGCTGGCATCGATCGCGTCATCGCGATGGAACACATGGACCCGGGCGAACTCAAGATCGAGCGCTGGGGGTCAGCGGCGGACGGGACGACGTTCACTCGCCGGGTGCAGCCTGGCCAAACGCTGTTCGGCAAGCGCCGCGCCTACCAACGCAAGGTCGCTTTCGCCGAGTTCGACGCCATCTGCTCCGGAGATGTTTACACCTTCGAGGCCGACGAGTCGCACCTGATGGGTGAGTTCCTGCCCTTCCTTGTGCAGTCTGACCGCTTCTTCGATCATGCTCTCGACACTTCCGCGGGCTCTCTCTCGCCTCGGACCAACTGGCGCGACCTGGCCAATTTCGAGTTTGACCTCCCACCCCTCGACGAGCAGAAGCGCATCGCCGACCTCCTCTGGGCCATCGAGCGCCACAAGCTCGCGCTCAGCGGTACGATCTCCGCTTCTCGCACGTCGCTGGCCCATGCAACTGCAGCTCGGCTGGCCTCACTGACGACCAGGTCAAAACTCGGAGACATCGCAACTACCCGGTCAGGGCCATCGTTCGCAGCATCCGACGTCCATGAGACGAGCATCCCGGGATCTGTTCCAGTCTTGGGTATCCCGAATACGAAGCCCGATGGAACCATTGACTTAGATGGCCTCGGTTACGTCAGCGGTTTACCTGACAGCGTTGGTCGCATTGACGACAGCAGCCTGATTCTGATCCGCACGAACGGCAACCGGCAACGGATTGGCAACGTCTACATCCCTCCTGAGGAAGCACACGGTTACGCGGTCTCCGCGTTCCAGTTCCTGATGCAGGTGAAGAATCCGGCGGACAGGAAGTTCCTGTTCCGTGTTCTCAACGAGGACGGAATGCAAGCGCGCATGAGTGAGGGCGCTTCGGGCACCGTTGGCCTCGGGAACCTCGCTGTTCGCTGGCTCAATGAGCAACTCATTCCGTGGTCAGCGGACCCGAACGAACGGCAGACGATCGTCGATCATCTGGACAAGCTCGAAGGGGTCCTCGATGTGCTGCGGAGTGAGATGGATGCCACTTCGGTCGTGCGGAAGTCTGTGCTGACCGAGATCTTCGGAGGTAACTGATGGCGCAGTTCAATGAGGCAAACACGGTGCGTGACTTCGTACGCGATCTGGTGGCATCCGCTGACGTGCAGTTCATCCCGGGCACCGAGCTTCCTCGCCGTCCGGATGAGGTGCTGTTGGAGGGTCTGGTCAAAGATGCTCTGGTCCGGCTGAACCCCGAGATCGCGGCAGAACCGGCGAAGGCCGACGAGGTCATCTACACGTTGCGGGCGATTCTGATCTCGGCACGCAACAGCCCGCACCCAGTGGTCGCGAACGAGGAGTTCATGGCGTGGCTGACGGGTGCGAAGTCGATGCCGTTCGGCCCGAACGGCGAACACACCACGGTGCGGCTGATCGACTTCGACCACCCCGAAGACGATTCATCGAATCAGTGGGTCGTCTCCACTGAGGTATCGTTCCAGATTGGTCGGTTGGGCAAGCGGTTCGATCTCGTGCTGTGGTGCAACGGGTTCCCGCTGGTGGTCGGTGAGGCGAAGACGCCGATCCGGGCGGCGTCCTCGTGGATTGACGGTGCGGCGCAGATCCACGACGACTACGAAGCCAGCGTGCCGCAGTTCTTCGTGCCGAACGTGTTTTCGTTCGCTACCGAGGGCAAAGACTTCCGATATGGCACGGTCGGGATGCCCGTCGAGAAGTGGGGGCCGTGGCGTGAGGAAGAGACTGATCCCGACGCCCCGACGAAGGTCGGGCTCGAGGTCGTCAAGGACGCCGTGAACGGCGTGCTGAAGCCGGCATCCATCCTCGACTTCCTCCGGTTCTTCACCGTGTACGCGACCGATGCGAAGCACCGCAAGATCAAGATCATCGCCCGGTTCCAACAGTTCCAGGCGACGAACCTGATCGTTGAGCGCGTGCTGCACGGGCGCATCAAGCAGGGCCTCATCTGGCATTTCCAGGGGTCGGGCAAGTCGTTGCTAATGGTGTTCACCGCGCTGAAGCTGCGTGCGATGGCAGAGTTGACGAACCCGACGATCCTCATCGTGGTCGACCGGATTGACCTCGACACTCAGATCACCGGGACCTTCAACGCAACCGATGTTCCTGGGCTCGTTTCCGCAAGCTCCCGCCTCGAGCTGCAAACGATGCTGAGTCAGGGGGCGCGGCGGATCATCATCACGACGATTCACAAGTTCGGTGAGGCATCCGGGGTACTCAACGACCGGCAGAACATCATCGCCATGGTCGACGAGGCACACCGCTCGCAAGAGGGCGACTACGGGCAGCGGATGCGTGAGGCGCTGCCGAACGCGTTCCTGTTCGGACTGACTGGCACCCCGATCAACAAGCGTGACCGCAACACCTTCATGTGGTTCGGGTCACCCGAAGACGAGGGCGGATACCTGTCGCGGTACTCGTTCCAGGACTCCATCCGTGATGGGGCGACCTTGCCTTTGCATTTCGAGCCAAGATTGAGCGCGATCCACCTCGATCAGGAGAAGATCGACACCGCGTTCGAAGAGCTCGCCGCCGAGCGGGGCCTGAGCGAGGGCGAGAAGACCACGCTATCGAAGAAGGCGGCGTCCATCGAGGTGCTCATCAAGGCACCGGAGCGCATCCGCCAGATCGCCGCCGATGTCGTCGAGCACTTCACCACGAAGGTGGAGCCCGAAGGGTTCAAAGCGCAGTTGGTCGCTTACGACAAGGCATCCTGTGTTGCGTACAAGGAAGCGCTCGACACGATGCTGCCGCCCGAGGCATCCACGATTGTGATGTCGAAGTCGCGCACCGATACTTCCAGCTGGGCGGAATGGACGCCGGGCGCTGACGAGCTCGAACAGGTGCTCGCCAGGTTCAACGACCCTGCCGACCCGTTGAAGATCATCATCGTGACGGCGAAGCTGCTCACCGGGTTCGATGCCCCGATCCTGCAGACGCAGTACCTCGATAAGCCGCTGAAAGAGCACACGCTGCTGCAGGCGATTACCCGCACAAACCGTGTGTACCCGCCGCGCAAGACGCACGGGCTGATCGTTGACTACCTCGGTATCTTCGACGACGTCGCCAAGTCGCTCGCGTTCGACGAAGCCGCCGTGCAGCAGGTGATCACAAACATTGAAGAGCTGAAGGCAGAGCTGGCGCCGGCGATGGCAACGGCGCTCGCCTTCTTCCCTGGCGTCGATCGCTCGGTCGGTGGATATGAGGGGTTGATTCAAGCGCAGGCGGCAATCGCCGACGACGCCACCAAAGACGCGTTCGGCCTCGCGTACAGCGTGGTGTCGCAGCTGTGGGAGGCGCTCAGCCCAGACCCGATGCTTCGGGCCTATCGCGACGACTACCGCTGGCTCACCGAAGTGTACGAGTCGGTGCGGCCCGCCGACATCACCGGCCGCCTCGTGTGGCACGCGCTCGGTGCGAAGACGATCGAGCTGATCAACGAGAACATCCACGTCGAGATCCCGCAGGGCGAAGAGACGATCGTGCTCGACGCCCAAACTATCGAAGACCTCATGACTGGGCGTCGCACCGACGTGTCGACGGAGCAGATCGAGAAACAGATCACCGCACGTATCGCCCGGCACTTGGGCAACCCGGTGTTCATTGAGCTCGGACAGCGTCTGAACACATTGCGGGAGAAGTACGCGGATATTCAGCAGTCCAGCCTCGAGTTTCTGCGTGAGCTGCTCGAGCTCGCGAGGGACACTGTTGCTGCGGAAAAGGCTGAGCAGGAGATTCCTCGCGAAGAGCAGGGCAAAGCTGCGCTCACCGAGCTGTTCGAAGCGCTCAAGGGGGATGAGACGCCGATCATCGTCTCCAACGTTGTCGATCGCATCGACGAGGTAGTGCGTGCAGTGCGGTTCGACGGTTGGCAGTCCACGATTGCGGGCGACCAAGAAGTGCGCAAGGCACTAAGACAGACGCTCTATGTGCAATTCAAGATCCGCGACAACGACGTGTTCGAGAAGGCGCTGCGCTATGTGCGGGAATACTACTGAGTTGATTGCCCATACGAAGGAACTCCGAGATGGCGTTCGCTCATTCATGCAACGAGCTTGGTCGCCGGAGAAAGTCCTCAGCCGTTCGCTCTCTAAGAGCAGTCAAGAAACATGATCGAAAGATTCCCTTGAAAAGGAGCACAGTGTGTCCTCAGTGACCTCGGATCTCATCCCAATCAAGTCAACGACGCGTACAATCCAGGATTGCTTCCGCTCGTGTCTTTATGTGGTTCCCAACTTCCAACGACCTTATAGCTGGGATATTGACGAGTTGGATGACTACTGGAGTGACGTGGTTTTGGCCCAGGGTGATTTCTTTTTCGGTTCGACAGTCACCTGGGAGAGTGAATCCCGAGAACTGTTTAATAACTCATACTCGATTATCGACGGCCAACAACGCCTGACGACTAGTGCAATCATTCTGTCGGTCATCAGAGATGCCTTTCTGCTCGCGAGTGAGAGCGGCGGAGGTGCTGATCTGGACGAACTTAGATCGCAAGCCAAGACACAGGTGAACAACACACAACGGTACCTCGTGGCTGAAGACGACGATGGTAAGAAATATCCCGTTATCGATCGGAATGAACCAAATTTTAAGGAGGTTGTGCAAAACCCGCATGCGATCCCGTCAGGCAGAAAGTGGAACGGGAGCGCTCGTCAGATCGGCGTCGCTCGCGAGTACTTCGAAGCAATGATCCAGAAAGTGGTCGAAGGCAAATCTTTGTCCGAGACTGTTGAGACACTCAAATCACTTCGCAATAACGTCCTTAAAGCGCGCCTCATTCAAGTCGAACTGACCTCCGAAGAAGATGGCTTTCTTGTTTTTGAGACCCTCAATACGCGAGGTGCAGATCTCCGGCTCGCCGACCTCGTGAAAAACTTACTCGTACGAGGTGGTGCAACGGAAGTGGAAGACAGAGAGACCATTTCCGAACGCTGGGAACGATTGGTTGATCGCGTTCAGACTGAGGCCGGGTCAATGACCAGTGTCGATCAGTTTATTTGGCAGTCATGGAACTCACGTCGTCCTGCGACTACCGAAGCAGAGTTGTACAAGAAGATTCTTGAGCTTGTAACCGGGTCGACGGAAGCTCACCTGAGGTATCTTGAGGAACTTGAGTTCGATTCGATTGCGTATCAGTTCCTTGATGATGTTGGCCTGGTAATTGACAAGTCGCTCTTGGGGTCAAAGAGCGCTCTCGCGGTTCCCGAAGTTGCAGAAACAATTCGGGCCCTTGCGTTGTTCAACGTCTCAGTCGCGAACTCCGCATTACTTGCGGTCGTCCGAAAATTTGAAAAGACGGCCTTGATGCGCAAGAAGGACCTAATCGCTGCCTGTCGCGCTATTGAGAACTTCCACTTTCAGTTCACTGCCCTCACAAACAGTGGTTCCACCGGGGGTACCCGCGGTCGATACAACAGATTTGCAGTCGAACTTGAGGCGGCGGCCTCAAGGGCAGCCGTGCAGGCGACCGTAGATGCTTTCCGACTGCGACTCAAGGGGAGCCTTCCAAGCCCCACGGCAACTAAGAAAGCGTTCGCACAGCTGTTCTATGCGCCCAAGGCGCGGCTGACCAACGCACAGAAGCGCCGTTCGCGAAAGCAATTTGTCGCGTATGTACTTCTGCGCTTCGCGCAACATCACAATTCGATGACATTAGGGCAGGATCTGACCGCTTGGACCATCGAGCACATTAGACCTCAGAGTAAGTCCTCTCGCGAGATTGAAAGTCCAGAATACTCGATTGGAAACCTGGCACTTTTGACGAGCGAAGCGAACGGTGAATTGCGCGACGGCGACCTCGCTGCGAAGCGCCCAGGGTTGAGATCTTTCGTCCCTTGGATAGACTCTGAACTTTCAAAGTGGATCGGTGACAGCGCGAAGCACGAAGTTCTTGCAAGCGATATCACTTCAAGGGCAGAGGTTCTAGCTGATTTGGCGGTTGACAACGTTTGGTCGATCGATTGACAGTCGAACCTCTCCCGCAGCCGCCGCTGCCCTAATTCTCCACGCATTGTGGCTCACGTGCAGACGGCTTCCTTTTTTGGAAAAGTTCGGTCCAATCCGCATTGTGTTCGACATTGTGAGCGTGCGCTACCTTTCGGAGCTACGCAAGCGAGCCTGATGCCATTCGATCCAGGTAGAAGTGAGACGCTTCTCCCGTTTGGCGAATTTGATTCACCCCTTCCAGCACATTGAACGGTCGAGTGGGTGCGGCCGAGGGACACTGTTGCCCACAGCAATCCCACCTCAATCGGCCCGGATTCTAAACGGAAGCGCAACACCTCGTAGGTTGTGGTTGTTCACACCTTGACCCGGAGGGTTGCGCTTCCTTGCCTGCACACTACCGCCACTTGACCCTTGAT